>JAGATQ010000002.1 GCA_017621205.1 Lachnospira sp.
CTCACGAGCTGGCTGCCGGTAAAGGTGATTTCCTTTAACTCTTTACAGTTGGCAAAAGCCTCCTCTTCAATAGCAGTGACCTGTCCGGGAATCATGATAGAGGTTAATCCACTTCCCTTAAATGCCTGCTTTTTTATTTTGCTGATGCTGCCTGGAAGGGTGATAGCGGTCAGCTTTTTACAGCCTTCAAAGAGGAAAGCTTCTATGGTGGTGAGCTTGTTCGTCTTAAAGGTAACCTTCTTTAGGGAGGTACATTTTTTGAAGGCTTCTGCTTTAATGCGGGTGACCTTCTTAGGGATGGTGATGGTGGTGAGACCGGATTGTGAAAAAGCTTCTGTTCCTATTTGAGTTACATTCTTAGGTAATGTAATCATTTTAAGTTTGGAACAACCCCAAAACAAACCATCATTTATTTTTTCAAGCTTCTTAGGCAATTGTACCTTAGTTAGTTTTTTGCATGACAAAAATGCCTCACTATCAATTCTTTCAACTTTCTGTGGAATAATAACCTCTTTCAATTTACTAAATGCGAATGCATTTCCTTCTATAATTCTCAAATTTGATGGAAGCTTAATCTTGGTTATTTTTGTATCTTCAAAAGCACCATACCTAATTCTTTTTAAACTTTTCGGTAATGAAACACTCTTGATGTTATTAAAAACACCTATAACACTGCTAAGACAGGTTACCCCCTCCTTTACCACTATCCTTTCCATCTCTCCTTCCCATGTCCCCCACGGCCAATTCTCACCATCCATATTTACCGGCTCATCATCCATCTTCCCCTTACAACTAAGCGTCAACGTCTTTGTCTTCGTATTATAGCTCCATTTCGTACCATAAAAATCTCCCGACGTCTTCCTCTTCGCCACAGCATCCGGCATGACCGATGCAAGAACACTTACGAGAAGCAGGACAACGGCTGCCCTGCTCCAAAACCAGTGGTTACGCTTTTCTTGTTTCTTCCAATCATAATGGGTATCCTCCTGTTGGGGTATTATGGTTATTAGATAATTTTAAAATAGATACTGGTAACTTTATCCAGTCTAACATGTTTTACAGAAAAACAAAAGAGTGTTTTGTGTTTAATAAATAAATTACTCTACTAAGAACAATAGTAAGCTCATTGTATTATTGTGATATGCATTAGAAAATTACAGAACCGCTACATTAGTTATGTCCCTGCTCCAGCTTCCACATATTATCATCCTGCATAAATTTTTCAACATTATAGAGAACAAGTACATCCGTAATACTATTCTCCCGATTTATTGCAGCAATACTATCATACACATTCCCCTCAACATATCTTAAATCCAGCATGTAAATATGGGTATAATCCTGCTCCAGAAACTCTACAAAACTATTACTGAAACTATCCTTAAGCAATAACAGGACCTTGCCATTATCCGTTCCTGTCGTGATGTGGATTTTTGCTGTATTGCCACCCAGAAAATAACTATACTTATCTTTCGTGGAAAGGCTGTTCTCATCATAGTAACTGTCCCATACAGACGCTCCATCATCAAAGTTGATATGTAACGCATTAGAAGAAACTGTCCTTGTGCCCATATAAGTAAAGCAGCGAATCTCATCTGCCTGCTCCGCCTGTTGTACCTTATCATAGCTTGTACCTAAAAATTGATTAGAAACAACCTTTTGTTTATAGTCCGAAAGAGCAGGAGGCATCTGCCCTAAACTCTCCTTGTAGGCGGAATATGCATAATATGCCCCAAGTGTTGTCCAGTGATGGTCGGTGCGGTAATAAATATATTCCTTTTCATGCCTGTTAAGAGCCATGGTCAAATTAAGCACCCCTCCATCAACATCAGCCTCTTCTTCCTCCACTCCAAAAGATATTTCCTTTGCCACCTGCTGTGGCACATAGCTGGTGTCATATGCCTTGGCGTGTTCTGGCATATAAGAAGACAGCACCGTTGCTTTAGAAGGAATAAACAGTGTCCGCACATGGTCCTTCCCAAGACTTTTTACGGTATCCTTTATAAACGCAGACAGATAAAAGATATTATCCTCCACCTGCGTCTTATCAAAATCCGAAGCATGATATTTCTCCAGAAGATATCCATCTGTTCCAAGATATACACCATTAATATCCTTTTTCCCAAAGGAACGCTTTAGCTTTGTACAAAGGGCAACAAAACCCTCCCTGCCCCAAAACTGGTCAGACAGATAGTCCTCATATTCCTCCTGAACATCTCCCTGCAATATGCTATCAAATGATAATTCAGGAAGCTCCTGCAATGCCCGATTTTCCGCTTCAGAAAAATCAGACTTCGGCTTAACAATGGATACCAGCATACAGGCACAAAGCACCCCCACAAATAATATAACGGGAAACAATACCAGTCTGCCCCTTTGCTGTCGCTCATTTTTCTTCTGTTTTATCATATCCTTATCCATAGCCCTCATCCCCTAAAAACGGAAATACAAAAACGGATTATAGGAATCCGAAATTAAAAATGCAACACAAAACCCAATACACAGCACCATCATCAAGCAGCTTAACACACTTCTTCTTACCGTCCACTGCTCCTTATGTTCACCGAGAAGCCATAAGCCAAACCTTCTTGGCAGAGTTGTGCTTCCAACGGCTGCCATCAGCAATAACAATAAGTTGGTAAACAGAAGATAAAGAAACTGTCCATCAGCGAAACCAGACGCTCCCAGACCAAACAAAGCCGCCACATAAGCATCCCCGTTAACGATATCCGAATAGCTAAATATTGCCCATCCACCGATAACCAACAACATTGTATAAATGTGACAAACCAGCTTAGGCAGCTTTTTAAGCACCTTTAACAAAACGGTCTTCTCCAAAACCAAAAGCACACCATAATAAGCCCCCCACAGTACAAAATTTAAGGAAGCACCATGCCACAAGCCAGTCAGCAGCCATACGATAGCAATATTTCGAAGCTGCTTCGCCATTCCCTTTCGATTACCACCAAGAGGTATATATACGTATTCCTTAAACCATGTACTAAGAGAAATATGCCATCTACGCCAAAACTCTGTTATGCTCTTCGCCTCATAGGGATGTTCAAAATTCTCCAAAAAATGAAATCCAAACATCTGCCCCAAACCAATTGCCATATCTGAATAACCGGAAAAATCAAAATATATCTGAAAGGTAAAGGAAACAACCCCAAGCCACGCCGTCATAGTGCTTAGCTCTCCCGAATCCATACAGGCCACCTCATTAAATATAACACCCACATTATTGGCTATCAGCACCTTCTTCGCAAGCCCGATACAAAACCGCAACGCCCCTTTAGAAAAATCATCAAGGCTTTCCCTCCGTGTGCTAAGCTCCTGCTCCACCGTCTCGTACCGTACAATCGGTCCAGCAATCAATTGTGGAAATAGTGCTACATACGTTGCAAAGGTAATAAAATGATTCTGTGCTTTTACTCTCCCACGATACACATCGATTGTATAAGACAAAGTCTGAAAGGTATAAAAGGAAATACCTATGGGCAATGCCAGCTCCAAGAAATCCCAATCGAAACCAAACAAATTATCAAAACAGGAAATTAAAAAATTGGCATACTTAAATACACCTAGTATGCCAAGATTAATCATAATAGATAAAAGTAAACAGACCCTTGCATGATTTCTTTGCTTCTTTGCCAAAAAGCTTGAAATGAATCTGCCAAGAGTGTAATCCACCACAGAGGAAACGAGCAGCAGACCAACATACACCGGTTCCCCCCACGCATAGAACATAAGACTAAACACAAATAGCACAACATTGCGAAACCGTCTTGGCACGATATAATAACATACCAAAACAATTGGAAGAAATCGAAATAGAAATAATAAACTACTAAATACCATATCCCCTTGTATCCCTCTTTACTTATCTAATAAATGCAAGCGTTATATGGATAATTATAACGCCTGAATCATGTATTTTAAAATTCCATGCTTACCCGATTGCTTTCTTAACTGCCTTTACTGCATCTTTATTAACCGACTTTGATTTTAACATCACTGCCCAGACATACTCCTTTTTATATCCAATCTGGGCGCCCTTAAATACCTTCTTGCCCGTAGAAGAAAGATAGCTGCTCATACTCTCCGACTCATTTTTAATATATTTTTTCAAGGAAGACTTGGCACTCTTTGCTGCCGATTTCGACTTCGCTTTTCCAACAAAGACAATATACTCAACCTTATCGCTGCCACTTCCCGTCGTCTTCTCATATGCCTGATAGGAATCCATATCAGAAACCGTCACCCCAAACACCCTACGGCTGCTGCTTATCGCATTGCTGCTAGAAAATGGAAATTTACTGCTGCCAATTTTCTTCTTCATGGAAGCTACCACGCTACTCGCACTTGGCGATGCCGCTGATACCGGAAATACCGTAAAACAAATCAGAACAGCAAATAATACCGTCGCTGCCCTGTAACCAATCATACTCTTCCTAATCTTTCCCTTACTCATCATATCTTCCTCCTACTATCTGATGTATCTTGCAATTTTCATCCCGTTGCTACAAATCTGCCACAGGCTATTACACTTTTGATTCACAGAGTGTCTCTGCAAACCGCCTTCTCTTGGCTTAATCTAACCCTTTCCCATAGGCATCCAGCCGCTTCTTAAAAATCTGATAAGCAGTCAGATTCCAATGAATTCCATCTTCAATCGCATACTTCTTACTCAACCTTCCATCGGAATCTTTTAAGAAGCTCGTATAATCATAATAATACACTTTTTCCCTTTTGGCTAGTGCCTTAATCTTATTATTGAACATTTTCACAGAGGAATTTTTTACCTGTGTACTTCTTGTTGGAGAAACCGATAATATTACAATCTGTATATCCTTATTTCCCCTCTTACACTCTTTAATAATTTTGCTATAATATTCAACCAATCCGTCTAACTGAACGCTGTTCGGACTGCCGACAAGACTGTTCATTCCAAGCATGATATACATCCGGTCCGGCTGATAATCAAGTAATGTATCCATAATAGAACCATTGTAAAAATTATAGGTATTGACACCAATCTTGCAAATTACCTTTTTGCCCTTGCCCTTTACAACACCGTAAGAGTCCATACCGGACATAACGGAATCTCCTACATAAGCAGTTTTCCTAACCTTCGGCTTTGTCACAATGTTGATAAGGTTACTATCCTCCGACACCACCCTTTTTCTGGCAGTAGAATGCCCGACAGCTATCACCTTAAAAAAATATTTCTTCTTCTCCTTTAATCTCGTAATCGTACAGCTTGTATCCTTTGTTGTCGCTATCTTTTTATAATTCCCCTTTTTCTTCGGGGCGTAATATACTACATATTTTTCTGCCCTTGTCCTCTTAGACCAGCTTAAAGTAGCCTTAGATGCAGTTACCTCCCCGCCGGAAAGTGTTACCGGAAGATATCTGGTAGTCGCAGCAGCTGCAGGCGACCATTCTCTCTCTACCCGTTGTCCAAACTCATCTATATAGCAGACAGCAATCCGATAATAATAGGTTTTGCCATGCCTAAGTCCCCTATCCATAAAGCTACAAAGTGTAGTATCCATTACCAGCTTATAATTACCATTCTTCCTGCCGGAACGATAGATAAGATAACCCGATGCATCCTCCACCCTATCCCACTGTAAAACAACCGTGTCCCTTGTAATCTCTGTAATCTGAAGTGCAGGAGCAAAGAACGTGCTCCCTTCCCCCTCAGCATACACTTCATCCGTAAAAAAAACAGTTAAAAAAAGCAATGTCAATATAACAAACGGAACTGTCCTTTTTACTTTGTTACTTCCCATCATAATATCTACATACCCTTCCTTCAATATCTATTTTTCTAATACGGCACATTCCCAACTGCTTTATTATTTTACAATGCTTAACCGTTCTCCCCAATTGTCACCGCATAGACCTCCCGTTTCGATATCCCCCTATCCTTTGCCACCTGCTTCATCGCTGTCTTTTTTTCCATTCCCTTGTTAAGATAATAATCAAGATGCTCCGCAATGCTCATCGTTTCCCACTGTCGGATATCCTCGGCCCTTTGTTCCTCAAAGCTTTTCCCCTCAATCACCAATACATACTCACCACGGGGTGCCTCCACCGCATAATGCCTCACCGCCTCTGACAACGTCGCCATAAATACCGACTCATGCCGCTTGGTTAATTCCTTACAAAGCGTTATCCTGCGGTCACCAAGCACCTTATATAACTCCTCAAGTGTCCTTAACAGATGATGGGGAGCCTCGTAGAGGATTATCGTTCTTGTCTCCTCTTCCAACGAAGAAAGTACCCGTGTCCGTTCCTTCTTATCCGCTGGCAGAAATGCCTCAAAGGCAAATCTTCTCGTCTCCTGCCCCGACATCGTAAGGGCAGTAACTGCAGCACAGGCTCCCGGCAGAGAGGTCACAGTAATTCCCGCCTCATAACACTGACGAACAAGCTCCTCACCCGGATCAGAAATTGCGGGAGTTCCCGCATCCGTAATCAATGCAACATCAAGCCCTGACGCCATCTGCTTTACGAGATACTTTGCTTTATCCACCTTATTATACTCGTGATAGCTGGTCATCTTCGTTTTTATTTCAAAATGGTTTAATAACTTAATACTGTTTCTCGTATCCTCTGCTGCAATCAAATCTACTTCCTTTAGCACCCGCACCACCCGAAAGGTAATATCCTCCAGATTGCCAATTGGCGTTGCACAGATATACAATTGTCCCATGGCAGCTCCGCCTTTCTTTTACTTGTTATAAATCCTGTACACCTCATCCGAATATATCTGCTTATCCTTATATAAGATAAGCGGCGGTGCCACCTTCATTCTTGGTCTGCCGCCCTTGACGCCACCGATTAATACCATAGACGGCTCCTTGTCAACATAAGGATGAACCATGCGTAGCTCCTTCGGCTCAATATGATAGCTTAGCATCACAGAAATAATCTCTGGCAGCCGAAACGGTTTATGTATCATATAAAACCGCCCATTCTGTTTTAACATCCGGGAAGCCGCCGAAACGACATCATTAAGCGTACAGAGTATCTCATGTCTGGCAATTGTCTTCGGTTCTGTGCCATTTATCAAACCATCCCCCTTCACCATATAGGGAGGATTACTCGTCACAACCTGAAAGGAAGCAGCATCAAACAACGAAGCCACCTCCTTAATATCTCCATTTACGATCTGGATTCTATCATTCAAGCCATTCATAGATACGCTACGGCTAGCCATATCCGCACTATCCTCTTGAATCTCCAACCCTACAAAAGATGCCCGCTTATTACGGGCACATTGCAAAATGGGAATGACCCCTGTGCCAGTTCCCAAATCCAGCACCCGGTCTCCCTCCTTAATTGTCGCATAATGGGCTAACAATACGGCATCCACACCAAAACAAAACCGTTCCGGTTGTTGAATCAACTCATATCCACCACACTGCAAGTCATCGATACGCTCCCCAGCCCTTAACCACTTACCTTTATCCATGTTCATCCTTCTTATTCCAGCTTTGATTCCGTCTCATCATTTTTCTCTAAGGATTCCAGCTCTTTTATATCCACATCGGCATCCTGCTCCTGTGCATGATTACGTCCCCGTTTTGAATAATGCTTCTTTTTGGAAGGTTTGAATTGTAAATCCTGCACCTTATATTCTACAATCTCCTTCTCATCCTCATCATTGGTAATAATTACCTTCACCTTCTGGCGAAGGACATTGACACTCTGCACCTCTCCGGAATATCCGTCTGCCGTCTTAACATAATCGCCCACATTCGGCATCTGGCTGTTGAGATACTCGTAGGTCTCCTGCTCATTGGTAAGACAACACATCAATCGTCCACACACACCACTAATCTTAGCTGGGTTCAAGGAAATATTCTGCTCCTTCGCCATCTTAATGGACACACTGGCAAATTCTGACAAATACGTATTACAACAGAATGGACGTCCACACACACCAAGACCGCCAAGCAGCTTCGCCTCATCCCTCACACCAATCTGACGCAGCTCAATACGGGTGCGGAATTCATTCGCCAAATCTCTTACAAGCTCCCTGAAATCTACCCTTCCATCCGCAGAAAAATAAAATAACAGCTTGTTCGTATCAAAGGTATATTCCGCATCAATCAGCTTCATCTGCAGCTTATGTTTTTCAATCTTTTTCTGGCAAATTAAAAAAGCATCCTTACACTTCTCCTGATTACGCTGCTGCTGTTCATCGTCTTTCTTAGTAGCAATTCTTATAATCGGCTTTAGTGTTGCAACAATCTCCTTCTCCCCAATACTTCTGCGTCCCATAACAACACTGCCATACTCGACGCCTCGCACCGTCTCGACAATGACATGGTCACCCTGCTTCACATCATACTTAAGCGGGTCAAAATAATAGATTTTGCCATTGGTCCGAAAACGGACACCAATTACTTCAATCATGTTTTTACTCCTTTTTATTTCATCCATTTCAGATGCTCCTTGATACGGAACAGCAAAAGCTCTAACACTACCTCTTCACCAACGTTGGCATCAATCCGCACCTTAGCATTGTCAATGGCTCTGATTATATCCTCAATTCCTTCATAGGAAATATATTTCGCCTGGTCAAGCAGCACACGAAACTGCTCTCTGAATATCAGCTTGTTCGGATTCTTAGTAACCTTAATAAACAAGACATCCCGAAACCACATGCTCATCATATCCAAAAAGTCAAGCATCTGTAACTTATATTGTGCCGCCTCCTTCACAGAAAATACAATATCCGGTATCTCCCACTCCGGTATGTGCTTCAGCATATGAATACACATATCCCGCATCTCCAGAAATTCCTCGGACTCCACACAACGGCACGCTTTTCCGATATTACCAAAGGCAAATTCCGTCGCAAACCGAAGCATCTCTTCATCTAGTTCATAATGATCTTCTAAATACTGATAAACCTTACGGTTGTCCACCGGCTTTACCGTAAGCTTCACACAACGGCTCATAATCGTCGGCAGAAATCTTCCTGTATTGGTCGTCAAAAGCATCACAATACCGTAAGACGGCGGCTCCTCAATCGTCTTTAAAATCGCATTCTGAGCCTCCCCTGTCAAAAGCTCTGCATCCGGTATAATATATATTTTGTATCTGCCACTGTAAGGCTTAATCTCCATATCATTAACCAGCTGCTGCCGCATCTCCTCGACACCAAAGCTGTTCGGCTTGGCATGGGTCACCGTAATAATATCAGGATGATTGCCGCTCTCTGCCTGCAGGCAGGACTGACAACAGCCACAAGGCGTACTCTCGCCCTTCTCACATTGCAGAATCTTAGCAAAAGCATATGCCAATGCCTTCTTACCACAGCCCGCTTCCCCCTCAAAAATATAGGCATGGCTCACCTTCTTCTGCTCAATCGCCCCGGTGAAATGTTCCTTTATCTGCTCTTCTCCAATGATATCATCTAACTTTAACATCGCTGTCACCTCCTAAGACTATCAGGTGGAAATATCCAGTAATAGCCCCCTGATGTCATCAACCTTTTGTAAAATTGCCAGATGGTCTTTCTCCTCCTTCATCAGCTCCTGTGCCAAATCATCCAGATTGGAATCCACCTGTTTAATAATCCCGTATACTCTATGCCGTCCCCTTCGGTCTAAGAAATTCTCTCTGGAAAACTCGTGGGAATTGCTCACCACCTCATTCATAAACTCCTTTATCGTCGCACGGTACCTTCGCATATCCTTAATATCCATATGCTTGGCAATCTTCTCCCCCTGCTCCTCGATGTCCTTCATCAATGAGCTAAGCTTCTCTGCCAAATCCTTCTTATCTATATTACTGATTAGCGTAAATTTAAATCCACTGTCCACATCCGCACTTTTTGTCTGAACGCCCTGAGCCGAAGCAGTCTGCTGCATTTCATTTATCTTAATATCCATAACAACCTTCCTTTCCTGCTGCCTTGTCCGGTATCATACACCGCCTGCCACAATTATTCACCCCATGTCCCGCATCGAAAATCCGCCTGATCCATCACAAATCCTACATCTGCAAAATCCGGGCAATCTACTACATATATCGGCAGACTACAATATATTCTACATAAAAATGATTGTAAAACAACGCCTATAACAAACAGGTGCAATGTGGTATCTATAACAAATCCTGAAGCTCTTCTCTGATAATTGCTGCAATCTCATCAGCTGGTTTCATAGCATCTATTATTACAATACGTTCCTTATGCATAGCTGCCAAGGTACGGTAACCCTGTGCGACCTTCTCATGAAATTCCGCCTTCTGTAATTCCATCCGGTCAAGCTCATGCTGCCCCCTCTTACGCTTAATCCCTTCCTGTGCCGGTAAATCAAGAAGAAAGGTGCGTTTGGGCATCATCCCCTGCAACGCATAAGAATTAACCGCATATACCATATCAATTCCAAGCCCTCTTGCAATTCCCTGATAAACCGCAGAGCTATCCACAAAACGGTCACAAATAACCACCTTACCAGCATCTACAGCAGGCTTGATAAACTCACTTACCAGCTGTGCCCTCGCCGCTGCATAAAGCAAAAGCTCCGTCGTATCCCCCATCGCCATGTTATCTTTATCTAAAATAACCTTACGAATCTGTTCACTGATATCTGTACCGCCGGGCTCTCTTGTCACAACAACCTCATAGCCTTCCTGCTTCAAATACTGCTCCATAAAGGTTATCTGCGTAGACTTCCCGCAGCCATCAGGACCCTCCAACGAAATAAATAATCCTTGTTTCATGTTATTTCCTCTTCCTCACAATGTATAACCCTGCTGCTTTCTTAAAATAAAAATATCCTGTGTCCCAACTGACGCCATACATAGGTTGCTCTTCCAATATTATACCTTAGGGAATTTGTGAAATCAAGACATTTGTATTTCCAACAGATTAGCAGTCAGAAAAAGACAAAACTTCCATAATTGCCTAACATATTATTATTATAAATAAGTTAATAATAAACTGATTTTTCCGATATATAATAATATATGTAAGTAGCTAAAATTTACAAAGTAACTTTGTAATCATTTGCACCGACTACCTATACATACTTAAATCAAGGAGGGATATATTATGAAAGCAAATCTATTTAGGAAAAAGACTGCCAGACAGCTACTTAGCTGGCTGCTTGCCCTGACACTGATTATTGGAACGGGAGTAAACAATATCATCTCTGTGCAAGCCGTGTCTGACACAACTACAAGATATTCCGGCAGCTACTCAATCAAAGAAATTCTTGCTAATTTTCAGATATTTACAAAAGGAGATTATCGGGGCAGTGGCGGAAGCCATACAATGGGAGCAGTCGTAGTTGGCGATACACTTGCCATTGATAATTCAGCAGGAGACGTTGGAATTTCACCATCCTATGTAAACCATATTGAAAAACTCCAGATATGGAATGCAACCTTTAATGGTGTGCCTGAAAATGTCACCCGAAAGATGTACTATGGCACTGCTGATGCAAGCGTTTCTGTTAATGCAAATGACCGATTTGTAAAGAATCCGGATTATATCAATATTGATGCCGCCTTTACCAAATTAAAAGCTGCATCTAAGTCAATTGAGAATACCGGAACAAAAATAACCGAATCAAATAACGGAAAAGTAGTCGTTGATTTTTCAAATAACAATCAGGTTGTAATAGATGCTTCCCTTCTCGATGCCTGTCAGGGACGGATTGATGTACTTGTACCGGGAACAACCGAACAGGAACAGGCAGATTACTTTGCCAGCCATACCTGTGTTATCACGGTAACCGGGAATGTAAGCCGTTTGAATTTCAATGGCGATATTACTATCAACGGAAACAATTTTCAAAATTTCCTCAAAAAGATGTCTGGCTCTTCGGCAGATGGACAATTTAATTTCCATGGAATGAATCTGGTATGGAATCTTCCGGATACCACCGCCGTTACTACAGCAATGCAGTCCGGACATTTAATCGCACCAAACGCTTCTGTCACAGTAACTGGTGGTAATTATGAGGGCAATATTATCGCCCAATCCGTAAATTCCGACTCGCAGGCACATTTTTACAAATACACTGGTATACCGTTGGGAGATGGCAGTGGAGGAACATCTACAGAGCCTGAACAAATTACTGTTACTACCAGCTTTTGGGGACTTACGAACGAAAGCGAGACCAATAAGGAGATTCCAAAAAACAGTGAATATCAAATTACCTTAACCCCCGAGGCAGGCAATGTATTAACTGAAATTGATGTAATTATCGGAGATAAGACCTATCCTCGAATTGAACCAAACCATACCACGAATATTACAAATTTGGATGGTGTAATCTATAATCCGGCAAGCAATACTCTGGTTATCTCTGCTGACAAGGTAACAGATAATATTTATATTAAAGCCGTAGCAGAAAGCAACGAGGATTTAAAGAATCGCATATACGTTACCAAAAACCTGACCAATGTATCTGCTTCAGACGAAACACCAAAGCCGGCAAAGAACAGTCCTTATCAGGTTACAATTACTCCATATAGTGGTGGTTATACATTCACTTTAATTAAAGTACAGATTGGAACAACCGTATATGATATCGACCCCGATACTGGCAGGGTGACGAACGCTTCCGGACAGGAGATAAGTACAATTACCTTTAATCCAAACAGCTGCCAACTTAAGATTGCAGCAGAACAAGTTACAGATAATATGATTATTACGGCAACCGCTTACAAAGAAGGAGACTCTGAAGATCCAAGCAATCCGGAGGATCCAACAGACCCCGGCAACCCTAATTATTCCAATATCGATGTAACAAAGGAATTAACTGGTGTAGTCAAAAAAAGCGAGACCGTATATCCTAAGAAGGATAATGAATATCAGATTACCTTAGAGCCAAAGCCGGGCAAAGCATTTACAGAAATTTCAGCAGAGGTCGGCGGAAAAATTTATATTATTAACCCGAACAATGGTGCTGTTACTGTTAATGGAACACCAAACAGCGACATTACTGTACAATATAACCCAACCAGAGTAACCATTACGCTTCCAAAAGAACAGGTAACCACGGATATTAAAATTACTGCAGAAGCCAAAGATAAAATTACTGTAGAGAAATATCTAAATGAGCAAAAACTGCCAGAGGACAATAGCAATCCTATTATAAAAGGTAATGATTACAAAACGACCATTGTTCCAAGCACAGGCAAGGAACTTTCCGAGCTTCGGGTTGAGGTCGGTACAGATGTATATTATGTGGATGTCAAGACCGGAAATGTAACAGATGCATCCGGCACACAGACCAGCAGCATCACCTTTACTCCGGGCAATAACGAAATTATTTTGACTTCTGCTGTAACCAATAACAACGTCAAAATTATTGCCAAAGACGCTGCACCTTCCCAGACACCAGGCACTTCAAATCAACCAGCGCCCGGGGAAAAGAAGGATATTAATGTAACCAAAAATCTCTCAAATGTTAGTGCAAAAGACGAGACACAGACATTGGATACGGGCAAGGATTATGAGGTAACTCTTACCCCCAAAAAGGGGTATACCTATACGGAATTCACTATTACAATTGGTACGACAACCTATACTGTTTCTACCAATACGGGTGTAGTGAAAGATTCAAAAGGAGAGACAGTTGCTATCCATTATAATAAATCAACAGGAAGATTATTGATTCCCGCAAAATTGATTACAGATAATATGACGATTACTGCGAAAGCGGCAATTAGCAAGGTTCCGATTCTGAAAATGAACAAGACCATTGCCATCCGTTCTAAATTTAAGATTGATTTAGTCGGAATTGCCAAGAACGCAAAAGTAACTTATAAGTCCAGCAACAAGAAGATTGCGACTATTAACAAGAAGGGTATTATCACTGGAAAGAAGCTTGGCAAATGTAAGATATCTGCTGATGTAGTGCAGGATGGCTCCTACTATCGCGTACGAATTAACTTAACGGTAAAGAAAAAAGTCATTATCTATAGCCTAAAGAAAAAGGCACTTAGTAAAAAAGCAGGTACTCTTCCAGAATACAATGTGTACAAACGTGTGTTTAAAAATAAGAAGACAAAGATTAAATTCATGAATGTCGAAAAGAATGCTAAGGTAACCTACACCTCTTCTAACCCGAAGGTGGCAACAGTGAAAAAGAATGGCAAAGTCGGAATCGTATCCGGTAAGAAACAAGGTTTTACCGTTGTAACAGCAAAAATTAAGCAAAATGGTAAAACCTACATTACCAGAATTTTTGTCCGGGTAGATGATTACAAAAAGAACAAAAAGCTGCCGCTTTATCTAAAGGAACTGAAATAATCATAAGTATAACGAAGTAATCTGGGCACCATTCATAAAAGCTGTCATTTCACTATAGTACTTGTGAAATGACAGCTTTTTAACTGCATCATCCAATCTCTTGAGCCACTACTGCAATTTCTCCCTCCTTCACCCCAAGCACCTCACAGCCGGCATTCACTGCTTCCTCTATCTTTGTAAGCACCTCCATATTAATACGCTCCCCCGGCACCAACAATGGTATGCCTGGCGGATAACACATGATATAGGTAGCACTAATCATAGGTGATACCGGCTTTTCAATAGGTTGTGTAACACTATCAGATATACACTTTATAATGTTTGATTTTATTTCATTTAAAGAAACCGTAACCTTCTTGCTATCCATGGCATCTCGTATTGTCATTACTGTATCAGAAGCCTCCTGCTCATATTTGCTATTCCTTCTACCAAATACTTTGCTGCTAAGCTCTTGGTCTATCGCAAAGATTGCCTGTCTCAACCGCTCCCATCCCTCATCGCTGTCACATACACTCGTCATGGCAATAGCATAGCTTGCTCCCCCCATTTCCAGCTCTAGATGATATTCCTCCCGAAGACGGCATACCAAATCAACACCGGAAATCGTGGTTCCCATTGTCAGAAAAACAAGCTTTCCAATATCATAACCATAGCATCCGGCAATCTCCTCATCAAGCAGACGCAAATGCTTTAATTTTTTATATTTTCTACGCTCGTCATTCAATCTTATTAGATATTTGTCAAATGTTTTATTATTCACCATACGTTTACATGCCAAAAAACAGGTGTCAATTGATGCTAATAATGGATATGACGGACTCGTAGTCTGAAACAAATGCACATAAGACTCTACTCGTTTTGTAGATATCCCCGCACGCTCCCCAGCCCCCTTTGTAACGTGCAGTACTGCCGTCTGGGTCAATGCAGGCAACGTTTTGTGAAGGCTCTGCACCACAATATCCGCCGACTGATACAACGCACTATAGCCACCTCTTTTCAGATTTTTATTAGATGAATATAATATATTTTTTTTCAGATTCATTAATTCATCGGGACAAAAAGGAAGATGGGCACCATGGGCTTCGTCCACTATTAGTGGTATTTTGAAGTTATGTGCTTCCTCTGCAATTCGATAGATATCTAATATCACTCCCTCATATGTTGGAGATGTTATTACAATACACTTAGCAGTTTGATGCCTTTCTAACAATTCGTGTAATTTTTCAATATTTATCCCCGAAACAATTCCGGAATCCATATTATATTCCGGATAAATATAAGTAACCACCAATCCCAGAAGCTCCGCCGTACGATACACCGCCTTATGGCAATTCCTTGCAATTATAATCTCATCACCGGGTGCCGCCAACGCACTTATTGCCGCCATCAATCCTGCCGTAGAACCATTAACCAGCGGAACGGTGGCATCTGTACCATAAAGCTCCTTCGCCTCCTCACACATCTGCCATAGCACGTCTCCCTCCTTGGGCGAAGAAAGGTTATCAAAACCTTCTATCTCTGTAATATCAATACCATAGGGAACAGACGTCCCTTGTAGCCCTTCTCCATCATCCATGTATTCTTCGAGAAAAAATTGCCGCTTATGCCCCGGCATGTGAAAGGGATAAACACCACTTCTTTGATATTCTTCTAATCTTTTATATAAATCCGCCATAGTATTCCTCATTTCATATCTTTTATTGCTGCTGCACAAAACTGTTATATAAAGCTGTCATATACAAAATAAGAGTTGTATTATTGGTTAGATTCTGTTAAACTATACGCCAAACCATTAAAAATTATAAAACAAGAAAGGAGCAATCATGTACCAGTATCTCTTATTTGATTTGGATGGAACCTTAACCGATTCCGAGGAAGGAATCCGAAACTGTATTCTTCATGCCTTCGATTACTGTGGCATCAGCGACTACGATGACAATTTTATTAACCAATTTATCGGTCCGCCGTTAATGGTATCCTTTCAGCAACTCTGCGGTTTTTCGGAAGAAAAAGCTAAGGAAGCAGTCGCAAAATACCGGGAACGCTATGCAACAATCGGTTTATTTGAAAACCGTGCCTACGACGGGATTGTAGCTATGCTAAAAGAACTGAAGGCTGCCGGAAAAACGATTGCCCTTGCCACCTCTAAACCAGAGGTATATATGTTTCCCATTATAGAACGATTCGAACTCTCCCCCTATGTCGATGTACCGGTAGGGGCAACCCTTGATGAAAGCCGCTCCAAGAAACCGGATGTAATACGGGAGGCTCTGCGGCGTCTCCATATTACTACAGAAGAGCAAAAGAAACAGGTACTTATGATTGGCGACCGCAATCACGATATCCTCGGTGCCAAAGAATGTGGACTCGATTCCCTTGGCTGTGGCTGGGGGTATGCCAAGGAAGGAGAACTGCAAACGGCTGGAGCAACCTATATTATTGACACTGTGGCAGAAGCCTCTCAATTCCTGTTGACACACTAACACAGCACATTCAACACATATTGAAGATGTGTAATGCATGCCCGCTTAGAACCAAAAGTGGCTGCCGCTTTCTATCTTTAAAGCGACAGCCTCTCCTTATCCTAGTAAACAATCTTTAAAACAATTCCCGCTCTAACTGTGCGATAAAGCTTTGAACAAAATCCATACGTTTTTGATACTCCCGCTTCCCCTCTGCCGTCTTGGCACGGGAACGCTTCGGCGTATTAATCTTATAATATTGCCGGATTCTTGCGTAAGCCTGCTTATAGGACGCCTCATCACCAAGCGTCGTTGCAGTTGCCATGGCATCCCACAAGATACCTATTGCCCCCAATTCGTCAAGCAAGTCCGCATCCATCACAATCTGGCACTCCAAAGACAACTCATCTGTCGTATCCTGCTCCTCATGCCGTCTTATTATCTCACAGATTCGCCCAATTTTGCGGGGGTCATAATCCATCTCCACCAAAAAATCTGCCGCCATCTGCGCTCCAATGTCCCCATGGGGTATCTCCTCATTCTCATCCCATCCAATATCATGAAGCAAAGCAGCTAAGGATACAATCTCAATATCCCCGCCCAGCTTATTCTGGAGCTTAATTGCCCATCGATACACCCGCATAGTATGCTCAAAACGATCGCGAAACGGATAGTTCGCTGGCCGGTTATTATTGGCTGTCTGTTCTCTTACATATTGTATAATCGTTGTATAATTCATCATAATAAGAATCTCCCTATTACTGTCTTTCTTTTTTGTATTGCGAAATCTCATCCTGAATCCGAATCATCCGTTTATCTACAGCATGCAGCATATCTGCACACTCCTTTACTTCTCTCATCAATTCCTCTGGCAGATAATCACTGTAGGTATTCTCTAAAATATCCTCCAGTATTGCCCAGGAATTAAGTGCCGTTGTACGCATCTGTAGCTCCACCTTTACCGGAACAACCCTTCCCGCCAAATGTACCGGTATGGATAAAATGATATGATAGCTACGATAACCGTTCGCTTTCGGGTCATTCATATAATCCTTGCTATTGAGAATCTTTATGTCTGCCTGTCCACTTAACAAATCCACAATGCGATAAATATCGGTTGAATAATGACAACAGATGCGGATACCAGCAATATCATCCACATATTTCTCAATATTCTCTACTGTAATTGCCTTGCCCTGCTTGGTAAGCTTGGAGGTAATACTATCAATAGACTTAATTCGTGATTTAATATCAAAAATGGGATCGTATTGATGAACAAACTTGTATTCATCACGAAGGATTTCTAAACGAAGCTTACACTCCTTCATAGCAGAATTATATAGAAAAATCATCTCATTAAATTGTATCAGTTCGTCTTTTACCTGTGGTAAATTCATATTAACACCCCGCTTTTTACCCATAGTAATAATCCCAGCATAACCTATATACTCTCTTCCATCTATATATAGAATATAATAACTCTACATATATAATGCGACTATTAAAGAATTTGTATACTGGATATACATATTCATACTAACACTTTTCCAGTGAAATATCCATAATTTTAACAGAAAGTTAACATTTTTTATCAGTGGATTTTGGATTTGACAGAACCAAATTTATCAGATATAATGGAAGTCCACGCAGCCGGGGCGTTAGTGCCGCCCTTTTCCCGTAGCTATATCGGGGGTGTTGGTTTGTTTCGGGCTTTCAGATGACTGGCTGCCCTTGGTAAGTGGTGTTGACGTTCAGGTCTTACGCAATAGGACCTGTGAACCGGGTCAGGTGGGGAACCAAGCAGCCCTAAGCAGCCATCCTATGTGCCGTAAGGGTGCCTAAGCTGAGCTAACTGCCAAGGTAACGCTTTCATTGTTGGAAGTTCAACGCAAACTGCGTGGTTTTTTATGCATTTATTTTTATCTTAATAACTCAAAAACTACTCTTTCTTCTGTTTCCTAAGCTCCCTAAAAAATTCGGTAAGCAGACTCTGACATTCCTCCGCCAGTACTCCCGAAACAAATTCAACCTGATGATTAAACCGCTCCACATGGAGCAAATCTAGCACGGAGCCTGCACATCCTGCCTTGGGGTTCATCGCTCCTGCCACCACCTTAGGTATCCGTGCCTGAACAATCGCTCCGGCACACATCTGGCAAGGCTCTAAGGTAACATACATCGTACACCCCTCTAACCGCCAATCTCCCAGCACCCGGCTCGCTTTTTTTATCGCAAGCAGCTCTGCGTGTGCTAAGGTCGTTTTATCTTTATTTCTACGGTTATAGCCTCTGGCAATCACTTTATTCTCATATACAATCACACACCCAATCGGAACATCTCCTAGTGTTGCCGCCTTTTTCGCCTGCGTGATTGCCTGCTTCATGTAACATTCATCTGTTGTCATGCTTCTGAACCTGTTCCTTTCCTTAGCAGCCTGTCCTTCTCATATTTGACACAATCCACCATCCTTATCCCTCATAATATAATAAAAACAATCTTTCTTCAACCGAAATTTTCCATAACAACGCTTGCCGAAGCCAAGGCACTAGAGTATACTACAATTAAACAAAATACATAAGGATAGATAAAATTTAAGAAGAGGATACTACACCATGAACTTTGAATACAAAACTGCCCGACTGCTTTTAAAAGTGGAAAATGAAACCGCTGCCGATAAGGTTCTGGCCTTCTATCAGAAAAACCGCCCCTATTTTGATGCATGGGAGCTGACACGGCCGGATAACTTTTACACCCGTGGGTTTCAAGGAGCGTCCCTACAGGTAGAATATAATGAAATCATTAAAAAACATTTATTGCGTTTCTGGCTTTACGAAAAAAGCACCTATGCAGATGACCCTTTACATGCCCCCATTATTGGAAGTGTCAGCATCAGCAACATCCGGCTGGGAGGATTTTTAAGTGGAATGTTCGGCTACAAATTAGACCACGACAAATGGGGAATGGGCTACGCACTAGAAGCATGTAGAAAACTAATTGAAATTGCTTTTTCTGATTACGGTTTGCACCGTTTAGAATCCTTTATTATGCCTGCTAACGAGCGTTCCCTTAATTTAATCCAAAAGCTCTCCTTTTCCTATGAGGGCATAGACAAAAAATCCATTGAGGTCAACCATCACTATGAAGACCATCTACGGTATGCTCTTCTTAATGATACATTGTAACAGCCATAAAAATACCTATAATTCAAAAATGAGGTGATTCCCCAAAGCCAGAGCAGTGCGTTGGTAATCACCTCAACATTAATATTATTGTTTTTTATCACTGTGCCACTGGTGGTTCTGGCACTACCGGTGCCTGTGTCGCCGGCGGTTCTGTTACTACCGGTGCCTGCGTTACAGGAGCTTCGGTCACTGGTGCTTCGGTTACTGGTGCCTCCGTTATCGGTGCCTCTGTAGCAACCGGGGTATCATCAATATCATCGATGTCATCCTCGTCGTCTTTATCTTCATCATCCTTCTTTTTTTCGGTTGTGGTCTCCTCCGTAGTTGCATCAAATTCTTCTGTATTATTCTTACGTTTACCCTCGTCTACATAATCATCCCAATCCTGTGGGGTAAGCCCTTGATGAATCTGCTCCATAAAAGCTCTCCAGATACGTCCCGGATAAGTTCCACCAAACAATCCCGGCATGGTTCTCGGTGTATCATAACCTACCCATACGCTAGTGGTATAATACTTGCTAAAACCGCAGAACCATCCATCCTTGTTATCGTCTGTCGTTCCCGTCTTGCCGGCAACAGGCATGTTATTACTCAGACCAAGACCCGCAGCAGTACCACTACGGAACACACCCTTCATCACATCTACCATCATAAGGGAAGCATTTTCATCATATATCTTAAGCTCTTCCGTTTTCTCGGATACAATAATCTCTCCATCCGAATCCGTAATAGAAACAATACAGGTTGGCTCGCGGTAAACACCTCCGTTAGCAATCGTAGCATAGCCAGATGCCATTTCTTTTGTATTGCTTCCGTATGTGAACCCACCAACCGCAGCCGCCAACACATAATCGGAGTCCACAATCTTCGCATAGTGCATCTCTTTTAAATAATTTAACCCAATCTGTGGAGTCAGTTCCTTAAACAGTCTCCATGCCACCACGTTTTTCGATTGTTCCACCGCTTTTCTAAGCGTTATCCGCCCGGAATAGGAACCATTGGAATTCTTCGGTGCATCCTTCTCATCCTTAATCTGCGTATCCGACACAATGGAATCCGGTGTATAACCTCTTTCGAGCATTGGCGTATACACAATTAATGGTTTAATCGAACTTCCCGGCTGCCGGTAACTCTGATAGGCACGGTTTAAGGAATATCCTTCTACATCCTTCTGTTCGCGTCCACCAACTATAGCAACTACACGCCCACTGCTATTATCAATACAGGTTGCCGAGGACTGCAGCGTATATATCCCCTCATCACTGACCTCAGTATAATTCTGCAGCATATCATCAATAGAGCTTTGCAGAAGCTTCTGCTTGTCCATATCAATAGACGTATAAATGCGGTAGCCTCCGGTATAAAGGGAAGATTCACATTGGTCATATACCTCATTATAATTTAATTCATAGGCTGCCCGGTCCTCTTCAGAATCAAAGCTATACTTAAATTCAAAACCCTGCTCGCCCATAAGTGCCTTCGTTGCACAATCCATAACAAAGGAATCCACACTGCTAATCTTTACCTTCTTAGCCTTCTTCACCTTAATTTTTTCTGCAACCGCCTTATCATATTCCTCCTGGCTAATTACACCATCATTTAACATTTCCTTTAAAATTAAGTCCCTTCGCTTTAATGTGTTATCCTTGTTCTTATAAGGATCAAACATAGACGGACCATTGGGAATTGCACATAAAAACGCAGTCTGGGAAAGGCTTAAAGAGCTTATGGATTTACGGAAATATCCATTCGCTGCTGCCTGGATTCCATAATATCCATTGCCAAAATAAATATTATTTATGTAGTACTCCAATATCTGATCCTTGCTGTATTTCTTTTCCAGACCAATTGCAATAAAAATCTCCTTAATCTTACGGGTATAGGTTATATCGTTATTCAGATAAATAGTCCGGGATAGCTGCTGTGTAATGGTAGAAGCACCCTGAGCCACCCCTCCCGAGCGGAAATTCGCAATCAGCGAACCACCAATACGCTTAATATCAATTCCATTATGATTGTAAAACTTTTTATCCTCAATACTAATCAAAGCTTCCTTGACCGTATCAGGAATTGCGGAGGAATCCAGATAATATAAATCCTTCTCTCCTTTTAAAGTCTTTAACAAATCTCCATCGCCATCATAAACAAGACTGGTCTCTGTTGCCTGAAAATCCTTTTCTGTGGAATCCTCCACAATACGCTGTGCAGAAGCATACAGTGTCAGGACATCCTTACCATATTTCATATACAGTCCTACTGCCACTAATACACATGCCATAAAAACTACAATAAAAAAAGCCTGAAATACCTTTGTCAGGAGCCAGAACTTTTTCTTTCTTTTTTTTGCCATTGCTGTCACCTCTAATACATCCTTATTTAATATCTGTTTACAGTTCCCCTACCCTATATTTCTACCACAATATATCGTTTGTCGTCAATGAAAATATACTATTTCTATGAAATAATAAGAAAATTTTTACAAAAAATTCATATTTCCTATTGCATTCCCATTCACCCTATGCTATAATCAAGTTGTTCGAAAGCAATATTTGCTAATCACGACAAATATTCTTTAGATATCGCTATGTTTCTAAGAATATTTGCTCCCTATTAGATAGATGAAAGACCACTCTCCCCCCCGCTAATAGAGTGGTTTTTCTATTTGCAAAAATATAATAAATAAGAGACAATCACTTTACCTTACTTCTATCGGTTTCTATGATTGTCTCTTTATGTTATCTCTGTGCCAAAGTTTCAATAAATTCCACTAACCGCTGTTTCGCAGATTTTGTAACAGCCATTCCATATAGATACAGGAACAATCCCATCAGCCAGAAACCAACGATACATATCACTCCTGCTACATTAATCTGGTTACTAAATACTGCATAAATGGTAAGAGCGGTTGCAATACACATCAAAACACTTGCAAGAACTACAGAACCACTATATTTGCAAAAATGGTAACGTAACCTTGTCTTGCCTCCATCTGTAGAACCAATATCCCCACGCATCAACGTCATAAACCGAATCCACCGCAGATAGGGGGGCTTATAAAGCAGATAGAATTTCTTGGCACCAACCTTGCCCATGAAAATGCCCTGCTCCTGATAGTGCTTCAAATTCTCCTTCGTATCCTCTACTACCTGCTCTTTTAAACGGCTATGCAGCTCTTCCACATCTACATCAAGAAGCTTCTCATAATACTCGCTCACATATATCCCTTCTTTGATTCTAAAACTTAGTCTGCCCAGCCTGCCAAATCTTCACCATGAATAATCAAGTCTGCGTCACCTTTTCTCGCATTGCTGAGCATCTTGCGATACATCATCTCATAACAAAGCTTCCGCATACTGCGTAATCCGTAAAATTCACCCTTGCTCTTCTCATCCAAAACCTTCTTATTAAATTCATCCTTTGCATCTTCCGCAATCTGAAAGCGATACTTCGCCAACGGATCAGCAACATACTGAAAATATTCCTTATAGGTAAACGGAGGAAATACCACCTTCTCTGTATATAGGCAATCACTAATTGTCTGATACACTCTGCCCAGCGTCGGTTCCTCCAGATACGGCACCCGAAATACATAAATATAATCCTTTTGTACGCTTCTAAGCTTACGAAGCAATCTCTTAAAGCCCGGATCATCCAAATCATGAACCCACTGGCTAATATCAAAACTAATCAGCTTATTCTTGAACTTTCCAATGGCATTATATTGAAGCCAAGGATCCTTATCATTCTTCTCTACCGTAGTCTCTATGACTTTATTCTCATCACCAAATTCGAACAGCTCCAAGCTCGCTACCATATTGGAAAGTAAGCTCAAATATGTAGAATAACCACAGCCCTCATCCACAGAAAACAGGTAAGCTCTTGCATTAAATACCCTCTGAACTCCCATTGCAGTAATCTGCGGAGCCACCATTACAATCTCCTCCAGCAAATCCTTAAAAGGACCGGCACCTAACAGCATATCCACTTTAGACTTCAATGCTCCTAAAAGCTGTGCTCTCTTAACCTCTTCTGCCTCCTCGGCATCAAGAATCTTCTCGTAGGTAATATCTGCCTCACGAGATGCCTTACCAATCTGAAATTCATCCTCTAACGTCTGCCATAGTTGAATCTCAAACCCTTCGTAGGTAATATCATCTATAAAGAGCATCAAATTACAATCTGTATACCCAGAATCCAGAGTTTTAATCTTGCCATCCTTTCCAATAATCCTCTGAATGCAATCCCGCAAATGATTAATTGGATTCTTCCCCATCGTGGACTCTCTTGTCATGACCCAATCCCTTGCAAACTCTGCCCTAAACCGTATTTTCATCGTCATTCCTCCATACTTAAAACATCACTCATGGCTGCCATCCTATCAACTAAGATTATCTGGCTTCGCCTCCTCCCGCTTACTAGGCTAATTATATCTTATTTTAACAAAAAATGCTACTACTTTAGATAGCTAAAGAAAATATTCCCAGCCTCTTCAAAATCCTTTCGCATGGTTTCAAAATCCTCACGGTATACCTCTCCGGTCAAGGGATCTGTAAACTTTAACAAAGAGCTATTATAACTAGTTAATAGGATATAACTTCCATCCTTGCGTTTGGCAATAACCGGATGTCCCTGACATACATAATACATAGAATCCAGAAGACTGGTTCCCGTTACATTAACCCCTTCCTTTTCAAGATATTTACTAAGCAGCTCATCTGCATCCATATTTTCAGCAACAAGCTCCTCTAAGGAAGCATTTTTCTCTTCTAAACCAAGTATCATTGCCACACATGCCTCCATGGTCTCCTCCTTCTTCTTAGTTGTAACCGGAGGTACCTCCTCTCCAATGGTTCCATATTCCTTTACACCATTCTTTTCCCATATTGTCATCTGCTGGCTGTTAATTACTCCTCCACCGTTTTGTGCTGCATCAAGGACTGCCTCTCCAATATTGTGATAGGAAGCTTCAATTCTGCCATTTACATAGACAAAATAGCGAAGTACACCACCAGACTCTCCCTCAATTTCGATGGTACGGTTATCATCCAGCCGTTTTTCCTTCGTTATCACCTTTTCCGGCACATCCGATACATAGACATAATTGGGGAACACAATAAATAATTCTTTGTAGCGGACACTATTGTAGTTATAGTCAAGCACAATACTGTGGTCTTCCTCATCCTCGCTGCTCATAATATGATAGGTCCCCTTCTCTAAAAAAGTCTCCCCATTATATTTAGACAGACCTAATTCCACCAGACTGTGCGTAATAGATGCAGACATTACTACCTGGCTTCCCTTAGGCTTATACTCCTTTACTATTGTTCCTTCCTCATTCATAATAGAAATCTCGTACATTGGATAAAAGGTGGTAGAGGAATCCCGTACTACTATATCCTTTGAACGCACTTTTCCATAAACCAAATCATCCTCAACAAAGCCAATAACCCTAAGCACCTCTCCTTCATCAGCAGTAACACTCTGCTCTCTCCCGCTATCCAGATTTCTAATAATAATCTCTTTATTATTGGAAATGTCAACATCAGAAAGCATGGCTATCATATTGTATTTCTCAGAGGATACCACCGTTTCATCCTGCACCTGCTCCATTAACACGGTCGTCTTTTTCGTCTTCAAATCTATGGATAGCAGCTGACCGAGCAGGGTAAATGTAATCTCATTTTTCTCGTTAATATAAGTAACCTGATCCACGTCCTCCTTCAAGGCATAATAGGGCTGTGAAGTCGGGATAAATGCTAACTCCTCAATCTGGTTATCCTCCTGCCGGTACTGATAGAATAAGATACCGTTCTGTCCCTCATGACGCCCCCGGTTCATATAACCATATACGGCGAAGGACAGATTGCCCTTGTCATCCATCCGAATCAGCTTGATATCGTGCTGGGCATATTTGTCCCTCTCGTCTGTCATATCCTCCTGCAAGAAACTAAACACCTTGGCAACCTGTGTTTGCTGGTAATTATAAAAATATAGCTCTCTGTTCTTGACAAATGCTACCCGTTTACAGTCATCACTGACCAGATACGGAATATCCCCGGACTCTGTAATTCCAAGCTTAAGGCTGTTATTAGCGGTACTCGTAAACACACTATCATAAAAGGAATTAATGGTACGATTATAGGAAAGCAGATACATTCTGGAGGACGTATAACGCACCCGGTACTGCTCCAAAGCATTATAGTATTCCTGATTACCTCCGGAGCTCTCTGCGGAAAGTACATAAGACAATTCTACTGAGGCAATATCCTGCTCCACATCTGTAACCGTAATTGCCGCTTCCCTAAGCTTCTGCGGTTTCATATCTGCATAAGTTAACGCCTCAAAGCTTGAGGTAATATCTACCCGCCCTAAATCGTTAGAGGTTTTTGACAAATCCGGCTCAAGGTATTGCTTAATTTCTTCCGCATCCTGCTTGTCAAACAGTGCCTCGTGAAACTCCTTTACAAATTCCAACTGGTTCTTGATATGAAGGTGGCTGCCAAAGAGAATGCGGGTATAATAGGTCACATCCACACCACCTTCTCCTTTAAGCATAAGCTTTAGAATATAATCCTGATTCAGCTTTAGCTGCATTCTAACAGAAAGCTTCGTAATCAGATTGCCATGCTTATCCTTTTCAAAGGTCGTTAAGTCACCATCTTCCACCAAGGACGATGCATCCGAGCTTCTCACCTCGTAATGAATAGAAGAAACCTCATAACTGTCATTATCAATGACAAGGGAAATATCCTCACCCTCTTCCAGAGGGGTAAGGGAATCTCTTAACAATGAAGCATCCACATCCGATGTATAACCATGCAGGCAATTTAGCTTCTGTCCCTCCACCCTCGTATAAATCAAGGGCAGAGTTGCCTTATCCATCTCCAGACTGTAATCCCCCGCATTACTCCCCATAATATAGTTAATGCCAATTACACCAATCAAAAAGCAGAGCAGAAAAACTATGACTTGAATAATTTTATTTCGCATATCCACCCTCCTTTAGCAATCTTTCCAAAGTCAGCTCCTGTCCAATAAAAGAGCGAAACCTCTGAAATTCTTCTGTTTCGTGATACACTGCTCCTTCCCGTTTCACACCTCGAATAAGCAAATTCTTGGGGGTATGCTCCATGTCCACAAATTCAAGCAGCTTCGTCTCATAGCCTAAACAGGACAATAGGTTGGCACGCATCGCATCCGTTGCCATCGCTGAAAATCTCTCTTTCATAATACCATAGGAAAGCATAGCAGAAAGACTATCAATGGCAATGCATTCATTTAACTCATGCTGGCAGCAGGGAACGCTCAGAATTACCTTGGCATTCCAGCACACGGCTTTATAGAGGGCATAATCCGTCGCCGTATCACAGGCATGCAGCGACACGACCATATCTACCCTCTGCGTCTCCTCAAAATCCTTGATATCACCCACTTCAAAATGAAGCTGCCCATAACCATATTTCTTCGCCAGACGATTACATTTTGATACTACGTCCTCTTTTAAATCCAACCCTGTTATATGTACCTCACGGCGACAAAGCACCGTAAAATAATAGTACATAGCAAAGGTTAAATAGGACTTGCCACAACCAAAATCAATTATATATATGGGTCTGTCCTTAGAAAGCTCCGGTTCAATATCCTTAATAAATTCCAAAAAGCGGTTAATCTGACGGAATTTATCATACTGCTTAGAAACAACCCGTCCCTCTTTTGTCATCACTCCCAAATCAATCAGAAACGGTGCATTACATCCCTCATCTAATATATAGTTTTTTCTGCGGTTATGACTAAGACTTGCCGGAACTGCTGTCTTTATCTTTTTTCTGGAAATCGTTGCTGCACCTTTTTTGTTTACCAGTGCTGTTATCGTCTCCTCCCGGTGTATCAATTGAAGCTGCTTAAAGCACTCCATCCATGCATAGATTAACTCACCTAATAGTTTATCCTTTTTTACATTCTCATGAAGTACCTGCTTTCCTACATAAGAAGAAACTTGAAAGTATAACTCATTCCTTAGTTCTACCGGGCGTATTTTTAGCTTTGTAAATTCTCCTTTATGTCTCGGGTTACTTATAATCATCTGCTTACAATCACTTGTTAGATATTGGTCTAATATCTTAATCAATTCATCCATGTTTTGTTCCTTATTTTATCTAAAATTCTAACTCTGTATCTTGTTTTGGCCGCAATTTTTCTGCTCCCATGATACTCCGGATTGCTCCGCTCTTCGGGCTCCCGCAATCCTAAAAACATTCGAACTCCGCCCTTTCGAGCTCCCTTCTCATGTTTTGGCCGCAATTTTTCTGCTCCCATGATACTCCGGATTGCTCCGCTCTTCGGGCTCCCGCAATCCTAAAAACATTCGAACTCCGCCCTTTCGGGCTCCCTTCTCATGTTTTGGCGGGTTTCAAGGTCATGTTTTTTTATGCGAGCATAAAAAACATGACTTTGAAACCCTTGTATCATATTTTAAAGAAAGACATCCAAAAGCACAAGCCTTTTTATGAAATTATAAGAAAAGATTTTAAAACATACGGTCACGCCTGCATTTTCTTAATCGCCGTACATACATCTCATCCACTAGTAATACGATAACCAGCGTTTCATCTACCTGTGTTTCTCCTTTTTGCTGTAATGCATTTATGATTTTTGTTACCAGCCTTGTTAATTCTGCCGAATCCATAACCTTGGCATACATCATAGAGCCTTCATATTCTAAACGGTCACACTCCTGCTCTATCATGTCATTGAGCCCATACACAGACCTTGGATAGCAGTGCTTCATGCGGATGGCATCCTCCTGCCATGCTTTTTCATATTCCTCCAAATCTGTTAGATAGCTTAATTTGTCCTCCATTATATCGGTTACTCCACTTCGATTTGCTATATCTTATGCATGATAAAATAAATGGTGCAATTAAAAATCTTCATTATAGTATGGAATTGCCAGATTCATATAGGTTCGGTTTTCCTTCTCATGATAAGTATAGATTAATTGGGTATTCATCTTCTGCCCATTTAACATCTGATGGATATCTAATCTTTTTGTATATCCATAAAATATTGTACTCTGGCTTCCATCACTATTGTCAGGAAGCTTTTGTTCTTTTATCTTTTTGCTTTCCAATACCTTAAATATGGTTTCCTGCATGGATAATATCCGTTCTTCATCAAGCTCCCCTTCATAGCTCCCTTCCATACTGAGGTAACACTGTGGCTTCATATTTAACGCCTCGTAGCTTTTGCAAATAATTTCCTTCAAGGAAATAATGGATTCAATATGGTCTGTTAACACAATGGTCGTTGTAACAATCTGTCTCTGACTGCCTTGATTTTCATCTCCCTGTACCTGATATTGAATCTTAGTCTCTGCCTTGTCATTTATACTGGAAATCGTTTGTTTTCCCTCCTGATAGCGATAGCTTGTGAGCTTTAATCCATCCGCTACATAAGAAAGCAGCTGCCTTTTTTCCTCTCTTGATACCAGAACCGTTCCATATTCTGCTGTAACTGTTAAAGTACTCTTTGCCGGAACAGATTCTCCCGCTAAAAATGCCTCTGTAATTTTATTATCATTTTTCAATCCATATATTACTACAAGCTGTAGCAATACTGCCAGCCATACAAGAATCACGGAATAGATAATTGCTTTTTTACTCATAAGAAAACCCCCTTGGTCTCGTAATGTTCCAATTTATGGATATCATTGCCGAAAACAAAAGGGGTTATACATGTAATTCATTTAATAAATATCAAATATTCAGATAGGTTTCTTATCAAGCAACAGTGATACCGCAGAGGAGGTTCCAATTCTTGAACATCCGAGTGCAATAAACTCCTCCAAATCCTCCCGGGAGGATACACCGCCTGCTGCCTTCATCTTCACATTCTCACCAATCATGTCCCTGAACAACTTAATATCCGCAGTGGTTGCACCACCGCTTCCAAAGCCCGTACTCGTCTTGATATAGTCCGCTCCGGCTTCTGTTACAATCTGGCACATGGCAATCTTTTCGCCCTCGGTCAAATTGCAGGTCTCTATAATTACCTTCAAAAGCTTATTACCGCAAGCCTTCTTAATACACTCGATTTCTTCCTTGACCTTAATAAAATTGCCTTCCTTTACATCTCCCTGATTAATTACCATGTCAATTTCGTCTGCACCATCTGAAATTGCCTGCCTGGCCTCAAACTCCTTGACACTTGTCTTGTTGTATCCATTAGGGAATCCAATCACGGTACATATTGTAAGCTTCGGATAATCCTTTTTCACCCGTGCAACAAAGCTTGGGGGAATACAGACCGAAGCAGTATGACAGGCAAGTGCCTCCTCACAAAGCTTTTTTATCTGCTCATTGGTAGCAGTCGGCTTTAACAGGGTGTGGTCTATATAGGAAAATATCTCTTCGTTTGTCATTGTATTCGTCCTCTTTTCTGTCCTTTTTTGGCAAGAAGCTTCTTATACTTCTTTTTAACATTTTTGGGTACTTTTATGATAAGTCCTGCCTTTGTTTTCGTAAAGCATTTTTTACCAACCTTTTGCAATTTTTTAGAATTAATCTTAATGCTTGCAAGCTTCTTATCCTTTGCAAATGCAGAAGCACCAATGCTTTTTACCTTCTTTCCCAAGGTTACCTTCTTAAGCTTCTTACACCCTGCAAATGCAGAAGCACCAATACTTTTAACATTATCCCCACCTCTTACCAGTGTTAGCTTTTTCAACCCATAAAATGCTTTTTTATCCACCTTGGTAACCAGATAGTGGAAACCATTTATCGTTACATAAATAGGAATATTGCTCTTTTTAAGCTTACGGTTTACTACTTTATTCAGTGTAACAGTTCCACCATCATAAGTAGAGCTGATAACTTTATAGCGATAATTACCAATGATATAGACATTACCTGTCTCCGGCTTTCCAAGCCCATCATAGTATGATAGCGTCTCCCCGGTGGCATCCACAATTGGTTCGAAATCCGTGACAGGAAGCGTTTCCCCAAAGGGAGACTGCCCCAGATTCTCTGATGGCTTGATGTCCGTTTGTGGTGGATTCTGTGTCGTAGGCGGTGCCTGCGTTGTAGCTTCTGCATTCCCATTTCCCTTTGTATTACGAATCTTGACATAGCAGGTAACCTGGTCCGTCAGTGCCCCTGTTGCCTCTTCCCTAAGATAAAATCCAAAACGGTACTCTAATACCTCTTGCCCGCCTGTGTTGGAAAGAACAATCGGACTGCTGCCATAAACACCCATAAAACGGTTAGAAAGCGTATAGCCGGCAGCCGGTGTCACGCTAACCTTATCAAGATAACAATCTTCTTCCCAGACACCATCAATATGATACATGGATTCCCGAACTGGAAGATAGGTAATAACAAATGGCAGGGAGACACTTCCCTCATAATTACCCGATTGTGTTGCCGTTACAACTGCCTTTGCCTTTCTGATATCGGTAGTCAGATTCACGTTCTGTTCATAGCTTACGTTAAAATCACTTTCCTTCATTAGCTTCTCTTCCTCTGTGGCAATCGTAACCTTGGGTGTCAATGCATTCGTATTATAATACTGCTCACCAATCCTCTCAAACAATTCTTCTGTTAATTGCTTTTTTGTAATCGTTAAGGCAAAGCAATCGGAATCCTTAACCACCCCATTTTGTGCAGTCACACGACAGAATATCTGATATTTTCCTGCATTCAAATCCACCGGAATCCGGTAATTGTTTGAGACTTCATTGACAAGTAACCGCTCCTCATTTCCCACCTTTTCGTACCACTGATAGGTTAAAAATCCTGGCTCTTTAGACATAGTACAGGTTGCACGCACTGCAAATTCTTCCCCTGCAAAGGTTCTTCCATAAGTATAGGTGGCATCCTTTTGCTCACTCGTAATAAAAATTCTTCCCTCACTATCATAATAAGCATAAATATAGCTGTCACGGGTTACCACAAAACCTTCCGAAAGAAGCGTATCTCCTTTCTCTGTCAAAGGGCTTTTTGTCCAGCCCACAAAATACTGAGGTTGCTCTATGGGAAGCTCCTGCGGATATTCCGCAAAACTTTCCGGCAATGTAAACGTAAACCCTGTATTACCATACCGCTCCACTAATTCTTCATTTTCCTCATACACCCTGTTCACATTGATGGCTGCATAGCGGTATATCTGGCTTGCCGCTTTGTCCTCAGTCTTTTTCCTATCAGCAAATTTAGGAGACTGGTCTCGCTTACCAGAACCACCGGATACTTGTTGACACCAGATTAAGGCATTATTTCTAAGTGTTACAAAACCTGTTCCAATATAAAGGGCATTTTGTTTCACAAGCTCCGGATTCCCTGGCTCTACAGAATCGGACAGCTCCACCGCTGCATAGGTATCTGGCGTGAGATAACTATCTCCCTGCTGCATTGATGCAAGCTGTAGCAGCCAGCACACCTTACCGCCCTCAAACTCCTTCGTCCCATATCCTGTTACCTCTGCTTTGTCATCATCCTGCCGCTTGCCCATGCGGCTAACCGCTCCGCTAAAGCCTGCCTTGTCCTGATTAAAATAACAATTGGCATAGCTTACCTGTTGCTGCTCTCCTGCTACCGAAACCACTGCGTCTGTATTACCCGAAATTCCCGCAACGTAACCACTCTCCTGTAACACCTCCATCGTGATGTCCGCATAGCAGCGATACACCTCCGTTCCAAAAGACTGGGACGGATACTCATCCACCGCTCCAAGGGTACGGATACCCGCTGTTCCCACGATACCGCCTACAAATTCCTTATCTGCTGCTAGCTTTCCTGTAATATAGCAATTGATAATCTTGGTTCCAACAGCCTCTCCTGCAATTCCTCCAACCCGGTATTTACCCATAACAGAAGCACCCTCTAAACCAAGGCGTTCGATTCTTGCCCCATAAGTAACACCAAAAAGACCCACTTCATTATCCTGCATTGTCCCGACATGAAGTCCGGTAATCACATGGTAACGACCATCGAAATGTCCCTTGTAAGCATTATCATAAGATACCTCACCCGAAACACTTGTCCGGCTTCCCATTGGTACAAAAGGAATCCCTGTCATATCAATATCTGCGAGCAATATGGCATCGGCTTTTGTAGCATCTGCACTACTGCCCTCAAGGACTGTTTTCCCATTCACATAATCACCAAACCAGCATAAATGGGTTGCATTTTTTATTTCAAATATTCCATCCTTATTCTGGGCAGGAATCGCACTAATCTTAGTAACGGTAACCGTACAATCAGCTACGATATCCTTTCCGGTAAACACTTCTCCTGCCCGGTCGGTATTCTTATAGATGAATTCATAGTAGTATCCACTCTCTGCCTTCGGAAGCACAACAGAGTCATTGGCATAAACCGTCTCCTCTACATCACCTTCATAGACAATCTGATAGACCTCATTGCTGCCATCCACCGGAGCCTCCATTAAAAATACAGGGAGCATCTGCACCTTTGTCTTCCCAGAGGTCTTCAGATATTGTCCATACGCTGCCTTCGGCTCAATACCAAATGCCTGATAAACCGACACCCGGTTACCATGGTTTAAGCGATGTGCAATCTCTCCGGTAGCAAAGGTATCCGCATGATACCACGCTACCTCATTATAATTGAGTGTCGTTCCTGCAGACATATCCTTGTCCGCTACATAATAACAATTGTAGGCAACCTGACGGTACTTGCCAACATATTTCTGCTCTCCGTCTACCAGCTCCTTGCCCTCATAGTAATAATTATTCAAATCCATTCCGGTATTGGAAGACTTCCCCTGAGTCTGAATTGCTCCCAGTCCCTGCCTTTGATAACCGCTTCCATAACAATTCACAAAGTACCCCCCGGATGGACGCCCTGCAATCGCACCGATAAAATTGCCCTCATCATTAGATGTAACGACTGCATTACTATAGCAATTCACTACAAGACCATAATTTGAATAAAGATTCTGATAGGTTCCTCCACAGGCACCAACAATTCCACCACAATATCCATAAGCACGTTCACTGGAATTGCCGCACACCGAACCCATAGAATAACTGTGTTCCACCAGACCGGAATTCTGTCCTACCAAACCGCCCGCTCCATGACTGGAATTTAATACAACATCGGCATAGCAATCTGATATTGTGCCCTTATAGCTCTTTCTTCCCTCCTGAAACAGATTGCTTCCAACCAGACCTCCTGCTACCAGACCCTCCGACGCAATCACACCCTCAAAGCTACAGTTTTTAATAATCCCCCCCTGATTCATACCAACCAGACCTCCGGTATTGGTTGCCTTACTATGCAAATAGCTATTGCAAATATTCAAATTCTTAATGGTACCCTGATATAATACACCACCTATCTCGGAGCAGGCAATCATTTTAAACAAACCTGCTGCATTTTCTATTTCCGTTCCCATCTGATAATAAAATCCATGGACCATATGTCCCTGCCCATCAAATGTACCAATATACTTATGCTTCTGGTCCCCAATCCCCGGAAATGGAGTAAGAGCCGCCTCGGAAGTTACCAGTCTTCCATCCGAAAGTGTTAAGTCAGAAAGCATAATATCTTTTGTAAGCTTTGCATTCACATTCACATAGTTACTACTGCTTGCAGTCCCACTGCTATTTACAAAATCTGCAAACCACCGTAACTCGGATGCGGAAGAAATAAGATACCACACCTTACCATCGGCATCCGTCTGCTTTGCAGGCTCTACCATCTCTGCTGCCACCCGGCAACAGACCTCCTCTAAAAGCTGTCTGAAAAGCTCTGTTGTATTCAGAGAGCAAATGAGTACCACACTCATCACGACTGCCAGAATCCTTTTTCTTATACTATATAACTGACGCATCCTTATCCCACCGTTTCTGTAATTATTCTGCGGAGTATAGACCCCAGCCTGTCGATTGCTACACACTACATGCAATCATATTATATATCGACGCTCTTTCAAACCACGGTTAGCCGGATAACATAAATATACTAATAGAATATCTTCCGAATTGAAAACCATTTATAATAAATGCACTATATATCATCACGTTCAGTAACTGGCTGTTCAAAAAAATCTTCATGGAATTTTATTGCCCTATCCATATCTTCTACAAAGATATAAATTGAACTAATGTTGCAATTCTTTTCCTGTTCCTCCATAAGTCTTGACTTGTCTTGCAAATGTTATGCAAAGCTTAACTTTGAATAATATTTATGGTTTGACGCAGAAAACAGCTTTGAATTGTGGTAATTTTAATTCCCCCGAATTCGGGGGAATTAAAATTACTTCAAGACCTTTGTAGTCTGCTCTTCCAAAATAGACATCTGGTGTATAGCAATTTTATTAAGTTTTATCAAGCGTTCTTTTTGGTTCAGCCCATCTTCAATCAGTACTGCATTGATGTTTTCCATATTTGACAGACATATCAACTCATTTATACTCGCATAATCCCTAATATTACCCTTTTTATCAGGATTCTTATCCCGCCATTGTTTTGCTGTCATACCAAATAATGCCATATTCAGCACATCAGCTTCTGATGCATATATGACTGAAGTTTGCTGTAGCGTAAGTTTTGGTGGAATGAGATTGACTTTAATTGCATCCGTATGTATCCGGTAATTTATTTTTGCTAATTCCCTCTTAGCACTCCATCCAAGTAAAACCTGTTCTTCTTTCTTTAACCGCTCAAATTCCTTAATAAGATATAATTTAAACTGCGGAGATACCCAGCTTGCAAATTCAAACGCAATATCTTTATATGCATATGTTCCACCATACCGTCCTGCTTTTGCTACTATGCCCTTTGAGTTTGTACGAGATACCCATTGTTTAACCGACATAATAAAACGGTTTAATCCCGCCTCCAACATGATTTCTTCATAAGCAACAGCATTGAAATCTACATTATACATTTCTTCCCATATGCCAAGAAATTCTATTGTATTCTTGTTGCGTAACCATTTTTCTATCAGAGCAGGTCCGTTGTTAATTTTTCTTACCATATCAGTTAAAGAAATATAATCATCCTCTTCAATTTGCAGCACCTGTATTTCTGTGCCATCAACATTTAGTTTTCCCATGCAACATCCCTTTTTCGTTCATTAAGCGATACGAGATTATCCTTCCTACCCTATCTCCTCAATCTGCTTCACCCTCCGCACATGCCGCTCTTCATTAGAAAACGGCGTATCTAAAAAGGTATCTACAATCTTAAGTGCCAGACCGGGACCAATCACCCTCGCTCCCATCGCTAACATATTGGCATTATTATGCTCCTTTGTCGCCGCAGCACTAAAACAATCATGGCACAGAGCTGCCCGTACCCCCGGCACTTTGTTAGCAGCAATCGAAACACCAATTCCCGTTCCACATATAATAATACCATACTCGCAAACTCCATCTGCTACTGCGTGAGCTGCTTTATGGGCAAATTCTGGATAATCACAAGCCTCATCACTGTAACAGCCGTAATCCTCATAAGCAATGCCCCGCTCCTTCAAGTGTGCCATAACCTCCTGCTTTAAATGATATCCGCCATGGTCACTCGCAACCGCAATTTTCATGTCCTATTCCTCCTGATTATTGTATATTAAGATAAATATGATGCTGGGTCCAAAAGGTATTTTGCCTTAAATGGATGCTATGGATTGCACTGTTGTTTCACAAATGCTTCTCTATCACCACATCCACCAACCGGTGAATCTCCCGGTAACAATATTCGTAATCCATCAATTCCTTACCATAGGGGTCCAGCATATTGCTGCTCTCCCCAGCCAGCTCCTTTAAAGTATAAATATTTTCTACATTCTGATAATGCTCCTTTACCCGCTCCTTCTGTGCTTCATCCATCGTAATAATTAAATCACTGCTGTCAATATCTGCCTGTTCCAGCTGAAACACACAATCATATTCCATCGGAGCATCATTATTTAATAAAATCTGAACAATCTTTGAATTAACCGGCTCCTGAAACAAAACGACAAGGCCTCTCGCCTTAACCTCCACCGGAACACACTCTCCATTACGAATATGCTGGTCTAAAACAGCCTTTGCCATAACCTCTCTTCCACATTCCCCACTCCCAATAAATAACACACACTTCGACATTGTATATACCTCTCTAAGATTCGTCAGCAGAGATAATCTGATACCCTGCTGCCTTAAGTAAACGGTTCATAATTGCCTGTCCAAGACCCTGCCGCCCAAAGCTCTCGGAATAAATGATATCCACTCCTAAATCATCCATCTCCCTCAGGATTGCAAACAGCTTCTTTGCCACCGTCTCTTCCCTTAACCGGCTTCCCATCACCTTTACCAGTCCGGCCGGATAACTGCCAGCACTTTCCTCTGTTGCAATCACTGCTGCCCTCAAGCCCTTTTCTGACGCTTCTTTCACCAAGGCATTAATCTTCTCAAAAACCGCCTTCTCATTTGTCCCCTCTACCAGATATAGCTGTCCTCTTGGTGCATAGTGCTTATACTTCATCCCCGGTGCCTTTGCCACCAGCCTCTCCTGCTTTGACTCCACTAAGATTGCAGGGTCAACCGTTATGTCTGGAAGTATCTGTTCTATCATCTCCTTCGTAATAAACCCCGGACGAAGAATCACTGGATGAACACCTGTTACATCAATAATAGTAGACTCCAATCCAATTTCCACTGCACCACCATCTAAAATCATATCAATACGTCCGTTCAAATCCTCCACCACATGCCGGGCATCCGTTGGACTAGGTCTGCCGGATAAATTAGCACTTGGAGCTGCTATATACACTCCCGATTCCCTAAGCAAACGCAAAGCTATCGGATGGGATGGATAACGGATTGCTACCGTATCAAGCCCTCCTGTTGTCTCCTTCGGAACCCTGTCCGCCTTATCAAATATCAATGTCATGGGACCCGGCCAGAAAGCATCCATCAGCTTCACCGCCGGCTTTTTCACCTCTTTTACAAGCTCCCCTAAAGCATCCCTGTCTCCTATATGGATAATCAGGGGATTATCACTAGGCCTGCCCTTCGCTGCATATATTTTACCCGATGCTTCCTTATTTAATCCATCTCCTCCCAGACCATAAACCGTCTCTGTAGGAAACGCTACCAGCCCGCCAGCTCTCAATATGTCAGAAGCCCTCTTAATACTATCCCCCTGCTCTGTCACCTTTACAATTATTGTATCCATGTTTCACCAGACCTAACCTTGCTTTATATCCAATTAAGTATAGCACTCCGAATCGTTTCTTTCCACTGTTTTTCATATAAATTCATTCTAATACAGAAAATCTCCTCATAAACTAATAAAAAACAGAGTCTGGGTATGAAAAAGAACGTCACCTTTTTTGTTATTTTATTTTTTTTACTAGGATTATTTACTTTTTATAATCAACAGGATCAGTTTTATCTTGCCGTTCTAAAGCAGAAAGAACCACCCGAAACCATTGTTTTAGATGCCGGACACGGAGGGAGCGACCCCGGTAAAATCGGCTGCAATCAAATATTAGAAAAAAACATCAATCTTGCCATTACATTAAAATGTAAAACACTGCTGGAAAAGCAAAATGTCCGTGTCATCCTAACCAGAAGTACAGACGAAGGCCTATATACAGATACAGACACCAACAAGAAAGCTAGTGACATGAAAAAGCGAAGACTTCTGATGGAACAAGAAGACGTTACCCTAGCGGTCAGCATCCATCAAAACAGCTATCCAAGTGAACAGGTCTTTGGTGCACAGGTTTTTTATTATACGGATTCTGAACAGGGCAAACTACTGGCAAATAATATCCAGACCTCCCTACAATCTGTTAATCCAGAAAATAAGCGTCAGATTAAGGCGAGTAACGATTACTATATTTTAAAGGCAGCAAACTGTCCTGTAGTTATTTGTGAATGCGGATTTTTATCGAATCCTGAGGAATGTGCCAAGCTAAATTCTGAAGAATATCAGGAGAAAGTAGCAAAAGCAATCGCCACAGGCATTCTAAGTTATTTATTCCAGAATGAGAAAGCCACTCCCAAAAATGTCGAATAATGGTAGTGGCTCCCTGCTATTGGTTTTAAGAAAAAAGTATGAAACCATTACCTTGCACATTATATTGGTCTACAATTGCAACCTGCACAGGTAAGGCTTATAGATTATTAAATGAGTGAAAACGATTATACTGTTGGGATCAAAAGTTAGCCTGATCCTTTGCTATGTATGTGAGGATTCTTATTGTATTTGGATTCTTCCCGATGAAAAACTTGTCTCTCATTTAATAAGGTTAATGCACAAGAAGCACATTCTGACGAATACAATAGTTACCTGCTCATCCCCTTTCCCACTGCATTTTACCAGTAGTGCTAACCATCTCTTTACTTATAAATAGTATGGGAGGCTGTCACAGCTTCGTGTGATAATAAGATACCGGTATCAGCGTATTAGTAACTCATAGCATACACTCAACCATTACAAAACATATAATCGCATACTGTTCTCCAACAACATGCAAGCTTTTAATAGTTATTATCAAAGAAACGATATGAATTACTTATGCATTTACTTTAGCATTGCAGCAATATTCTGTAAAAAACTTTATTATTGTCATAATAACAACGGTACGTTGTCAATTCGACATCCGTTTTCCACAAATATGTCGAATATCTGCCTCCTTATTCACTTAAAGTGTCGAATGGCTTGTTATCCATTTAGAAAACAATAAAAATAAACCGCCAGATTATGATATTTACCTTGTCTGCCTGACAAAGAGCATATCATTACTCTGACGGTCATATATCTTTCTATATAAATATTAATCCCAGAAATATTTTGTAAACAATTCAAATCCCACAGTTTCATTTCCTAACTTCCGGACATCAGCTTAGACACTTCTAAAGTATCTGACAGCATCTATAATGCAGCTAATGTCTGAAGGGCATTGGAACGGATTACACAGATGTAATGCTCCTCAAAATATGCCTGCATAGCATAAGTACTGCGTTTCCTTTTACCATATTCCGAAATCATATTACAAGCTTTGGTAAAATTATCCGGCTTCTGACCTCCGCTACTCAATACAAGATAGTAGCTTCCACCTGTCATATCCTTATAAAGCGTGTTATCTCCACGGTACTCCTCCTGCAAATAATATGCTACGGAACATACATCATCCAGCTTATTAAACTCATAAATAATAATATGTGCTTTTTGCTGTGTCTGACTCCCTGATGTATTACCAGCATCCACCTTTTTCACAGATTGATTTAATGGGATAAAATCACTATCAGCAGAAGCGTTGCTTGCCTCCACGGCTTTGGATAGGCCTTCTACAGCAGATTTCACCGCATCCTTCACTGCACCAAATAAATCCTCCGCACTCTCTTCATTAAGAATAATCTCCTCTTCCTCTTCGCCTTCCTCATACTGTTCCTCTTCCCTTCCCTCTGTAAAACGGGAAAAGCGGGTATCGAGTTCTTCCGGATCAGCAACCTTCGTCACAAAAAGAATAATACAATCCTGATTGACCGGAATCGCCTCAATCATCAGAGGAATATCTTCCGCCTCAAAACCAACCTCATCCTCTGCCTGTATCATCAAATCCCGAAAAAATGCCCTCGCCTTCTCTGAGCCATAGGCAAACTCTGTCAGCATGATGTTACGGCTATCTAAATCGTCCCGGTTCAATGTGCACTTTATCTTGTTTTCATTAATTCTTTCTATCTTCATCACACATCATTCCTTCCCTTACTCAAATTTATACACGAAAAGTCCTTAACCTCATGTGCCTCAGGGATAAAAAATCTTACTGATTCTGCTGCTGTACAAAGTCGTTCAGACTTTTCACCAAATCCTCTACCTCTAAACCATGTACCATCGCAGCTTCCTCCAATGATTCACCCTGAGCCGAGGGGCAGCCCACACATCCCATGCCGGACGCCATCAAAATTGCGGCATTGCCCGGATGCACCGCCAATATATCACCAATAATCATATCCTTCGTAATCTCTACCATAATATATGTCCTCCTTCAACTAATGTTGCAATTTTTAAAAATAAAGCCTAACAAATATAAAACGAATCATGTTAGTCTTATCATTATAATACGCAAACTACATTATTTCAAGCATTATAAATATGAAAATTCATTAACAATTCCTGCCACCATCAAGATATAGATATTCATATTAAAAAAACACAATTTATCTATCAAAAGTTACAAAGAAAAGAAGTATTATTTATATGGAAATAACAATGACAATGTTTCCATAATTTGGTATAATTTAAGTTAGGTTGCGAGACATGATTTACCATACTTTATAAGTCCTGCCAGCATCTTCCAGAAACCCTTGTAAATAAAGGAATTGTACCAAAAATAGTACAATAATTTTGAAGGATTCTGATTGACTTGTATACAGTATTCAACTATAATTTATTTATAGTAACTGAGACATAAATCTATGTCTTCACATATCAAAAACTATTAATAATATAAAGGAGGATTTTTTAAAATGAAAATGAATTCAGAAGCATGGAACGGTTTTGAAGCTGGTCAGTGGATGCGTGATATTAACACCAGAGATTTTATCCAGCACAACTACACTCCTTATGAGGGGGATGACGAATTCTTAGCAGGTCCTACTCAGAACACCAAGGATTTATGGCAGATGGTCATGGAATTATCCAAGAAAGAGCGTGAGAACGGCGGTGTCGTAGATATGGACACCAAAGTAGTTTCTACTTTGACCTCTCATGGTCCCGGATATCTGGACAAGTCTAAGGAGACCATCGTCGGATTCCAGACCGATAAACCTTTCAAGAGAGGTATGAATGTTTACGGTGGTATCCGTATGGCTGTTAAGGCTTGCGAGGATAACGGTTACACAGTAGACCCTGAGATTGTTGAGTTCTTCACAACACATAGAAAGACTCACAACGCTGGTGTATTTGATGTTTATGATCCTGAAATCCGCAGATGCCGTACGAACCATATCATTACCGGTCTTCCAGATGCTTATGGACGTGGACGTATTATCGGTGACTACCGTCGTGTAGCTTTATATGGTACTGATTACTTAATTGAAGACAAGAAAGCTCAGAAGGAATCTTTCGGTACTATCTACACAGATGACGTTATCCGTGGTAAGGAAGAGATTTCTGAGCAGATTCGTTCCTTACAGGGATTAGCTAAGATGGCTGAATCTTACGGCTGTGATATTTCAAAGCCTGCAAAGAATGTTCAGGAGGCAATTCAGGCTGTATACTTTGGTTACTTAGGTGCTGTTAAGGAGCAGAACGGTGCTGCTATGTCTCTTGGCCGTACAGCTACTTTCTTAGATATCTATGCTGAGAGAGATTTAGCAAACGGTACCTTTACTGAGGAGCAGATTCAGGAGTTCATCGACCACTTCATTATGAAGCTTCGTTGTGTGAAGTTTGCTCGTACTCCAGATTACAATGCAATCTTTGCTGGTGACCCGGTATGGGTAACTGAGTCCTTAGGTGGTATGGGTGTTGACGGACGTACTTTAGTTTCTAAGATGAGCTTCCGTTATCTGAACACCTTGAACAACTTAGGTGCAGCTCCAGAGCCAAACTTAACTGTTCTTTGGTCTAACCGTCTTCCGGTAGGCTGGAAGAAGTTCTGTGCTAAGATGTCAATCAAGTCTTCATCTATTCAGTATGAGAATGATGAATTGATGAGACCAATCCATGGTGATGACTATGGTATTGCTTGTTGTGTATCTTCCATGAGAATTGGTAAGGATATGCAGTTCTTCGGAGCTCGTGCTAACCTTGCTAAGTGCTTGTTATACGCAATCAACGGTGGTGTAGATGAGTGTTCTAAGGTTCAGGTTGGTCCTAAGTACCGTCCAATCACTTCCGAGTATCTTGACTACGATGAGGTTATTGAGAAGTACAAAGATATGTTAAAGTGGTTAGCTGGTGTATATGTAAGTGCTTTGAACATCATTCACTACATGCATGACAAGTATGCTTATGAGAAGATTCAGATGGCGTTACATGACAGAGACGTTAAGAGATATTTTGCAACCGGTATCGCAGGTCTTTCTTGTGTAGCTGATTCCTTATCTGCAATTAAGTACGCTAAGGTTAAGACTGTTCGTGATGAGAACGGTATTGTAGTTTCTTACGAGACAGAGGGAGACTTCCCGAAATATGGTAACAATGATGACCGTGTAGACAGCATTGCTGTTGAGCTTGTAACATTCTTTATGAATGAGCTGCGTACACATCATGTATACCGTAACGGTGTTCCTTCTATGTCCGTATTAACAATTACTTCAAATGTAACTTATGGTAAGAACACTGGTGATACTCCTTGTGGACGTAAGCACGGTCAGCCTTTAGCTCCTGGTGCTAACCCAATGCATGGTAGAGATTCCCATGGTGCTGTTGCTTCATTATCTTCTGTTGCAAAGCTGCCATATAAGGATGCTCAGGATGGTATTTCCAATACCTTCACTATTATTCCGAATGCACTTGGTAAGGACACGGTCATCGCTGGTGATTTATAGGAGTGAATGATATGTCAGATATCAATGAGAATCAGGTCGACGACTTGGTTGCTATGCTGGACGGCTTTATGGAAAAGGGCGGCGGGCACATGAATGTGGATGTTGATGAGACTGCCAACACCGACAAAACGGTGGAGGAAATGGGTTGTATCGACTGCTCTAAAAATGCACTTGCCTGTTCCGTACCAACGCTGCTTACTGGCATGGATAACCCAGAAGACGATGTTCAATAATGTATTATAACATTTACAAAATATTTTCATAATTTAATTTATAATTAGGAGGTAATTTAACATGGAAGCAACTACTAATCAGGTAGATAACTTAGTAAATATGTTAGATGGATACACTGAGAAGGGTGGTTACCATCTCAATGTTAACGTATTAAACAGAGATACTTTGATGGACGCACAGAAGCATCCTGAGAACTATCCTCAGCTTACTATCCGTGTATCCGGATATGCTGTAAACTTCATCAAGCTGACCAAGGAGCAGCAGGATGATGTTATCTCTCGTACATTCCACGAGGGTATGTAATTCTTGTTTTAAGAATAATGATAATAGCCAAGCGGAGGAAGCCAAGGCTTCTTCCGCTTTTTATTAAGGAGGACTATTTATGAAGGGATATGTTCATTCCATTGAAACCTTTGGAACGGTTGATGGACCGGGAACCCGTTATGTTGTATTTGTACAGGGATGCCCGATGCGATGTAAGTATTGCCATAACCCGGACACATGGCAGCCTAATATTGGCGAAATGAAAGACACCGATGAAATTTTAAAAGATTATGATAGTTATAAAGAATTTTATGGAAATGGGGGCGGGTTAACCATTACCGGTGGGGAACCATTGTTACAGATAGACTTTATAACGGAGCTTTATGAGAAAGCAAAAGCCAAGGGAATCCACACCTGTCTCGATACTTCGGGAATTGTATTTGATGAGAATAATCAATCCTTAATGGAGAAATTTGACCGTTTAATACAATCAGTAGACCTTGTACTTTTGGATATTAAGCATATTGACCCGGAACAACACAAAGAATTGACCAGCCAGCCAAACGACCAGATTCTTGCCTTTGCAAGATATTTAGACAAGAAAAATGTTACCGTCTGGATTCGCCATGTAGTAGTGCCGGGAATCACTTACAACGAAGAATATTTAACAAAGCTTGGGGAATTCCTAGGTACATTAAACAATATAAAGGCATTGGATATTCTTCCTTATCACACGATGGGTGTTGTGAAATATGAAAATCTTGGGCTTTCCTATCCTTTAAAGGATGTTGAGGCATTATCCACCGAGGATGGACATGCGGCAAGAGAAATCATTCGGAAGGCCTATCATAGAGTAAAGGGAGATTAGACATTTTTTGTCATTTTATCTGAAATTGGCAGGTATTTTATCTGAAAAACACTTGCCATAAAGAAACATTTGGTTTACAATAAGATTGTTAAAGCAATAACGATGTGAAAGACATCTTATATTTCAAGGAGGTAATCATTATGGCATACGTAATTAACGACGGCTGTGTATCTTGTGGTGCTTGTGCTGGTGCTTGTCCTGTTGGTGCTATTAGCGAGGGCGACGGCAAGTTCGAGATTGACAAAGACACTTGCATCTCTTGTGGTGCTTGTGCTGGTACTTGTCCTACCGGTGTAATATCTGAAGAGTAATCACATATCCTTTATTATACAAGGTACTTAAAAAGGAACCTAACGCGAAAGCAATTGCTCGTGTTGGTTCCTTTTTTATTGCTGCGGAGTATTTGACTTACATTTGATAATTATTCCCCAGTCTCCACCGCCTTAAAATGAATATTCTTTAGCGAAACACCATTCTTCGCTACATATAACCGCATCACCGCAAACCGATTACGACATTGAATATTCTTTGTTATACGCATTTCCTCTCCTGCTGTCCCATGGAATGTGAAGGTCGCAACCGGCGAGCCCGTTTTAAAAAGCGTGCACGGTATTTGTGCCAGCTCTCCAAGAGAGGAGCTACCCGTCAGAGTCACTTCGTATGCTCCGAGATGTTTTATATCAAGAGCCAGAATATAATTGGTATCTGCCTTGGAATCCCTATCGGTTAAATCCATCGTGATTTCATCCTCTAAAACCGTAAATTCTAAATCATGAATATCAATTTCATCCGCATCTGCCGGGCGGTTTATAATCTCTACGTCGTCCGCCGTTTTCAACAGACGTTTCATTGCCTGGGAGTGCATAACATAGGTAAGAATATTTCTCGCATTACGCTGCAATTCTCCTATTGTCAATGTGCCATCCTGTAAGGAAGCTACCGTATTGTCGCCGGATGAATTGGTGGAGCCATCGGGACAAACCATATAAATATCATTTTGTGACCGTGCCATGGCAGCAAAATTAGTAAAATTAGATTCCTCATTTCTCTCGTTAATCGCTGCCCACCAGTCGGTCATAACAATACCAGAAAAGCCCCACTCTTCACGGAGAATTGTCGTAGCAAGGTCATAGTTCCCTGCTGTCCAAAGGCCGTTTAAAGCTCCGTAGGTTGTCATAATAGAATCCGCATAGCCACTCTTTACTGCCATCTCAAAACCCTTTAAGTAAAGCTCCCTTAACGCACGCTCTGAAACCACGGTATCAGACTCCCTGCGTTTCTTTTCCTGATTATTAGCACAAAAATGCTTTATTGTACCACTGACGCCTTGATTTCTTAATGCCTTTAGCTCAGCGATTGCCATTACTCCGGTAAGATAGGAATCCTCAGAAAAATACTCAAAATTCCTTCCATTTAACGGATGACGGTGCAGATTCATACCCGGTCCAAGAAGACATTCCACATGATTATAGACCATCTCCATACCAAGAAGGTTATATAATTCCTCCAATAAATCCGGATTAAAGGTACAGCCAAGCATCGTACCATTCGGAAGACTAAATGCCTTCGCACCAGAATCAAGCCGCATACCAGAGGGGCCGTCATCACAGCATACCGCTGGGACACCCATGGAAACCAGACGGTCAGAGACACCTCCAAAAGCTGCCGCCGTTCCCGCTGTTACCCGGTTACTTCCCATACCCTCACCACGAATCAAAGAAGCCAGATCCTCCTCGTCAAGCTGGGCAATAAACTCATCCATGCTTTTTTCACCAGATAATACGTCGGAAAGCTTAATTCCCTGATCACCTGTTAACATAAGCTTCTTTGGAAGCTTTGCAAGTCTGCGGCTATCCTCCATTTCCAAAAGCAACGGAACTGGTTCCTTTGCAATCTCATATTCCCCATTATCAAGTGAAGCTGCTTTATATCGCTCAAAGGGCAACACCGGAGCCAATGCCTGTTCAACTGTCTCTAATATAATATCCTTCACTAAAGGAAAAGAAAATATATTAGATGAACTTCTAACATCATTTCCCATATAAATATGATAGCTGCCCTGCTCCAACAGATAGGAGTAAGCATGTCCTGTCACACCGCTATCATCATAGGAAGAGAAACGGGAAAAAGGAATCGAAAATGGAATCTCCTCCTCCTCTCCGGGCAGCAAAGCTTTCGTCTTGGCAAATGCAATTAACTGCCGGCTCGCCTTTCCAAGCTTTCCCTGCGGAGCCTCCACATAAATTTGAACAACCTCTTTGCCCTCATAATCACCAGTGTTTTTTACCTTCACCAAAAGAGACAGCTTTTGCTCATCTATATTTACCGAAGCCTCCTCATTGGTAATAGAGAAGGTTGTATAGGATAATCCATATCCAAACGGATATTTTACCTTATCCTTAGCAAATGTTTCAAAATAACGGTAGCCCACGTAAATATCCTCACAGTAAAAATTACGGACATCATCACCGAAATTATCATGAGATGGATAATCTTCAATGTGGCAGGCAATCGTATCTGTCAGCTTACCAGATGGTGATACCTTTCCAGTTAATACATCTGCTGTACCACTTCCACCAGTCATACCCCCCTGCCATACATAAAGAACCGCATCCGGCTCACAGACATCAAAATAATTCATATCAATAATGCCACCTACATTTAACAACACAACCATCTTAGCAAAGGAAGCTCTTACCTTAGAAAGCATGTCTTCCTCAACCTCTGAAAGACGGTATGCACCCTTCGTATCACTATTGTCCCTATCCTCTCCAGCCGTTCTTCCAATAATAACAATTGCTGTATCAGACTGTCCCGCCGCCTGCTTTACAAGCTCCTCACTAACCGGCATCTCCTCCTGTGACCAAGGTTCTTTACCCCAGCCCTCACCTTCATCAAAGGGGTGTTTCTCCTCCCACTCCTTATAGGTGTTTAAAAGCTGCTGATTCACTGTTACCACACCACTCTCCATAAGTCCCTCTACGATATTGGTAACCTTCGATACATTAACCATGCCGCCAGAACCAGTTCCACTTTTATAGTAATAGTTTTGAATACGTCCAAATATAGATACTGCTGCCCCCTCCTTCAGAGGCAATACCTGATTTTTATTTTCCAGCATGACAACACCCTCTGCCACTGCCCTTCTTGCGCAAGCAAGATATTCATTCCAATCTAAGATTTTTTTTGCCATTTTATTTCCCTCCCAGATATAATTTATTTCTTCGGGCAGTCGCCAAGCAGCCATGGCTGTTTGGCGACTGCCACAAGAGTCAAATGCCCCGTAGCTTGCTGCGGGGTATTGGGCTTAGTCAGTTACTTACTATTCGTTGTACTATAATATAATAGTCACGATTTTCGCAAATTCTTTAATCCGATTATAACAAAGAGAAAAAAAGAATTAAAGGCGGATACATGACACATTTTATGTCTTATCTTGACTTTTTTTAAACAAGTAGGCAATCAATTTACTGCGTAAATTGGTTACATATGTCGAAAGTTTTGGGACGATTTTAGTATATTTTTGAGACGAGCTATACTACAATAATAGTTGAGTTAATATAGTGAATCGACGGAGGCGGAGTATGAATAAAACAGAATTAACCATATCAGAGGCGGCAAAGGAGTTAAAGATTGAAACTCATGTTTTGCGGTATTGGGAGGAGGAGCTTGGCATCCATATACCAAGAAATGAGATGGGGCATCGTGTGTACCGGGATAAGGAGATGCACCTGTTCCACAATATTATTGAATTAAAGCATCAGGGATTCCAGTTGCGTGCCATTAAGCTTTTATTAGCAGATTTGAAAGAGGGAGAGGAGCTTGATTTGTCTAAGTTAATTGAGATGAGGGAAGAAATTAACCGGCGTGTAGAATTTTTAAATAATGAGGGAATTGAAGTAGAGGAATCTGTCCCAGAGCTTATTCGAAAAACGTTAATTAAAAAGCAGCTGGTTAATTCTAAAAATGTATATTCCTTCCCACAAAATAACCATCTGCTAAATTACGAAAAAAATGAAGCTGGCATTGATACCTTGGAATCTTCAAAACCAAGGCAGGTGTCTAATGAACGGATGCAGCAATTCCAATATATTATGTTACAGATTATGAATCAGTCCTTAAGCGAATATACAGCTAAAATGACACAAACCTTAAAAGAAGAACTGGTGGAAGAAATCGGTAACCGCCTGTCGAAAGAGCTTGCCGCTTCCTTACAGTCTGACCTTTCCTCCCAGATTAGTGAAGATGTTTCTACCAGAGTGATTAAAGAGCTGAATTATCTCTCCAGAATGCAGGAGGAGGCACAGGAGGAACATTTTCAAAGGCTGGATGAAAAAATAAGGCAGATTCAAAAGCCAGAAAAAACAAAGCGTTTTTTTGGCAAGGATAAGCAGAAAAATAAAAAGGATATGAAGCTTGTTGCAGCGGCAAAAGATTCGTAGGATATACCCGTCTCAATGCATGCTTAATGGGGATTTCTGACTACGCAGTGCAGTCTGAAGCCTTTCCTGACCTCATAAGATTCCAGCTTCATACCGCTTGCATCGCATAACCGCTGTATATCGTCTTTGGAATAAACATGGACGTCCCCTTTGTGCAAAACTTTATTTACTACCGGAATTTCAATATGGTTAATGAACCACATCACAACCTTGCTTTTTGCTGCCATATCCCTCAAAATGAGCCTTCCGCCCGGACGAATGACTCTGTGCAGACTTTGAAAGAATTTTTCTGGATTGGGGTAATGGTGAAAACTCATGGAACAGGTAACCACATCGAAGCTGTCCGCCTCAAAGGGCAAATTCTCACAGTCACCTGCCACAAAGCGTACCCCCTCCAGCTTCTTTTTCTTTGCAATCTGTATCATTTTTTTCGATAGGTCTATCCCCATATAGTTCTTATCGGGAAAATCCTTCCGAAACATACCGAGCATCGCTCCTGTGCCACAGCCCGCATCCAGAAGGTCGGAAAAAGGCTCTTTTATCACCTCCGCCAGCACATCGGGATAATCCTTGCGGCACATATTGTAGACACTGGGATCATTATCATCAAATTTCTCTGCAGCCTGATTAAATTCTTTCAGGGACAGTCTTTTATATTCTTCACTCGTCATAGCAAAATCTCCTTTTTTAATGTAATCCATATCCATTTACTTCCTCATTAAACATAAACCCGCCATGGCATCATCCCCGGAATGCAGAAAACAGCCCCCTTTTTTCATAGGGCTCTTTGTTTACGAATACCACATCGTAGCCCGCTTTTGCAACTGTGCTTTTCAGCTCCTGTTCTGGGATATCCTGCTCTGCAAGGATAATTGTCTGCTTTTTTGTATGTGAGCTTGTCACTTTTTTAACCCGGAACGCATTTCTGACCGCCTCATTGATGTGTGCCTCACACATACCACAGGCCATGCCCTTTATGCCCACTATAATCTTTACCATAAAAGTCCCTCCTCTTCGTAAGAAATTGTAAATTCCGTCGTAGTTAGCATTGACTAACCTATATTTCAAACAAAAGCGGCTGTTTTGTATTAGCAGCCGCTAACTTTAGTTCAGTATATCTCATTTTTCCCGCCTTTGTCAATAGGTTGTGTATTTCGAATTTCTCCTCTACGTTTGCTACCTCCTTTGCCATATTAAAGTAACGGCAATAAAACTTATATTTAAAAATTTTACATAGAAAACATAATATTTAATAATAAGGGTAAAAAAAACATAACCTCAAATTTAATAATAGCTGCCACATGGATTCCCATATAGACTATAGTATAAATGATTCGATTTATTCTTTTTTCTAATGGCTTTACCGTATATAATAGATAAATTCCCCCCTCGCCTAATAAAAAGGCCGTTATGAAAACCACCCAGTACAATATTTCATAATCAGAATAAAAGCTATAATCTGCACATGCAGCAAAACACCACGACCCCATAAATATACTATATTGAAATACTAAAGACATTAATAGCTTGATAATATTGAACATAAGGCTCTTCATCGGATACTCAGCACCCCTTTTCTATATTTAATTGCCATTAAATCTATTCCATAAAATATCTCCCACAAAATCTTGTGCAAAATATTCATACAAAATCAACACCAAAAATAGTATATTAATTCCCATATAAATCACGGTATAAATTTTATTTTGTTTTTTATCCTCTAACTGTCTAACAGTATAAAGCAAATAGATTCCCCATTCGCCTAAAAGAATTCCTAAAAATATAATTATCTTTAAGATTATATCCTTATATCCTGACTCCTCCAACGGAAGAACAAAGGGACATGTTAATAACATATAACATTGAAGTATAATAGATATAAATAATTTAATGATATTAAATATTAGACTCCTAATCATTGCTCAAATCCTCCCTTTATAACAAAACTTCAACAATGTTATCAAAAACACCAAATATACATCCATAAATACAACAAAATGTTACAGCACTTGTTATATGTATTCCCATATAAATAATACAATATATAATTTTAGATATTTTCCTTTGCAACGGCTTTACTGTATAGAGTAGAAAGATACCTCCTTCACCCAGCAAAAATGCTAGTATAAAAATTAACCAGAATACTATTAAATTAAAATCATAACACTCACCGCCCGCAATCCAAGCAAATATAAAAGACCCCATAAATATACTGTATTGAAATACTAAAGATATTAATAGCTTGATAATATTAAATGTAATTTCTTTCATCGAATATTCGGCATCTCCTTTGCCATATCAAAATGAAAACTTAAAAATACAATCTAATTCATTGACGGAAAGGGCTGGGTCAAATTTATATATATACATACACTGAACAATACAACATGTACACTTGCATAAACTACTGTGTAAACTATGTTTTTTCTCCTATTTTCCAATGGTTTCAAAGTATAAAGCAGATAAATACCTGCCTCCCCTAAAAACATTTCCAACAATCCAAGGATACTTAAACCACCAGAATAAAATATAGGACATGAAAATATAATACCACATTGAAGCACCATGGATACAATTAGTTTAATTAATTGAAACACATATTTTCCCATCTATTATATCAGCTCCTTCTTTGTACAATATTAATAATTCATAAACATATAAGCAAAAATATAAGCCAAAAAAAATGCAATACTTGTCAGATGTATTCCCATATAAATAATTGCATAGATGATTCTAAGCATCTTTTTCTCCAATGGCTTCATAACATAAAGCAGAAAGACCCCTACTTCACCCATCAAGAAAAATGTTATGACAATCATACGATAAAAAATATCAGAGTCATAAATATAATGCATACAATACTGTGCAAACATCACAGAACCAAAGCATATACCAAATTGAAACACCAAAGAAATTAATAATTTAATTATATAAAACATAATCTTCTTCACCGGATACAGGGCACCTCCTTTGCCATGTTAAAGTTAAGACAAAAACATAATATTTAAGAATTTTAATAATAAAGGTAAAAAAACATAATCTCAAATATAATAACAGCTATCATGTGGATTCCCATATAGACTATAGTATAAATATTTCGATATATTCTTTTTTCTAATGGTTTTACAGTATATAACAGATAAATTCCCCCCTCACTTAGTAAAAAGGCTGTAATAAAAACCACTCAATACAATAACTCATAATCAGAATAAAAGCTATAACCTGCATATACAGCAAAATGCCACGACCCCATAAATATACTATATTGAAATACTAAAGACATTAATAGCTTGATAATACTAAATATAAGGCTCTTCATCGAATATTCGAAACCTCCTTTGTAATTTTATTGTAGGGAATTTTTGTCATAAAACAGCTCCGCTTCAAAATTCCGAAGCTATTTCCCTATTTTTATTAAAGAATTAAAAATATTTCAAATACAATAAACAGTCCATTTATTCCCATATAAATATTCTTATATCTTTCATTTTCTAATGGCTTTTTTTTATATATCTTATATACAATTGCTTGAATAAGTATATTAAATATCAAAAATATTATCCAAAGTATCCACCATTCTATTTTCCAACTCATATTATATTCATCCACCATAGCAAACAATATGTAGCAATATATCCAGATACACTGAAGCAATACAGATAATAATATCTTTTTTAATAAATTTTTCATCGAATATCCGGTACCTCCTTTGCCATATCAAAATGAAAACTTAAAAATACAATCTAATTCATTGACGGAAAGGGCTGGGTCAAATTTATATATATATATCCAGTAACCATCATTAGTTTCGTCGATTACTCCTCCGACAATTTCTAATAGCTGTTCTGCGAAGTTCTGGCTTACTGCAGCGAATTTCCCTCCTGTTTTTTCATACAGTTTTTTATAGTCATTTCTCCTGTATTCATGGGATTTCCTGCTTTTTCTCATGAGTTTCCTCTCCTTTCCATCATCCTGTTCATAAGTAATTGCAAAATATCAAGTCACCGATATGGTAGTCATAATATTATATAAGTTTACTTCGTTGTCGCAGCGATACAAAGTACAAAGGTGCGATTAATCATATAGTCTTTTCCACTATAGCATTTCTCTAAAATATCCATATAAAAGAACACCAAACAATATAATATGAATTCCTGTATATACTATGGAATAAATTTTATTTTGCTTTCTATCTTCTAATGGCTTCATAGTATAAAGAAGATAAATGCCTCCCTCTCCCAGAAGAATTATTAACCCATAAAGTATATTATTTTCGAAACTTTGTCTATCTGATACATATAATGAGATTACTAATATCATATAACACTGAAGTGCTATAGACATCAACAGCTTCATAATATTAAAAAGCAATCTCCTCGTTGAGTGATAAACGCTCTCCTCGTCATGGTAATATATACCTCTTTTCTCTGGTTGCTTCGCTGTGCAAATCACAAAAATAGCTCCCTCGCCTAGCAAAAATGCCAAAACTGAAATTATCCAGTACAATATCTCACAAGAATAATATAAATTTTGTGCAATGTATGCAAATACCATATTACCCATAATTATACAATATTGAAGTACTATAAACATTAACACCTTAATTATAATAAATATACTTCTTTTCATTGGATATTGGGCACCTCCTTTGCCATATTACATAATTGTAAGCAGCCATACCTCAAAGACAATAAGCAATCCATTTACCCACATATAAATATCTTTGTGCTTTTCATTTTCCAGTGGCTTTTTCTTATATATCTTATATACAGTGAACTGAATAAGAATGTTTAATCCCCAAAAAATCATCCGAAATATCCACTCATTCATTTCCCATACATAAAAACTATACAGCAAAACAGCCAGTAAATAACAAAATACAAATATACACTGAAGCAATACAGATAATAATAACTTTATTAATAAATTTTTCATCGGATATCCGGCACCCCTTTTCTATATTAAATTGCCATTAAAAGTAATCCTGCTTCAAGTACAATAAATAAGCCATTTACCCACATATAAGCATCCTTATATTTTTCATTTTCCAATGGCTTTTTTTTATATATCTTATATACAATTCTTTGAATAAGTATATTGAGCAATAAAAATACCACCCAAATAATCCACCAATCAATTTTCCAAACATAAAATTTATACAGTAACATAATCTGCAAATAACTAAATACAAATAGACATTGAAGTAAAACAGATAAAAACAATTTTTTTACTAATCTTTTCATCGGATATCCGGTACCTCCTTTGCCAGATTAAAATAAAAACTTCCCAACTTTTTCTGAATCTCCTCCTTTAAAGTTGCAGGTAATACATGCGAAGGAAAAATATCCCTTGGATAAGCTTTATTCCATGCCTTTACAGCTACTTTTGCACAATTATTACTAATTAAATTATAATAATTCTTATCTTCACAAACCTTAATTATTTTTTTTAATTGCTTTGCAGATATCTCTCTTTTATAAGCACAATTCAAATTATACATTGGCTTTCCCTCTGCATGTTCATTCGCAAACTCCCGGTTAAAATAAATACCCGCATCATCACCATCATTCACCTGACTATTGCTTTCACTTGATGCGGAAGAACCACATATCCCCTTTCCTGCATTCCCTATTGACACATATTCAGAAGCCTTAATTTTATACTTACATGGTCCTTTCTTTTTCCATGTCTTATATTCATATCCACCAGTAAACTTTTTAAAGTTCAATGTATCATTTACATAACTTTTATACACAAAAAATGCATGCCCTGTAGGCAAATTAGCACAAGAAACAATTGTCATCTCCCCAAGCACCACTTTCTTTTCCTTTGCAGAATAAATTCCCTTTACCTTAGGACGGTTGTCGTCCTTATCCATAATCCCATCATGCTCTGTATCTTTTCGGTTTGGATGACTGTAATAGTCATACACCGGAATTTCTTTGCCTACCCCTCCTGCTTTTTGTAGTGCCTTTAAATAAGAGGGGGTACTGATATATTTTACAGGGGTTAGGTTTCTTAGTTCTTCCCTATCTAACAAGCCATCCTTGTCTTTATCTGCCGTTCCTGTCAAAGTTGGCTTTTCCTTTAGCTTTACCAGCTCCGGGGTGAGTCCTTTGAGTGCTATCCAGTAGCCGTCATTAGTTTCGTCGATTACTCCTCCCGCAATTTCCAATAGCTGTTCTGCGAAATTCTGGCTTACTGCGGCGAATTTCCCTCCTGTTTTTTCATACAGTTTTTTATAGTCATTTCTCCTGTATTCATGGGATACAACGGATACAGTTGTGTCATCTTTGCATAGCAGGTCTATCATTTCGTCCATGTCTTTGATTCCATAGCGGTTGTCTGTCTTGTATTTTGCATCGGTTACAAGAATGATGTGCTTTTTGGCACTGGCATGTTTTTTTAACTGACGGGCTTTTTCTAACGCATCAATTGGAGTTTCGGGGATGTCACCGCCTCCTCCGGTTTCAAGCTTTTCAACCTTCTTTTTGAATTTATTGATGTTGGAGGTCCAGCAGCTGCTTCCGTATTTCTTTATGTTCGTGGATTCCTCTCCATCTACCGTGATGTCCTTGAATTCTATCAGTGCAAATGAAGCAGCTACGTTAAAGCGGTTGAGTTCTTCTACAAAGGCATTTAAATTGTATTTTACATTTACAATGTAATAATCCATGGAGATAGTGGTATCTACTACAAATACTATGTCTGCTTTGCCTTTGACGGGGACTTCCTGC
>JAGATQ010000025.1 GCA_017621205.1 Lachnospira sp.
CCCTCAAGATATAGTGTGGTCCCATGTCCTCAAGCTTTGGGACTTTGCAATCATAACACCATTCATCTATAGGCGTTCCATCCAGAAAAAACTCTTTCATTCTTTTAACTCATCCTTCAACACGTTTTCATTCCCATTACTTAATAAGCATCCATGCTGCCATTTTACTTTCAGTTGTCCAAAGTTTGCCTGCTGATGCATAATCCGTTACATGCATCTTAGTTCCATCCATTAGCGGCATCTCTACTTCTAAAAGGTTGGCGTATGGTGCAACCTTTATTTCCGGGAAGGCAACTTTCACATAACCATCTTCATCTATCAATATGCCAACGGGTTCATCCACGCTGTATCCCAATCGATTTTCCTGTGCTAACACGAGCGGTCCTCTTCGAAAAGCCCGATGTTTTTTTGCTGCAGGGTCCTCTTCGTCATAAGTAGGGATGATATAATTCGTTCCCCAAATCACATGATTCATCAGCACCTGATGTCCATACGGAATCGGCTTTATACACTCTGTGCGCATATCCAAATCAAGTTCTATCTTTTCTCCCGGAATCCAAACCTTATCCAGACAAACATAGCCCTTATTTGCAAGCAGCTCTTCCTCGCTCATTCTTATGATTTTTTCATTTACGGTTAATGCGGTCTGTTTACTCCATGCAGGTATTCGTACTCTAACCTCAAATTGCTCGGCCTGCTCCGGCTCAAGAGTAATCCTTACTATACCACTTACCGGATAAGCTGTTTCCATCCTTATAACAAGCTTATTTCCGAAAGGAGTTGTGGTCTCCATACAGCCATCCATATACAGATTCAGATAAATCTCTTTGTGTTGCCTTACCAGTGCCATCTGAGGAAACAGTCCAAGCCCTGCAGAACCGATGCAGGCACAACAACCATAATAATGATGATCTGACATGAGCTTAAGTCCACCAATTCCATTTCCTCTGGTGCCTGCTGTCAACGGACTATAGCTGTCAAAAGGTAAAGGCTCAATGCTCCAATCCGGATGCTCCTCTAACAGCGAAGGCTCAATGACCTTCTCTGTATTGATAGAACCTAAGTAGGCATTGTAAAATGAAGTCTCAAACGCATCTACATATTTGCTGTCCCCTGTTAATAAAAACAACTCATAGAAAAACTTCATGAAGGTAACTGTTACACAGGTTTCCTGCATTTTTTCGCCATTATCGGTATTTGCCTGCCTTACCATAGAATGATCAAACAATTCATGTGTACAACCACAGCAGCCAATAATTGTAAAATCACTCTCTAAAATTTTATTTGCATAATTGATAATACATGTTTTGTATTTCTCTTCTTCGGTCACATAATAATATTCTAACAATCCTTCAAAACAGGATGTCATTTCATAGGCCTTCGTTACCGGATACTGATATGGATAAAGCTTATTTTCGTAAGCCAAATCAAAAACATTAACTACATCTGTGCCACCGCATTCTACAATGTAGGAAGCAAAATCCAAATATCTCTGCTTTTTTGTAAGGTTATACAATCTTACAATCGGTTCCAATATGGAGGAAGAATTCAAGCCACGCCAATGACGAGTTGCCTTCGTAATCAGCTTCTTGCCATCCTCCGGGTCTCCAATCTTTGATATAATGTAATCCACCTGTTGACACATACTATCTAATATTTGCGCAGATAATTCTGCGTCCTCGCAGATTTCCAGATAATACTGCATCCCCAGCAAAACATACTTACGAGACCAGATGTCCCATGCTTCAAATTCATGATGAACCGCATAGCTACTAATTCTGCCATTCTCATCCTGCGCAGTCAACATATCTTTTATGGTGTCAGTCAGAATCCGGTACAATTCAGAATTTCGGGAGTACGCATAAACAAAGCAGGCTCCTCGCATCATCTTGCCCCAGTATTCACCTCGCCAGCCACCTTCATAATCCGCATCCTCTTTAAACTGCTGCACAAAACGAATCCATAAATCCGTCCTTAAAAGCTGCTCTTTCTCGATAAACTTCACTGCATTTTCGAAGAAACCATTATATTTTGCTATATTATAAGTCTTCATTCCTTTATGCCACTTCCTTAAATCGTAATTTCCTACAACGCTGGGATTGCTCCGTGCCAAGCACGAAGCAATCCCTCCTGCATCTTTTTTTCGATAGTTTCCTATTCTGTAGTTGTTTGAATAACTGTAGGGTCTGAAACACTTCCATACACCCTAATATCATCAATCATAATATCAGCACCGGTAGTACCCGCTGTCAAACTGGCTGCTTTTAATCTGAAATGGTCGTCACCATTAAAGCCTCTGAAATAATTGCATGTAGCATCGTCTTGTTTTATCTCTCCGTCAATATACAAATCATACTTTCTCTTTGCAATGTCAAAAACATAGGTAAAAGTATGCCAGCTTCCTGCTGTGATATCTGCTATCTTAGTACCATCCTCTTTGCTGAAGAATTTACCATCCTTGAGCACTCCCAATGTCTCTATTTTTGCGCTTGAAGAATTAGCTCCGCGGGTCATGAACTTAAATTCTATTCCCGGGGTGTTGTATTGTAACTTACTCTCTACAACAAGATATTTCATGTCTGCTATGCCTTCGATACCAGGCTTTACATAAACCATCTGACCATAGGCTTCCTTCATCAGCACATAACCATTGCCACGAACATACGTAATGGTTCCACCATATTCACCTTCATTTGCACAATAATAATATGCTCCCTTCGGTATATTTTCCTCATCCTTATCATTGTGAACTGCATCTCCGTTTGTACAGTTATTAAAGTCTTCACCATACAATACTGTTCCGTATGCTGTAATTAAGCTGTCATAGGTTACTTCTTCTGTCAAACTGCTTGTAGGATCTGAAACGCCTCCATATACCTTGATATCATCAATCATGATATCTGCACCGGTAGTACCCTCTGTCAGGCTGGCTGCTTTTAATCTGAAATGGTCGTCACCATTAAAACCTCTGAAATAATTGCATGTAGCATCGTCTTGTTTTATCTCTCCGTCAATATACAAATCATACTTATTCTTTGCAATGTCAAAAACATAGGTAAAAGTATGCCAGCTTCCTGCTGTGATATCTGCTATCTTCGTACCATCTTCTTTGCTAAGGACACCATCCTTTAGTACTCCCAAGGTCTCTATCTTTGCTTTGTTTGAAGAATTAGCTCCACGGGTCATAAATTTAAATTCTATTCCTGCTGTATTGTACTGTAACTTACTCTCTACAACAAGATATTTCATGTCTTTTATGCCTTCGATACCAGGCTTTACATAAACCATCTTACCATAGGCTTCCTTCATCAAGACATAGCCGTTGCCACCCTCAAAGGTAACACTGCCACCATAATTTAGGGATCCATCTTCTTTATTGATACCGTCATTTGCACAATAATAATATGCTCCCTCCGGTATATTTTCCTCATCCTTATCATTGTGAACTGCATTTCCCTCTATGCAGGTGTTGAAATCTTCACTATACAATGCCTCACCATATGCATCCATCAGGACTTCATATTCATTTGGCAAGGTATAGAACACCTTTACACAAAATTCAAGTGTTCTTTCACCTACAGTTACACTTTCCGTAACCGTTAATTCCTTGGTTGTTCCGGTACTGGTCATATCCGTATCGGCTGCTGCCACAGAAATCTTGTTTGTAAACATTCCGGACAGCAATACACATACAAGCAGCACAGACAATATGCCCTTCCATTTCTTGCGGTAAACAATACC
>JAGATQ010000026.1 GCA_017621205.1 Lachnospira sp.
CAAAAAATGCAGCTCCTTAAAGAAGGTTACCTTTAAGACGAACAAGCTCACCACCATAGAAGCCTCTCTTTTTGAAGGCTGTAAAAAGCTGACCGCTATCACCCTTCCCGACAGCATCAGCAAAATAAAAAAGCAGGCATTCAAGGGAGATGGATTAACCGCCATCACGATTCCCGGACAGGTCACTGCTATCGAAGAAGAAGCCTTTGCCAACTGTAAAGAGTTAAAGGAAATCACCTTTACCGGCAACCAGCTCGTAAGTATCGGAACCAATGCATTTCTTAATGTACCAGCAGACTGTGTATTCAGGGTTCCTTTAGGACAGGCAGAGATTGTAAAGACACAGCTTATTGCAAGCGGATTGGCTGACAGCATTACGGTAACAGAGTACTAGGATAGCGATTGTAATTAATCGGACTTTATTCTTGTTTGAATCTTTGTCTGCATTGTTGCATTTTCTAGCCATAGTCACCGCTACGCAATATATTTTAGGTAAAATAATACAGGTTATAAATCTTTTTCAAAATATTAAGATTTGACAACTGTACATATACCGTATATAATTGCATGCACAGTCGCGGTATTAGTATAAATGCAAAATAAGAGAAGTTATACCTGTCAAAATACTAATACAGTGATTTGTAATTGCGAAACTCGTAGTTGTTAGACAAGATAGTCATACTATTATATAAATTTACGCCTTTGTACTTTGCGAAGCAAAGACAACGAAGTAAATTTATATAATAGTATGACTATCGTATCAGCAATTTACCATTTCACAATTACCTAAATATATTGTAGTGGAAAGGAGTAATCTATGAAACCATTGATTTCTTGTACCAATGTATGTAAACGTATCCGTCAATTTTATCTGGATGGCATTGAGTTTTCATTAGAGCCAGGCTATATTTTAGGCGTAATTGGAAGAAATGGTGCTGGTAAGTCTACACTGATGCAATTGATTCTGGGAGGGTATTATATGGATGCGGTTCGTTCCAGACAGTTGATAGATGAGGATATGAGAGGAAGCTATAAGCAGGGACGGTTAGAGCTTAGGTCACCGCTTAGTGATAAGAGGATTACTCCGGTGGAGGGAGATATTGTAATAGATGGTTTTAGCATGCGGTATCATCCGAGTGAAGCTAAGCAGCGAATGGCATATGTACTAAGTGATTGTCCCTTTTCCATGGTGATGTCCGGTTTAGACAATGCAAGGCTGTATGGGACATGCTATGACCGATGGCAGCAGGAGCAATTTTTAAATAAGTGTGGGGAGTTTGGTCTGGATGTAAACCTGCCTCTTAAAAAGTATAACAAGGGTCAGCGTATTTTGTACCAGCTAGCCTTTGCAATTGCTTGTAATGCCAAGCTTTATATTATGGATGAACCTGTATCTAATCTGGATGTGTCATACCGTCAGCTTATTCTTGATACGATGCAGGAGTTAGTGGAGGGAGGAGATAAGAGTGTGATTTATGTAACACATTTGCTGGAGGATTTGGAGCAGGTGGGTGATTATATATTGTGGCTAGAGGAGGGACAGCAGGTTCTTTTTGGAGAGAAGGAGGAGCTTTTGAACAGTTATCGTATTTTAACTGGAACCTCTAAGCAATTCCGTTATGTGGAACAAGCTAAACCCGATGCGTTTCTTTCTGTGGAGTATCAGCCCCATGCATCACAGGGTCTGGTAAAGGGAACAGGGGAGGACCTTCCGTTGATATTAGATAGCAGAAGACCTACGTTAGAGGAGCTGTTGGTTTTTTATCATGCCTATTATAAAAATCAGAAGGCAAAGCTGGTTTGGGAGGAGGAGAATGAAAAGCCTCATAAAACGGGAAAGCGCTATCAGTTGGATGGAAATGAAAAAGATAAAGGCAGCTATCAGGAAAAAAGGGTGCATTTTGAAAGTCCCTTTGACTAAAGAAAAGGAGGAAGCGCATGTTAAGACATGTATGGTGGGAATTTTTATGTAGTGTCAAAAAGTCAAGATTTGTTATTGCTGTGCTGTTTATGTTGTATTTTAGCTGCGTCAGTATGGTACAGGAAGAGGGGGTGTGGCGGCTTCAAAATGTGGTACAGATGTTTTGTATTTGGATAATCTTTGGAGACTCCTTTCAGTATCATATGGAACGGACGATACCAAAAGTATTTTTCTATGTGCCAAGAAAGAGTAAGGGCGGAGAAAATGGACTGCAATCTTATATTTGCCTTCGCTGTATGGTAGAGATAATCACCTTTCTATTGCTATCCTTGGGAGTAGATGGTGTGGCATATTTATATAATCAGATGGTACGGCACAGGCATATATATTTGGGAGTTCCTAAGGTGCAGTTGCTGCAATTGCTGTTATTTGTGCTTTGTCTGATTTATTTCCGGGTAGGAGCCTTTCATAGGTTACTCCTTCAACGGTGGATGTTTGTGGGAAGAGCAAAACTGCTGCATTTTATTATGGTGGCGGCTACAATACTGTCCTTTTGTTTTATGGAGACAGTCATTGATTCAGCGATTGGCGGACTTATGCCATCAAGGGGAGAGATAATAGTGCTTGGTGTGATAGTTCTGCTTTGCCTTTTGCATACTATATATTTTTCTTATCGTTGTATCAGGGAAATGAGTATAGCAGAGGTTTGTACAACAAGGATAGAGAGGTGATATATGAAGTTAGCAATTAATTCGCAGAGCAAGCTTGCAATTTATGAACAGATTGTGGAGCAGATAAAGAATGAGATTATTTTACATAATATTGCACAGGGGGATATGTTGCCTTCCATCCGTTCATTGGCACGGGAGCTTCGTATTAGCGTGATTACTACAAAGCATGCTTATGAGGAGCTGTTAAAGGAGGGATTGATTTATTCCAAGGCAGGCAAGGGTTTTTATGTAGCAGAACAAAATAGGGATTTGCTTCGGGAGAAAAAGATGCAGCAAATTGAAGCCGCAATGAGTGAAGTAATTGTTGCTGCTAAGGGTACAGGTCTTAGCAAGGAAGAAACGAAGGATATGTTGTTATTATTATGGGAGGAAGAGTAATTATGAGTAATGTTTTAGATGTTTGTAATGTAACAATAGAGTGTGGATTTTTTTATATGAGGGATGTATCTTTTTCTATAAAAAAAGGTTATATTACAGGATTAGTAGGAAGAGAGGGAAGCGGTAAGACAATTCTTCTCAGGGCAATTTGTAATGCGGTAGAGTTAGAAGCCGGAACAATTAAGATGTTTGGAAGGGACAGCGTAGAGGAGAATGTTGCTAATAAACAAGAACTTGGAATTGTAATGGAGGATCTCAATTATTTTGAGAATAGTTTTTCTATCTGGGAAAATGTGGATATGCTGGCTCCACTATATCGTGATTGGGATGATGAAATATTAAATTATTATTTGAAGAAGTATGGAATTATAACGGGAACAGAAACAGAGTCGGAAAAGTATGGAGATGCAAAACGGACATTAGATACTTATTCAAGGGGGGAAAAAGCAAGAATACGTTTGGCCTTTGCATTGGCACATAAGCCAAGGCTGTTGCTTCTGGATGAACCATCATCATTTTTAGACCCCATATTCAGGCGGGAGTTTCTGGAGGATTTGCAGGAGCTGATTGATTGCCCGTACTGGCTGAGGGATGCAGATGAAGATGAGCGAAAAGAGAAGGCAGTAGCAGTGATTTTATGCACGCATACGACCTCGGAGATTGACCGTGTGGCGGATTATGTTCTTCTGCTGGAAAAAGGAGCTTTAGTTGCAGCTGGGGAACGGGATGAGTTGTTTAAAAAGTATGGGGTTAGTAATACGAAGGAACTGGTGTTAAAAATTACCGGCAGACCAGATGGCCTTATTTTTCAAGAGCAGGAGTTACATAGGAATAAGAGGATGATGAGGAAGCCGCAGCGAGGTAAAGACCGGTTCCGGCTTGATAGGAAGGCAGTGCCATCTAATGTTGAAGGACTAAAGGCTTGTGAAAGGATTATTTATAAACATGCCAAGGCAGGCAAAATGATTATTGGAGTGAGTTTTGTAGTATATCTGCTTTTAATAGGTATGAGTGTATTTTTACATGATGTATTAAATAATAATTATTGGAACGTTGTATGGTGTGTGGCATGTATATTAATTGGTGTAATAAATGTACAATATTTATCAACTTATACAAAAATTGGAAAGGATGAATTAAAGGAACTTATGCCATATCTGCCTTTTAATATTGCAGATATGAAGGTTTGTCTTAACGCACAGAGAAAACGATTGCTGAGATTCTGGCTTGCGGTACAGAGTGTGTTTGCTGTGGTGATAGGTATTATTAATGTAATAAAGGGAGGACAGCTTCTCGTGGGATGGATGCTTGGGATGCTGCTTGGCGGTGTTATTATTACCTTGTATTCGGGCCATTGTGAGATGCTGCAGTTAAAAAACTGGTGGGGGTCCTTGTCAAGGGAGCTGTTTGTACTATTTGTGCTTTTGCTGCTTGTGGTAGCATTCTTGTAAGAATATGCTGCTCTATATAACGAATATGATGGTGTGCCAGATGCTTGTTTTAACAAATGATTAATAGTATAATAAGGAGCAACACTATACGTTCTGGTAGGAGGACAAGGGTATGAGGGAGAAACTGGAGGAGCTGTTATGTTGTAGTGTAAGCCGGTATTTATATGTGGGCGTGGCTGTTATCATAACTGGATTTGCCTTCCTGATTAGTGGAATAAAAGGCGGCCCGTTATTTCCATTATTTGCAGTAATTGCAATCATTGTTATATCGATTGGAGCGGGTGTGATTGTGTTTTTGTTTCTGCCGGTTTATAGGAGTGAGCAGAAACAACGGGTGAATGGTGTTCATCAGTATATAGGCGCCGTGATTTATGATGCTTCCGACCCGGATGCTACCCCAAAGACAAGTATAGATAATGTTTTGCCGGAGCTTTCATTAAGTATCGGGACGCTTGATAAGGATGGGCAGCTGATGAAGACGCTATCACCACAGGAAAGCGTTGCATTAGAAACTCTTTTTAGCACCACAGCTTCTAGTCCTTATGGAAGTATATTGCATCCTGAGAATCCTAAGCCGGTCAATTATGGAAGGACGATGGACAGGGAGCGTGAGGAGCCCGTAGAATCAGAGGATATGGTATCTGAAGCTTCTGTCTTAGATGCGACCCTCATGCAATCTTTGTCCGTTAAGGAACAGGCAGCGTTGGGAGAGCTATTAAGTGTAAAGGAAACAAATACCTATGAGAGTATATTACATCCTAAGAACCCGAAGCCGGTGAATTATGGAAGAAGGATGGAGAAGGAAGACGATGCATCTACGGAACCGATTGATAATCCCCTTGTTCATAGCGGTATAGATGAGACACTTATGCAATCTATGTCTCTTAAGGAACAGGCAGCACTGGGAGCTCTTTTAAATGCGAAGGATACTGCTTCCTATGAGAGTGTGCTGCATCCTAAGAACCCGAAACCAGTCAATTATGGAAGAATGATGGATGGGGAGGGGGAATAGTGTGAACGGGCAGGATATTTATCATGTTTATAGTAAAAAAAGGAAGGAAGCAGTTGTATTTATTGGTATTATAACAGTAATGATGTCATTGATGGCTGCTCCCTTATTAATGGGAGACCCTTTGTCAGAGGTATCTCTGGCGGATGGGGTACGTTTTTTCCTTGATATTATGATGACAATTATATTATGGTGTGCATTATTAGTGCAGCTTTATTACTATATATCCCGTTGGGATAAGCGCCGTATTCAGGAGCAGCTTACTAGGAAGGGGATTTCGATAGAACGGTTTGAGAATGTAATGAATAAAGGACAGTTTTTCCCTTTTAGAGGAGGTATAAAACATTCAATATATGTGTCCCAGGAGTATTGTATTATTGGAGAGCGTGGTCAATATTATGTTGTACATTCGAGGGATATTTTAAAGCTTGGCTTGGAACTGGTCTCTGTAGGTAATCAGAAGGCATACCGTTTTCATGTTCTAATGCGTAATGGGGATAAATATACTTTGTTTATGGGAAAGCTGCAGGCAATAGAGATAGCTGAATATTTAAAGAATGCGTTATCTCCCTCTTGACAAGTGTAGTATAATAAAAATAACGTAAAAAACAGGTGACGAAGGTTTCCTGTTTTTTTTACCAGTATGTAAGCCGTACTATCAGGAACTTAATTTACATGCATTGGGACTTTTATATGTACTAGGACTTGACTGATGAGGGAAGGCTTACAGTAAGGTAAAATGATAGTTAGATATATGGACAGTTAGAAAGGAAGCGTGTGATATGACAAAGGTAGATATTGTTTCAGGATTTTTAGGAGCAGGGAAAACCACCTTGATTAAAAAGCTGATTCAGGATGGCTGGAACGGTGAAAAACTAGTTTTAATTGAGAATGAATTTGGAGAGATTGGTATTGACGGGGGATTTTTAAAGGAAGCAGGAATTCAGGTGACAGAGATGAATTCTGGTTGTATCTGCTGTTCTTTAGTCGGAGACTTTGGAACGGCATTAAAAGAAGTGGTTACTACCTATGCACCTGACCGTATTATTATCGAGCCTTCCGGAGTTGGTAAGCTTTCTGATGTGATTAAGGCGATACAGGGTGTGGCAGAGGAAGCAGATATTGTGGTAAACAATTTTGTTGCAGTTGTGGATGCCGGTAAATGTAAGATGTATATGAAGAATTTTGGAGAATTTTTCAATAACCAGATTGAGTATGCGAAGACGATTATTTTGAGCCGGACGCAAAACACGAAGCAGGACAAGCTGGAAATGGTTGTCGGTCTGCTTCGGGAGCATAATGATAAGGCAGCGATTGTAACGACACCATGGGATGAGATTAGTGGAAGCCAGATTCTTTCTGCAATGGAGGAGAAGAGTAAATTTGAAGAGGATTTGTTAAAACAGGCGGAGGTGTGCCCGGAATGCGGGCATCACCATCATGATGGAGAATGTTGCCATCATGACCATGAGCACGGACATGAGCATCATCACGAGCACGACCACGAGGAGCATGGACACGAGCATCACCACGAGCACGGCCACGAGGAGCATGGGCATGAGCATCATCACGAGCACGGCCATGAGGAGCATGGACATCGCCATGACGGGGAGTGCTGCTGTGGACATCATCATGACCACGAAGGACACCACCATGCAGATGAGGTATTTACAAGCTGGGGTAAGGAGACTCCGCATAAATATTCAGAGGAAGATATGAGGGCAATTTTAGAACAGCTTGCTAATGAAGAAGGCTACGGTGTAGTGCTTCGGGCGAAGGGGATTGTTCCTGCAGTGGAAGGGGAATGGATTCACTTTGATTTAACGCCTGGTGAGTATGAGGTTCGTCGTGGTGCAGCGGATACGATTGGACGTATCTGTGTCATTGGGGCAGAGCTTAAGGAGGATAAGCTTGCTACATTGTTTCAATTGTAACAGTGGATGATTATTTCGCAATTACCGAAAGGTTATTTTTATAGAAAGAAGGGAAAATAATGGCACAGCCCAGGGAGATACCGGTTTATTTATTCCGAGGATTTTTGGAGAGCGGAAAGACGACATTTATTATGAATACATTGCAGGACCCTTATTTTTATAATGGGGAACGCACCTTACTCATTGCCTGCGAGGAAGGCGAGGAGGAGTATGACCCTGCCATTTTAGCAAGGCATAATACGGTGCTTGTAAATGTAGAGGAGCAGGAGGAGTTAACTGCTGCATTTTTAGAGGAGTGCAATCGTAAATATAAACCAGACCGGGTGATGATTGAATACAATGGAACATGGGTGCTTGGAGATACCTTGATGATTGTGTCGCCGGATGACTGGATATATGTACAGACGATTTGTACGGTGGATGCCAGTACCTATAAGAGCTATATGAGTAACATGGGTTCCATGATGGTGGAGCAGTACCGGGATGCGGATATGGTGTTATTTAACCGCTGCGATGAGAATTCCAAAAAGAGCTTTATGCGGAGTAATGTCAAGGCGGTCAACCGTCCTGCACAGATTCTTTACGAGGCAGCCGAGGGGCATGAATTTGATGATTCAGAGGATGATTTGCCATTTGATGTCAATGCCAATGTCATTGATATTGCGGATGATGATTATGGCTTATGGTATATGGATGCACTTGACAATCCCGACAAATATAAGGGGAAAACGGTACATTTTAAGGCGATGGTTTACAAGGGACCGCATTTTGCTAAGAATGTCATTGTACCGGGACGCCATGCAATGACCTGCTGTGCCGATGATATTGCATTTGTTGGTTTTATGTGTAAGGGAGATGTGTGTAAAGAATTCGCCAAGAGGGATTGGGTATATGTGACAGCACAGGTAAAGGTAGAATTTATTCCGGCATATAAGGAAAAGGGACCGATGCTTTATGCCCAAAAGATTGAGAAGGCACAGCCTCCGGAAGAGCAGCTGGTTTATTTTACATGAGAGAGAAGGAGTTTAAAGCATGAACAAAGAAACATATTGTTTATTGGAAGATTTTATGCTTTCCTGTATGGAAGATGCTGCTCATGATAAGGAACATATATATCGTGTGTTATATAATGCATTAGAGATTGCGAAGACAAGAAATGATGTGGATTATGATGTATTGATTGCCGCCTGTTTGTTACATGATATCGGGAGAAAAGAACAGTTTGATAACCCTGCTTTATGCCATGCAATGGTAGGGGGCGAAAGGGCGTATCAATTTCTCTTGCTTCAGGGCTTTGAAATGTGTTATGCCGAGCATGTGAAACAGTGCATTCAGACACATCGATATAGAAAAAACAATTTACCCCAGAGTTTAGAAGCAAAAATATTATTTGATGCAGATAAATTAGATGCGGCTGGGGCAATAGGAATTGCAAGAACATTACTTTACAAGGGTATGGTTTCGGAACCATTATATTCCGTTTTGCCAAGTGGATTGGTTTCTACTGGGGAGAATGATACGATACCATCATTTTTCCAAGAGTATAAGTTCAAATTAGAAAAAATATATTCCAATTTTTATACTGAGGAAGCAACAAAAATTGCAGAAGAAAGGCAGCGTATTGCAATTGATTTTTATAACTGTCTTTATCAAGAGGTAAATTCGTCGTATGAAAATGGAAGAAGCGAGCTGAATAAAATAATTGATTTTAACGAAAATCCTTGATATTCAGATTGGAGTTGCCGTGAAAGATTTTTTTAATAAGATTAGAACCCCTGACACCGATATTAACCGGAAACAAAAAATAATGCTTCCTTTTTTCATGCTGCTATTGGGAATTGCACTGGGTATTTTTTCCAAGTGGCTCGATAATCTGTCGATTGATGACACGATATGGTGGCAGCATCTGTTAGGGGTATTAGATTTAGGAAATGTATTTTCTGGTTTTGGTATATGGATTTGTTTAGCAGTTGCCATTTCCGTATTTAGTAAGACACCACTGCGGGCGGGCTTGCATGTATTTTTATTTTTTCTGGGAATGTGTGTCAGTTATCATTTATATACAATTTTGTTCTGTGGTTTTAATCCAATGGCTTATATGATGATATGGTATGGAATCACCCTGCTGTCACCAATACTTGCCTTTATTTGCTGGTATGGCAAGGGAAAAGGGGCGGTTTCCCTTGTTATTGATATTGGGATACTTACTGTTATGCTACTGGTGTCCTTTGCAATCGGAATATGGTATTTTGATGTTCGGAGTGTGATAGATACATTACTATTTATTTGTACAGTGGTGATTTTATATACGAATCCAAGACAGAGTGTTTATAGTCTGATTGGTGCGGTCTGTTTCGCATATATGATAAGGTTAATATGTGTAAGCCCCAGTACCATAACATTTTGAAATTGCTGTTAATGTTCCCTGCTTTTTGTTCGTCGATTTAGAGTAAGCACTAATAACAGTTTTAAGACTTGCAGGATTTCCTAATTTGACCAGAGTATTAGTCATATTTGCTGTGTCAGGGTAATAAGCAGAGCTTGAGTTTGTATTTGAAACATAGGACTTATAAGTAGTAATTTGTGCTTTATCGCCATTTCCTGTATTAATGCCATATGTAAAATTAATATCATGGCGTAAAGTGTAACAATAAACATTATCAATGGTTATTTTAAAACCATGACTAATTTGTTTCGTAGATGCCATTACTCCGATAGATGGTTTAGATACTATCATAGTATGTTCAACCTCTATATTACCATCTACAATTGTTTCAAATACAACTTTGCCATCCTCAATGGCATTTGCCTTGGTAATAGAAAATGAAAACACTAATGCCAGTACTACCACTAAAAATTTACATATTTTTTTCCTTCCGAACATAAAACGCTCCTTTCTATCATCTTGTAATTTACTTACAAAGATAAGTTGTGACTTAGTGATTGTGTTGTAATAATAGCATATATTGATAGAAATATCAAGCACGTCTGAATATTACTCAACACTTGACAAAAATACGGAATTCATTTATACTAAGTCTATACTGAAAACAATTGCTTCAATAGTATTACAAATAAATACCAATTCATTTATAAGTGATATTGGGATTTCAAAGAAAGGATGATGATTTTGAAAAACAGAAATAAAAAGAAGTCTATGTTGTTATCTGGGTCGTTGGCTATGGTTGCTGTTCTTGCTTTTGTTATAGTTTTCCGTCTTATAACAGTTTCTCATGCAAATCCTAATATAGAGGAGTATCCCCAAACAAACGAGGAGTCTTCTTACAGGGTTGAAACATCCAATGATAACCGTTCTGATTCCACGGAAAGTATAGAAGAAACTGAAGAAACCCATTATGAGCTGGAAGAAGAGTTCTCTAATCAGAATGTAACTATTAGCGGTGTTGAATATTAAATGAAATTTAAGAAGAGCAGTGTACATTTCACTGCTCTTTCTTTCGCCTATTTCGAAAAATGAAGCTTATTATATTCCTCAATCCGTGTCTGAATTCGTTCCGTCGGACTCAACAGGTTGCTGATAGAGGCATCGTGGTTCAGATGGTCGATAATCAAAGCAATATACTTACTTAAGTCTGAGTTCACATACCATTTCCGCTCCAATAGCTCCGGCATCTGATAGGTCAGATTGGTCGTAATCACCTTCTCTATAATTCCATCCTCGTGTGCCTTGTCAAAGACATCCAATCCATTTGTAAATAATCCAAATGTACAAACCGCATAAACACGTTTCGCCTTTCTTCTTTTTAATTCGCTTGCCACATCCAGCATGCTTTCTCCAGAGGAAATCATATCATCAATAATGATAACATCCTTCCCCTCTACGGAATCGCCCAGAAATTCGTGGGCAACAATCGGGTTGCGGCCCTTTACAACCCGTGTGTAATCTCTTCTTTTGTAGAACATGCCGACATCTACTCCAAGAACATTGGCAAAATAGATGGCACGGTTCATTGCTCCTTCATCCGGACTGATGACCATCATATGGTCTTTGTCAATGGATAAATCAGGGGTAGATTTTAGTAATGCCTTTACAAACTGGTAGGTAGGCATAATATTTTCAAACCCGTCCCTCGGAATGGCATTTTGTACCCGTGGGTCATGGGCATCAAAGGTAATAATGTTGTCAACCCCAATTGCGGTTAGCTCCTGAAGCATGATGGCACAATCCAGCGATTCTCTGGTAGTACGCTTATGCTGGCGGCTTTCGTATAAAAATGGCATAATTACCGTAATCTTACGGGGTTTTCCGGCAGCGGCAGCAATAATACGCTTAACATCTGCAAAATGGTCATCCGGTGACATGCGGGCTTCATGTCCGCAAAGCGAGTATTTGATGTTGTAGTTGCCAACATCTACAAGGATATATAAATCGCTTCCCCGGACAGATTCCTTAATGATACCCTTCGCCTCGCCGGAACCAAACCTTGGACAGGATGCTTTAAGCAGGTAGGTGTCACGTTCGTAGCCGTGGAAGGCAACGGTAGATTTATTCTCGTTCTGGCGTTCCTTTCTCCATCTGACCAGATAGTCATCTACCTTGTGTCCGAGCTCCTTACAGCTTTCCATTGCAACAATTTGCAGCTTCCCCACAGGAATGGTTTGTAGTTCTTTGTCTTGTGGCATGTTTATTGTCCTCCATTACTTTCTTTTTTGTAAACGAATATCCGGTCCGAAAAGCGGAAAAATATGGTAGTGCTCCATCAGACGGGAGGAGATTCGTTTAGAGTATTTATGTTCAAGCTGCCTCATCTCCAGATTGGTGGAAATGATGGTGCTTAATTCACGCATGTATCGTTTGTTGAGGCAGTCAAAAAGGGCGGTTTCAACAAACGTATTATTCATTTCTGTACCTAAGTCATCAATGATTAACAGTTCTGCATCTTCTATGTATTGATAGCGTTCTTGTGCCTGGCTGGTCTGTTCCCGGTGAAACTCATGGTCTGCCAAGACCTCAAAGAATTGTGCCGCTGTTAAATACGCAACAGAGTGGCGGGCATGTAACAGTTCGGCAGCAATGCAGTTGGTTAAAAAGGTCTTGCCAACCCCCGTAGGACCGTAAAACAAAAGATTAGCCCCCGAAGGAAAGTACCTGATGAAGTCCTCTAGGCTTTGCCGGATTTTCCTCATGTTTTCCTTTGGAGAGCAGCTATAACCCTCTGGTATTGTATCACTGAAAAGGGATAATTGGAAAGTAGAAAAATTTTCTTTTTCCATCTGCCGCCGAATAGGGGACTGATAAAACAGCAAATCCGCTTTAAGCTGCTTGTAGCAGCGACAGGCTTCCCCATCAACCGTTCCAAGGTCTTCGCAGTAGGGGCAGGTATAAACCGGCTGGTTATAATCAGCCGGAATGTGGTAGGAGGAGAGAAGAAATTGCTTTCTCTCCTTTAATTCCGCCAATTTTTCAGATGTGCCTGCCGTATCTGTATTCTCTTGTTTGAGAATGTTGCTTCGGCTTTTCGCCAGAGTTAACTGCTTTATCTGTCTGTCTGTCTGCCTAAGCTCCGGACAGAGCTGATACGCCTTTTCAATATGCTCCTGCCTTAGCAGGTTATTGTCGTATCTTCTCTGCTCGTAAATTTCTTTTAGGGAATAGGAAGAAGCCATGTCTAGTTCTCCTTTTTAAATGAAACAAATTGTGCTTCCTTTGGCAGCAGAGCATCGTAATCAATCTCTTCTCCCTGCACAAAATCGTGGAAGGCGTTGGCGGGTTTTTTAGCGTTCTGTCCGGAGCCGGCCTCCTTCCTCCTTGTTTCCTGCTGGTAGCTTGCACGGTAGCGTTCGTCCTCCTTGGTAAGCTGCTCCAGATTAACAATGTTTTTCTGATGCCAGTTTTTTAAAATGGCATCCGCATAATTTAATGCACCATCGCCACCTGTGCGTTTGTAAGCACGGTTGCAGGCTTCCTCAATCAATTCCTGCTCGAAATGATATTGCTCGCTCCAGATTGAGGTGAGACGCCTGGCTTCTTCACCAAGTGTACTAAGTCCGAGACAGCGTTTTACAGTAGCCATTAAGTCAGAATGGCTTTCACAATACTGCTTTGCCTGTCCGGTGGTAGTGATGCGGTTTTCATGCCAGTTCAAGGCAACCTTTTCCATGTAGCGGAAGCTCTTCTTTCCTTTATCCACACAGTACTCAATTAAATAGGAAATCAGGTCCGGGGAAAAGCCGAGCTGGTCATGTATGTAAAATAACGTTGCAAGGTCGCTTTGTACAATAGGTTTACCGAGCAAGACCTCTGCTTCGTAGGGTAAATGCTCTAAGTCCGTTGTCTCAAACACCTGACTAAGCATGCTCATGCTATAGTTTGGTTTTGCCGGGGGCATGGGAACAACATCTGCAGGAAGTTTTTCCTCCTCTTCCTTACAGGTTACCACGCTAAGGGTGGAGGATGCACTAGCGGAGCTGCCGGCTTCCGTCTCAATCGGAAGCAGCTCGATAAATTCCGGTTCGTTAAAGCTGTTGCAATGTAACACCAGAAGGTGTTGTTTCTGCCAATATTTCAATGCTCTTAAAATGTCCGATTCTGTGTTTGTAAGAGCATCTGCCATATCGGCAATGGTCGGTGCTTGTCCACAAGCTGCCATACGAATCAGGTAAAGATATACTTTTACAAATTCACCATTAGCTGGGGGCATATAGTGGTCAATAAAAGCATTACTTACCGTCGTAGAGGTAGTGGAAAGCTGGTTTGAAATCTTGATAGATGTCATGTTAGCATACCTCATAAAATCAATAATATTCTCATAAAAACTGTCGCTTTGGGACGAGCGACTGCTTTTGTGATAGTAGTATAGCATAGGATTTTTAAAATGAAAACAGAATGCGTGTTTGGTGTTTCCCAAGGCGGAAATTGTCTGAAATGTTTATAATGTGTAAAGTCATTTTTATAAATTCCTATTTCCGAAAACTGACAAAAGAAACACTTGAAATGCAAGATTTGTTAAAAATTCTACAAAGAAATGTTATGAACAAAAATTGTCCACATAGCTTCCCCTAACTCGGTCGATAACTATGTGGACAATGTGCATAACTAATCATTAATCAGGCTTTCACCAATTAAAATAACATTTCCGGCTCCCATTGTTATTAACAAATCATTTTTTTTGCATTTTTTTAATAAAAAGTTTTCAATCTCTTTAAAGGTTGGAAAATAATAAGCATCCACCTGTGCTTTTTGTAACAGTGTTAAAATATCCTTAGAAGAGACCTCTCCTGTATCTACTTCCCTTGCCGCATAGATGTCGGCTAATACGACATGGTCTGCAAGACTTAAAGCATCGGCAAATTCCTGCAGGAATGCCTTGGTTCGGGAGAAGGTGTGCGGCTGGAACACGACCCATGTGTCATTGTGCGGATAGCGGGTGGCAGTGTCTAAGGTTGCCCTGATTTCTGTCGGATGGTGGGCATAGTCATCAATCACAGTGACTTCTCCCATCTTGCCTTTGTATTCAAAACGGCGTTTGGTTCCGGTAAAGGATAACAGGCCGCTTAATATGGCATCATCGGAAATACCAAGCTCTCTTGCGATAATGACGGCAGCAATAGAGTTGTATATGTTGTGCTCTCCGCCTACACTCAAATCAATATGAAGGATACAGTCGTCCTTGTGATACAAATCATAGCTGCAATAGCCAAGTTCATTATACTCGATATTGGCAGCAGTGTAGTCATTCCTGTCACCGGCTCCAAAGGTGATGATACGGCAGGAGCTTCCCTTTGTAATAGAAGAAACCTTATCAATATCTCCGTTTATGACAAGTAACCCATTGTCCGGGAGAAGCTTGGCAAAAGCTTGAAAACTACTACGAATATCGTCAATGTCCTTAAAGAAATCCATGTGGTCTTCCTCAACATTCAATATGGCTGAGATGGTTGGGAAAAAAGATAAAAAGCTGTTCGTATATTCGCATGCCTCTGTTAGAAAAACTTCTGGTCCTCCTACACGGATATTGCCCCCGATAGCATCAAGCATACCTCCGACACTGATGGTAGGATCGAGCTCTGTTTTCAAAAGGATGTGGCTTAACATGGAGGTGGTTGTAGTCTTTCCATGTGTTCCGGCAATGCAGATAGCCCGCTCATAATTGTGCATCATCTGTCCTAATAGCTGTGCCCGCGACAGCATAGGAATCCCTTTTTGGACGACTGCCTGATATTCCTCGTTATCTTCATGGATGGCAGCCGTATAACAGCATACATCAATATCGTCTGTAATATTAGCGGCTTTTTGTTGGGTAGTAATGATTGCACCATTGTTTCTTAAGCTTGTGACAATGTCTGACTCCTGATTGTCGGAGCCACTGACAACAAAACCTTCTTCTAATAGAATTTCGGCAAGCCCGCTCATGCTGATGCCGCCGATTCCAATAAAATGAATATGACAAGGTTGATTAAAATCCATTTTGTACATAATATTGTCCTCTCATTCCCTATATACTATGTAGAGTATTGCTTTCTAGTATTATAGTATAAACGTAAAAACGGGATTGTTCAATGGTTTTTCCTATATTTACTACATAATAAATCGACTATTGGTCGGATGTTGGTGTGGATAGCTGAAAATTTGAGAAAAAGTTTTAAGATTTTGTTCACATTTGACAAAAAAAATGCTATACTTGTCTTATAATGTGTGTAAAGGGGTGACGACATGATTAAGAAAGAAATGATAGCAATGCTATTGGCGGGCGGACAAGGCAGCAGATTAGGCGTTTTGACTTCAAAGGTCGCAAAGCCGGCTGTGTCATTTGGTGGCAAGTATAAGATCATCGACTTTCCATTGAGTAACTGTATTAACTCAGGTATTGATACAGTGGGTGTCCTTACACAATATCGTCCATTACGGTTGAACCAGCATATTGGTATTGGTATTCCTTGGGATTTGGATAGGAATATTGGTGGTGTTACAGTACTTCCTCCCTATGAGAAAAGTACCAATAGTGAATGGTATACAGGTACAGCCAATGCTATTTTCCAGAATTTAGAGTACATGGAATATTATAATCCGGATTATGTGCTAATTTTATCTGGTGACCATATTTATAAGATGGATTATGAAGTGATGTTAGATTTTCACAAGACGAGAAATGCGGATGTGACACTGGCAACCATTAATGTAACGGAGGAGGAGGCTTCCCGTTTTGGTGTTGTACTGACAAATGAGGAGGGTACCATTACCGAGTTTGAAGAGAAACCGGTTCATCCGAGAAGCACCAAAGCATCTATGGGTATCTACATATTTAGCTGGCCGGTGCTAAAGGACGCTTTGCAGCAGCTTTCTGAACAGCCTGCTTGTGATTTTGGTAAGCATATTATTCCTTATTGCTATAACAACGGCAAGAAGATATGTGCTTATGAGTATAAGGGATATTGGAAGGATGTTGGGACATTACATTCTTATTGGGAGGCGAATATGGAGCTCATTGATATCATTCCGGAATTTAACCTGTATGAGGAATTCTGGAAGATATACACGAAGAGTGATGTGATACCACCCCAGTATATTGCGGATAGCACTAAGGTTGAGGGAAGTATTATTGGTGAAGGGTCAGAGATTTATGGCTCTGTCTATAATTCGGTAATTGGTGCAGGTGTTACGATAGAAGAGGGAGCCATCGTGAGGGATTCCATTATTATGAATGGAACCGTGATTGGTAAAAACACGGAAGTGAATAAGTCGATTATTTCAGAGTATGTCAAGGTTGGGGATAATGTGGTGCTCGGTGCCTTTGATGAAGTGGAGAATAAGGTTGCCCCAAGTATTTATGCAGGTGGTCTGACTACTATTGGTGAGTATTCCATCATTCCGGATGGCGTTAAGATTGGTAAGAATACGGCTGTATTTGGTGAGACGAAAGAAAGTGATTACCAGAATAGGATACTGGCAAGTGGAGAGACATTAATAAAGGTAGGTGAATTGTCATGAGAGCATTAGGTATTATTTTAGCTGGTGGTAACAGCAACCGGATGAGGGAGCTGTCCAACAAGAGAGCAGTAGCAGCTATGCCGGTGGCAGGAAGCTATCGAAGCATTGATTTTGCTCTTTCCAATATGACGAATTCCCATATTCAGAGGGTAGCAGTATTTACCCAATATAATTCCCGTTCCCTAAACGAGCATTTAAGCTCCAGTAAGTGGTGGGATTTTGGACGTAAGCAGGGAGGCTTGTTTGTTTTCACGCCGACGATTACGAATACCAATAGCTATTGGTATAAGGGAACGGCAGATGCTTTATATCAGAATATCGGTTTTTTAAAGGAGAGCCATGAACCATATGTTGTTATTGCAAGTGGTGATGGCATCTATAAGATTGACTATAACAGGGTGCTTGAATATCACATTGAGAAGGGTGCTGATATTACAGTAGTTTGCAAGGATTTAGCTGGTGATCCGGCTCAGCTTGAGCGGTTTGGTGTCATTAAGACCAATGAGGATGGTCAGATTAAGGAATTTGAGGAGAAACCGTTGGTAGCAGATTCTACGGTGGCATCAATTGGTGTTTATGTGGTACGCCGTCGTCAATTGATAGAGCTATTGGAGGAGTGTGCAAGAGAAGAACGCACTGATTTTGTTAAGGATATTTTGATTCGTCATAAGAATGTGAAGAAGATATATGCCTATAAGATGGATACCTACTGGAGTAATATTAGTGATGTAGATGCCTATTTTAAGACAAACATGGACTTCTTGAATAAGGAGATAAGAGATTATTTTTTCAAGCAGTATCCAGATGTTTATTCTAAAGTAGATGACCTTCCACCAGCCAAATATAACCGTGGTTCAGAGGTGAATAACAGCCTCATATCTTCCGGTTGTATTATCAATGGAACGGTTGAGAATTCAGTATTATTTAAGGAGGTATTTGTCGGTAATAATTGTGTAATTAAAAATTCTATCATATTGAATGATGTATACATTGGAGATAATGTCTACATTGAGAATTGTATTGTGGAGAGTAGGGATACGATAAGGGCGAACTCCTCGCATGTAGGGGAGAATGGCAAGATTAAGATTGTAGTGGAGAAGAATTCCCGCTATATCTTATAAAAGAGTAAACGAATAATTGACAATATCATAACGAGGCAGCTTTGGGAAGACATATAGGAGGTGTTTAAAATGCAGATTACAGATGTGCGCATTCGCAAAGTTGCGAAAGAAGGAAAAATGAAGGCGGTAGTTTCTATTACCTTAGATGATGAGTTTGTAGTACACGATATTAAGGTGATTGAAGGTGAAAAGGGATTGTTTATAGCAATGCCGAGCCGCAAGTCTAGTGATGGTGAATATCGGGATATTGCCCATCCGATTAATTCGGGGACAAGGGACACCATCCAGCAATTGATACTTGCCAAATACGAAGAAATGGTAAATGCTGATATAGAAGAATCATAGCACATAGATAATTAGTATTGTTATAAGCAGAAGTGAAAGCTTCTGCTTTTTTTAGTTGGTATACCGAAAATAAGCTGTAACATGCTTATGGTTTGTTCGAATAGAATAAGATAAAAAAAGCTCTTGACAACTAGATTTATTCCTGTTATATTAATACTACGTTAGTCGTAGTACGACAGACATAGCAACGTCTGGCGTAGGTAAATGAATTGGAGGGAGGCAATATGATTACAATTAGCAGTGACGTCATCCGTGGATACAATGATACAATTATTCTTTGCCTGCTTTTAGATGGTCCGTCCTACGGTTACGAGATATCCAAGAAGATTAAGAGTCTGTCCGGGGAGAAGTATATCATTAAGGAGACAACGCTTTATTCTGCTTTTAACCGAATGGAGAAGAATGGTTATGTTGCATCTTTTCAGAACGAGGATATTCTTGGGGGGAAACGCCGTACATACTACCGTATTACGGATAAGGGCAGGCAGTATTATCGGGAGAAGTGCGAGGAGTGGATGCTTACGAAGGAAGTCGTGGAGAGATTTATTAAGAGAGACTAGTGCTTTGGATACTAAGTTGTTTTAATCATTCAAACTTCGCACATAGTAATAATATAAACTTCATGCGCAAAGTTTGAGCTAATCAATTATATGGGAGGTCTAGTATGGAGACATTAAAGAATTATCTGGAGAATATGTTTTTAAGTCTGCCGAATACGCCTGAGGTACGAAAGGCTAAGAGTGAGCTTGGGCAGATGATGGAAGATAAGTACACGGAGCTTAAGAATGAAGGAAAGGCGGAGAATGAGGCAATTGGTATTGTGATTTCTGAGTTCGGCAATTTGGATGAGGTAGCAGAGGAACTGGGGATTAAAACTTATGTAGAAGAGGATACTTCATCGGGTGAGTTGCTTTGTTTGGAGGACGCAAAGGCATATTTAAAGGATACCATAAAGTGTAGTCAGCTTATTGCACTTGGTGTAATGCTGTGCATAATTTCACCGACTCCCTTTATCTTTATGGGTGCTTATAGTGATACTGCTAATTCAGACTTTGCCGTTGTTAGGACGGGGGCTTTTGCAATTTTTGTTATGTTTTTCTTTATTGGTCTTGCAGTTGCATTTTTTATTTGTGCGGGTGTGACTAAGGGCAAATGGCAGCAGATTAAAAGAAAGACGGTGGGGATTGATTTTCATGTTACAGATTACACAAAGACACAATATGAAAGCCTTCGCAGCAGTCACGCTCTTTGCCTGAGTATTGGATGCATGTTCTGTATTTTAAGCTTTATTCCGGTTGTATTGATTTCCGCTATAATTCCGGCTGGTTTTTGGGTTGAATGCTCGGCTGCCTTTTTATTTATTCTGGTAGCGATTGGCGTTTATTTAATTGTATTTACCGCAAACCGTAATGCGGGCTATCAGTCCCTGCTTTCCTTAAATGCTAAGGGTACAATTGGGAATATTCATGTACCGGAGAGTGCAAAGGAAGTAGAGTATACGAGCAAAGGAGTTGCCACTGTTATGAGCGTTTACTGGCAGACGGTTACCTGTATCTATCTGTGTGTCAGCTTCATCAGCTTTGACTGGCATATTACATGGATTATCTGGCCGGTTGCTGCCGTCCTTCGTTCCATTTTAAATACATGCTTTCAGAAAATTTAGCAGATAGGGAGGGAGATTGTTATGAAGAAGAATATATATCTTGTTATTATCTGGGTGATTACGATTATGGCAATTATATTGGGAACATTATTTCATATGACAGACTGGGGTGTGGAAGTGGCAGATAATGTTGGAATTAAGAGGTATGAAACACAAAAGTTGGATGATACGTTGCAAGCCTTTGATAAGATTTCCTTTGAGATAGATTTAGCAGAAATCAGAATTGAGACTGGCGAGAAATATCATATTTTCTGTGAAAGTACAAGAAATGTCATACCGGAATATGAGCTTGATGGCACGACGCTTCACATTACGCAGACCTCCAAGAACCGCTTTTTTCCCAAAAGAAATGGTCATGACAATTGTATCATTGTGATTACAGTTCCATCAGATGCGACGATTTCAGATATTACAGGCGATTGTGCCATGGGAGATTTTCGGATGGATGGATTTGCCGCGGATACGATATCCGTTACCTGTAATATGGGAGAGGCAATCCTTACCAATGTAACCGCTAAGGATATTACATGTGAATGCAATATGGGAAGCTGTGAGATTAAGGATTGCAGCTTTGATAACCTCATGGTTGATAATGATATGGGAAATGTGGAGGTTACCAGTTCACAGTCGCTTTCTGATTATACTATGGAGCTATCCGTGTCCATGGGAAGCATTGAAGTCGATGGTAAGGATTACACCTCTCACTATGAGCAGGACGGAGAGAAGGATAAGACCATTACCATTACGAATAATATGGGAAGTGTTGAGGTAGAAGGAGAGTAGTATATAGCAGATTAACAGGTATTGTGTGACAGCACCGCCAGATAGGCGGTGCTGTTTTTTGTATTACTTTATTCCTGCAAGCTTGCTTTATCTGCTTCTTCCACCGGCAGCACAAACTGTGTGCAGTACCGATGTGGCTCAATCTCCTTTCCCACATAAGGAGCGACCAGAGCGATTAGCCGGATATATCCGGCAGGAGTCAGTCTGCGTTTACGCAATTGTTCGCCCAGATACAGATAAGCCTCATTGAGATTGCTATAGTTGCCATAACACAGTAGGGAAAAGACAGTGCAGGCGGAAAAATGAAGTGCATCCTTCGGAGCCTGTTCCGGTAAAACGGGTATGCAGATATAAGAGTCAAAGGGGGTGGAAGAAAGTTTTCCATCCAGATAGTCCGTACGCTCGTCAATGATGAAAAACGGTTCTGGTGCAAGAGCGATTCCTTTTTCCACACACTCATGGAAAAAATCATACGAGGCATGGTATTTATCCTGAATCAGAGGGCCTTGAAACTTGCGGACACAGCATACGGTTTCAGGAATCTTTATGATGGACAGGGACATATCCGGCACATCATGGGAACGCAGACGCATTTCTGTAACCTGCTGCTGTAATACAGACAGCTTCTGTTCCAAAGTGGCGAGAAGTTCGTCTGCTTTTCCGCCGCCCTCATAGTAGGAGATGATTTCTTCCGGGCTGAAGCCCATCCGCTGGAATTTTTGAATCTGCAGGATGCGGCTGATGTTGTTGTTGTCATAGTAACGGTATCCGCTCTTTGCATCAGTGCAGGCTGGTGTGAGCAGCCCTTTGTCCTCCAGACGGATTAGGCTGGAACGGGAAAGGTTACAGGCGCGTGCCGCCTGACGGATAGAAAATAAGCTGTAGTCGCTTTCGTTTGTAGTGCTGTCCATAGGGATATCCATCGTATCATCTCCTTATCATCTTATCCTAAAAATCAAAAAGTCGCAAAAGGCTCTTGAGTTGTTCATGGGTGGTTATGTTAGTATATTAACAATAATATAAACGCTGCAAATGAAAACGTCAAGCTATACCAAAATCCATAAATTGATTTTTAAGTATAGTATTAATGAAAAACTTATCTAAAAAATTTTACAGAGGGAGTTGACAAGGCATGAAAGAGCAGGAGAAAATTTTTAGCAGGCAACATATAAGAAAAATAGAACCGGGGAGAAAGAAATCTTTAAGGATGTTATCGGTGATACTCTGCATTTGTCTGATGATTACAGGATGCCCATATATTCCGGCAGATGTCGTGGTTCAGGCGGCTGCGGGTCATAGCCATTCTGGATGGACTGCATGGAATAATGGGGGAGCTATGCCGGGCACAGCAGGAAATTATTATTTGACATCGAATGTCAGTCTTTCCGGCAGCGAGTGGAGAGTTCCGAGCGGGACGACCAATCTCTGTTTAAATGGTCATACAATAACGCAAAATAATGGAGCACGTGTACTTACTGTGCCAAGTGGTGCCACATTCAATCTATATGATGAAGATAATAAAGGCAAAATTACAGGCGGCAGTGCTGGTATGGGCGGTGGCATCAGTGTCGAGGGCACGTTCACAATGAATGGCGGACAAGTGACGGGAAATACGGCTACCGCTAACACAATGGGTACTGGTGGTGCCGGAATGGCTGTTCATGGCGGAAAGTTCACAATGAATGGCGGCAGTATTTGCAATAATCATGGTGGCGGTTTCCATGGTGGCGGCATTACAGTGAATAGCCGGGGAACTGTTACCATGACAGGAGGTACCATTACCGGCAATAGTGCGGGTACTGATAGCGGTGGTAAGAAAAGGAGTGGAGGCGGTGTATATATTGAGAGTGGCTCGTCCTTTACGATGTCGGGTGGTGAAATATCCGGCAATACGGCTGATGACAGTGGTGGTGGTGTAAATGTGGATGGAACCTTTACGATGAGTGGTGGAAAAATTACCGGAAATACTGCTAAAACGACAAGTGAAGGCGGTGGCGGTGGAGGTATTGGAGACTTCGGCAAAGTTATTCTGACTGGCGGGACGATAAGTGGGAATACCTCAAGCTACGGCGGGGGTGTGCTGTATAGCTACTGGAGTACTGCGAGTCAGGGGTTGACACTTTCAGGAAGTCCTGTAATAAAGGAAAACAAGAATCCCACCGGTGCTGCAGATAACCTTTATGTGGACACTCACAAATCCAAATACATAACCATCGGTAGTGGAGGACTGAAAGAAGGTGCACAAATAGGTGTTAAAACGAAGAAGGAAATAACCTCATGTGATATCCATGACGATTTTACATATACCTGTGATAATTACAGTAAGTATTTTGTAAGTGACGTTGCTGCATATGAAATAGGATATAATTTAGGAAAAATTTGCCTGATGAAGTCGCATACTTATGCCTACACCTCAAACGGTGCTACTATTACACGTGGGTGTAAAAAATGCAGTGCTTCTGAAACAGCCACGCTATCTATACCGAGCGGTGCAAGCCGGACCTATACCGGAAGTGCACTCACGCCGGTTACAGTTACCTACAGTGATAACTGGGCGGGAGCCAAACCGGAAGTCACTTATAAAAATAATATCAATGTGGGAGAAGCTACGGCAAGCCTTACGGTTGGCGGTGTGACAGCAAGCCTTGCTTTTGACATTACTCCTGCAGTATTGAGCGGTGTTTCTGCTAGCGGGTACGAAGGAACTTATGATGGTCAAAGTCACAGCATCACAGTCAATGCCCCCGCAGGTGCGACTGTGAAATATGGAACTTCATCAGGAAGCTGTACGCTGACCTCCAGCCCGACACGCAAGGATGTCGGCACTACAACTGCGTATTATCAGGTTACAAAGACCAATTACAGTACAGTGAGCGGTTCAGCCAAGATAACAATTACAGCAAAATCATTGTCTGATAGTATGGTAACGATTGCCAGCGGACCGCATTATTACACCGGAAGTGCAGTGACGCCCGCTGTGACAGTAAAAGACGGAAGTAAAACATTGGTAAAAGGAACGGATTATAGTGTCAGCTATAAAGATAACGTGGGGAAGGGAACCGCAGCTAACGTAACGGTTACCGGAACAGGCAATTATAGCGGAACGGTCAACAAGACCTTTGAGATTAAGCCCAAATCATTGTCTGATAGTATGGTAACGATTGCCAGCGGACCGTATTATTACACCGGAAGTGCAGTGACGCCCGCTGTGACAGTAAAAGACGGAAGTAAGACATTGGTAAAAGGAACGGATTATAGCGTCAGCTATAAAGATAACGTGGGGAAGGGAACCACTGCTAGCGTAACGGTTACCGGAACAGGCAATTATAGCGGAACGGTTAACAAGACCTTTGAGATTAAGCCCAAATCATTGTCTGATAGTATGGTAACGATTGCCAGCGGACCGCATTATTACACTGGAAGCGCAGTCACGCCCAGCGTGACAGTAAAAGACGGAAGTAAGACATTGGCAGAAGGTACTGATTATACTATCAGCTATAAAGATAACGTGGGGAAGGGAGAGGCTAACGTAACAGTTACCGGAAAGGGTAATTATACCGGAAGCATTAGAAGGACTTTCACGATAGAATATAGAACGCTTCCAGAAGGAAGGAGACTTTCGGATTATGTCACCATCAGCCCGGAAACCACAGATGGCTGGTACAATGCTGACATCACCCTTACTCCGAATAGCGGGTGTGGTGTCAGCGTGGGAGAACCTCCTACGGGCATAGGGAGCATGGAGGCTGCCATTTCACAGGAAACCGGAGTGGGCGGAAGTACAGAAAACATCTATGTGAAGGACAGCGATGGGAACATTTACCAGACGGAATTTTTCTACAAGCTGGATAAAACAGCACCTGAGATAGACCTTCAAGACATGATGGTGAAAAGTGGCACAAAAAATCTGTGGGACTGGATTATTGGCAAAACGAGCATGATAATCCAAATACCTGTTTCAAGCATTACCGATAATCTTTCCGGCATTGCGGAAGTGTCCTATACTGCGGACGCTGGACATGGAACAGTGCAGAACCAAATACTTCAGGCACAGGGTGATTATTATGAAATTGCCTTAAATGCAGAATTTAGTGGAACGATTCAGTTGACGGCAAAGGACAATGCGGGCAATACGAAACAGACCAGTCTTACGTCAGATAATGGAAAAGTCATTGCGGAGGATTATGCTCCTGTGGTTACCTTTGCATTGCCGGAGGACCTGACACCAGGCGAAGACGGATGGTATAATACTGCTGTTACTGTCACAGTGAATGTGACGGATGACAAGGATGGCAGTAATGCCAGCATCTTTTCCGGTGGCATTGCAGGAATCAGATGGAAGGAAGGGGAAAATGGTGAAGAGCAGACTGTAACAGGAATTCCCGGAGACGTCCCTGTATATGAAAAGGAATTTACCATATCTGTTCATACTGATGGAACACATACGTATTTTATCAATGCGGCTGATAATGCCGGAAATGAAAGCGGATGGCAGATGGTTACCGTCAAAGTGGATACCGAACTCCCGCTTTTCGTTGAAGCACCTGCTGCTACGAACCAAACAAAGGAGGGGGCAGACGTTATCTTTACTCCGTCTGAGGGTGGAAAGGTGTACTGGCACATATCGGATGCAGGAACACCGCCAACGGCGCAGCAAGTGAAGGGACAGGGTGAAGTAAAAGACGTTACAGGCGGTACAAAGAGTACCTTCACCATAACCGGGCTTACTCCGGGAGAGAAGCATACGGTCTATGTGGTGCTGGAGGATGCGGCAGGGAACCTGTCCGAAGCCAAGGGGGAAAGCTTCTTTACCTGTCAGGAAGCACCGGATATTATGTCAGAGCAGCTTGCCATTGACTATACTAAGGAAACCTTAAAGCTTCCAGACAATATTGGGGGAGTGGAGGTTTATACCGATCCTGATAACCCGTCAGAAAGTAAGGTAACACCGAATGACGACGGCTCTCTGCCTGTCACACCGGGTATGGAGGTTTATGTACGCTATCCGGAAAGGACGGAGGGCAGCCTGGCGGTTCCTGCCAGTGATAAGGTCACGATACAGGTTCCGGACAGACCCATACCAACCGATAAGCAGATGATGGTAACCGACAATGCGATTACATTGATGAATCCGGACAGTAAGGAAGAATATGTTCTTGTGAAGAAAGGGGAGAACCCTGAATGGGGAAACGCTGGTACCACAGGAACGTTTTCCGGTCTTGATCCAGATACGGAATACGACCTTTATGTGAGGATAAAAGCCACAGAGAACAACTTTGTTTCCGTACCGATAAAACAGGAAGTACGGACGAATGACCATACTCTGCAAAAAGTGAAAGCCGAGGAACCGACTTGTAAGGAAGCAGGAAACAGGGAATACTGGATCTGTTTAGACTGCCATAGGCTCTTTGAAGATGAGCAGGGGGCAACTGAAACGGACAGCAGTAAAGTGACAATCCCGGCAGCCGGACATACAATCCCAGAGCAGTGGATAGTGGAAAAAGAAGCCACAAAAGATGAACCCGGCAGGCAGTATAAAATCTGTGAAAAATGTAATATAAAAATATATCAGACGATAGAGCCGTTAGGAACCCCTGCTGACTTATATGCCGGGAAAATAGAGAAGGAAGTGGAGATTCTGTCCGGTGCACCGGACACTGTGCTGAACAATTCCAAAGAGGAACTTATACAGAGCGTACTGACAGAGGAGGAAATTGCGGAGGTTGAAAGTGGTGCCGATGCTAAGATATGGCTGGAAGTAGCGTCCGATGTGGCTGTAGCAGAAGAAGATAAAGCCCAGGTACAAAAGGCGGCAGAGGACTCCGTAGGAGTTGGAGCAGAAGTGATGTATTTTGACGCATCCTTTTACAAACAGGTAGGGAAAGAAGGAAAAATACCAATTCACTATACTGACAGAATGGTATCCGTTACCATTGTGATACCAGAGAGCATTCGGAATAAAGACGTACTGATGATAAGGAATTACCAAATTATACGGCTGCATGACGGAAAAACAGACATCTTGGAAGGCACATACAAAGAGGAAAGTGCTGAGTTCACTTTTAGGACAGATCGATTCTCCACCTACGCACTTGTGTACCGGGATACTGTGAAAGACGATAAGACCACGGCGACTGACGTAGAAAGTGTGACAAAAGAACAAGCAGAAGCCACAAAATTGCCAGGGGAGACGAAACTGCCAGGGGGTAGTATGATTACATTGCAGCAGCAGGAGAAGAATAATATTACCATGATGGCAGGAATGAAAGTGTCCCAGACGGGCAAAAAGATTTCCATCCGCTGGGGAAAGGTTAAAGGAGCAGACGGCTATCAGGCGTATGTCGCATACTGCGGAAAAGATTTTACCAGTAAGCCGGCAAAGACGGTGAAATCCGCTTCCGTTACCAAAGTCAGTGTGGAGAAGATAAATGGTAAAAAGCTGAATCTGAAAAGGAACTATAAAGTGTACATTGCTGCTTATAAGATAGTGAACGGTAAAAAAGTAGTAATAGGAAAAACCCCGATTGGTCATATCGTAGGTAAGAACAACTACGCATATACCAACGTAAAGCAGATTAGGCTGGCAAAAAGCGAATTTACTCTTAAAGAAGGTGATACTGCTAAGATTACGGCAACGACAGTGCTTGTGGATAAGAAAAAGAAACAGCTTTCCGATGCACATGCAGAACAGTTCCGCTATGCGACGGGTAATAAAAAGGTGGCAACGGTATCTGGGGAAGGAGAGATTATGGCAGCAGGTAAGGGAGATTGTACCATTTATGTCTATGCAAGGAATGGATATGCAAAGAAGATTAAGGTGAAAGTCAAGTAAATGTAAATAGATTATGGCAAGAGGATGTCCCTTATGAATCTTCTGACGCTGCATGAACAACATAATCCTTATAATTCACTAATAATATGGCAGTGGTTTAGAAGGCATAAGTGACCATAAAAAGCACCAGTGTTTCACAATAATGTGGAATGCTGGTGTTTGCTGTCAGTAGCCTGCTTAAAAACGAATAATTTTATTTTTTTAAATCAGTCATCTTTCCGTCCTTTATCTGGTATGCCAAAATGCACTTGTCAATATTTGCACTTTCTTTTTCTTCCTTTGCCCATTGTTTTAACTGTTCTACCGTTGGGTTATAGTCAGGCTGGCTGGCACCCGAGTATCCTGTTGAGTAGTGGGTGTACCAATATACATCATCAAAGTGTTTCATTTTTTTATCGGAATAGGATATTTCGGATTGTATCCAATAAAGAGGCATTGTGTTATCACTGGTCATATTCAAATCAATTACCCTGCCTGTTAGCTGAGTATCTCCCGGCAAAAAGTCCCGGACACAGACCACGGTATTTTTATCTTCTTTATAGGTTTCTTTAATTATCTCCTCTATTCTGGATAGTATCTGTTCTTTCTCTCCTTCTGCAAAGTGGTTCGTTACTTCATAATTCTCGGCTTCTTCCTTGGAGCAGGTAAGGCTGGTCTCCCCAAAGAATGTGTATTGCTTCTGAAACCATTCTTCCTTCTCCAGCATTTGAGAGGAAATATCTTCAACATCTTCATCAAACCATCCACCATATTCATAGTCATACCTTGATGATAATCCTTTTGACATATAGAAAAAAGAAAAATAACTCATCTGTTTTTCCCCGGGAAACGTCACAACCACATTATAGAAATTTCTGATGCCATCATCCATGTCTGATATATCACATTCATAGTAATATAGATGCAGCTTTAATTTCTTATTCAGACAATCCTTATCTTCCAATATTGTCAAAACAGACATAAGACCATTTACATCCTTTTCAATCTCTGTGGCATATTCCCAATAGATAAAATCCTTTAGCTCCTTCCCAAAGGTTTCTGCCTTTGGAAGTGCCAGATTATATTTTTTATTTTCTGCCGCATAGGGGGATGATGGTTCTGCTTCTTCGCTAGTGGCAGTGACAGGTGGAGTTTGTGTTTCCTCGCTAGTAGCAGAAGCAGGCGAAGGTTCTGCTTCTTCGCTGGTCACAGAGACAGATGCAGTTTCTTTTTCTAGTTTTTGCTGACAGCCTGTTGGAATAAAAAATAATGCCCCGCATAATAAAAATAATATCGTTATTTTTTTCATCTTCATCCTCATTTCCTTCGTTTGGTTTAGGGTATTAGTCCTATGGTGAGTTTTAATAGACATTTTATAATTTTAATAATAATGATGTGCTGCGTATTTGTCAATGCAAATAAACCACAGGAAATAGAAAAGGAGTTAGGTAGTTGAGCAGTTTTTGTATATAAGAAAATAGCAATATGATAGCAACTGTTTTAATTAGGGATGATTTTAATGTTAACCACGCTATTAAAATAAGTTGACATTTATTTTCCTTCTGTATATACTTATAATAACTTATGTAGCTAGTGTACTGTCTCATTCATATTTGGCAAAACAGCTTGCGTGAATTCCCATCTGCTGCGTTAGCTTCAATCGACGATGCCACCGCATCGCCTCATTCAGCCGCCTTGTAGAGTGTAAATTCATTCTGCGTCGTTTAGCTGAAAATGAACGAGACAGTACACTAGTTCAAACTTCGTGTGAGAAGTTTGCGTTTCATAATTAGTTCAATAGACAATTGCGAAACTCCTGGTTGTTAGACAAGATAGCCATAATACTATATAAATTTACGCCTTTGTACTTTGCGTAGCAAAGACAACGAAGTAAATTTATATAGTATTATGGCTATCGTATCAGCAATTAATAGTTTCACAATTACCTATTAATTCAAAAGCAGAAGGAGACCAAATTATGAACCAGAGAATAAAAGAGAAAAAAGAAAAAGTATTAAACGAAGAATTGCTTACCAAGGAGGAAGCAATGGAGCTTATAGAGACTCCTCTGGAGGAGCTTTGCAATGCTGCCGATGAGATTCGCAAACATTTTTGTGGAAATGCTTTTGATATCTGTACAATTATAAACGGAAAGAGCGGGCGTTGTTCGGAAGATTGTAAGTATTGTGCGCAATCCTCCTGTTACCACGCAGCAATAGAGACCTACCCCCTCAAGGATACCAAAGAGATTGTCAGTCAGGCACGTTACAATAAGGAGCGGGGTGTGCTTCGCTATTCGATTGTAACATCGGGGAGAGCCTTGTCGGATGCGGAGGTTGATAAGGTGTGTGACAGTATACGGGCGGTAAAAAAAGAAACAGATATTGATGTTTGTGTATCCTTTGGATTGCTCAATGAAGAGCAGTACCGTAGGGTGAAAGCGGCGGGGGCGAGCCGGGTACATAATAATCTGGAATCCTCCCGCAGGTTTTTTGAATCAGTTTGTACGACCCACACCTACGATGAAAAAATAGCAGCGTTAAAAGCGGCGAAGGCAGCGGGCTTAAGTGTTTGCAGCGGTGGTATCATGGGGCTGGGGGAGACAATGGAGGACAGGATTGATTTGGCGATAACGGTTCGGGAGCTTTCTGTGCGTTCCATTCCTGTTAACATGTTAAACCCGATTCCGGGAACGCCCTATGAGAATAATCCGGTTCTTACAATAGAGGAAATGTGTCGTATCATTGCTATTTTCCGTTTTCTGGTGCCGGATGCCTCGATACGGTTAGCCGGGGGAAGAGGGCTGATGGAGGATAAGGGGGAAGCCTGTTTTTGTTCCGGAGCGAACGCAGCCATATCCGGGGATATGCTTACCACTGCGGGTTATACCATAGAAAGTGATATGGCAATGTTAAGGCGTTTGGGCTATGAGCCCAGGCTTTGGGAGCGGTGAGTGATATTTTACGGCTACAAATCGTTGTACTAGCATAAGGAAATGATAATATAACAAATTGCATATAAACGATGCTTTAGTCAAAAGCTATGCTGGCTATGGCATTATATAAAAACCAAGTTAAGGTATTCCAAACAAAAATAACTACTGTTACTAGATGGATTGAGGAAAATAGCATTTTTATATCTATTAGCAATAGTTTGTCTAAGAACAAGATTGGGTATAATAATAAAGAGTTTTGGGATGGGAGGAATACCGTTGGTTGACAAGGATTTTATTAAAAATCGAATTACCCAGTTAAGACTTGCACAGAACATATCAGAATACCAATTAAGCTATAATATTGGTAAAAGTCATGGTTACATACAATCGATTACCTCTGGAGAATCGAAGATGTCACTAGATGCTCTTTATGATTTGTGTGAGTATTATGATATGTCCTTGGATGAATTTTTCAATCCCGATGTGGAGAATTCCAATGTATTACGAGATGTGAAAGCGGAACTAAATAACCTGTCAGAAGAGCAATTGCAGGTAATATTAGATGTGATTGCACAGATGAAGAAGTAGCTTGTGGATGATAGCTCAAACTTCGCATATAGAATTTTTTGGTTAAGCTAGGAATTATAATATAACTTTATGTGTGAAGTTTAAGTTAGGGAGCTGTCATTAGACAGCTCCTAAGTCATTCATCCCATCTTCCTTTCCGGTTGTTATCGGTAATACTGGTTCGTATTCTACCCGAAGCTTTGGCAGGGAAGGCAAGGTCTTATAGTAATTTAACATCCAGTCGGAATGACCGTCATCCACATTTTCACCATTTTCCGGTGGTGCGAAGAACGTGAGAGTCAGGTTCCGTTGGTCATTGCCTAACGTGTTGCCACTATTCTTATAATCAAAGTAGAGTGGCATCAGGTCGACAAAGCTGACACCGGGTGCCTTGTAGAACCAACGCTCATTACATTGTATCATCAGATTATCCTTTGCCCCCTCCTCATCAAAATAAAGCTCCAAAAAGACGGGTGTCTTAGCGAGGGTAAGCGTAACCTGTGTTCCGGTGGCGTCTTCAAAGCTTCCCCAGCGAAGACAGAGGGGAGAAACCGCCTTATCGGCCTCCGATACAGCAGCTTCGCTGATTTCGGGTAGGCAAAGTGGACTGTTTAACAGTTTTTTATATTCTTTTAGAATAGGCTGTTCGATTCCTACAGATGGATTGTTTGGGTCTTCTATTTCTAGTCCGAGACGTCCACGGTCACGGAACTGGTAAAAGGTAATTGCGGTAAGCCAATCCTCTGTATCCTGCTCACGCAAAGCAAAGAATTCCTTCATCATATCTATCTGGTCGTAAGGTCCTACCACATCACCATCGGCATTAAATTCACTCATTACCATTGGTTTTGCTATTCCGTCATTTAATAGTTTAAAGCGTTTATAGCTTAGATAGGTCAGTTCATAGTTTCGTGAAACATTACAACGCTTATACTGATTCGTTGTTTTATCTGCGACATCACAGGGCCAGCCCCAATGAAGTGCCATATATTTGTCGACGGACCAGATATCTGCACTGTGCAGGGTTTCCTTAAATATCTCTTCCATTACCATCGGTGACTCACTAGTACAAAGTGGAAATCCTCTCAGTGGCTCAGGGTCTTCTATTCCGCCAATACAAATAATTATATCAATCTGTGGAGCAATCTCCTTAATGATATTGCAGGCATGACAGAAGAAATCTGCAATTTTTTGTGTTTCTGCACGTTTTGTAAAGCTAAACCAGTTTCCGGTTGCTTCGTGGTTAATGCGAAGCTGCATACGTCCAAATGGTTTTAAATCTTCCCCGATGGCACGAAGCTGTTCATCCGAAATATTCGGGTCTATCGTCATGGTTAATATAACTTCCTGTCCATGCTTTCTTATATCCCGCATCATTTGAAATGGTTCTCCTGTCCGGTCGCCTTCAAGTCCTCCGGTATATGGAAAATAGTCGTCGTAGGGATAATCCCATTGAAATTCAATGACTTGCTCAGAAAAGGCATTTCTCGCACGTTTCGGCCATGACTTATCCAGTGGATAATAGCAAAACATCAAATTGATACCACGGTGTGGGCGCCCAAGCTTATTTAATATATAATCCTGATTGACATACTCTCCCCGTTCACTGCCATCGCTTAAGTCTAAGGTGAAACGCGCCTTTCCTAAGTGTACTTTTTTAATTGGTTGTTCCTGTAATGAAAGATACATAGTCTCCTCCTTGCTTTTTACTATTTTGACCCTGACATCATTTTATATTAGGCATAGCAAATCTGCAAGAAAAAGTTATGAAAAAAACAGGGAGAGGTATACTAATGTTATGTCGGTGTTACGATTATTTAATAACAATTTTTTTGACCTTGAAGATGATTTATGCTAAGATTAGACGAATAAATTTGGAATATTATATTATAGAGGAGATGAATATATGAAGTTTATCAAAGAAAATGGCAAGGGGCTTCTGCTATGTCTTGTGATAGCCCTTCCGTCATGTTTATTAGGACTGCGGTTTCCAATTGTCGGTGGTGCGGTTATTGCGATTATCGCAGGAATGATTATTAATTTATTTATTAAGGATTGGACAGGTTTAGAGAGTGGGATTAAATTTACCTCTAAGAAAATATTGCAGTGGGCAGTTGTATTGCTGGGCTTTGGTCTGAACTTGAATGTCATTGCCAAAACGGGTTTGCAATCGCTTCCCATTATTATCTGCACAATTGCAGTTTCCCTAATTATTGCATTTCTGCTTCATAAATGGATGCGTATTCCAGAGAAAATCTCCATATTGGTTGGTGTTGGTTCTTCCATATGTGGAGGTTCTGCTGTTGCGGCGACTGCTCCGGTCATTGACGCAGATGATGAAGAGGTGGCACAGGCAATTTCGGTTATCTTCTTTTTTAATGTGTTAGCAGCTATTATCTTTCCAGCCTTTGGTAACTTGATTGGATTTGATACGACGTCAGGAGAAGCCTTTGGTATATTTGCAGGGACGGCAGTGAATGATACTTCCTCTGTCACGGCGGCAGCCAGTACATGGGACAGTATGTTTGATTTAGGCTCTGCCACTCTCGATAAGGCTGTGACAGTGAAGCTGACGAGAACGCTTGCCATCATCCCGATTACCTTGGTGCTTGCCGTTATGCGTACACGCAAGGAAAAGCATAAGGAGGGAAGTAATGTAAGCATAAAGAGTATCTTTCCATTTTTTATACTATATTTTATTGGTGCATCGGTAATCACGACAATTACCTATACTATTTTTCAGGATGGTTCTGCCGGATATCAGGTGGCAAGTACAATTTTTTCCACTTTAAAGGAAGTTAGTAAATTTTTTATTGTGTTAGCAATGGCAGCTATTGGACTGAATACGGATTTGGTTAAGTTAATTAAGACTGGTGGTAAACCGATTTTGATGGGACTTTGCTGCTGGGTTGGGATTACAGGAGTGAGTCTTGTTGTACAGCACTTAATGCACATCTGGTAGTTTCTCATAAGAATCTCACATCAATTTCATTTCTTTCGCACATCTGTAACATAAAATGAAGAGCGAACATTTGAAACTGTTAAATAGCCTGAGCTATATATTGTATGATGTAGATTCTGGCTGAAACAAACTAGAAATGGAGTGATTAGATGAGAAGAAGAATAGGGAAATGGAGACGTGCAGTTGCATTTTTGCTAGTGACAGCATTAATGACAGCATATCTGCCTTACAAGGGGGGACTGGCAGACAGCGTGTCTGCTTCAGCAGGCAATGGTGAGGCTTCCATTGCTACGAAAAGCGTTTCCGGTGATGGTGGTAATGGAAGTGGCGATGCCTCTGGTAATGCCAGTAGCAGCACATCGGATGCGACGACAACGACTGCGGTAAGTACTGTTCCGAAACCGGTCACCAAGTTAACGGTTAGCAATCAGACGATGACAAGTATTACAGTTGGCTGGGATGCCGTAGCAGGAGTAGATGGTTATGTGTTGCAATCCTATAATTACACGACCAGTACATGGGATGCCGTAGATACCATTGTCACAGATAAAAATGCAGTAAATTACACCTATGTGGTAAATGATTTAAATGCAGGGACGACACACCGGTTCCGTATCTATACTTATATTGGGACGACGGCAAATGCGTCGCCTGTGGTAAAATCCATAAAAACAGGTTGTAAGCCAGCAGTGCTTTCTGTTGCTGGTGTAAAGGGAGATAAATGTGCCCGGCTCACATGGAATCCGGTGAATGCAGAAGGCTATTATATATACCAGAAAATGGGGACGGGAGTTTATGAAAAAATTGCTACTATTACAGACCCCAAGCAGAGTAGTTATCTTGTTAGTGGATTGACCAATGGAAATAGCTACAGTTTTATAATGAAGGCATATGCTATCTTTGCTGCAACAGATGATGGAGTGAGCTATAGCAATACTTTGGAGGGAGATAATTCCTTGGAGGTGGTTCTTACCCCCAGTGCTGCTAAGAAGACAAGCAGCAGTGCCGCATTGTATTCTAAGGTGAGTACCTTTAAAACAAGTCCGGCATATAAAACTTATGCATTAGCAAAAAAGATAAATACAAGCAAATGCTTTATTACCCCCGGAGTGACAACGACAAATGTGAATGGAATTAATTCAGAGAATTTTGTTACAGCCGGAAGTGTATGTGCCAAGACATATTATTTCCTCTCTGCTTATGATACGACCGGAGTGGAAAATTCCGTAATATATGTAATGAAACGTTCTACTCACAAATATATTATGACATTGGTACTGCCGAACAAAGAAAAGGTAACGGATATGACCTTTGATGGCAACAATATCTGGATGACTGCAGGAAGCCAGATTGCCTGTGTGCGATATAAGACGATTACTTCTAAGATATCGACTGGTCTTGATAGTACCAACCTTTCTTACATGAATACCTATACTACAGTGAGTAATCCTGCATATATGGCATATTATGATGGAGTGCTCTGGGTTGGAAGCTATAGTACTTCCAAGAATTATATGAGTGGTTACCGGATTAGCAGTAAGACAAGTACGAAGCCTGTATTGACTTATTATAAGAAAATGCAGATGCTTTCCAAGGTGCGTGCAATTGAGATAGATGACTCTGGTTATCTGTATACTATCCGTGCGGATAAAGTGAAGAAGGGACAGAGCGGTTATATTTCACAAATCAGAAGCTATCTTCCGACATGGAATACGACATCGGGAACGATTAAGAAGAATTCCAATAAAAAGCTTTGTAAGCTGCCTGCAATGTCATGTGGCGTAAGCTTTTATAACACCTATGCATATATCAATTTTGATTCTGTAAAGGAAGAGGAATGCAGATATCCGACAGATCGAAGCTGGGCGGTGAAGCTTACAAGCTTACGGTAAATTAGCTCAATAAATAGGGGACATAATAGAAGCTGTGCACGAGGGATTCGTGTGCAGCTTTTTTTTATGATAGCGTAATTTTATAGTTTATTCATGAGAAATTAAAGATAAGAAAACGAAATAAAAGGAATTTAATTTCTTGATGTTATTATATTGTTAGCAACTCAATAAAAGTGTCGTAAAACTAAATATAAATTCAATAATAGAAGCTGGTATCATTACTGCTTTTCCGATATAGAATAATCAGATTGATAAGTCCTGCCTACACCAACCAACGACAAAATCCATTAAATCCATCAAGACATCCTTTGCCTTAAAGTCACATTGATTTTTTATTTTTTCTAAATTTTTTAACATACTATCTTTATCCATTCCATGATTTTTAAAGCATATCAAGAATTTTTGAAGAGCAAGTAAATCGTTTGGGTGTTTTTCTATTTCTATGGGTAATAACTGCAAAAATTTCATATCGGATTCATGCATAAGACTATTCCAATCAATACGAACACACCATTTTACATTCCACCTTATTTAGGTGAAATGAGGAGCATTTCACTGTCCCACACTTCATTACGCCTATACTGTTAGTTTGAATTAAAATTGTTTAGAACCGTCAGTTGCAGATATTCTGTAACAGGCGTTTATCCATACTGCGTCAAAATAGCCGTATACGATATACAGAAACAAAAAATTCAGTTGCACTGCTATCAATTGATTAGTATAATAAGGAGTAGAAATATGAGCAAAACAACAGAACAAATATAATCTTCCTAAGCGAAGCAGATACTATCAGGGAATGATAGACTTAAACCTGCTAGAGCCGGGGGGATGATTATAATAAGCTCGCAAGACAGAGAGAAATATCGGGAAGGCTTAGAGCAGGCATACGTTATTCATTTAAACAGGCATTAATATGGTGCAAACATACAAACGGCTATGGAAGATATAATGACGGATTATGATATGACAGAAGAACAGGTGAAAGCGATTCTGGATAAGGAGGAGTAGTAAAGCGTCGGTAAATTAACGCAATAGATAAGAAAATATAGGAGGTATATTTAATGAATGAGAATTTACAGTATATTGTTGATAATCTTGATATTATAAGACAGTTGTATGACAAGGAAGTAATAATTTCTGTTATGGATAAGGACAAGGTCGTGCGGGGATTTTCGCTTCCGGATGGAATGCCGCCACAGTCAGAGGTTGGTTCTGTATTTGAAGATCCAAGTGGAATTCTTGACGAGGTTATTGCCAAGGGGATTACAAAACATAATTATCTGCCTAAAGAGGTCATGGGATTTCCAATTGAAGGTAATTTAGTTCCAATTAAAGATAATGGGCAGGTGGTAGGCTGTGTAATCTGTTCTTATTCTGTGGAGGATAAAGAAAAGGTCAAGGATATTGCAGCAAGATTTCAGGAATCCATTCAGGAGATTGACAATTCTATTCAGGATGTAGTTGGTGGAATTGAGAATTTATTTAGTATGCTGACGAATATGAATAAGATGACTACCGATGTAGAACAGGATGTTAATGGAGCAGCAGGCGTTGTTAATAAAATCAGCAGCAATGCTTCTCATTCCAATATACTTGCGCTGAATGCTTCGATTGAGGCAGCACGAAGTGGAGAAGCGGGTAGGGGATTTGCGGTTGTTGCTACAGAAATGGGGAAGCTGGCAAAGGATAGTGGCAGTTCCGCAACAGAGATAAAGACAACCTTGTCTGTAATTGTAAGTCATCTGGAAGCCATTACAGATTCTATTAAAGAAGCGAATGATGTGGCAAAGAGTTATATGGATAGTATAAGCTCCATCAAAACGATACTGGAACAGACGATTTCAATTGCGTGTGAGCTGGAGAATGATATCAAATTATAAGCGTATAACCAATGACATGATGAAAATAAAAAACGAACCTCCGAAGCAATTGTATTATTGAAACGGAGGTTTGTTTTTGTCTGTTATATTTGTGTAACCGGATAGATGGTTTTATTTCTTATGCAATCCCATACATTACCACAAAGTGACACACACTTCCTGCCATTACAAACAGGTGAAATATCTCATGGGTTCCGAAATTCTGGTGCTTACTATTAAACAGTGGAAGCTTTAATGCATAAATTACACCACCAATGGTATAAATGATTCCTCCGGCAAGCAGCCATCCAAGACCGCTTTTGGAAAGTCCGGCAACGAGAGGAGAAAATGCCAGAACACAGGTCCAGCCAAGCAGGATATATAACACAGAGGAAAGCCACATAGGGCAGGTAATCCAGCACATTTTGAATATAATTCCAAGAATGGCGATAGACCATACCAGCGATAATAGCAGAATTCCTGTTTTACCTTTTAAAACGATCAGACAGATTGGTGTATAGGAGCCGGCAATCAAAATATAAATCATAGCATGGTCGAGCTTTCTAAGCACCTTATTCACCCGTTCGGAAATATCCAGAGAGTGGTATGTGGTGCTTGCGGCGTACAATAAAATCATGCTTACAATGAAAATGACTAAGGATGCGGTATGTACCCCGCTTCCTTCTCCATGGTAAGACTTTAAAATTAGCGGCATAGCAGCAAACATCGCCATAAGCATACCGATAAAATGGGTAATCGCACTTCCCGGGTCTTTTAGTTTTCTTTTATTCTGAGATGTGTTAAAATTCATAATGATAACCTCCTTATAAAATATGTAATAATTTAGGCTTGCAAAGTAAGTATTCGACGATTGAATCGTCTTGATTACTTACACAATAATAGTATTTCCAGATAGTTTAGAAATATCTATTATATAATTATGTAAAACTTGTAAAATAGTTATTGTAATTATTACATGTAGTTTTGAAAACTACGTTGTCTGTATTCAAATACTACCACATATTTTTGAGGATTGCAAGGGAAAATAATAATATTTTTTTAATTTAAATAAAAATAATTAGAGCAGGGAGTGTTGTAGAATGAATCGGTGGAAGAACCAAAGAACACGTATAATAGAAAACCAAGGTATTGTCATGGCAGAAACAAAGTTGTCAAGGCAGAACAAATCAGGTGCTATGGCGAAGTGTTGTAAGGATCATATAGAGCAAGCTTCTGTCGTGATTTTACTATCGACCTATAATGCAGAAGAGTATTTGAGGGAACAGCTTGACAGTCTGCTGGCACAGACAGAGACAGACTGGAGACTTGTTGTGCGGGATGATGGTTCACAGGATAATACACTTGCTATATTAGAGGAATATGCAGGACAATACCACCAAATTTCTTATTATAGTGGTGAGAATATGGGGGCAAAGGATAGTTTTTTTGACTTGATAAAAAAGATTCAAGGTGGACAGTTTGACTATGTTGCTTTTTGTGATCAGGATGATTACTGGCTGCCGGAAAAGCTTAGCCGGGCAATAGAGCTGTTAACTCAATTTTCAACGGGAGAAATGAAAGAAGAGATGCAGGAGGATTTAGAAAATGAATTACCATTGCTGTATTGTGGCAAACCACAGCTTGTGGATAAAGAACTTTCTTTTATACAAGAAAAAATAAAACGTGAGATTCGGCCGGGCTTTGCCAATGCTTTGGTGGAAAATATTGTCACAGGCTGTACGACAGTGATAAACCGAAGTATGTATGAGATGCTGCTTAAGCTCCTTCCTGAATATTGTATTATGCATGACTGGTGGATGTATTTGGTCGCAAGCTGTTTTGGTAAGGTGCTTTATGATGAGAAGCCAACAATATATTACCGGCAGCATGGCCATAATGTGATGGGAATTGATGAAAGCCGGACAGCGGAGCTAAAGCATCGTGTCCAGAAATACAAAAGCCGTAAAAGTAACATCCTAATGCAGGCTGAGGAATTTCTGCGGCTGGTAAAAAAACAGGGAAAAGGACAGAATGGATATGGGAATGTATCTTCTTCCCATTATAAAGAACAAGTTCATCTTACAGTGCATGAAGTAGAAGATGCGGTAATCAGGGTAAGCAGAAAAGAAGCAGTAAATGCCAGTTTGAAACGGGCATATTTAGTAGCGAATTATAAGAAAGCGGGCAATCGGTTACGCCTTGCATTTGGTAAAGTAATGTACCGACAGCGGAAAATGGATGATGTTATTTTCCGGATATTATTTTTGTTTGGATTGCGGTAGAAGTCAAGGGATTTTTTTCTTGACTTGGCAGGTCTAATGTGTTAGACTCCTTTTGTAGGACTAATGCATTAGACCTTTTTTGATAATCTCATATAATATTGCGGAGCAAGGACAAGCAAGTGAATTTTTATTGCACTACAATGAGAATGTTAATGATGGATATGGTTCACAATTACAAAAAGAGTTACCTGTTAGAAGGGAGGAAACTACGCATGGATACACCGAAGGTATTTGAAAGTGAATATCGTTTTTTGGAAATTTTATGGGAGAGAGAGCCGGTAAACAGCAGTGAGCTGGTAAGACTTTGCAATGAGCGGCTGGAATGGAAGAAGTCTACGACTTACACAGTGATTAAGAGATTGTCAGAGAGGGGAGTTGTGAAATCAGAGCAGGCGGTGGTGACTTCCTTATATAGCAGGGAACAGCTTATGATTGCCCAGAGCAGAGAGTTTGTAGAGAAGAATTTCGGGGGAAAGCTGCCACAGTTTGTAGCAGCCTTTGCCAAGGGAGGAAAGCTTGATAAGAAGGAGATTGAGGAGTTAAAGCAATTAATTAATGAGATGGAGGTGTAAGTATGGAGCTGTTAAGCACAATATGGGAGCGGCTGTTACTGTTGTCGGTGTTGGCAGTGCCGTTATTAATTATTATTATAATTTTCAGAACGCTGTTTTCCCAAATTTCCAAGCGGTATGTATTATTATTGTGGGCGGTACTCGCACTGCGGTTGGTTTGTCCTGTTGTCATACATAATCCATTTAGTGTGCTTCCTGCATTTTCTGGGAATACAATAGATAATGTTTTTTCTTTTGTAGGCAAGGAGCTGCCACTAATGGTATCTTTTTTAAAGCAAGATGTGTCTGTTTCTTCCATTAAAAAGAAAGATATTCAGGAAGCTTTTGCACCATCAGAAAACCAAGGGGCAGAGAACAGAATAGTTTCTAAGAAGCAAGCAATGTCAGAGAATGTGGCAGAGAATGAGAAGCAGGGAGTGTCACAGGGCATGACGCAGAATCGGGAACAGGCGTTATCAGATAGCATGGCATTGAATAAGGAACAGATGCCCTCAAGCAATATGTCAGAGGGTGAAGAAGCGGATGAAAGCAAGTTAGAAGGCACGGCTCTTATTCCTATTATATGGCTTTTGGTTTGCTGTCTTTTGTGGGGACATGGTTTGCTAAGGGGAATATTGTTACGCTATAAGCTTTTGGATGCCATTCCTCTTTTGAAGGGAGTATATAGCTCTGACCGGATAAAGGAGCCATTCGCATGTGGTATTGTAAGGCCGAGAATCTATCTTCCATCCGGGATGGCACAGGAGCATAAGGGGGCAGTGCTTTCCCATGAATGGGAGCATATCCGGCATCAGGATACCCGCATTAATGTGTTAGCCTATGTTATAGTTTGTCTATATTGGTTTTCTCCGTTGATGCTGGCAGCTTATTTTCTTTTTTTAGTGGATTTGGAAATGGCATGTGATGAGCGGGTGGTAGAGCATCTGAATGGCGGTGATAAACAAAGTTATGCGAATGCCTTGCTTGCCTGTGGAAGTGGGCATTTGTTTCCTGGATTTTATCCGGTTGCTTTTGGGGAATCTGGTATTTCTAAGAGAATCCAGAACATTATAAAGGGGCAGTCATTGTCCAAGGGAGCAGCAAAGGGGATGATTCTGTTAGTGTTGATGCTGGCACTTTGCTTTGGCAGTGGATGTGAACGGCTGGTTTTAGATAGCAGGGATGGCAATAGCCAGCCGAAGGAGACACAAGCCTTACCCTCACAGCAAATGAACCAGAGAACGATAGAGTGGAAGGAGGAGGTGACGGGAGATAATAAACAGGATATCATTACCGTGGATGTTAGTGCGGTGACAGATGAAAAGGGGGAAATACTTTCTGGCGAAGCTTACAAGGGAGATGGGAAGGAGAAGACGGTACGGGTTACCTCTGGTAAGACAGGGGAGGAGATTTATTCTGTCAATATGAATCCTGTCAAGCATAGAGGGGGACTATATTTATATAAGAAAACGCTTTCTCACTGGATGAGTGTCGAGCCAGAAAAAACATTGTTTTTGTTGTGGGAGCCACCGGCATCGAAAGATGACGAGATGTATCACTATGAAATCTTTTCACTGACAGAGCAGGGAGAGAAAAGGATAGAGGAACAGCACGATTTTACGAGGGATGAGAAGCTTGCGAACAGGGATATGACCTATCTGGAACAGGTAAATGAATATTTATTTCATTCTGTTGTACTAATCGACACAGTAGGGGGCATTACACAGTACAGCAAGGAGCAGGAACAGATAACACTATTATACGATGTCGGTGAAGATTGCCAGAAACCGAACATGTTAGGTGCGGCAAGAGATAGTAAGGAAGAAAGTAATTTTATAAGAATCAAAGAAAACGGTTGGAATCCGTTACAGTCTGCTTATCCCGGCATTCCGTTTTATGTCGCCTGTCAGGAGGAGTGGCAGTGTAGTGATCATCGTTTTCGGGTATATTTTCATTGTGAGGATAAGGGTACAGAGTTTTTTGGCTATCGTAATGAGGAGGAGATAGAAGCAAGAGAGGGGGAGGAGTTATATAAGGAGCAGTTTATCGGTGTTAATTCATGGGAGCTTGAGCCAGGATGGGCTCCATATATTATCTGGAGCCCGCCAAGTGGAACAGATTATAAGGAGCACATCGGTGCCTATTATGTAACAGCGTATGTAGTAGATGAGCAGGAAACAAAGCTGCTTGCTAAGCAGACCATTGTCATTGAATGGCGTGAAGACGAAAATAAAATAATGAGCTGCTATGTGAAGGAATAAGTAAGAAATTAAGAGAGAAACGAATAGACGAACGGAGAACAAGCTGTTTTCTTAAAGAGTAGGGCTAAGGGTAGAATGGATAGCCTGCTTTGGGGGAACAGCTTGTTTTTTAGACCTTTTATGCGGGGGTTTGTTTGTCTTTATGTTGCTGCACAGGCGTTTTGGTATAAGAAATGAATTTGTTCAAAAAATTGACAAATTAAGTCTATATTGATAGAATTTGTTAAAAAGGAGCATAAAGCAAATGAAGAAGAAACCGATTATTATATTACTGACAATACTTTTTACAATTATTATTTTTCTAGCATACCCTGTGTTAGCCGATGAGGAGGATTTCGCAGAGGCTGGAGATGAGATAGTAGCAGACGGGCTTATCTACGAAATACAAGAAGATGGTACGGTCATCCTTACTGATTATCAGAGCGAAGTTCCTAAAAGCCTTGCTATTCCGGGGGTGATTACCTACAGTGGGCAGAGGTACACGGTAACTGCGATAGAGGAGTATACTTTTTCGGGTTGTGATGCCTTATCAGAGGTAACCATAGCGGAAAATGTGAAAAGCATTGGTGATTATGCTTTTTCAGAATGTGAAGATTTGCACAATGTCGTCTTTCCGGCAACCGTAACCACACTTGGCAGGGGTATTCTTAGTGGGAGTGATAATGTAACGATAGAGATTGCTTCTGGCAACGATGTTCTTCATTATGAGAATGGCATGCTGATACAAAATGATATGTTGCTTTATGTATCCCCCTCCGTGGAAGAGGTTACAATTCCGGATGCCATTCACACAATTGCCTCCTATGCTTTTCAAAACTGTGATTACATAGAAGCCATTACAATTCCTCGTACCATAGAGACAATAGAGGAGCAGGCGTTTTGTTTATGTTATGGATTGCATAGCATTACAATGGGAAATAATGAAAGCATTGTCTTGCAAAATAATGCATTGACAGATATAGAGGAGGCAGGCACAATCTATGTTCCGACAAAGCAGATGGAGCAGCATATCAAAAATTATCCGCAAAGCTATCCTTCCAGTATATCTATAAAGCAGGTTATACCCTATGAGATTATTTACAATGCAGGTGGCGGCACCTTCAAGGAGACTTGCATCACAAGAGCAGACAATACGAAAACGGTTTTGTTGCCCGACGTTGAAAGGCAAGGCTATGAGTTTCTTGGCTGGTGCAGTGATGAAGCATGCCAGCAGGAACCCATATATCAAATCGAGGAGGGGCAAAGCAGCAATGTCGTTCTTTATGCCAAATGGGAGGCAGTAGAGCAAGGGCAGGAAGAGCAGGAGCAAGCAAAAGAGCAGGAGAGGACTGCACCAAATAGGTATCAGCTTGCGAAGCAGCAGAGAGCGATAAAGGACCTTAAGGCAAAAAAGCAAAAGGAAACCATAACAGACAGTACGAAGAAAGAAAGGCTGGCAAAAATACAGTCACATGACCTTACGCAGAATCGGGGAAAGAAAAAGTTTCGGCGACAGAATCCAGCTAATAAGGAAGTGCAGTGGGAAAATGCACAGGTAACAGAGACGGAAGTAGAAATAAAAAAAGCAGAAGAAACAAAGAAGCCTGTAAAAGCCACTTTGCAGGAGGCATCAGGAGGATTCTCACTAAATAACATTGTGTCGATGGCTATGATGGGGGCAGGAGTGCTGCTTGTACTCGTAGGAGGTGTGTATACGAGTTTAAGATATAGAAACAAAAGAAGGGAGACAACCACCAATGAAAAATAACTTTGTTTTTGTTCTCTTAACCCTAATCATTGTGCTTGCCTTGCCGGTTTTAAAACACCTTCCTTCTAATGCTGCTGGAACTCCCATACTTACACAAAAGCTTGTCATAAGGGACGCCCAGAAAGCCTATCGGGAAAATGTAACGGTCAATGAGGGGGAAACGCTAAGTACCTGTTATATTGAAATTACCCCTTCAAACACGACGAACCAAGCGGTTACATTAACCAGTAGCAGCCAGGACATTATGACAGTTGCACAGCATAAAGGAACGGACGGAAAAACCTATGTAGATATTACAGGCATCAGCACCGGGGTAGCCATGTTAACTGCCACAGCCTTAGACACCGGTAAAACCTATAGCTTGAATGTCAGTGTCACCATCCCCCTGGAAGCAGCAGAGGCAGAGCTAACAAAAGCACTGTATCCGAAAAAAACAGCACAGGACAGTGCCGCAAGCTTTGCTACCCAGTGCAGTGCAGGACAGAGAGGAATCATATTGGGAGCGGTTGGCGACTACTATTTCTTTGACATACCACAAGGGGTATTAGAAAAAAATTACCACGCTGCCTATGTCAAAAAAAGCGATGTAAAGGTTTATGCCAACGCCGTCACGCTAACACCAGACACGGTAACCCTGAATAAAGGCCAGAAGCAGAAGCTTACCACCACGGTATGTCCAAGCTATGCCACGGAAAAAACAATCCAGTTTAGCAGCAGTAATGGGACGATAGCAAGCATTAGCAAAACAGGAACGGTGAAGGCGAAAAAGAAGGGTAGTGTAACCATTACCGCCACGGTAGCAAGCAAAAGCAGCGGAGCCGCCATAAACCGCACCGCCAGTACAACTGTAACGGTAAAGCTGCCGGTTAAAAGGATTGTCATAAAGCCGGGCAGGCTTACCTTAGAGCAGGGAAGCAGCAGGAAGCTAAAGGCAGCAGTAAGCCCCGCCAATGCGGACGATGCCGGACTAACCTACCAAAGCAGCAATGAAGCCATCGCCACCGTAAGTACTACAGGCATTATCACCGCACGAAAGGAAGGAACTGCTGTTATCACAGTAAAGAACGAAGCTAGCGGAAAGAAAAAGAGCTGTAAGCTAACGGTCACGGACACGAAAAGCTATGAATTAATCCTAGATGAGGAGCTTGAAGCAGGGAATACCTATCAGGTACAGATAGCTAGGAAGGATGGATTGAAAAAGAAAGGGAATTCCTCGCTAAGTATCGTGAATCCGGCTACAAGCAATGAAAAATATATCTTCCGCACCAGTAACAGAGGAATCGCCGCCATCGATAAAAACACGGGTAAGGTAACGACATATAAGGCAGGAACGGTAACCATTACAATGCGTCCCGCAGGAAGTAAGAATACCTATAAGCTTAGTGTCAAGGTAAAGAAAAAGGCGGAAAATCAGAAGAATATGACAATGATTCTAAAAAAGGGGAAAAAGAGAACAATTATGGATAACAGCCAGCTTAAGGAGCAAATAAGCTATGTAAGCTCTAATAAAAAAATAGCGGTCGTAAACTCCAAAGGGCAGATAACAGCGAAAAAGCAGGGAACCTGCACTATTCGCGTACTCTCGAAAGAAAAGGCGGATGAAAAGGAAATCAAGCTTTATGTCTATCAGGCATTGGATAAAGGAAAGGGAGTTCACTATGGTTTTCTTACCAAGGCGAAAAGCTGTATTGTCGAAAGTACAAATGACGGTTCCAGAACCATTTCGTTAACAGCCTATACCAAAGCAAATCTGCTTGGAAAATGTGGAAAAGGACTGTATTATGCAACATTTTATGATAGTAGCGGAAAAAAGACTGGAAAGGGCATTATTCCCGAAGTGGATATGCTATTATATAAAAGCAAGGCAAACCGAAATTATTTTCTTACTGCACATAAGGATAAATTAAGCAACCTATCCTATGCCAATACGGTAGAAAATCTGCCAGACAATAATACACCATTGCAAATTGGCATAGTCGATGATACCGTGCATATATTTGTCAATTTTATATACAAGGGAACGGATGTAGATACCTGCTTTACATATAAGCAGGGAGAGAATACTGTCCAGTATGATGACACCTATAGAGAAGTATTTGAACAGGGGCTGAAGGAACACTGGGGTAATGAAGGCAAGATAGAATATAAGGGAAGCAATAAAGAATATTCGGTTAGGGTTTTTAACAGTATAAAGCACACCTATGAATCCCATCTTCATCAGGAAAAGGATTTTGAGGAAGGGGTGGTGCTTCGGTGTCAGGTACATATTAATGAACGCTGTGATATCACTTCTCACTATATTCCGGTTACCATTGGAGGAAAGAAGGGCAGTGATAAGAATTACTGGTTCTGGACTGTAGGTAGAGGAACAGATATTACCATAAAGAAAAAGGGCGAGGTCATACATTATCCCTTTTATGACCCATATGGTGCAAACAGGGAAATCGTCATACCAACCAATCCTGAGTTAGAGAGGAATTCTGATCTTTCAAAACATGGACAACGAAGAATGGATATTTATAAAAGAATTTGTGCCCATGAATTTGGACATATGCTTGGACTTGATGATGCCTATAAGTTGGAGGTTGATAATGCCTATGAGAAGACGACAATATATCGAATAGAAGGTTCAATGCTTATGGGGTATTATGAGTGGTATTGTATGATGGATAATGAAAAAGATTCACGGTCTAGATTTCGGGCAAATGATTTGGAGATGGTGATTTATGCCTACAATAACATGCAAAGTAATGACAAGCATAAGAATTCATGGCAGTCGTACAGAGCCTATCAATACAAAATTGGCACAAATAAGCTAAAGGCTTATAATCGCTCTAAGGCAATTACATGGAGGAAATCAAAATGAAAAAAGAGATAGATAAAGGGAAATGGATGATTGTATTAGGAGTTTTATTAATACTAATTGGAATAGGCTTTCATATGCAGAGTGGGGAAGATTGGCATAATAGAGAAGATGCCAAGCAGTATGGAAGTACAACACAACAGGAGGAGCAAGCTTCTGCACGGACAGAATCGTCTCAAGAGAATACAACAGAGCAGAAAATGGAGCAGTCCACCAAGCAGGATATCTCTAATCGGGATGAAAGTAAAGACAAAACAAAAGAAGTCCCCACGGATAAATGGCCCTATGGCAATGAAGAGTATGTGGATTATGATGAACCAATGCGGGTAAGGGAATTTCACAATAATAAGGAGTATTATGATGCGGTAGTGGAACAGTTTGCTCCCTATGAGGGAAAGGATATTGCATTTTATACTACTAAGATGTTACCAATTGAATTGAATGACCCTAATACCGAGGACGGTACGGTTAAAGTGGTCTCATATGATGCAGATACTTTTAAAGAGTTGATGAAATATACAAGAGTAGATGGTATTTATGCGGCAAGAGATAGGATTGACTTTCATTTTGAAACGACAGATGATGAGGCAATATATTATTTTTATGATGAGAATATCTCGGAGGAAAATAGTGAATATATCAATCATTACTTTATGGTAAATATTGCCCCGCATTGGTGGTGGGTAAGATTTGGGGCAGGAACCTGATAGAGTGGTTTCCCTTATCGTTATAATATGGTAAGAATTAAACGCAATTCCTATAAC
>JAGATQ010000027.1 GCA_017621205.1 Lachnospira sp.
AATCAGAGAAGAAGTCTTTGAAAGATGGTAAACCATCTTGACTGTGTGCAGTTTTTAGTGTATAATACACATGTTATGGCCTGGTGGCTCAGTTGGTTAGAGCGCCGCCCTGTCACGGCGGAGGTCGTGGGTTCGAGCCCCATCCGGGTCGTTTCTAATAATTTCATATTTATTAGACATTATGGAATCTTAGCTCAGCTGGGAGAGCATCTGCCTTACAAGCAGAGGGTCACAGGTTCGAGCCCTGTAGGTTCCATATTTGCCGATATGGCTCAATTGGCAGAGCAGCTGATTTGTAATCAGCAGGTTAACGGTTCAAGTCCGTTTATCGGCTTTGATTTTCTGTTTAGCAGAGAATCAGAATGGATGGATTCCCGAGTGGCCAAAGGGGACAGACTGTAAATCTGCTGCAATATGCTTCGGTGGTTCGAATCCACCTCCATCCATTATTTTCATAAGATAAGAATTTTTTTTTATTTTATGAATATACTATATTATATTTATTAACGCGCTGTGGAGCAATTGGAAGCTCGTCGGGCTCATAACCCGAAGGTTGCTGGTTCAAGTCCGGTCGGCGCTACTGAGAAGGTTCTTGAATTTCAAGAGCCTTTTTTTTATTTTATTATGTAATTAAAAAAAGTAGGAGGTTGTTATAGTGGGAAATCCGTGGGAAAAAATTGACTTAAGTGATTATGAAAACCACATGAGCTTAGATAGCGTGTTCCAGCTCCAGACAATGAATCAAATGATGAAAGAACAGTTTTATGCTTATCCTGTTAAATCAGTTATGATATTGGGAATAGCAGGTGGGAATGGATTAGAGCATATAAACAGACAAACTATAGATAAGGTTTATGGTGTTGATATAAATGAGAGTTATTTAAATGCATGTAAAGTTCGTTACCCAAAGTTACAGGGAATATTTGAAACCATCCATGCTGATCTGACAAAAAGCACAAAAGCATTACCCTGTGCAGATTTAATTATAGCCAATCTGTTTATTGAATATATTGGGTATGAATGTTTTCTGAAAGTAGTAGAACAAGTGGAAGCAAAGTATGTATCATGCATTATCCAAGTCAATACTGATCTTTCCTTTGTTTCGGATTCCCCATATATACATACATTTGACCGTTTACAAGAAGTACACCATCAGATGGAGGAAGAGGCACTTATCCATGTTATGAGCAAAGCGGGATATAAGAAAATGGAACATAGGGAAAGGAATTTGCCAAATGGAAAAAAACTGGTAAGAATAGACTTTAGCTGTTAAATTCTATACCAAATTACTGATTAGGGGTATAAGGTACATTATAGGATAATATACCTGCATTTATATATAGGTAAAGATAAAATTCTAAAATTGAATCTTATAGATAAGTGTGATATACTAAGGGCACTTTTAAGTAAGGTTATAAAATGAGAAAGCTTACTTATATTAGTGTATTAAAGATTGTCATTATAAATAATAAGGAGTGAAAATAATATGTTATTTGTTGAATATCCCAAATGTACCACATGTAAAAGGGCAAAGAAATGGCTGGATGAACAGGGTTTTCAATATGAAGACCGTAATATAAAGGAACAGAATCCATCGGAGGAAGAGTTGAAGGAATGGATACAAAAAAGTGGTTTAGAAACAAAAAGATTTTTTAATACAAGTGGTATATTGTATCGGGAGATGCAATTAAAGGATAAATTAATGAGCATGTCTGAGGAGGAGAAGATTCAGTTGTTGGCAACAGATGGGATGCTTGTAAAGCGACCGATAGTAGTAACAGATAATGGTGTTTTGGTTGGTTTTAAAGAAGCACAATGGGAGAATACCTTAAAGAAATAGAATAATATGGTAATGGTAATAAAAGATATAAGAAGCCGGGTCATGCCCTGTAGCTTGCTGTGGGGTATGTGACTATCGTATCAGTAACTTGATGTTTCGCAAATATCTACTATTGAGAGTTATGTGAGGAGTACAATGGAAAAGAAGAAACGATATACGAAAAAACAGAGAACCTTAGATATTATAGAACGCTTAAAGAACGAATATCCGGTGGCGGATTGTACACTGGATACGAAAGAAGCATGGAAGCTTTTAGTAAGTGTGCGTTTAGCAGCGCAGTGTACAGATGCAAGAGTGAATGTAATTGTAAAGGATTTGTTTGCACAGTATCCGGGTGTGGAAGCGTTAGCAGAGGCATCTGTGGAGGATATTGAAAAGATTGTGAAGCCCTGTGGGTTAGGTCATAGCAAGGCAAGAGATATTAGTGCATGTATGAAGATGCTGCGGGATGAATACCAGTGTCAGGTGCCAGATGATTTTGATAAGCTGATGAAGCTTCCGGGAGTGGGTAGAAAGAGTGCAAATCTGATTATGGGAGATGTCTTTGGGAAACCGGCTATTGTAACGGATACCCACTGCATCCGGCTCGTAAATCGGTTCGGATTAGTGGATGGTATCAAGGATCCCAAAAAGGTGGAAATGGAGCTTTGGAAGCTTGTACCTCCGGAAGAAGGAAGTGATTTCTGTCATCGTCTGGTTTATCATGGGCGGGAAATCTGTACGGCACGTACAACGCCATATTGTGACAGATGCTGTCTGAATGATATCTGTAAGAAGGTACTAGAGAAGAAAAAATAGCTAAAATTTTGCTAGAACAGCTCTCTTGACAAATTATGAAAAATATAATAAGATAACAGTGTTATGTATGGTTGAAGGAAGGTAAAACTGTGAAAGCGGACAAGGAAACAAAGGAAAAGCTGCTTGCGAGTGCAAAGGCAGAGTTTATGGAAAAGGGCTACAACAAAACCTCTATGCGTAAAGTTTGCAGCAATGTTGGTGTGACAACTGGTGCACTCTATTTCTTTTTTAATGACAAAGAGGATTTGTTTGCTTCCATTGTAGAGAAACCCCTTAGGGAGCTGATGGAGCTTCTTCAGGCTCATTATGAAGAAGATAAACAGTTTCTTTCAACAGTAGAGACATTTGAAAGTCAAGCGGGAGATCATGATGAGATAGCACGACTGCTAATTCATCATCTGTATGCCTATTATGACATATTTATATTACTGCTGACCAAAGCACAAGGAACCCATTTTGAAAACAGTGTAGATGAAATTGTGGATATGACAGATGCTTCTTTTATGGCAATGGCAGAAGGTATGATGCAGCAATGTCCGGGTATGAAGGTCAACTCTTACATGGTACACTGGATGGCACATATGTCTGTTGACGCTTTCATTCATTTACTGACACATGAACCGGACGAACAAAGGGCATTGCAGCATACGCAGAAGATTATTGATTATATTACCAAAGGTTGGATGGAAATGATTCTGATTCCTATGGATGGGGAGAAGAATTAAGTGATTATCTGCGAAAGAAAGTATTGTATAATTAAGAAAAGATGGATGATTCAACAATTTTATAAGGTTTAAGAATGCCGTGCAAGAGGACGGCATTTTACATAACAAAAACATAACACTGTTATGTTAAATAAGAACAGGAGGACAAATTATGTATCTTGAGGTAAAGGAAGTTAAGAAAAGCTATGGAAAGGATGATAGCTACATTCAGGTGTTGAAGGGGATTTCAACAGGAATGGAACAGGGGGAGATGTGTGTTATACAGGGAAGCAGTGGTTCCGGCAAATCTACATTGCTCAACTGCATTGGCGGATTGGACACCATGGATTCCGGTTCCGTCAAGGTAGACGGACAGGAAATATTTGGGATGAAGCCGGCACAGCTTGCAGATTACCGGCGTGACAATTTAGGATTTATTTTTCAGTTTTATAATCTTGTACCAAATCTGACAGTGCGGGAGAATATTCAGGTCTGTGAGTATCTTTCTGAACATCCGCTGGATATGGATGAATTATTAGAAACATTGGGCTTGATAGAGCATCAGAACAAATTTCCATCACAGCTTTCCGGCGGGCAGCAACAACGGTGTGCCATTGCAAGAGCACTGATTAAAAATCCGAAGCTTCTGCTTTGTGATGAACCAACCGGAGCACTGGATTCCAAAACATCCAGAGATATTCTGATTTTATTGGAACAAATCAATCAAAAATATGGTACTACCATGCTGATTGTCACCCATAATAATGCAATCAAAAACATGGTGCATAAGGTACTGATTGTTAAAGATGGTCTGATTAAGAAAGATTACTACAATGAAACAAGAGTGTCAGCGGCAGAATTGGAGGATTTGTAAGATGAACCGAGTACTAAGAAAGAGATTGTTGCGGGATTTGCAGAGTAACTTTATGCGATATCTTGCTTTGATTTTACTGATTGTTATGGGGATGTACATAGTTATTTCTGTTGTGGGGGCTGCGGAAACTGTTATTAGTGGAAGTACAAGGAGGGCAGAAGAAAATTGTGTGGAGGATGGACAGTTTAGCGTATTCCTGCCATTGACAAAGAATCAGGAAAAGGAAATAACAGACAATGGAATTCTATTGGAAAAAATGTTCAGCATGGATTTGGAAGCGGAGGATGGTTCCATTCTCCGGCTGATGAAAAACAGGGAGAGCATGAATCTGATTGATCTCGATAATGGAAGATTAGCGAAAACAAGTGGAGAAATTGTTCTGGAAAAACGTTACTGTCAGGAGCATGATTTGACTGTTAGTGATAACATTAAAGTAGCAGACATGGATTTTGAAATTGTGGGAATTGGCAGTACGCCGGACTATGATATGCCTATACAAAACTTTTCTGATATGGCGGTAGAAAGCAGTTTCTTTGGAATTGGATTTGTGACACGGGAGTGGTATGAAGATATTAAAAATAGCGATACTACCAAAGCGGAGGAATACTGTTATGCCTATCGTCTTGACAATTCGGGAATGACTGACGAGGATGTAAAGCAGATTATCAAGGATATAGATAACCTGACATCCTTTGTAAAGAAGGGTGATAATCCAAGAATTCTTGGTGCGGCAGGAGATATGCAGATGAATAAGGAGGCAGGATTATTTGCCGGAGTCATCGTTATGGTTCTGTTTACCTATGTGATTTCTGTGTTTGTTATACACCAGATTCAACAGGAGAGCAGTGTGATAGGAGCTTTATATGCCCTTGGAGCAAAGAAAGGGGATTTATTATGTCACTATGTTTCCCTACCGACAATAATTACTTTTATCGGCGGATTGATTGGAGCGGCACTTGGATTTAGTAAGCTTGGTATTCCGGTACAGATGGAAGAGACATATAATTATTTTTCTGTTCCTGAGCTTTCTGCCATGTATCCTGCTTATCTGCTTGTTTACAGTATTGTTATGCCACCACTGGTTTCGGTAATCGTCAATGTGCTTGTTATTAACAAACGTCTTTCTAAGACAGCACTTTCTCTCATCAAAAACGAGCAGAAGGCAGGAAATTACCGTAATTGGAATCTGGGAAAAATGGGATTTGTCAGGCGTTTCCAGTTTCGTCAGATGCTTCGGGAGCAAAGAACAGGATTTACTGTGATATTTGGTATGATAATTTCATTGCTTGTTCTTATGCTTGGGTTGAATTGCTATATGTTATGTGAAAATGTGCAAAAGGACAGTACTGCCAGTACCAAATTTGAATATATGTATACTTTGAAATATCCACCCAAGGAAGTGCCACAGGATGGTGAAGCCTGCTACATAGAAACACTTTCCAAGACAAGTATGGGTTATACATTGGATATCTCCGTTATTGGAATTGATGATGACAACAAGTATTATGATGTGGATGCGGTTAAGGGAAAGAGCAACATTATTATTGGAACATCCATGCAGCAAAAGTATGGTCTTCATGTAGGAGATAAGCTGATTCTGACTGACAATGCAGGTGAACTAGATTATGCTTTTACAATAAAAGGTATTACAGATTATGCCAATGGTCTAGCAGTGTTTATGGATATTGAAAGTATGCGTGAGCTATTTGGACAGGATGAAGATTATTACAATATGGTACTTTCTAAACGAGCACTTGATATCAAGGATGGCAGTCTTTATTCTGTGACAACAAAGGAAGATGTCAAACAGTCCGCTTCCGTATTTACTTCTTTGATGATGCCCATGGTTGTAATGATGACAGTTGCAGCGGTAATCATTTTTTGCATGGTTTTGTATCTGATGATGGGAGTTATGGTTGACCGGGCATCCTTTGGGATATCACTGATTCAGGTATTCGGTTTCCGAACCGGGGAAATCAAAAAGCTATACCTGAATGGAAATACATGGATTGTGGCAGCCGGAGCGGTAATCGGTATACCACTTGCCAAAGTGATAATGAATGCACTTTATCCATGGTTAGTTGCAAATGTAGCTTGTGGTATGAATCTTAGATTTCCATGGTATCTGTATGTGGGTATTTTTGCAGGTGTGATGGTGGTGTATTTTATTATAAATGCTTTGCTTGTCCGCAAGCTGGCAAGGATTACTCCGGCAGAAGTGCTGAAAAATAGGGAATAACTTAAAAACCGCCGGTATGGTGATACCATATCGGCGGTGTATATAACATATTACTGCTTTTTCTAAAAAAATTTGTCGTATGCATCTTAAATATACTTCACAAATGCTTATAATAATAGATAGCAAGCTGTGTGCGGTCTCTTAAATTCAGCTTTTCCAAAATAATACTTAAATAGTTTCTTATTGTTCCTTCACTTAAAAATAGTTCATCCGCTATTTCCTTGTTGCTCAATCCATTTGCAATTCCTTCAATGATACTGTACTCTTTTTCGTTAATATCATATTGCTCATAGGAGAATGTGCTTGCTTGATTCATTAGGTCAGGAATCTTAGATATAATTTCATTACCAAATACATTTTGCCCTGAGTAAACAGCTTTTAGGGCGGGGAGAATGGTTTCATAGTCCTGTTTTAAAATATAGCCCTTTGCTCCTATTTTAAGGGCGTCGATAATATATTCATCATCAAGAAATGTTGTAAGGAATAGTATTTTTGCGTCGGGATATTGGTTCAGTATTTCTTTTGCTGCTACAATTCCTGTCATTTCCTCCATCCGAATATCCATTAAAAGGACATCCGGGTGTTGTTCTTCATAAAGAGCAATGGCCTCTGTTCCATTACAGCCGGTTGCCTGAACAGATATATCGGAGTCTGTCTCCAATATCATTTTTAAAGAACTGGTAACTAATTTATCATCGTCAACAAGTATTATATTCATGTTTATTCTCCTTACTGCTAAAAGTTATTTAGAAAATTGTGAAATAAGTTTACCTGGCTCCCCGTTGTGCAATAGAAACAGTATTGCTGCAGGGCACGCTTTCGCTACTTGTCGCTCGTAACGGTACATAGGGTGCCAAAATACGGCACCCAAGTACCGACGGCTCCAAAGTACCCTGTCAGCAACATTGTTTCTATTGCACAACTTGAGTTTTCAGAATAAGTGTTTCACAATTGTCTAAAAATATATATAACATTATGGCTATCGTATCAACGATAGGTAATTACACAATTATGGATGGTTGTTTTATATATGGCTAGGATTTCGGTATCGTAATATGAATGGAAAAACCGTTATCTGTGTGGAAATTTATAATGCCATGCAGTGATTTTACACGTTCTCTCATATTGTTTAATCCGATACCTTCCTGATAAGTATACTCTTCTAATGTTTCTTTGGAAATAAAATTAGCGGTGTTTTTGTCGTCTCCATTGTCAGCATATACATATTTGTAAAAGGATGGATGTTCTATAATGGAAATGGTTACCATTGTAGCATTGGAATGCTTTATTGTGTTGTTTAAGGCTTCTTTTGTTATGGTAATAAAACAGTATTTGATTTCTTTGGAGACATAGTTTGAAATATCATAATCAAGCTTTACATCACAAAAATCAAAGGAGTTAATTAACTGCTGGATATTGTTTTCTAAATCAATGCTGTCGTTATGCAAATCGTGTACGCTATTTCGAATGCTGTCCATTGCTTGGTTTAGAGACTCTTTTAGGCTTTGATAGGGTTCGTTTAAGGTGTCGTCTTTGTTAATTGCAATTAGTGCACCTACCTGTAAGATACTTCGGGAAAGTACATGGCCAATATTATCATGAATTTCTCTGGCAATCCGGTTACGTTCATTTAAAGTAGCAATATTGATTTCATTATCCTGCTGCTTTAACAGATATTGATATTCGTGCTCTAAGCTTATCTTGTGTTCGTTAAAAGTATCCTGTAATCGGTTAATGTCCTTTTTGTCTTTTAAAATCGTCTGTGTTTTTTGCGATAAGGCGTAGGAAACCACAGCTTGTATTGCAAATAGGATTATGAGGAAGGTGAGTGTGTCAGTATCTGTGTGAAATTCTGTTGTGGCACTGGCAGATAGGCGTTGTTTTATCCATAAGTTTGCAATGGGAATCAGAAATATCATGCTGATGTATTTTGGAATTTGAGAGAGGCAATCGTATAAAATAATAGGTAAAAACAGGATGTACATAGGTACTGTGCAGGCTAGTATCGGGTTGAAGAGCAGGATAATAGAAAACCATATTTTATGTTTATCATAGGTATATGCGTTTAATAAGCAGGTAGATGCGACAGATAACAAAAACAGTACGACTGTCTGTGCGGTAATACCTAAATAAAATAAATAGATAAAGGAAAATAGGTATAAAATTATTTTGTCGCATAATGAAATCATGGTGGTAACCTTTCTGCTAAGCTGCTCCGGTTTTTTTTAAACAAAACTATTTTTGATGGTATCTGTATGTATAGAATAACAAATTTGTGGGAGGGTGTATATAATAAATTCTTACAATATGACATTTGTCATATAAGGTTGTGACATTGTTCACTTCAATGGGAAATGGGAAAATGATAATATAAAACTTAAGTAAGTAGCTGTAATGTGTGTTGCAAAGGTTTGTCAAAGAAAGGGAGATGAGGATAATGAAACATGTAATTAAGGTAAGAATAGGGATTCTAACTTGTTTATTGCTGGTTTTGACTATGATAAGTGGAATTATAAGAGGGTATGCAGATACGCCTATAAATCCAGAACCACCCTTGCTACCGGCATGGAGTGGAATTGTTACGGTAAATTCCGAGGATGTATTTGTAACTGCTGATGATAGTGTGAATAAAACCTGCACCATTACAGGATATACAGGAAATGAGGTTGTAACAACACTTTATATTCCTGAGAAAATCAGAGGGAACACGGTGGTAGCTGTGTCTGACCAAGTATTTCATTCCTGTTATTATCTGCGTAATTTGATTATCTATGGCAATGTGGAATTAAATGGAAATAGCAGCAGTATGTTTTATGTGACGCAGAAACCTACTATATGGGGAAAGAAGGGTACAAAACCAGAAACATTTGCCGCTAGTAATGGTCTTGTATTTCAGGCAATGGATGGTCCGGAGGAATTTAGTGCAAAAACCAATACCATATTATTAGATCGGGCAGCTATCAAATGGAGTGCGGTGGATGGTGCCGTTTCCTATAAGTTATATAGAAGAAAAGGAAATGGAAAGTATACGCTTTGTGCTCTACTGGGGAATAATTCGGAGCCTTTTTCAAGTTCCAATCTGGAATTGGGGGCTACTTATACATTTAAAATGCATCCGGTATTTTACACATCAGATAACGAAGAGATTGAGGGATTCGCTTCAAAGGAAGCTTCTATTACGATGAAGCTTGCAGAATTAAAAAAGCTACGTGCAAAAGGAATAAAGGGCGGTGTTCAGCTTAATTGGGAGAGAGATAAAGATGTAAGTGGATATGATATATATATGAAATCTCTTGCAAAGGGAGCTAAGGCAGATTATAAACGGATTAAAGTTGTAGGGAAGAATAAAACGACTGGTTATCGTTGCAAAAAGCTTGTAAAAGGTACGAAGTATAGCTTTAAGGTGCGTTCCTTTAAAACACTGAATAAGGGTCAACACAAGGGTAAGAAGATATATAGTTCTTTTGTAACAGTTCATGCTAAGGTAAAGTAGAGGAGGAACGAACATAGATATGCAAACAGTAGTAAAAATTAATAATCTGGTAAAACGATATGGAGATTTGGTGGCTCTTGACCATTTTAATTTAGAAATTATGGAGGGGGAGATATTCGGGTTATTAGGACCGAACGGCTCCGGCAAGAGTACAACGATTCATTGTCTTCTCTCCCTGCTGGAATATGATAAGGGAGATATCAAAGTATTTGGGGAGGAAATGAAGCCGGACAGCTATCATTTGAAAAAGGATATTGGTATTATCATGCAGAATGTGGCGGTATTTGACAGGCTGACGGTGGAGGAAAATATTGATTATTTCTGTGGTCTTTATATCAAGGATAAAAAGAAGAAAAAAGAGCTGGTTCAGGAAGCAATTGATTTCGTGGAGCTGAATGATTTTAAAAAGTTTTATCCGAAGAAGCTGTCCGGTGGTCTGCTTAGAAGGTTGAATATTGCCTGTGGAATTGCCCATAAGCCAAAGCTGATTATATTGGATGAGCCGACGGTGGCAGTTGACCCGCAGAGCCGTAACAATATTTTGGAGGGAATCAAACGCCTGAATAAGGAGGGTGCCACTATCATCTATACGACCCATTATATGGAAGAAGTGGAGCAGATTTGTACCAGAATTGCAATTATGGATAAGGGCAAAAGTATTGCTGTGGGAACGAAGGAAGAATTGAAAAGTATGGTAAAAACCGGGGAGACGATACAGGTAGATGTGCCAAAGCTTATGGAGAACCAGCTTGAGCAGATAAGTAAGCTGCCCCATACAAAGAAGCTTAGTTATGAAAATGAGGTATTGCATGTTCAATACACGAAGGGAAAGCATAATCTGATACGTCTGCTGGATTATTTCCGGGAACAGGATATTGCATTTGGAAGAGTGACTTCGGAGCTGCCAACCTTAAATGATGTATTTCTTGAGATAACGGGAAAGGAATTAAGAGACCAATAGTTATTTTCGAAATATAATTGAAATCTCTTAATGTTGTATCAAACATACAATCTAACGCAGGCACGCTTTCGCTACTTGTCGCTCGTAGCGGTGCATAGCATGCCAAAATACGGCATGCAAGCACCGACGGCTCCAAAGTGCACTGCTTATAGATTATATGTTTGATACAACTTTGCCAAGGTTATCAATTATTTCGATAATAACTATCGGAGAAATAAGGAGGTTAAAAAGAAAAATGAATTTATTTTTTTATCAGTTAAAAAATATTTTAAAGACGAAAGAAATCATATTTTGGACACTGGCTTTTCCGTTGCTGCTTGGAACCTTGTTTTATGTAAGCTTTGGAACGGCTGATACAGATGACCGGTTTAGCAAAATTCCGGTGGGTGTTGTCTGGAATCAGGAGGATGAGTATTTTTCCATGATACTTGAGGAGCTTGAGGGAGAGCTGTTTGTTACAACCGAGTATAAGGAGAAGGAGGCAGTTAAGGCATTAAGGGAGGAGAAGATAGATGCGTATATTGTAGTGGATGACACGGTTTCCATGAAGGTGATGGAGTCAACGGTAGAGGCGAGTATTGTAGAGACCTTTTTAGAGGAATATCTAAGTACTAAGAGTGCGATGGAAACAATTTTTAAGGAGCATCCGGAAAAAATAAAGGAGCTTGCGCAGATGATGGCTTCTGGCAGTCAGGATAGTGTATCGATAAAGGGGGATACACAAGATATGGAGGATTACAATCCCTATCTCACCTTTTTCTTCGCACTGGTTGCTATGACCTGCTTGTTTGGAAGTTTCATAAGCCAGGGAGTGATATCGGAGCTACAGGCAGACCAGACTGCTGTAGGGGCTAGAAAAAATATTGCACCATTAAGTAAAATGAAGCTGCTGATTATAGATATTTTAACGACATGGCTTGTCTCGTTTGTGGAAATCTTAATTGTACTTTTTTATTTGGTGGAAATCCTAAAGCTTAACTTTGGTGCAAATTTACGTTATATGTTGATTCTGGCGGTTGTAGGCAGTTATTTCGGAATTAGCTTTGGCATCTTTGTTGCTATTTTTGTAAAGGGAGATTTTGGAGCAAAAAATGGATTTTTGGTAGCAGTTAGTTTGTCTTTATGCTTTTTGGGTGGATTGATGATGGCAAATATGATTGATATTGTGGAGCATCATATCCCAATCCTGAACCGTATCAATCCTGCCGCCTTAATGGTGCATGCGTTTCAAAGCTTGCAGGTTTATAAAACAACGGATATTTTTTACCGTAATTTATTTATTATATTTGTTATTGCACTGGTAATGAATATTGCGAGTCTGTGGATTTTAAGGAGGAAAAAATATGCAAGTCTTTAACACCTATTTTCGGCTGGTTCAGCGAAAAAAACGTTTGATATTGATGTATATTATCATCTTTACCGCAATTGCAGTAGTGATGATGAAGGTTAGTACGCAGGATGAAAATTTAGAAAAATATACGAGACGGAGTGTTAAAATTTCTGTGATAGACCGGGATAAGAGCAGCTTGTCTAAAAGTCTTAAAGCGTATCTGACAGACCAAAATGAAATGGTAAGTATCCCGGATAAGGAGAAGCGGATTAAGGATGAATTATATTGGAGAAATGTAGAATATGTGCTGATTATCCCAGAGAATTTTCAACAGCTTTTAGAAGAGGGGCAGAAGGTAGATGTTATTTCTAAAAAAATTGATGATGCAGTAAATGCAGTTTATGTAGATGAGGAAATTAAGCTTTTTATGTCGCTGTTTTCACTCTATCAAAGTGCGGATTATTCTGTGGAGGATGCTATAGGACATGTGGAAAAAGATGTGGCACATGAGGTATTAGTAAATACGGTAACGAAAGAGGATGGAGAAAGTGCATTTAAGGTGGCAAATGAAGGTCAATACTATTTTCAATATGTTCCTTATGTATTAGTCAGTGTATGTATTCTGGCGATTAGCTGTATTCTAGCTATGTTTTATCAGGAGGATGTAAGAAAGAGATGTATCTGTTCTTCCATGAAGCTAAAGGATCAGAATCAGCAATTGGTTTTAGCCAGCCTGTTATTTAGCTTTGGAGTTACGATATTGTTCATTATTATTGGAATTGTGGTTACCAAGGGGGAGCTTTTAGGGCAGATAAACCTGTTGTTTTATTCGATTAATGCATTGGCATTTATGTTTGTTTCGATTGCATTGGCATTTATGCTTGCCAACCTGTTTCATTCCGAGACGGCGTTAAACGGTTGTAGTAATGTATTTAGCCTGGGCTTTTGTTTTCTTGGAGGTATCTTTGTTCCTTTGTGGGTTATGCCAGACAGCGTTGTGACGTTTGCTCATTTTGTACCAACCTATTGGTATGTGCAGGCGAATGATGCAGTCAGCTATATGACGAGGGTAACGTCTCCTTTCTTAAAAGAGTTCTTTTTGAATGTAGGAGTGCAGATGTGTTTTGCCGTTGCATTGCTTAGTATTGGCTTGGTGGTAAGTAAGAAGAGGAGAGTGTTTTCATAGTTAATAGGAGGAGGCAATTATGCCTCCTCCTGTTTTTTTAAATTTTTAATAACGATGGTTTCCTGATTATAGATGTGGGTACGCATAATGCGGGAGGCGGCTTCCTTGTCGCCATGTAAAATGGTTTCTACAATCTGGCGGTGTTCTTTTACTAATACTTCATGATAATCAAAGTCCTTGATATACTCAATCCGGTAACGGTAAATCTGTTCCCGGAGGTTGTTAATAATCTGAAGCAGCCGTTTGTTTTTGGTTGCTTTAAAGATTACGTCATGGAATTCCACATCCCGTTCTGCAATCAGCTTGAGATTTTTTTCTTCGATGGCATCCTCAAATGCCTTTAGAGCAAGCTTAAGCTCCTGAATCTCTTCGTCATCAATTCGTTCACAGGCAAGGGAAGCAGCAAATTCCTCTAAATGGCAGCGTACCTCCAGGACATCCTTTAAATCGCTGACGGTAATGCGTGCGACGGCAGCTCCCTTTCTTGGAATCATAATGACAAGCCCCTCCAGCTCCAGTTTCCGGATGGCCTCTCTGACAGGCGTTCGGCTGACACCGAGACGCTTGGCAAGACTAATCTCCATCAGTCGTTCTCCCGGCATAAATTCTCCTGTTAGAATTGCCTGTCTGAGTGTCTTAAACACAACATCCCGCAGGGGCAGATATTCATCCACATTCATTTTCAGACTATCCTCTAGCATGGCATGTCCTCCCTATTAATTGGTTTTTTTGTAAACATTGTATGGCTCTACGGTGTAGACCTGTTTTGCAAGCCCGCTCTGATATATCGTATCGTTTGCCTTGACTGCCAGCTCTTTATCCGTGAAAATACCAAACACGGTAGGTCCGCTGCCACTCATTAATGCGTTTTCTGCTCCTGCCTCAAGCATCATGGTTTTAATATCCTTTATAACCGGATATTCATGAATTGTTACTGTCTCCAATACATTCTCCATGGTTGCTGTTATGCCCTTTAAATGATGATTTTTTAATGCTTCTATCATTGCAGATATATTGGGGTGATGCTCAAGGTTTGGCAAATCAAGGTGTTCATAAACATATTTTGTAGAAACACTGATTGGCGGTTTTGCTATCACAATATAGCAGTCAGGCATGGGGGGGAGTGGAGTTAATATTTCGCCAATGCCCTCCGATAGTGCTGTTCCCCGCATAATGCAGTAGGGAACATCCGCTCCGAGCTTTACCCCTCGTTCCATCAGTTCCTTGCGGCTTAAATTAAGCCCAAACATCCGGTTCATACCAAAGAGTGCTGCTGCACAGTCAGAGCTTCCTCCTGCCATTCCGGCAGCTACCGGAATATGCTTGTCTAAATGAATCCGGATGCCCTCCTTAATCTGAAATTCCTCTTTTAGTTGTCTCACTACTTTATAGACGAGATTATTCTCATCAACCGGCAAAAATTTCAGATTCGTTGTTAGCTCAATGGTATCTTCCTGCTGCTTTTCAAAGTGCAGCCGGTCAAATAGCTTCACTGTCTGCATAATCATGCTGACCTCATGATAACCATCCTCCCGTTTTCTCACTACATCCAGTCCTAGATTTACCTTTGCGTAAGCTCGTAAATTCAATTCTTCCATGATATCCTCCTGCATGTATGCAAAATGCTCTTGGTGTTTCTTGTATACAATCAAATTTTATTTATTATAACAAATTATGTTAAAAAAGTGTATCAAAAAAACGGATAAATGCTTAATTATTTGTAAACAAATCATGAACAAATTATTAAGTGGGGAAAACTTGTTGACAAATCAACATCTTGTGATATACTTTGGATATCAAACTATTTTGCTTTTAAATCATTTTATACATAAATTGTTTTGAACGATAGTTTTTGGTGTAGGGATACTAATTAATGAAAGAGAATAATGGAGAATCAAAATGTTTGGAAAAATTATTGGAACAGGCTCTTATGTACCGGAACGTGTTGTGACAAATACTTGTTTGGAGCAGTATGTGGATACGAATGATGAGTGGATTCGGGAGAGAACGGGAATTGCCAGAAGACATGTGATGGAGCAGGAAACGACAAAGGATATGGCAGTTCTGGCAGCAAAACGGGCGCTTGAAATGGCAGCGGTTGCACCGGAGGAGATTGATATGATAATTGTTTCTACCTTGTCCTCGGATATCGCGCTGCCTAGTACCGCTTGTTATGTACAGGACAAGCTGAACGCAAAAAATGCAGTTTGTTTTGATTTAAATGCGGCATGTACGGGATTTATTCTGGCATATAATACGGTGCAGACCTATATGGCAGCAGGCTTTTGCAAGACAGCACTGATTATTGGAGCGGAAGGGCTTTCTAAGCTGGTAGACTGGAGTGACAGAGGAACCTGTATTTTATTTGCCGATGGAGCAGGAGCTGCGATTGTCCGGGCGGATGAGACTGCGGTTTTTGATACAGTAATGCATGCGGATGGAGGGCAGGGAGATGCTCTTACGATGAAGACAGGTTTTGCTGAACGTGTCCGGGGTATTGATGTGGAACCGGGTGTGGAGGTTTTGGAAGCAAACCAGAATATTCTTAATGAGAAGGATACTTACATAGGAATGGACGGACAGGCGGTGTTTCGCTTTGCTGTAAAACAGGTACCGACGTGCATTTTGGAACTGATGGAGAAATGTGGTATTAAGGAAGAGGATATTGACCTCTTTTTATTGCATCAGGCAAATGAACGGATTGTAAAGTCTATTGTTAAGCGGATTAAGACGAGCATGGATAAGGTACCGATGAATTTACAGGAGTATGGCAATACCTCTTCTGCGAGTGTGCCGATTTTGTTAGATGAGATGGTGAGGCAGGAGAAATTAAAGAAGGGTGACAGAGTGATAATGGCGGGCTTTGGAGCCGGTCTGACCTGGTGTGCAAGCTATCTGGAGTTTTAGGGAGGCATAACAGAACATATTGGTAATTGCCGGCAGTGCCGGATTACATAGAACCGCCCTGTGAAAAGCTTCAGGGTATCAATAAAAACGTTTTATGAAAAGAAAGGAAGGACATTATGTTAGAAAAGATTCAGGAATTAGTTGCAGAGGGATTGGGAGTAGACGCAGAAAAGGTAGTACCGGAGGCATCCTTTAAGGATGATTTGGGTGCAGATTCCTTAGACCTGTTTGAGATGGTGATGTCTTTAGAGGATGAGTTTAATGTATCTATCCCAACAGAGGATTTGGAGAAGCTTGTTACGGTTCAGGATGTTATCGATTATATTGAGGAACAGGCCCAGTAGTACAATGATTTGTAAAGAACTGTACTAGTAACAGACATAGTGTAGGAGAGAATGAACATGAAAACGAAAATAACAGAGTTATTTGGAATTGATGTGCCGATTATTCAGGGAGGAATGGCATGGGTAGCACAGTATCCTCTGGCGGCTGCGGTATCGGATGCCGGCGGTTTAGGAATTATTGGTGCTGGCGGTGCACCTGCTGAGTGGGTAAAGGATCAGATTCAACAGGCGAAAAAACTGACAGATAAGCCATTTGGTGTCAACATTATGCTGATGAATCCAGAGGCAGATGCGATTGCTAAGGTAGTGGCAGAGGAGAAGGTTGCTGTCGTTACAACCGGAGCAGGTAATCCGGAGCCGTATGTTCCAATGTGGAAGGAGGCAGGAATTAAGGTAGTTCCTGTGGTGGCCTCTGTAGCGTTGGCAAAGCGTTTGGAGCGGATTGGGGCAGATGCGGTTGTAGCGGAGGGAACAGAGTCTGGTGGACATATTGGTGAGCTGACAACGATGACCTTGGTTCCACAGGTGGTAGATGCCGTGTCCATTCCGGTAATTGCTGCAGGAGGAATTGCAGATGGCAGAGGGGTCGCTGCAGCATTTATGTTAGGAGCACAGGCGGTTCAGATGGGAACGCATTTTGTAGCGACAAAGGAATCCATTGTCCATCAGAATTACAAGAATCGTATTTTAAAAGCGAAGGATATTGATTCAAAGGTGACAGGACGTACGACAGGACATCCGGTGAGAACCTTAAGAAACCGTATGACAAGCCAGTATCTTAAGCTGGAGGCAGAAGGTGCTACTTTAGAGGAATTGGAAAAGATGACCTTAGGGGGCTTAAAAAAAGCGGTAGTAGATGGAGATGTAGATTACGGCAGTGTTATGGCTGGACAGAGTGCAGGTCTTGTAAAGGAAGAGCTAAGCTGTAAGGAGCTGATTGATAAGCTTATGAATGAGGCACAGGAGCTGTTGAATCAACAGTGGAATTAATGGTGGAAGAAAAGGAGTATAACATGAAAAAGATTGCATTTATATATCCGGGACAAGGTGCTCAAAAGGTAGGAATGGGTAAAGATTTTTATGAGCAGGGCATGCTTGCCAGAGCGGTTTATGATAAGGCGGAAGAGCTTTTGGATTTTTCGGTTAAGGATATTTGTTTTGAGGAAAATGACCTGATTAACAATACTGCTTATACGCAGGCGGCATTGGTTACGACCTGTCTTGCTATGACGGCAGAGCTTAATGCGGCAGGAGTAAATCCGGATGCGACGGCTGGCTTGAGTTTAGGAGAATATGCGGCGATTGCGGCAGCAAAGGGTATGTCCTATGAGGATGCTATTTTACTGGTTCGCAAGCGGGGAATCTATATGAATGAAGCAGTACCGGATGGCGTTGGTGGGATGGCAGCGGTACTTGGTTTGACGAAAGAGCAGGTAGAGGAGGCAATTGATGGCATGGAGGATGTCAGCATTGCTAACTATAATTGTCCGGGACAGATTGTGATTACAGGAATGAAGGAAGCGGTAGCGGCAGCAGAAGCTCCATTAAAGGAAAAGGGAGCGAAGCGGGTATTACCTCTTAATGTCAGTGGACCGTTTCACTCTTCCTTTTTAACAAAAGCGGGAGAGCAGCTTGATGAGGAGCTTTCAAAGGTTTCCTTTACTACTCTTGCGATTCCTTATGTAACAAATGTGACGGCACAATATGTCAATGATATTTCCGAGACGAGAGAGCTTTTAAAGCAGCAGGTATCTTCCTCTGTACGCTGGGAGCAGAGTATGGAGCTGTTGATTCAGGATGGCTTTGATACCTTTATAGAGATTGGACCGGGGAAAACCTTAAGTGGATTTATGCGTAAAATTAACAAGGATGTTACGGTCTACAGTGTTTCTGCTTATGAGGATGTTGCGAAGCTGTTGGAGAGTTTGAAGTAAAAGTAGAAGGATAATAGGAGAAAGCGAATATGTTTGAAAATCAGGTTGCGATTGTAACAGGTGCTTCCCGTGGAATTGGTGCAGAAATAGCAAAGGAGCTTTCGGCACAGGGGGCAATGGTTATTGTTAATTATCAAGGCAGCAGGGAACGTGCCGAACAGGTGGTGGATGAAATCAAGGAGGCTCACGGCAATGCGGTTGCCATGCAGTGTGATGTATCGGATTTTTCTGCTACAGAGCAGTGGATTAAGGATGTGCATAAGGAGTACGGACGGATTGATATCTTAGTCAACAACGCAGGAATAACGAGGGATGGACTCCTGATGGCAATGAAGGAAGCGGATTTTGATGCGGTGTTAAGCACGAACCTGAAGGGATGTTTTAATACGGTACGGTTTGTTTCCCGCATTATGATGAAACAGCGGTTTGGCAGAATTATTAATATGTCTTCTGTATCGGGTGTTGCAGGCAATGCCGGACAGGCGAATTACTCTGCCTCAAAAGCGGGAGTAATTGGATTTACCAAGGCGAGTGCGAAGGAGCTTGCCAGCAGGGGAATTACAGTTAATGCAATCGCTCCGGGTTTTATTGATACGGAGATGACCGAGGTATTATCGGATGAGGTGAAGCAGCAGGCAGTTACACAGATTCCGGTAGGACGTTTTGGTGAGACGGCGGATATTGCAAAGGCTGTTGCGTTTCTGGCTTCTAAGGAGGCGTCATATATTACGGGGCAGGTGCTTCATGTAGATGGCGGCATGTGTATGTAAGGAAAGGTTGGATAGGAAATGAAAAAAAGAGTTGTAGTGACAGGTATGGGAGCGATTACCCCGATTGGTAACTGTGTTGAGGAGTTCTGGCAGGGGTTAAAGCAAGGAAAGCTTGGTATTGGAGAGATTACCAAGTTTGATACAACGGATTATAAGGTGAAAATTGCGGCTGAGGTCAAAGATTTTGATGCAAAACAATACATGGATGCGAAAACGGCAAGAAGAATGTCTCCATTTTCACAATATGCAGTGGCTGCGACAAAGGAAGCGTTGGAGCAGGCGGGGATTGACATGGAGCAGGAGGATGCCTTCCGGGTTGGCGTGAGTATTGGTTCTGGAATTGGTGGTTTGCAGGATATGGAGGATGCCCATGAAAAGCTGACTACAAAGGGACCCAACAGAGTGAAGCCAATGCTGGTTCCTATGATGATTACGAATATGGCAGCAGGTAATGTGGCAATTGCTTTTGGGTTAAAGGGAAAATGTATTAATGTGGTGACAGCTTGTGCAACGGGTGCGAATTCGATTGGTGAGGCATACAGAACGATTCAGTTTGGCGATGCGGATGTGATGGTTGCCGGAGGAACGGAGAGTTCGATTACACCTGTAGGTGTTGCCGGTTTTACGGCTTTGACAGCATTGACATCCGAGGAGAATCCCGAAAAGGCATCGATTCCATTTGACAAGGATAGAAGCGGTTTTGTTATGGGCGAGGGTGCCGGAGTCGTTGTATTAGAGGAATTAGAGCATGCGAAAAAGCGTGGTGCCAAGATATTGGCAGAGGTTGTTGGCTATGGTACGAGCTGTGATGCGTTCCATATTACTTCCCCTGCGGAGGATGGAAGCGGCGCGGCACAGGCAATGCGTCTTGCGGTTGAGGAAGCGGGGGCAACGCCTGCAGATGTGGACTATATCAATGCCCATGGAACCAGTACCCATCACAATGATTTATTTGAGACGAGGGCAATAAAGCTTGCTTTAGGAGAAGCGGCAAAGGATGTCAGTATCAATTCTACCAAGTCTATGGTAGGGCATCTGCTTGGTGCCGCAGGTGGTGTGGAGTTTATTGCCTGCGTGAAGTCCATTGAGGAGGATTATGTTCATGTCACATTGGGCTCTAAGGAGTCGGATGAGGAGTGTGACCTTAATTATACCTTTGGTGAGGGTGTACACCGCGAGGTAGATTTGGTGCTTAGTAATTCTCTTGGCTTTGGGGGACATAATGCGACGTTGGCGGTGCGGAAGTATAAATAGGAGTATAAATAGGTAATAGAAAAGCAGAATTGAAGAATACTGACGTTGTATAAATTATAGTATCTAACGCAGGCACGCTTTCGCTACTTGTCGCTCGCAGCGGTGCATAACGTGCTAAAGGACAGCACGTAAGCACCGGCGGCTCCAAAGTACACTGCTTATAGATACTACAATTTATACAGCTTGCCGTAGTAATGAATTTCTGCTTTTCTATTACCTAATGAAGTAAAAAGTGAGAGTTTGGAGGAAAAAGCATGACAGTTGAGGAAATAAAGGACTTAATTCAGGCGTTAGATGCTTCGGATATTTCCATGTTGAAATATAAAGACGGGGATGCTAGCTTATGTTTGGCAAAAAAGGAGAGCAGTGGTGTGGTTACCATGCCGATGCCGCCAGCCGTACAGACGGCGGCTGCGATAAGTGTTCCAACAACGGAGACGGGTAGTAATATAAAAGCTTCGGTGACCTCTGGCAATGCGGGTAAGGAGCAGTATGATGGCAATGTCGTTGTTTCTCCTTTGGTGGGAACTGCTTATATGGCTCCTTCTGAGGATAGTGAACCGTTTGTTAAGGTGGGTGATATCGTAAAGAAAGGGCAGACCTTGGCGATTGTAGAGGCTATGAAGCTGATGAATGAGATTGAGAGTGATTATGATGGCGTGGTGACGGAGATTCTCGTTGCCAATGAGGAGACTGTGGAGTACGGACAGCCGTTATTTGTAATTAAGTAGGACATAAGGAGGGCACAACATGCTTACAGTTAAGGAGATTGAGCAAATCATCCCACACAGACACCCGTTTTTATTGATTGATTATGTGGAGGATTTTAAGCCGGGAGAGTATGCTACTGGTTATAAATGTGTTACATTCCGGGAGGATTTTTTTAAGGGACATTTTCCTGAGGAGCCAGTGATGCCGGGGGTGCTGATTATAGAGGCACTGGCACAGGTTGGTGCGGTTGCTATCCTAAGTCAGGAGGAGCATAAGGGTAAGATTGCGTTTTTTGGTGGAATTAATAAATGTAAATTCCGGGGCAAGGTATCTCCGGGGGATAAGCTGAAGCTGGAAACGAAGATTATTAAGCAAAAGGGTCCGGTTGGCGTTGGTGAGGCGGTTGCCAGTGTTGATGGTAAGGTGGTTGCCAGTGCGGAGCTGACATTTATGATTGGGTAATAAAAAGTGAGGTTGAATAGATATGATACGAAAGGTATTAATTGCAAACCGTGGAGAAATTGCAGTACGGATTATCAGAGCCTTAAGGGAAATGGATATTGCCTCTGTAGCGGTTTATTCTACTGCGGATAAGGAAGCCTTGCATACACAATTGGCAGACGAAGCGATATGTATCGGTGAGATGAAGGCAAATGAAAGCTATTTAAATATGGAGCGTATCATAAGTGCAACGCTGGCAACGGGGGCGGATGCCATTCATCCGGGTTTTGGGTTTCTGTCAGAGAATTGCAAATTTGCAGCATTATGTGAGCAATGCAATATTACCTTTATCGGGCCGGGTTCTTCTGTGATGAAAGCGATGGGGAATAAATCGGTTGCAAGGGAAACAATGGTAAATGCCGATGTTCCGGTGATTCCGGGTAGTCAGGAGACAGTGACCAATGTTAGGCGTGCCAGGGAGATTGCGAAAGAGGTAGGATATCCGGTAATTATTAAGGCAGCTCTTGGCGGCGGCGGCAAAGGAATGCGCGTGGCATATCAGGAAAATGAATTTGATGCGGCATTTAAAACGGCGAAAAAAGAGAGCGAGATGGCATTTGATGATGGTCAAATGTATATTGAGCATTTTGTGGAGCATCCGAGACATATTGAATTTCAGATACTTGCTGACCGCTATGGCAATGTGATACACCTTGGAGAGCGGGATTGCTCTGTTCAGCGAAATCATCAGAAAATGATTGAGGAATCCCCTTCCATTGCACTGAGTGAGGAGCTTAGAAATGCGATGGGAAGGGAAGCGGTTAAGGCGGCTAAGGCGGCACATTATGAGAATGCTGGTACTATTGAGTTTTTGTTAGAGCCGGATGGCAGATTTTACTTCATGGAGATGAATACCCGTATTCAGGTAGAGCACCCGGTTACAGAAGCGGTGACGGGAATCGATTTAATCAAGGAGCAGATTAAAATTGCACAGGGGGAAAAGCTCTCTCTGAAACAGGAGGACATTGTGCTTGACGGTCATGCGATAGAGTGCCGGATAAATGCAGAGAATCCGGAGAAGAATTTCTGTCCGTGTCCCGGTGTTATCAATGAGCTGTATATGCCGGGCGGCAATGGTGTTCGTATTGATTCTGCTATTTATAGTGGATATGAGGTAACGCCCTTTTATGATTCAATGCTTGCCAAGGTGATTGTTCATGGAAAAACGAGGGAGGAAGCACTTCATAAAATGCAGAGTGCTCTTGGCGAGGTGATTATTGAAGGAATTGATACCAATATTGATTATCAGTATGAGATTGTTAATGACCCGGTATTTTGTTCCGGACAGTTTAATGTAGATTTTATTGAGCAGTTTCAGGAGAGAAGATGCTCTTAAAAGCAATAATAGAAAAGAGGATGCATAGTGGAATTTCATCGTTTATTTCAAAGAAGGGGTGCGGTTTCGACAGAAGTTCGCAGACAGGGCAGTAGTCCAGCCGTACCCAAGGGCTTAGTAAGAAAATGTCGTTTTTGCAAGGAAGCTATTTTGGCGGAGGATGTTAGAGAGAACCATTATATTTGTCCGAAGTGTGGGGGTTATTTTCGGATGCATGCCCTTCGTAGAATTGAATCTGTTGCGGATAGAGACAGCTTTGTGCCATGGTTTGAGGGTATGAAATGCGAAAATCCACTCGGTGTGGAGGATTATGTACAAAAGGTTTCTGCTCTTCAGGAGAAAACAAAGCTTGATGAGGCAATTACTACCGGAGAGGCGAGGATAGAAGGACGCAGGGTTGCTCTCGGTGTAATGGATTGTAGATTTCTTATGGCAAGTATGGGAGAAGTCGTTGGTGAGAAATTGACTGGTATGATTGAGCGTGCCACGAAGGAACAGCTTCCGGTTATTGTTTTTGCCTGTTCCGGTGGAGCAAGAATGCAGGAAGGTATGGTTTCCTTAATGCAGATGGCAAAAACCTCCGCAGCATTAAAGAGACATCACGAGGCGGGACAGCTCTATATTTCTGTTCTGACTGATCCGACGACGGGCGGTGTTACAGCAAGCTTTGCTATGCTTGGGGATATTATTCTGGCGGAGCCGAAGGCACTTATTGGGTTTGCGGGTCCGAGAGTCATCGAGCAGACGATTGGGCAGAAGCTTCCCAAGGGCTTCCAGCGTTCGGAATTTTTATTGGAGCATGGATTTATTGATGCGGTAGTAAAGAGAGAGGAGCTTAGAAGTAAGATTTCTATGATTCTTAAGCTGCATCCGATGGTGACGCCCAAGTATGCATTTCCAAAAGAGAAGAAGGAAACGGATACGAAGGAGGCAGCAAAGGAGAAGGGGCAAGTCTCTGAAACAGATGCTGTCAGCAGAAATAAGGACAAAAAGAAGAACGGCAGGGAGTATAGTGCATGGGAGCGGGTGTTATTATCAAGAAAAAATGACCGTCCGGTAGGGGATGATTATATCCATGCATTATTTGAAGATTTTATCGAGTTTCATGGTGACCGTTATGCAAAGGATGACCATGCTATTATTGGTGGAATTGCGAGATTTCATGGGGTTCCGGTTACGGTAATTGCACAGGTGAAGGGACATAATACGAAGGAAAATATTGACCGTAATTTTGGCATGCCATCCCCGGATGGATACCGTAAGGCGCTTCGGTTCATGAAGGAAGCACAGCGGTTTGGGCGCCCTATTTTCTGCTTTGTTGATACACCGGGGGCATTTTGCGGTCTGGAGGCAGAAGAGCGGGGACAGGGAGAAGCGATTGCAAGAAATCTTTATGAGATGTCGGCGCTTACCGTACCAGTACTTTCTATTTTTATTGGAGAAGGGGGAAGCGGTGGTGCCCTGGCGATGGCAGTTGCCAATGAGGTCTGGATTCTTAACAATGCCATCTATTCTATTTTATCACCAGAGGGCTATGCAAGCATTCTCTGGAAGGATGGAAAACGGGCAAAGGAGGCAGCAGAAATCATGAAGATTACGGCACCAGAGCTAAAGGAGCTTGGTGTGGTTGACCGGGTATTTCCAGAGCCGAAGGATATTACGGTGGATAATTATGCACCGTTAATACAGCTGTTAGACCGCATGATGAAAAAATTTTTGACAAAGATGAGCAAGCTGTCTGGTAAGGAGCTTGCCAGTGCAAGGTATGAGCGGTTCCGAAAGTTTTAGGTGAGTTTAGAAAAAGAGAGGATTTTTATGAAACAATTAGCTTTTGGTGATAAAACAATTTCCCGTCCGATTATACAGGGTGGCATGGGTGTAGGTATCAGCCTTGGTAATTTGGCGGGAGCAGTTGCAAAAGAAGGTGGTGTAGGGATTATTTCTACGGCACAGATTGGCTTTCGGGAGCCGGATTTTTATGATTGTCCGATGGATGCCAATATCAGAGCAATACCGTTGGAGTTTCAAAAGGCAAGGGCAATTGCACCTAAGGGGGTGATTGGTTTTAATATTATGGTAGCCTTGAATGGATATAAGGAATGCTGTGAGGCGGCAGTTTTAGCTGGGGCGGATGTGATTATATCTGGTGCGGGTCTTCCAACGGAGCTTCCGAAATATGTTGAGGGAAGCAAGACATTGATTGCTCCCATTGTGTCCAGTAAAAAGTCAGCTTCCGTTATCCTTAAGCTGTGGCATAGAAAATATAAGCGTACTGCGGATTTTCTTGTGATTGAGGGCCCGATGGCAGGTGGGCATCTTGGTTTTTCTAAGGAGAGCATGGAGGAATATTTAGAGAACGGTTATGATGACTATTATGAAAATGAAATAAGGGACATTATTGCGGTTGTCCGGGAATATGAGGACAGGTATCAACATAAGATTCCGGTATTTGTTGCTGGCGGAATGGGTCAGTATGAGGATTTAGAGCGGATGCGTTCACTGGGGGCAGATGGTATTCAGGTGGCTACCCGCTTTGTCACGACGAAGGAGTGTGATGCACCTGAGGCATATAAGGAGAGGTATCTTGACAGTAAAAGGGACGATATAAAAATTGTTTCAAGTCCGGTTGGAATGCCGGGAAGAGCGATTGTAAATTTTTTTATGGAGCAGGTGTTAGAGGGTAAAAAATTTCCTCCCAAGCGGTGTCTTAATTGTCTGAAAAAATGTAATCCGGCAGAGATTCCCTATTGTATTTCGCAGCGTCTTATTATGGCGGCATCAGGGCAGGTGGAGCAAGGCTTGCTTTTTTGCGGAGCGAATGCTTATCAGGAACAGGAATTGACAACGGTTGGTGAGGTGATGAGGGAGCTTTGCGGGGAGAACAGGTAGAATAGGAGTGTAGGTTATGTCGGCATTTGAGCAGATTAATAATATATGGGTCAGTCTGTTTAATGAGGTGATGGAGCTTGAAGAGCGGGCAATTATTACCGAGGAATTTAATGATATTACCAACAACGATATGCATATTATTGAAGCAGTTGGCGTGGGTAATGGCAACAATATGTCCACAATTGCCCAGAAGATATCGGTTACTCCGGGTTCGTTATCTATAGCCATGAACAGTCTGGTTCATAAGCATTATGTAGAGCGTAAGAGGAGTGAAACAGACCGTAGGGTCGTTAATATTACCTTGACAGAGAAGGGGAGAAGGGCGTTTAACCACCATAAGGAGTTTCATGACAAGATGACACGGGCTGCACTGCAATCGCTTAGTGAGGAGGAAATCAGGGCATTGGTAAAAAGCCTTGGCAAGCTGACAGACTTTTTTCATAGTTATGGTGATGGGGCAGTCTAGTATTCAATGTACTAGCATTTTGATTATGAGATAAATGGACGATATTCACAGAATGATTTACAACATATCCGCATAGCATAATAAAAAAGGCTGTGCGGTTTTTTATGCTTAATAAAATTTTTGTTGTAATGATTATAACGGCGATAACGGTGGCTGCTTTCTTTGGGACGATGAATAAGGTGGCACTGGCTTTTTTGGATAGTGCCAAGGAAGCAGTGGAGCTTGGGATATTGATGCTTGGTGTGGTTGGTATGTGGACAGGAGTTATGAAGGTGGCAGAGGAGGCGGGGCTTGCAAAGGGGCTTGCAAAAGCCCTGGCACCACTGATTCGCTTTTTATATCCCTCACTAAAAGGAGAGAAAGCACAGAAGGCAAGGTATTATATATCGGAAAATATGGCTGCCAATTTTCTTGGACTTGGCTGGGCGGCTACCCCTACTGGTTTAAAAGCGATGAAGGAGCTGAAAAAATTAAAGGAGGAGCAGCCTGCAAAGGAAAAATTGAGCAAAGAGGAGCCGACGAATGCGATGTGTATGTTTCTCTTAATTAATGTTTCTTCCTTACAATTGATTCCGGTTAATATTATCGCCTACCGCAGTCAGTATGGGGCGGTTAATCCGACTGCGATTCTGCTTCCGGCTATTCTTGCTACGCTGGCTTCTACGGTTGTTGCAGTGTTATATGGAAGGTGGAAGATTCGGAAGAATAAGTGATAGGAGATAAGGACAAGCCAATAATAAAAATGCATTACAAAAGCAGAAAACTATGTTATACTTTATAAAATATACTGTGAAATTATTTACTGCTGGTGACAAAGCTTTAAGAGAAGGAAGGGTTTTATGATTAATTGGTTACATCAAGAAGAGGGAGTTTGTGAAGGGAGCTTCAAAAGCACATTTTTTCTTGATGATGAAAATGGTAATGAGCTGAGTGTTTGTATGAAAAGTCCTGATTTGAGCGAATGTGCTGAAAAGTGTGTTGATGCATTTAATAATCTTGCTGAGTCTGAGATTGGCGAAATCTGTAAAGAAATTATAAAATGTGCAGAGGAAGGCGGCATAGATGAAGAATTCGAATTACCTGCACTTGATAATGCCCTTGATATTTTGAATTATTGTTGGTTTACATCATTATATGTAAACATGCTCAGTAAGGAGGATGAAATAGCCTATGTTGTAGAAGGTGAAGGAGATTGGGGTGAAGTAATTGGCTTTGTTGTGGAAAACAATACGGTAATTTATGTTGGCACGGATTATTTTGATTATATGAAGGAAGAAGAGTAGAATTTTAATGATAACATTTATATGTGCGCTTGCGATTCTTATTGCAGGATATTTTTTATATGGAAAACTAATAGAATATGTGTTTCGTCCTGATGAGCGTCAAACTCCGGCAGTGGCGCACTCGGACGGAGTAGATTATGTTTCAATGAAAACATGGCGTGTTTTTTTAGTTCAATTGCTTAACATTGCCGGTACAGGCCCTATTTTTGGTGCACTTATGGGAGCAGTTTTTGGTCCGGTGGTATTTTTATGGATTGTATTTGGCTCTATACTTGGCGGTGCAATTCATGATTATATGAGTGGCATGATTTCTGTGCGAATGGATGGCGCTTCGGTGTCAGAGATTGTTGGAAAATATCTTGGAAAAACCGCAAAACAGATTATGCGTGTATTTTCGGTGATATTGCTGATATTAGTCGGAGCGGTATTTACAACAAGTCCGGCGGCATTGCTGGCAAGACTTACACCTTCTTGGGCAAATGTAACATTTTGGGTAGCAGTGATACTTGCATATTACTTTTTGGCTACATTGTTACCAATTGATAAGTTAATAGGAAAGCTGTATCCATTTTTTGGGGGTGTACTGATTCTGATGGCTGTAGGAATTATGATTGGATTGGGAGCAGGTGGATATCATTTACCTGAGTTACGGTTCGTGAATCTTCATCCTAATGGTACGCCGGTGTTCCCATATATGTTTATTACAGTAGCATGCGGTGCAATTTCAGGATTTCATGCGACACAATCACCAATGATGGCAAGATGTATTAAATCAGAAAAACATGGAAGACGTGTTTTTTATGGTGCGATGATTGCAGAGAGTGTGATTGCCCTTGTCTGGGCTGCTGCAGGTGTAGCCTTTTACGGCACAACCGGTGGGTTACAGCAAGCATTATCTGAGATGGGACAATCCGGTGTAGTCTATGATATTTCTGTATCAGTGCTAGGAGTTATTGGTGGTGCAATGGCAGTAGTCGGTGTGGTAGTATGTCCTGTTTCATCGGGGGATACGGCATTCCGGAGTGCAAGGTTAACGATTGCTGAATGGTTTCAGATAGATCAGTCCAAATTGATGAAACGTATTGCAGTGACGGTTCCGCTGCTTGTTGTTGGAGCAGTATTAACACAGCTGAATTTTGATGTTGTGTGGAGATACTTTTCATGGAGTAATCAAACACTTGCAATGATAACACTTTGGGCTTCATCAATGTACCTTGCAAGGCATGCTAAAAAATGCTGGTATTCTCTGATATGTGCAATGCCTGCAGCATTTATGTCTGCAGTATCATGTACTTATATTTTAATGGCAGATGAAGGTTTTCGAATTTCATCATCAGTTGCTTATCCGATAGGGGTATGCTTTGCAATGGCATGCCTGATATTGTACATAGTGAAATGTACTGTATTAAAGCAGAAGTGAAAAGGAAAAATCACTATATATAATAGAATTGGAGGGATACATTATGAAGATAGTAAACAATCGTATATTCAAAAAATTATTGGCTGTCCTATTGGTCTGCTCTCTTATGCCAAGCTTTCTGCTGCAGCGGGATGTGTCTGCACAGCAGGATACGGCAACGGTTTCCGGTTATGGTTATAGTAATCCGGTGACAGAGAATGGTATTACGACATGGGACTGTCTATATTGTGGCAGCTATTGGCAGAATGACACCAACAATGATGGAAGAGTAGATGAGAGTGATGACAAACAGCCCATTAAGTGGCGGGTGCTGTCAGTAGATGGTGATGATGTATTTCTTCTGGCGGACCGGAATTTGTGCAGGAACCCATATAATCTTCCCTATACTTCGGAGGATGGTAGTACTGTAACATGGGAAACGAGTACACTGAGAAGCTGGTTAAATGGTTATGGCGAGGAAGCCAATATATCCGGACAGGATTATACGGATGATAATTTTTTAAGTACCGCATTTTCCGCTTCGGAGCAGGCGGCAATCAAGGATACCTTGGTAGTGAATAATTATAACACAACTGCCTATCCCGATGGCGGCAATAATACAACAGATAAGATTTACCTGCTGTCGGCACCTGAGATAATGAATACATCGTATGGATTTGCTTCAACATGGAATAAATCACAAATGAGAGAGACGAAAAACACAGCTTATATTGATTCAGGTGAGAATAAGGGTGACTGGTTGCTGCGCACATTGGCAGTGGTTTCATCCGTTGGTGTTAAGGCATGTTATATTGATGCCGAGGGTCGCCTTTGGCGGTCGGATAGTGCTGCTAATGTTGGTGATTTGGGGTATGCCGTTCGTCCGGCTCTGCATTTGAATCTGGCAGCCTTGGATGAAGAATCAAAGCCTGTCTGGTCGTATGCAGGTAAGATAACCTCGGATGGCAGGGAAATTGAGGCAGAGCTTCCCAAACCAGAGGTGACGACAGAGAACCCGGAACCGGAGGTAACGACAGAGAGTCCGGAGCCGGGGATAACGACAGAGAATCCAGAACCGGAGGTAACGACGGAGAAGCCGGAACCGGAGGCGACAACGGAGAATCCCAAGTCAGAGGTAACAACGGAGAACCCGGCGTCTGATGCAACAACGCAAGCTTCTGATTCTCCCAATATTATTCCGGTAAAGGTTAGCAATATTACCGTAAGCGGAACAACGAAGAAGCTTGCTAAAGGGAAAAAGATGAAGCTTAAATTGAGTGTGGAGCCGATAGATGCAATTAATAGAAATGTGGTTTGGAGTTGCTCTAATTCAGATGTTGCTAGTGTAGATTCTTATGGTACTGTTTCTGCCAAGGCAGCAGGCACGGCTGTTATTACAGCAACAGCGGCAGATGGCTCCGGTGTATCCGGTTCTTATGCGATAACGGTTGTAAAGCATACAGTACAAAAGATAATTATCAAGGCAGAGAAAAAGAAAGTAACTGCAGGAAAGAAGGTTAAGGTAAACGCAACAATAAAAACTTCCGGCAAAACTGCGAATAAGGTTTTGGAATGGACGACATCTAATCAGAAATATGCGACAGTAAATTCAAAGGGAGTGGTAACGACAAAGAAGGCTGGAAAGGGAAAGACGGTTACTATCACAGCAAAGGCAACGGATGGAAGCGGGAAGAAGGATAGTATTAAGATTAAGATAAAGTGAGAATATTCCTACAAATAATATATTTAGGAGAAACATGAGTATTATAACAGAACTGACAAGAATGTGGCTGACCCGTTCAACGAAGCCATTTATATTTAGAAATGAATACGACCAACAGTTACCTTTTTCGGAATGTGATAATTTAGGGTTATATGTACATATACCCTTTTGTAAAAGTATCTGTAAGTTTTGTCCCTATTGCAAGAGTAAATATTCTAAAGAATTATGTGACCGGTATATTGATGTACTGATTCGGGAAATTCATCTTGTGGGCGAACAGCACAAGGGCAAAAAAACTGTTACAAGTCTATATTTTGGCGGTGGTACCCCAGCTCTTGCTGCTGCCCGGCTCAAGGAAATTATTGACGCTATTCAGGAGCATTTTATCATTACTGAGGGGGTGGGGGTAGAGCTGCATCCTGATGATGTAGTACCCTCCGTATTACAGATTCTTAGAGATGCAGGAGTAACCAAAGTCAGCATTGGTATCCAGTCCTTTCAGAAGAAATTTCAAGATGTATTGGGTAGGCAGAGTGTCAATATTTTAGCATTGAAAAAAGCATTGTGCGAAGTTTCCTTTGAGACGGTTTCTATGGATTTTATTTTTGCTCTGCCAACCCAGACGTTTGATGATTTAAAGAATGATATTGATACAGCATTTCAAAACGGTGCCAATCATGTAGCAATTTATCCGTTGATTGATTTTACATTTACTTCGAGTGCGATAACACCAATGCCCAAAAAAGAAAAGAAAGCTCTTTTGGATGCAATTACTGTTTATTGTATGGACAAGGGGTATACCCGCAGCTCTATTTGGACATTTTCAAATGAGAAGCATGCCAATTATTCTTCCATGACGAGAGATAATTTTTTGGGGTTTGGCTGTTCAGCAACAACGCTTCTGAAAGAACAGTTTAAGATTAATACATTTTCTGTGGAGGAATATTGCAAAAGAATTGATGAGGGTAAGCTCCCGACCTCATTAACGATTCGATTTACCTTACGTCAACGTATGGTTTATTATTTGTTTTGGACTGCATATAGTACAAAGGTAAATGCTAAAGATTTTGAAAAGTTTTTTGGTATTCCTTTAAGAAAAATGTACGGAATAGAATTAAAAATTGCAAAGCTGTTAGGATTTGTTAATGAAGAAAATAATGTATATTACATGACGTTAAAGGGTGCATTTTATTATCATTACTATGAGAATTTTTATACGCTTGCGTATATTGATAAAATGTGGGGAATTATGCGAAAAGAAGCATTTCCACAGAAGATAGAGTTGTAGGTTTAGAGGGAAGGGGTGTGTATGTATTGGATTTCCCTTAAAATATGGTAACATTTAAGGAAAAGGGTGGTGTTTAAGGTAATCTCTCCCCATTCACCGAATGAATTCAAACTAGACCGCATAGCATTATAGTAAGGCTATGCGGTCTTTAATTTGTATTGCAACCTCAAACTTCTATGTGCGAAGTTTGAGTTATAAAGAATAAATGAAATCATATTTTATGGGGAAGAATGATGCAGATACTTTCATATTTATCTAATTTTATCATGCCGCTTTTAATTTTTTATGTGATTGCAACAGCCGCTGTAAAGCGGTTGGATGTGTACAGCATTTTTTTGGAAGGCGTAAAGGAAGGGTTTCACATTGTTATCGATTTGCTGCCGACGTTGATTGCGTTGTTAGTAAGTGTTGGTGTATTTCGTGCCAGTGGAATATTTGACATTATATTTGAAGGTATGGAAAAGCTGCTTGGTTTTCTTATGAATGATAATGGTGCTCTTGTGCTTGGTAGTTTTAGTATGCCATTAAGTGTCCTTCCGGTGTTTATTATACGGTTGTTTTCCTCCTCTGCTGCGAATGGGCTTTTGCTTGATATTTTTAAGGAGTATGGGGCAGATTCCTTAGAGGGGGTGATGTCTGCAATTTCCTTAAGCTGTACGGAGGCAGTACTTTACTGTCTTTCGATTTACTTTGCTTCTGTTGGGATTACAAAGGTTCGCTGGACGCTTTCCGGTGCATTGCTCGCTACGTTGGCAGGGGTTGTGGCAGCAGTCGTGCTTGCCAATTTGATTTGTTAGTGTGTTTTGTTATTTACAAAGGGAATTTGATATAAAGAAATACAAACAAATTTATCAAAGAGTGAATTTACTAAGAATTGACATACAACCATAAAAATTCTATAATAAACTTAGGAATTTTGTCAATTAAAGGAGGAATTGTTATGAGGAAAAGATGTTTTTTAGTAGTGGTTATGTGTCTTATGCTGTTGTTTGGAGCAATAACAGTGTATGCTGCGTCTGCAACCGGTTCCTATGAGTTTTCCAGTGCTGAAGTGAAGGTAAATCAGGGTGTGAGCTTTGTATATGGACCATTGACACTTCAGGATAAGTATTGGGGGAATGCTTCCATTAGTGGGAAGGATTCGGATGCTGCTTCTGTAAAAGTTAAAGGAGGGACAGAGAAAAAGCCGGATATTATTGACACCACACTAAATCATAGCAAAAAATCAGTAAGTAAGTCAAATGTAAGCTGTGGGTACGGTCAATCATGGGGAAAGATTAGTGTAACCTTTGAAAACAAGACACATACCATCAAAGCGAATGACCCGAATTAATCAGGGGCAGAGGTTGAAAGGATGAAGACGAATACATACAATAACAAGGTTATTAAGGATGCATTGCTTGCGTTTCTGGTAATAACCAACTTTGTTCTCGTATTATTTTTATTATTAAATTCGGTTGTACTGTTGAGGGAGATAAAGGTGGAGGCTTGTATTGCCGAGCAGTATCACAACCATGTCACGGCAGAGCTTAACAGTAATTCTAATGAGGCTGCGTTTTCTCCGGATGCCTTGCTGGAGACATTAAGCAGCTATAAAGCAGTGCATGCAAAATTAAAAACTTCCGATGAGGTTGGTGAGGTTTCTCAAGCCTATGAAATTACGGTTGCTTTTTCGGACAGTGAGCGGTTAGCCATGTCTAAGGACAATGCGGTACAAGAGTACAAAGAAGGTCTGTTTCTCGGGGAGGCAGCAGCGGAGCTGCTAGACGAAAGTGATACGTTGTATTTGTTTGGGGATACCTACAGAGTGGATGGAATTCTTAAAAATGATGTGGCAGGAGGATATGACGATAGAATCATTATTTTTTGGGATTCCTTGAAGGAACAATCAAAGGAATATCTGAAAAAGGAATTAGCGGAGCATTACCAACAGGGAATGCTTATCGGTGTATGTCTTGATGCAGATGAGGAGATGGATGATACCGTATCTGAGTTATCCGAAAAGCTTACTGCGTTGGGTGTGGATATGGATATCATGGAGTCCTCGAGAACGGCTAATTATCTGAGCTGGCTATACCAGAATTTTTCTAAGATAGGTCTTGGCTTAGTGGGCATATTTGCTATTGTGAATTGCGGTGTCATATCCAATGTCTGGATTGCACAGAATAAAAAGCTGTTAGCGGTTTTATTGGCTTTGGGATACAAAAACAGGGATATATACCGGTTTGTGCTAAAGGAATTATTTCATTATGTTGTGATTGCCCTTCCGATAACCTGTGTACTGCAGGGGATATATATGATAGCGGTACGGCAGCGGAATGTCTTAAATATTGTATATGAGCTTCCTGTTTTCTTGGTAGGGATTCTTATGGTTCTGATTATTTTTGCATGGATTCCGTTGTTGTTTATTTTTAAAAAGACACCTTTAGAAGTGATGAGGATGAGGTAGCTATGGCATTAAAGATACGGCTTTTGCTGGCATTGGATTTAATAGGGAAAAATATCCGCAAGTTTTTTGGGGAAATGATAATGCTTATTTTATGTCTGTTTGTATTATCCGTTTCTGTATTTATGAAGGTGCAGGGCAATTATTGCAGGACGTCTCTTGATATGGTATTAACAGAGGGTGTTTCCCATGCCGGTATCGTATCGGTAGATGAATATGATTCCGAGGCAGCAAGGAGCTTTTATCAGGAGGCAGAGAAGGAGGAAGCGATTCACAGCATCGGTTCTATGGAGGTAGGGGCAACAGATATTTTTCCGGAGCTTGCAGCAGTTCAGGGCAATCATAAGACTTATATTTATGGAGGAAGTAATGATTTAGAATGCTACTATATGCGGTCAGATTTATTAAGCCTGTGTAACATCAGCTTACTGGATGGGGCAATGATTAAGGATATGTCGGGTTATGATGATTACTGGAGTGGTCTCTATCTGGGATATGAATATAGGGATATACCGGTCGGAACAAAGTACACCTATACCTTGTCAAATGGAATCGTTGTAACATACGAGGTATTAGGAATATTTGATAAAGGCAGCCGTTTTGTAAATGATAAAATTTTTTTCCCCTCCATGTTTTCTGCAACCAAGCTTTATTTGGACATGGATTACGCGGTTGTGATGACAGCTAAAACGATGACGGCATCTCAGGGGCTGTTCAGCTTTACGGATTATAAAAAAGCTAAGGCGGTGCTGATGAATTTAGCAGATAAATATGGAGTAACGGTTCAGATTGCTAATATTGAAGAGCAGTTAAAGGAGGGTGCAAGGGAAGCGGATAATTTTCAGGAATTGTTGCTCAGGGTGTTTTTGCTGCTGGCGGTATCGGTTATTGTCTGTGAGTGCAGCTTTCAGATTGTGAGTATATGGAGAAACAGCTATCAGTATGGCATATTGATATCCATGGGAAGTAAAATGAGAGATATTATTTCTATTGTTATTGTAGGTGAGGTAATAAAGTATTTGCTTTCTTTTGTATTAGCTGCTGTGTTAAGCTTTGTGTTTATCAAGTATTATTTCACGATAGCGAGTGATGAAATTGATATTTTAGGTGAGCTGCTTATTTATAATGTCTTTCCGAAGGCGTTCGTGGCAGGGATTGTTATTGCAATAGCAGGAGCAATTATTCCACTGATAAGGCTTAACAGGCTTTCACCGGTTGAAATGCTAAAATACAATCCGACCAATATTGAATAGCAGATAGATACAATTAACGAGGTAGAGGTAAGATGATTGAATTACAAAATTTAGAGAAGGTATATGGACAGACAGAGGACAATAAGGTGATTGCCCTTGATAACATTAATTTAGCAATAAAATCCGGTGATTTTGTTGCTGTTATGGGGGAGTCCGGTTCCGGAAAAACGACGCTGTTAAACATATTAGGTGCGATGGATGATTGTACGTCAGGCAGTTATCTTTTTAATGAAATGCATGTAGAGAAAATGAACCGCAACGAAAAAGCGGATTTTAGAAGGGAGCATATTGGCTTTGTTTTTCAGAATTTTGCTTTGTTAAATAATTATTCTGTATATGAAAATGTAAATATGCCGATGCTTTTAAAGAAGCTGCCGAAGAAGGAGAGAAAAGATAGGGTCATACAGGCGATTGAAAAGGTTGGTATTGCCGATTTGCGGAAGAAGTCTCCGACACAGCTTTCCGGCGGGCAGCAGCAGCGTTGTGCGATTGCCAGAGCGATTGTGATGGGGAATAATCTCATACTGGCGGATGAACCAACAGGGGCATTGGATAGTAAGACGTCAGAGGATATTATGAAGGTATTCCAGATGCTTAATGGGGAGGGTAAGACAATTGTTATGGTAACACATGATAGCAATATCGCAAGCTACGCACATTCTATAATACGGATAAAGGATGGAAGAATTTAAAATTTTTTATTGACAAAAAATAAGTGATTTGCTATACTCTAATAGTTGCGTAAGACAACATGCCCAGATAGCTCAGTTGGTAGAGCAAGGGACTGAAAATCCCTGTGTCCTTGGTTCGATTCCGAGTCTGGGCATTTTTTAATGCAAAAATCTAAAACATTACAGGAATTCTTTTTTTATCGTTTCGTTTACCTCAAGCTTATTATAAATATCTGTTGCATTTACACCGGGATGGGTAACTTTAATCCGGTAAATCATTTCAACAAATTCCTTAGAGACTTTTTTTCTTGACACAATTTTTTCAATTGGTTCTCCCGCATCCATTTTTTTCACAATGTAGCGAATCAGTGCAATGATGTCGGTCTGTTTTGCCTCTAGCTGTTTGTCAAGCTCTTGTTCAGAAAGTATTGTCGCATGATTGCCGGAGATAGATAATGAGGCAGGATGGGCGAGCAGAATTTTTTCTGTCTGGCAGGTATTCCCATCTACCGTTGCAAGCATCATCGTAACCTCCTGATGAATCCGGCGTTTTCCGCAGCATCCGGGATTTAAAAACCGTACTCCCTGTTTATCAATGGTATCAGAATATTTATGGTTATGTCCAAACACGACAATATCTGTGTTTTGTTCAAGCTTCAACTGCTTTTTATTGTGAATTAGTTGAAACTGTAAGCCTTCGATGGTGAAGGTCAGAGCCTCTTTGAGGGGTGTAGTCAGAGAGGTGTCTGCATTTCCCTTTACAAAATAGCAGGGAGCAAGCTGTTGTAATGTATGGATGATATCGTCGGAGACGATGTCCCCGGCATGGATAATGATGTCACAGCCGGTAAGGTTTAACAGAACCTCTTCCCTTAGTAATGCATGTGTGTCTGAAAGTATACCGATGGTTGTCATAGCGTCTCCTTTCGCAATTGCTTGTTATTAGGTATTTGTGAAACAATAAGTTGCTGATACGATAGCCATAATATTATATAAATTTACTTCGTTGTCTTTGCTACGCAAAGTACAAAGGCGTAAATTTATATAATATTATGGCTATCTGCCTAGGCAATTACAGGTTTTACAATTGCCTATTGCTTGTTATTAGACAATTGCGAAACTCGTATCAGCAATTAATAGTTTTACAAATACCTGTTATTTATTATGTACTTCCATGGACAAAAAAGCAAGAATAAGATATTCTATTGTTATGTATCTTATGTATCGAAAAGCAAGGTTAGATAATTGTAATAGGAGGGATGATTATGCGTCGTGCAGACAGGGAAGTGACAAACAGAGAGGACATCATTGCTATTATGAGAAAATGTGATGTGTGCCGGATTGCTTTAAATAATGAAGGGTATCCGTATATATTGCCACTTAATTTTGGTATGGCGGTAACGGATGAAACGATAGAGTTATATTTTCATGGTGCAATGGAGGGTACAAAATATGACTTAATAGAAAAGGATAACCGGGCAAGCTTTGAGATGGATTGCGGTCATAGACTGGTAACAGAGGTGGAGAGCGGGAGCTGTACAATGGAATATGAAAGCGTGATTGGACAGGGATATATTGAGATACTTTCTGATACGGAAAAGGAACGTGCCCTTAACATTTTAATGAAGCAGTATCATCAGGAGGAATTCGATTATAATAAAGCGGTTGTGCCTAATACAAAAGTATTTAAGCTGGTTGTTCAGAAGGTAACGGCGAAGGCTAGAAAGAAAAAAAGCTAAGATTGTTAAGAAGAACGTTTAACATTGCTACCCATTAATATAGGAAATAAAGTAAGTGTTGCTATGTATACAGTCGAAAAGTTGCTTGGCAAGAAGATAATTATATTATATAATTATTAAACTATATGTTTATATGCACAGAAGGAGGAACAGATTGTGAATAAGAGGATGACTACAATTAAAGGACAAATTGAACTCATAACGACCTTGTGTACTATTCTGATTATCGCAGTAATATGTATCAGCAATGGTTTCAGCACAAGGAATATTATGATATCGAACGAGAAGGAGCTTCTCGAAAAGACAGCGCTGACAACGTCTAATGTAATTAATGGGTGGTTAGATGAGCAGGCAGATGTTGTACATACGCTTCGTAATGCATTAGCATATATGGATAAAAAGGATACCAATGCAATTATGGATTACCTTGAGCTAAACCTTAAGGACAATGAAAATGCACTAATGTATTATTGTTGTTTTGGTTATGATAAGGGTGTTTATCCTGCCGACCATTCTGAGCTTGATTTAGATCCGACGGAGAGAGACTGGTGGAAGCAGGCGATTGCAGAAAATGGCATGATATTTACCGAACCATATACCGATTTTGCAACGGGACAGATGATTGTAAGCATTGCGGAGCCACTTACGATTGAGGGTGAGCAGGCAGTAATTTTAGCAGATATCACGATTGATAAGCTGATTGAGGTTACAAAGGGTATGGCTGGAGATAATGATACCAAGACATTTCTTCTGGCGGGGGATGGCAGTGTCATCACCCATGAAAATGAGGATTTTCTTCCGAAGGAGGAGGGTAACACGATATTGACGGAGAAGGTTGATATTGACCTTGAACGGAAGGGAACAGGTGTATTTACAGACTATGACGGTCAGAAGAAATACGCTGCTGTTCAGAATGTCGACAGAGTCGGCTGGAAGCTTGGTGTGATGCAGGATACCAGTCTGATTCGCAATCAGATCATAAGGAGAATTCTATTTTCTGTTCTTGTAGGCCTCGTTCTTATGATTGTAATGTGTGTATTGCTCAATGTGGTAATACGAAAGCTTTTACAACCGATGGGTGTAATGAAATCATTTATCCGGGAGAAGGTGATTGGCGAGGAAAACTGTGCGGCACACAAAAACGAGGTGGAGGAGATTGGATATCTGCTTCGTGAATTGGAGGAGCGTTTTATTTCTGTGATTCAGCAGACGAAAACCGAATCAGATACGATTCATGTTAAGATGCAGGATGCGAATACCAAGGTTGCTTCCATGAGTGGCAATATTATGGAAATCAGTGCGACGATGGAGGAGACGGGAGCCAATGTAGATACGCAGACAGCGAATATACAAACCATTAGTACGACCTGTAGTGATGCAGCTGATACTGCTGGCAAGCTTTCGGAGGATGTACAGGAGATCTCAGATAGGGCACAGGATGTAATGGAAAAGGTTGACCAGATTGTGCCAGAGCTGATACAAGGAAAAGAAAATGCAATCAAGATGGCAAAGGATAGCAGAGTCCGTTTGCAGAAGGCGATTGAAGGGACCAAGGTGATCGAGCAGATTGAACAGGTTTCTGCAGCGATTCAGGCGATTGCCTCACAGACCAATCTTTTAGCGTTAAATGCTTCTATCGAAGCTGCCAGAGCAGGAGAGCATGGAAAGGGTTTTGCTGTAGTAGCGGATGAGATTAAGGGCTTGAGTGAGGAGACAGCCAATGAGATTAACAAGGTCAACGATTTGACAACAAAGGTGCTTGAGAGTGTTCGGGAGCTATCAGAGGAAAGTGATAATATTCTTGTATTTATTGACAAAACAGTAATGCAGGATTATGACCGTTTTGGAGCGATGGCTGAGAATTATCGCAAGGATGCAGGATATTATGTAGAGGTTAGTGGTGAATTAGAAGCGAATGTGGATGAGTTTAATGCGTCCATTCAAAATATCAATGAGATTATCTCGCAGATTACCAGTGCACAGACGGAGCTTTCTGAGGCTATGGCGAGTGTAAATGAGAATTTACAGTCCATTACATATTCCAGTGAAAATGTATCTAAGGAAACGAACGGTGTCCTTGATAGCATTGGAATACTACAGAGTACAATCAATAAATTTCAGATGTAGGGATGAGAGAGATATCATTTTTAAATAAAACAGTTTTTATTAAAAAGTAAGAGAGCCAGAATAGTTGTACCGACCCCAAAAGTTAGACTTTTTAGGGTCGGTACAATTATTCTGGCTCTTTTACTATAACCAATATTCTACAATCTCACTTAACATTTTTCTTGGTCGTTGCTTGGGATTTTCATTTGCATAGCCAATTGCAATTGCACAGATAAGCTGTTGTTCGGTATCTAAATAGGTGGTCAGTTCCTGATAGGCAAAGCAGGTATTCGCAATCCACAATGTCCCAAGTCCCAACTCCTCTGCTGTTAGAAGCATATTTTCGATGGAAGCTCCGATGGAGAGGGAGTCACACAATTCTGTAAATCTCTCATCATTATCGGTTGGCAGAAAAGGCGATTTTGCATTGGTATTAATTACTGCAATAACGACTGGTGCTTCCCACATAATTTTTAATGTATTTTTGGCATCTGGAATACCATGCTGTGACTTTGGCAGCTTGGTTATGCCCTGTTCTTCCCGTTGAATTCCGACTTCCATGGCATTCAGAAATTCTTTCTTGTGTTCATTTCCGAGGACAATGTATTTCCAAGGTTGTCGGTTTTTGGCAGAGGGTGCAATTTGACCAGCAACTAATATTTTATTTAATAACTCTATTGGTACAGGTTTATCTTGAAATTTTCTTATGCTTCGCCTGTTGAATATTGTATCCATCGTAATAGTTCTCCTTTTATTTAGGTATCTTTTATTATATATGATGGAATCTCGATATTCAATATAAAACATGCAAATTTCACCCTTCCATTGATAGAACAAGTAATCTATGATACAATTTAATTTAGATTTATATCAATTTAATTTTATTTGCCTTATTCTATTAGATGACAAAGTGATGGGCAAAATAGAAACCATATCAACCAATCGCCAGATGGATATGCGAGCAACGCAATGCTAGTTTCTTAGAGCATATCTGTATGGCGATTGTCCGCAGAAACAAGAGGTATCCCTATGAATATAAATGAGACATTACAAGAGCTTGACACCCTTTTTGAAGAAAACAGAGTAAAGGAGATAGAACCCTTTTTAAACCGTGCCGCAAAGCAGGCAGAGGAAGAAGGGGACTATGGCAGCCTTCTTTATATTATGAATGAGATGATTGGTTTTTTTCGGGAGATTTGTGAGTATGACAAGATGGTATCAGTGTCAGAAGAAGCGATGAAGCTGATGGAAGTCTTGGGATGGAAGGGAAGTATTCTGCATGGCAATACATTGGTAAATATTGCCAATGGACTTCGGGCGGCGGGAAAGCTTGATGCATCATTGGCGTTTTATAAGCAGACAGAAGGGATATATGATTATACCCTTTCTGAGGGAGATTTTCAGTTTTCCGGTCTCTACAACAATATGAGCCTTTTGTTTCAGGAATTGGGCGATTACCAGCAGGCGGCAGTTTATTTGAAAAAGGCTTTGGCAATCGTGAAAGAGGACGAGGAACACCGTTGGGAACTGGCAGTTACCTATACGAATCTGGCGAATACGGTGCTAACACTTTATAAAGAGCAAAAGGATGAAAGGAAGCTTGAACAGACATCAGATAACGGGGAACATGACCAGCAGGGTATTTTAGAAGAAGCCAGAGAGTATGCCAGGAACGCCATTGCCCTATATGATGAATTAAATGGCAGGGATTCCCACTACGCGGCGGCGTGTCTTGCACTTGGTCAGATGGATGAGCTTGAAGGAAGCTTTGAGGCGGCAGCAAGGCAGTATGTCATTGCGATGAATGCGATTAAGGCTACCTTGGGCAAGACCGATAATTACCATCGGATGATGGAATATTATGAGCAGGTGAAGAAGCATTTAACAGAGGAAGAGAGTAAGGCGTTAGAGGAGCTGTTGCTGTCGGTTAAGAGTGTGACGGAAGCTGATGGGCAGGAGGAGCATAAGCAAGAACAACAGGAGAAACTGCAAAAGGAAGAGAAAAAGGGACTTGCCTTATGCAGGGAATATTTTGAAGAATTTGGAGTTCCCATGCTGAAGGAGCAATACAGTGATTACTATGACCAGATGATTGTTGGAATGGCAGGAAGAGGTTCGGATTGTTTTGGATTTGATGATGCAACGTCAAGAGACCATGACTGGGGACCGGGGTTTTTGATATGGCTGTCGGATGATTTGTATGAGAAGATAGGGGAGCAGTTAACAAAAAGCTATGATGCTTTGCCAAAGGAATATAAGGGATACCAGCGTTTTGATACGAAGGAAGGTGCAGGCAGGGTAGGTGTCGTCTCCTACCGGAGATTTTTTGAGGAATTTATCGGATACGAGGGCTATAAAGAATTTTTGCTACAGGGAGAGCTTGGCAATGATACGATGCTTTCTGTCCCAGAGTACCAATTTGCAGCGGCAGCCAATGGGGAGCTTTATCATATTGGGCAGAAGCTTTCTAAAAATCCGGTTCAGGAGGGTGGCGATTTGTTTTTGGCTCTTCGTCAGTATCTGAAACAGGGCTATCAGGGAGTGGCAGTATACCAAAAGCTGGCACAGGCGATGGCAGAGTATAGCCAGAATGCCCAATATAACTATGCCCGTATGATGAAGCGAGGGGATAAGGTGGCTGCCTCCTTTGCTTTGATGGATGGTATGAAGGCGGCACTGCGGATTGGATATTTGCTTAATCATTGTTTTGCTCCCCACGACAAATGGCTGTTTGAGGGTGCGAAGTCCTTTTCCTGTGTGCCAGAGTTAACCTCTTATGTGGAACGTATTGTTACAGAGGGAGGGACAGATAGCAGCATAGAGCAGGTAGAGGATTTGGTGGAGAGCTTAGCAGATTATCTGCTGCTGGCACTTACCGGGCAGGAATATGTTGGAAACCGGCGGCTGCATGATAAGGAAGAGAATTCCAAGGTTGTTAGTCTGGCGGATATTTATCTTGAGCACTATGCCTACGAAATTATGCTACGCAGCGAATATCTGTTTAAGAATAAGGCAGAGCTTGTAGAGGAAATTGTGCTTCTGGAGTGGAATGCTTTTGATGAAGTGTTAAATGAGGGAGGAAGAGCAAGCTGTCAGGATGACTGGGAGACCTTCTCGATTATGCGGACAAGCCAGTATAATACATGGACAATGCCGATGCTAGTGCAGTATGCGGTGGAGTTTCGTCTGAACCTATACAAGGGCTGGAATCCGATTATGGAGAAGTACGGCCGTATGGAACAGAATACGGTGCCGGAGAAGTGGGATAAGATAAAGAAGGAGTTTCCTGTTATTACGCCGGAGATTCAGGCAATTATGGAGGAAATCATCAAGATACAGGTGAAGTGGATGGAGGAATTTGCGAAAGTCTACCCCGGTATGGCAAGTAATGCGAGACGGATTCACAGCTATGAGGACAAGCCTTGGGATACCTCCTATGAGACATATCTCAGAGGAGAGATGGGAACCTACAGTGATAAGATGTTAAAGCTTTATGGACAGTTTATTGTAGATTTGGTGAAGCGGGGAGAGAATCTGGCGTTTTTGATTATGACAGAGACGGTGAAGCTTTATGGGTATGAGAGTCTCGAGGCGGCAGCAGGAAAGCTGAATAATAAATAACGTTCATTAAATACAAAGAAAGGTGGTTACTAGGATGAGTACAATAAAACAGGAAATAAGGGATGTACTGCTTAACAACATTCTTCCCTTCTGGAAAAGCATGAGGGACGATGAGTATGGTGGCTATTATGGATATAAAAGCTATGATTTGGTACTTGATAAAGAGGCAGAAAAGGGATGTATATTAAACAGCCGGATTCTCTGGACCTTTTCCAATGCCTATATGGCATTAAAGGAGGAGGAGCTGCTATCCTATGCGAAGCACGCATACCTGTTTTTAAAGGAGCATTTTTATGACAGGGAGCGGGGCGGTGTTTACTGGTCGGTGACCTATAAAGGAGAGCCGTTAGACACTATCAAGCATTCCTACAATATGGCATTTGCCATCTACGCCCTGTCGTCCTATTATGATGTTACAAAGGATGAGGAAGTCTTGTCACTGGCGAAGGAATTATTTGCCTTAGTGGAGAAAAACTACAAGGATTCCTATGGCTATAAGGAGGCTTTGACTATCGATTTTCAGCCCCAGAGCAATGAGCATTTGTCAGAAAACGGAGTGATGGCAGAGAAAACCATGAATACGATGCTGCATCTTTATGAAGCCTATACGGAGCTTTACCGGGTAAGTGGTTATGAACCGGCGGCAGAACAGATGCGGTTTATTCTATCAATCTTTAAGGAGAAAATGTACAGACCTTCCAAGCACAGGCTTGAGGTATTTTTTGATAGCGAGATGAACAGTCTGATTGATTTGCATTCCTATGGACACGATATTGAGACGGCGTGGCTTTTAGAGCGAGGTCTTGAAGTTCTTAAGGATGAGAAGCTGCATGCCTCCATGGCAGAGTTTCTTTCTGATTTGGAGCATGAAATCTTAAAGGTTGCTTTTGATGGGGAAAGTGTAGCGGCGGAATGCGAGGAAGGAAAGGTATTGCAGACGAGAATCTGGTGGGTGCAGTGTGAATCCATCATTGGTTTTTACAATGCTTACCAGAAACGAGGAGAGCAGGAGTTTCTGGATGCGGTTTCGGCAATCTGGAACTATACCAAAACATATTTTGTGGATGAGAGAGCAGGCTCAGAATGGCTGAATGAACGGTTTTATGACAAGAGTATCAATGAAGAGCTTCCGGTTGCTTCCCCGTGGAAATGTCCCTATCATAATGCGAGGATGTGTTTCGAGATGATGCGGCGGTTACCGGATTGAAATAATATAAAGAAAAGGAGAGGGAATTATGAATGAATTTTGTAGTACACCAGTTAATCCAAATGCAACGAAGAAGGCGAAGGAGCTGCTTTCCTATCTCTGTGAGTGTGCGGGGAATTGTCTGATTACTGGACAGCATACCCAGACAAAGCCGATGGAGGAGCGGGCGTATATTAAGGAGGTGACGGGGCATTACCCGAAGCTTGTGGAGTTTGAGATGCTTTCTTACAGCCCGAATATCAATTATGAGGATGCCTCTAAGGAGTGCCTGACTGAGGTAGAGGAAAATAAGGGGACGATGGAGACTGCATTGTCCCTTGCAAAGGAGCAGGATATTATTATGATGCTTTGCTTCCACTGGTTTTCTCCTATTGGAGGGCGGGATAAAGCATTTTATACTGAGCATACGGACTTTAATCCAGAGCAGGTGCTGGTTTCGGGAACGCCGGAGAGAGAAGCATTTTATTCGGATTTGGATGTGATTGCGAAGGAGCTTTTGAAGTTTAAGGAGGCAGATATTCCAGTCCTTTGGCGTCCGCTTCACGAGGTGGAGGGTACATGGTTCTGGTGGGGCTCTAAGGGAGGCGAGGTTGCGAAGCAGCTTTATCGTCTGATGTATGATTATTTTGTAAAGGAAAAGCAGCTTGACAATCTTCTCTGGGTGTTTAGTGCTCCAACGAAGGAGAGCTATCCGGGAGATGACTATGTGGATGTCATTGGATGGGATATTTATTTGCCGGAGAAGCAGGCAACGGATTATAAGGCACAGTATGAGGAGTTTACGAAAAATACCAGTGCCAATAAGGTAAAAGCATTGACGGAGGTTGGATACAACCCAGATATCAAGATGTTGGAGGAGAGTAAGGTGCCGTGGGCATTTTATATGACATGGTCGAAGGAATTTGCCATGGATGGAGTATATAACACGAAGGAAGAGCTAAAGGCAATGTATGAGAGTGACTATACGATAAAGCTATAGACGATAATAGGTAATTGCGAAAAAAATACAGCTACTATTGTTGTGACTACCTATAAATTTACTTCGTTGTCTTTGCTTCGCAAAGTACAAAGGCGTAAATTTATAGGTAGCCACGACTAAAAATCCAACAAAATTATGTTTCGTAATTGCCAATAGTTAAAGAAGGCGGAAGGGAGGAAGAATATGAGAAAGATATTAATTGTTGTTGATATGCAGAAGGATTTTGTAGATGGGGCTTTGGGTACGAAGGAAGCGGTTGCCATCGTTGATGCTGTTGTGGATGTGATACAGGGCTTTGACGGTGAGGTGGTTTATACGAAAGATACCCATTTTGACAATTATATGGAGACACAGGAGGGCAAAAAGCTTCCGGTACCGCATTGTATCAAGGATAGTGAGGGATGGCAGCTTGCTGGGAAGGTGCAGGCGGTTTTAAAGGAGAATAGCAAGGTGTTTGAAAAGGAGACCTTTGGTTCTAAGGAGCTGGCACAGTATCTTGAACAGGAAAATGAAAAAGAGGCGATAGAGGAGATTACGCTGATTGGTTTGTGTACGGATATCTGTGTGATTTCCAATGCGATGCTTATTAAGGCATTTTTGCCGGAAGCAAGGATTCAAGTAGTAGAACGAGCCTGTGCAGGCGTTACGGCAGAAAGCCATCACAATGCATTGGAAGCAATGAAGGTATGTCAGATTGAGGTATGTTAAATAGCATAAGGAGGATAACAAATGTATGAAAAACTAAACAAAAAGGCGAGAAGTCTGATGCTTGTAAATGAAATACTATTGGGAGGAATATTGACCCTTGTTTTTATTGGGGGATGGTTCTTTTTGAAGAATGTAGTAGAGGTGTCGCTCTCTTCCCTGTGGCTGGTATTGATTTTAATATTTTGCTGGGGACTTTCCCTGCTGGCTCCCTTTGTGCGTTATGAGCGGTATCGTTACCGTTTTACAGATGAGGAGATTGATATCAGAGAGGGATTTTTGAGTATAGAGCGTAATATTGTTCCTATTGAACGGCTGCATAAGGTAGCTATGGTAAGTGGTCCCCTTGACCGTATTTTTGGTTTGACGAAGGTGATTGTAACGACTGCCGGAGGCGATGTCACGATTCGTTTTTTGGAGATGGAGCGTGCGGAAGCAATCGTAGAGAATTTGAAGAAGCGGATTAACTCCTATGCCATTAAAAGCCGGAATACTGTAGATGAGAATCCGTTTTCGGCAGAGTAGGGGGGCATTGCGATGGAACAGGATAAAAGTATGGAAAATGGGGTTCATGAAATTATTGATATGCGTAACCATATCAGCTCTGTACTGGAGCAGATGTGGGCAGTGCTGCTCGTCTTGGTGTTCTTTTTTCTTAACAATGAAGAGATGCTTAAGCTTGCGATTACCTTTTTGCGTGAGGGTAATATTCTAAAGGCACTGGCGGCGATGGGAATATTTTTCTTAATACTTATTGCTGTGGTTGCCTTTTATCTCAACCGATGGTATAAAACGACAATTACGGTAAAGGACAATATGGTTGTCATCATGCGGCGAACCTTGAACCGGTATGTCAACTCTATAGCGGTTAATACGATTTCCAATATTAATTTAGAGCAGAATCTTTTTGAAATGCTGGTGGGGACCTATAAACTGAAATTGGATACCAGCAGTCTTTCTACGGCGGAATCTACGGATGTGAAGATTGTGCTCAGTAAAAAAAATGCGTATCTTGTAAAAAATGTGATTATGGAGATGATGAGGGAGCAGGAGCGTCTGGATAAGCAACAAGAGCTTTCCGATGCTGTCGATAAGGGAGTGATTACAGAGGAAGAGGCAAAGCAGCAGCTTTTACAGGAGAAGGATTATCTGGAGGAGGAAGAGGAGACAGCTTACGATATCATCTATGACATGAAGGAAATTATTATAAATTGTCTTTTAAATACTTCCTTATTGTTGCTTGTAATCTCTATTTCATTATTGATAACTACAATATGGTTTATTATTCATACCTTTGGCAGTGGGGCAAGTATTGCTGGTGCATTTGCAGGTATAATAGTACAGATTTTTTTAGCCGGATCATTTGTTAGTGCTTTGGTAAAAGGCTGGCTTGATGATTTTCATTTTCGTGCAAAACGGGATAAGGATAAAATATATGTCAGTACCGGATTGATTAAGAAGCGTAAATATGCAGTTCCGATTGATAAAATTAATGCAGTGTGTTTTCAGGCAACTCTTTTGTCCCGCCTATTTCACCGTTCTTATGTTGAGGTAATTAATATTGGTGGCGAGGATGAGGATGCGAATGGCATGAAGCTTTTATTAATGGGAACACAGGAGCAGTTAAGGCAGCAGCTTTCTGTTTTATTGCCGGAATATCCGTTTCCGGAACAGGCTAAGTTGAAACGGCAGCCGGTAAGGGTCCTTGTAAAAAGTATTATAAAATCGGTTTTATTTATTCTAATCAGCATGCTTTTGGTATATTTCGTGTTGGATATTGTTTTTAAAGGTCAGAGTGCTGTAGAAGAGCAGATGCCGGTTTATCTCATTGCGATGCTTGTATTGATAGTTTTTCTTTGCCTTTTGGTTACAGGTAGTATTCTTTCTTATATTACGTTTGGGCTTTCCTCGACCAAGCACTATCTAATGCTGTCTCAAGGGATGTTTGCCAAAAAGCTTATAACGATTCCCTACAAAAAGATGCAATATCTTACCTATCGGCAGAATATTTTTCATAGGTTGTTAGGGGTTATGCGGCTTCAAATCTGGATTCTTGCAAGCATGGTCAGCCGGGTACAGGTTACAGGCAGTTATTTTTCGGGTGATTTTGATGAGATTACTAACTTTTTTCAAAAAAGCTATCAGGCAGGAGAGTCCAAGTAGGGCAATCATTGAAAATTGTTGCTTAATGACGGTATAAATGATAAAATAGGAATAGTTTTGACAATTACAATAAATGAAATTCAGGAGGATGAAAGAATATGGAAAATAAGAATGTCCTGCATTCAATTAAGAGTAAGGTGTTGCTTATCATTATGATACCGGTATTACTGACCGGGTTACTGATGATGGCGAATTACTCTCCTAACGTTAAGAGTAATATTCGGGAGATTAATAAGAATTATCTTAAGGACTTGTCGATTGCTTATGGGGAGCTTATCGAGGAGGAGATGCTTCGTTCTGGTGAGGAGCAGGCGTTGGGAATTGATTTTTTGAATGCTAATATAGCGGACGTTGGTTTGTCAGGGGTAGAATCAAGCTATGGTTATGTGGTATCCCCAGATGGCACGATGCTTTACCATCCAACACCGGAAAAGATTGGTGAGCCTGTAGAGAATGAGGTAGTGAAGGGGGTTGTAGCTGATATTAAAGCCGGTAAAAAGGTGAAGAATGACGTTGTAGAATATGAATTTAAGGGTGCGATGAAGTATGCAGCTGTGTATGTAGATGAGGGTGCTAAATTTATCTTAGTTGTGTCCTGTGATGAGGACGAGCTGTTTTCTCCTGTGGTTAGTATTAATGTACGGGGGGCACTCGGTGTAATTTTTGCCTTGATTATAAGCATGATTATTGCATTTATATGCTCTTCTCTCATAATTGTAAAGCCCCTCAAAAGTATTGAGGATGTCGTTATTAAGGTGTCGGATATGGATTTCACCCAGAATGAGGAGGCGGGCAGACTTAAGGACCGTAAGGATGAGATTGGTATGATGGCGAGGGCTATGTCTTCTCTGCGCCGCAATCTGGTAGATGTGGTAAATGGAATCAAGGAACATAGTGACAATCTGATTGCGTCAGCAGCAACCTTACATACAGGAGCGGTGGATACCAATACTACTATGGATCAGGTAGAGGCTGCAGTAGATGATATTGCACAGGGAGCAACCTCACAGGCAGATGAAACACAGAAGGCGACAGAGAATGTTATTGTTATGGGTAACATGGTTCAGGAGACTTCAGCAAAGGTGGATGAGTTAATTGCTTCTTCTGTCAAGGTGAAGGAAGCCAATGAAAACGCCATGGATATTCTGGCAGAGCTTCGCAGGATTAACCAGAAGACGGATGAATATATTGATATGATTACGAAACAGACCGATATTACCAATCAGTCTGCGTTAAAGATTGGTGATGCTACCCGGGTAATTGCTGAGATTGCGGAAGAGACGAATCTGTTGTCTCTGAATGCGAGTATTGAAGCAGCAAGGGCAGGAGAGCAGGGCAAAGGCTTTGCTGTGGTTGCTTCTGAGATTCAAAAGCTTGCCGAGCAGTCTACGGAGTCCGTTAAGGAGATTGATGCGGTAATTAACACATTGCTGGCGGATTCTGAACGGGCAGTGGAGACAATGGGACAGGTAAGAAGTATTATTGAAGAGCAGAATGAGAAGATGTCCCATACAGATAAAGCATTTGAGCAGATAAAAGAGGGAGTAGACCTTTCTGTTGCAGGTATGGATGTGATTGCTAGCCGTACCAAAGAGCTTGATGAGGCAAGAGTGAATGTGGTTGATGTGGTTAGCAGTCTGACAGCAATTGCAGAGCAGAATGCAGCAGCAACCGAAGAGACCTCTGCGGCGGTTGTTGAGGTTGCAAGCATTGTGACTGGTATCGCAGAACAGGCACAGGCACTTGATGAAATTGCGAAAGAAATGGATGAGAAGATGAATATCTTTAAGCTGTAGGGCTGTGGGGTATTAATGGCTACAACTTTGGATAGTTAAAATTTGTAAATGAAAAGAAGCATATAAGCAGTTTTAAGAAGTACTAATTCCTTGCTTATATGCTTTTCTTATTTGTGTGGTATATTTGGCATGGAAGAGGGACAGGCTATTGCATTTGTTCCCGAACAACGGAACAAATCTATCGTACACTTCGGTTTTATGCCATTAGAATTTATTGCTTACATAAATTCAACTACCGCAAAGTTTTCCCCAACCGCATTGGCGAGTAAGACAAGTATGCGCTCCCCTGTTACGGCATACTTGACAAAGATTTCATCGTGAAGCAGGGCGGATTTTTTATATTCTACCCGCACTTGGTGTATGGTATAGTCCTCTGGGAGGCAGTCGTATGCGATAGATACATACTGGCAATTGTTCATGTGACCAAACATATCCAGCTGAGAGCGTTGCACAATAGTTTTATAGGCAGCAGTAAAACTGTCATCCTCGATATCCTTCAGGCTGATTTTTCTGGGAGCATACTCCATGTCCAGAGGCTCCTCCAGCGTATAGCAATCGAATTGATCCTGTGTGATTCTGGCGGGATGCATTTGTTGCATATCAAAATAAGTCCATATCGAGTTGGCATAAACAAGGATTTCTCCTTGTTCATCCTTCAGCAGAAAATTACGGTGTCCTTCAATTCCTTTAAATTTATGTGGTTTTGTACATATCTGTATGGTTTCATTGCGTCTGGGGAACCGCTTAATAACAATCTGCCAAGCATTTAAAATCCAGGCGTATTGACCAAGGCTTCCAGCACCACTTCCCACAGATTGGGAGTGGAATTCCGAACAATCCTGAAAATAATTGATAATAGATGGCAGAGCCAGTTGTTCCTTGGAATCGGTTTCGCTAAAACGAATCTTGCTGGTAAATGAAAACATGTCTTTTCCTTCTTTCAAAGTGATTTTAGTATAAAAGGCTTAGTGTAGGTTGATGTCGCATAGAACGGAATCTTTGAATTACTTACTTGTCTCCACAATCAATCCCATAATGGTTTCTACCGGATTAGCAAGCTCGCTCTGGTTCATGGAATTAATATAGTCCTTTCTATGATTAAAAACCTCGTGAACGGCATCCACCAGACCCTCATCCGTCAAATCCTCTTCCGCTATCACCTTGCTGTAACCACATTTTTCAAAGGATGCTGCATTTAATATCTGGTCTCCACGGCTGGCAGCAGCAGAAAGTGGAATCAGAATATTGGGCTTACGAAGAGCAAGTAATTCACAGATGGCATTGGCACCTGCCCGGGATACTACAACATCTGCTAGTGCAAGAAAGCTGGGAAGCTCCTTTTTGACATACTCAAATTGGCGGTATCCACATCTGCCCTCCAAGGACGCATCCAGATGGTCTTTTCCACAGCAATGAATAATCTGGAAATGAGATAACAGTGCATCAATATTTTTACGGATAGCATTATTAATTGCCACAGAGCCAAGGCTGCCTCCAATAACCATTAAGGTTGGTTTGTCTTTGGTAAAACCAAGGGTGTCCAGTGCATCTATTTTACTTCCCTCAAAAAGCTCCTTGCGTATCGGTGAGCCGGTAAGGACTGCCTTGCCCTTTGGAAGATGGGGAATGGTTTCAGGGAAATTACAGCATACCTTCGTAGCACAGGGAATAGCAATTTTGTTAGCAAGACCAGGTGTCATGTCACTTTCGTGAATAATGCACGGAATATGACGTCGCTTTGCAGCCAAAATAACAGGGACGGATACAAAGCCGCCTTTGGAAAAGACAATATCCGGTTTTAGTGCCTTTAACAGTGTATTGGCTTCCGAACAGCCCTTCAGTACCCGGAAGGGGTCTGAGAAATTTCTGACATCGAAATAACGTCGGAGCTTTCCAGAAGAAATGCCGTGATAAGGGATATTCATGTCTTCGATTAACTTGCGTTCAATTCCATCATAGGAACCGATATAGTGAATATCAAAGCCTTCTTTTTTTAGTTCCGGCACGAGTGCCATATTTGGTGTAACATGCCCGGCGGTACCGCCTCCGGTTAGTACAATTCGTTTCATAATATGTTCCTCCCCGTTCAATTCTATTTTTGGTATGACTTTAATGCCTGTGCAAGCTGGTCGGGACAGGAGGTTCCTTTCATTCCGCACTGGATTCCATCTAAGCGGGCAATGGCATCCTCTATATCCATTCCTTCAATGAGGCGGCTGACCCCCTGTGTATTACCTGCACATCCTCCTGAAAATGTTACATTGGTTACCTTGTTATCAATGACATCAAATGAAATTTTTCTGGAGCAAACGCCCCTTGGTGAATATTCCATTATAAGTACCTCCTTTTTGTAATTGCCTAATAGTAGCAATATGTGATACACTAAGTGTAAATATTCCTGTCTATAAGACATAACTAATTAAGATTATACCACATGAAATATTTCCTGCAAGGTGGTATTGTGAGATATTCGTGTTACTATAATAGCGTAAAGGAGAAGATATAGCATGAAGTGTGTTGGTTTAATTGGAGCGATGGAGGAAGAGGTTTCATTATTAAAGGAGGAGATGACGGATACGAGGGAGCAGAAGAAGGCAGGCATGGTTTTTGTCAAAGGGATGCTCTGGGGTGTTGAGACGGTAGCAGTGGTAAGTGGAATTGGTAAGGTTAATATGGCAATTTGTGCCCAGATACTAGTAGATGATTATAATGTAGATATTATGATAAACACTGGAGTTGCAGGAAGTCTGGATGCCACAATTGATATCGGTGATATCGTGCTTTCTAAGGAAGCACAGCAGCATGATATGGATGCTTCTCCCCTTGGAGACCCGGTTGGTGTGATTCCACGGATGGACACTTCTGTTTTTCAGGCAGATGCCGGACTTCTTCAGGCAGCAAAGGCTGCCTGTGATAAGGTTAATACAGATATTCATTGTCATATTGGTAAGGTGTTGAGTGGTGACCAGTTTATTGCTTCGGCACAGAAGAAGGAATATCTGGTGGAAACCTTTAAAGGACGGTGTGCAGAAATGGAGGGGGCAGCTATGGCACAGGTGGCTTATCTGAACAGGATACCATTTTTGGTGATTCGTGCAATTTCTGACAAAGCAGATAATTCCGGACACGAGGATTACTCTGTATTTGCCAAGAAGGCCATTGTACATAGTACGAATCTGTTGCGACAATTGTATCAGGATCAAAGGGAATTGTGGGAGGTATAAGAATAGAAAGTGAATAAGTAAAGTTATGTCAAGAATTGTCAGACAGTTTTCTTGTTTTGGGATAAAAAACAGAATAATTAGCATTATTATGTTCAAAAAACAGCACAAATGTTCATAACCCCTTCCAGACATTTTTTGAAATGTTCATAAAACAGGGCTCTGACATCGAATTTATATATATTTTGTCGTTATTTAGAAAATGAATCTGCTTGTCCTGTTTCTTCCTATAGCTTATGATTAAGTTATAACGAATAGAACAACGGTGTAGAGGTTGTAGATATTTTTTCTATTATCTATGCTAGGGAGAATAAGGAGGAGATACTATGGGGTATCAGTATGAATTGTGGCTGTCAAGATGGCCGATGTTGTATGTAATGGCGGGGTTATGTTTGTTTGGAATTGTTACAAAGATAATTGCTTCGGTGGGATGCCGGGGGTTATCTGTTCAGATTAGAAGGCTGTCTATGGGAAAGCCGGTGGTAAAGCATAAGCTTACAAAGAGTTTGATTGAACGATATCAGGGTTACATAAAAAAGGGGCAGAATGAAATCGATGTGGAGCATTATTTAGAAGAAGGCTTGGCGGGTGCCAGAGTTTGTGGATTTAATATGTTTCAATTGGAGAACCTGAATCTTACCATGATGGTTGTTTGTTTCACTCTGGGCGTAATTGGTGCGATGATTGCATTCTTGAACGGTTCGAGGGATAATGAGATTGTATTTATTTTCACGGCAGGACTTGCTTTAACTGGAATTAATGTCGTGGCGGAGGTGTTGTTCCGCAATGATTATCACAGGATGTATTATCTTTTGGGAATGCAGAATTATCTAACTAATGTAGTGCGTTACCGTGAGCAGGAGGAGTTATTGGAAAATGAGGAGCTTGAGCGGGCAAAATTGGAACGTAAGCAAAAGCTTGGCAAGGAAAGAAAGAAGGATAAGAAACAGCTTACTGCACAGGTGACGAAGGAGGAAAAGGAACAGCTTACTGCACAGGTAACAAAGGAGGAAAAGGAACAGCTAGGATTGATAAGGGAAGTAGAGGAGCAGCCCAAGGATGTTGTCACCTCAATAAAAAGTAAGCAGGGGCAGTTGCTGACGGAGATTGCCAAGGCTCGTCAATTAAGTGGAGAGAGAAAAAGGACGGCGGAGCAGGACGATGACCAAGATAAGGAATTTACTTATCGTGATAGCACGCCGGCAGGAATTGCGGCTACCAAGGAGGCAGTATTTGGAAAGGCTCCCACTGTAAAAGCAGAACAGAAGTCTGTGGCTTCGGATGAAGTACATGCCAAAGCCGGAAAAACAGAGATTGATAACGAATTGCTAGAGGATATATTAAGAAGCTTATTAATGGAGAATTAAGGGATTCGAGAGAATAGTTATAGTTTAGTGGTTGTTTGCATACATTTTTACTAAAGAAAAGAAATGAGGTACTGTATGAATTTACAGCAAAGATATCGAAGTAAATTAATCTATGGAGTAAAAAGGATACATAATAGCAGAGCAATGGGAAGAGGTATTGGTCTTTTTCTTATGGCTCTGCTTTTGATTTGTGTCAATGGGTGTACCATGCAAAGTTCTAAGGGTCCCAATAATGAGGTGGAGGATACCCGAGTAACCAAAGAGATGGTAAGTGGAGAGGGCAGCAAAAAGGAGGAACAAGCGGGAACGAAAAAGAAGGGAAAGAAAAATGAGGAGACTGAGCAAAAATCTGCTCTCACCACACAGAATCGCGAGCTTTCTATGTCCTCCTATGATGGGATATCCCATGCTTATAATTCATGGTGGTTCAAGCGGAACATGGACCATTTGCCAAGCGGTGCACAGGAGGAGATTGATATTGCCAAGTACAATGCAGTCTATGTCAGCAATAAAGCAGTACAGGGTAAGAATATAGATAAGGTGATTTATCTGACCTTTGACTGTGGTTACGATAACGGTTATACGGAAACCATGCTCGATATTCTAAAGAAGCACAAAGCACCAGCAACCTTCTTTGTAACCCAGACATATATCAGAGATTCTACAGACATAGTAAAAAGAATGAAAGAGGAGGGGCATTTTGTTGGGAATCATTCGATTACTCATCCCAACTTAAGTGATGCACCGCTTGAAAAAATTGAGGAGGAGATTCTTGGCTGTCAGGATTACATGAAAGAGGCCACTGGATATGAGATGGATTTGTTTTTCCGTCCACCGAAAGGGGAATACAGTGAATATCTTTTAAAGGTAGCACAGGATTTAGGCTATAAAACGGTGTTCTGGAGTATGGCATATCTGGATTATGATGTAAATAACCAGCCGAGTGTTGACCATGTGGTCGAACATTGGCAGAAATATTATCATCCCGGTGCAATACCACTGATTCATAATGTGTCTTCTGCCAATGCAGCAGCGTTAGAGACCATTCTTACGAACCTTGAGAAGGAAGGGTATCGGTTTGGGAGTCTGGATGAGCTGTAGTAGTATTTCTGCCATCCTTAATTTCTATTATCCGGCTGCATTTGTTTGCAATTTCCCGGTCATGGGTTACAATAATAATTGTTTTTCCCTCTTGGTTCAGTTTTAGAAAAATATCCATAATTTCTTGTGCTGTAGTGTAGTCTAAAGCTCCGGTAGGTTCGTCACATAAAATTACTTCTGCATTATTGACAATCGCCCGGGCTATGGCTACCCGCTGTTGTTGCCCACCGGAAAGCTTGGAGGGGTAGGTATCAATTTTCTCCTGTAATCCTACCTGGGTTAATATATTTTTTGCCATTTCTATCCGTTTTTTTCGTGAATAGGATGCATATTCCAAGGGAATCATTACATTTTGTAAAACTGTCTGATAGGGAATCAGTGCAAAATCCTGAACGACAAATCCAAACATCCGATTGCGTAATGCTGCTCGTTCCCTTTCGGAATAGGTTGTAATATCCTTATCATTTACATAATAATGCCCGTCTGTAGGCTCATCAACCGTTCCCAGAATATTGAGCAACGTACTTTTACCGGAACCGGAACGCCCCATAATGGCAATGCACTCTCCACGTTCTACGGAAAAAGAGATGTTTCTTAACGCTGGTACCAGAGCATCTCCCTTGCCATAATTTTTTGCTACCTCTTCTAATACTAGTAATTTCATTCATTTCTCCTTAATTTCTGCATGATTGATTCGGAATGTAATCGCAATGTGCTGTATAGGAAAAACAGGAGGAAGCTTATCAATGACAATAATAACACCGCTAAGCGTACCTGCCCATTATAAAACGCAATAAAGCACAGGATGTCTCCGCACAATAAAAGTAATCCAATCTGAAACAGTAAGCGGAGCAGGATATCCTTTATTTGTGCTCCACAAAGTAAATGCACTGCATATTCTTTCTCACATTCCATCATTAGCTGAATCAGCATTCCTAAAAAACCAATGATAGAAAACACGAAAAGAATCACTCCAAATGTTCCATATTGTAAAATACCTTCTATGGTATCCCGTTTTACATTCACTAGTTGTTTACGATAACTGCAAAAATAGCCATCATTTAATTTCTCCTCTCGGTTCACCTGTTCAATGTCGGAGAGTGTTTCCCTTCCCTTTGTGATATACAGACAATATTTTATATAGGCTTGTATACTATACACCTCATTCCTGTCTATATTGACGGGAATAATTAATGCCCGGTTTAAGGAAACCATTTCCTTGGATTGTGTAGGAAGGGCATAAGATTGATTTTTTTTCAGGAAGCCTTTTATGAGAAAGCGTTCACCTGAATCAGATGTAATGCAGTCGCCCAGCTTATAGTCTTTTCTATAGGCAGCCCCTACAATCGCAGGTTTTGTTTTTTTCTTCCACTCTTCCTCCGACTCAAAATAGGTTTTAAAATATGTTTCCCAGTTTGTTTCTTTTTCTGATATGGAAATCTCAAAAAACTGAAAAAAGTTTTCATTTGTCCGTATTACCTCTGCTTCCCGGTCAGAGATATCAACGGGCTGTTCATTATCTACTACAAGTCGTTTGAGGTTACTGTTTATTATAGTGTCCAGTAAATGATTCCAACTTTTCGTGTAATTACTACGTTCTATATGTCCCGACCATTCATTGTCATTGCAATCCCATAACACATATACATCCTTTTGCTGCATGAGATGCTGAATCTGCTGATACAGGGCTTGATAGGAAGTATACTGGTGAACCATAAAACCAATTAAGAGAAGGGAGACAAAGATTTGAAGGGATTTAAAAATCATTTCTGCTGTATGGCTTTTCCACAGGGAAAAGCTGTGTCCGATATTACATAAAAATCGTTTCATGATACCCCCTTATATTGCCTAACATACCTGTTTTTTTGATTCTTTTAAGACTGCTTTCCAGTACGATAGCCCCGATTAACCAGATACAGGCTCCGGTAATTAAAACTGCCCATGGAGAAAGGGCTGTTCCGAATAGATAGCGGCAGGAATCCAGCTGTTTTGTATTTCTAAGACAGACAAATAACAATTCTGTAATAATTCCGCCTGTCACATAAGCACAGAAAAATAATATGTAAAACCGTTTTCTTATCAGCCGGTAAATATCCTTAAAGGTGGCTCCCGACATTCTTCGCACTCCGACTTCCTGCCGTTGTGCCAATATCCATGAAACCAGAAAGCCAATACAATTCATGCTTAATAAAATGCCGCAGATACCAATCAGTGCTGCCTGGGTATCTGCCAGAGATAAAAAGCCTTCTGTTCCATCCATGATACCAATTTCTGCATTGGGATAAGTGTCCCGTGCAAGCTGCTCTAATTCCATTAATTTATCAGTTTCCTTAGGAACCAGAATTACCCTGTCATAGTATCTGTTATCTTGTAACCCCTTGGCATCAATACTTAAATAAAAGGGAATCTGAAACAGGGGGTCGTCCTTATCATCTACATAAGTACCAATTACTTTATATGCGACGCCCTGTTTATAGAGATAGGTAGCTCCATGTTCCTGATAACACAATTCTTCTACTCTGTTCTGATTCACAATTGCTACATTTTCATCAGAATTGTGATACGGTTCGTTAGTTCTGTTTACCTGTATCTCTTCAAAAAAGTTGTTTGTAAAAGCAATCGCCTTGACACCGAACCATGTATAATCCAAAATCATCATATCACAGGCATCTGTTTCTAACTGGGTCTTTAAATTTTTAACTGGCGTTTTTTGATAACTGGGGAAAACAAGCTGAACATAAGAGGTCTTTATAAAATCCAATGGTTTTTCCCGCTTATACTTATCCTTTAAGTAGGCAGAAAAGGCGAGAATAAGAATAATCGTACTGAATGTCAGTATCAGGAAAAGAAAACTTTCTTTTATGCGTATCTTATACATAGTTCATCCTTTCATGAAGCATTACAAAAGGGGAAATGTATATTCTATAACAATTCCCCTAAATATGATATATGTTTAATAATATGTCCACTTCCATGTACCATAGGCTGTCTCAGAAGGATTGTTTACTTTTTGAAGTTTTATTTCCTTTGTATCTGAAGTAGATTTTGTTTTGTTGTAAGAACCTTCTCTTAAATTGATAGTAACCTTTTTAACACGCCAACCTTTAACCAGTCCATAATCGTTGTTTGGTGCTGGATATCCTGGTGTCATATAAGCACGTACAAAAACATAAGCACCACTTCTTCCGGATTCGGCAAAGAACAAGGTTCTTGCACTACATCCAATACCCATTAGAAAAACACATAATAATACAAATATGCCAATTTTCTTTGCTGCCTTTTTCAATCATATCATCCCTTTCTTTAATATTGTATATGTAAAACGATTATATGAATATATTGTAGCATAATAAAACGGCATTTGTCAAATAAAGTTTAATATTGTGAGTTTTTGCTTAATTCAAATGATTTTTGAATTTGATTCAAGATAAACTACCCTACATGCTGTCAATTCTGTCTTATGTTGTATTTTAAAAGAAAAGAGAATATAATATGATATTAGAACCAAAATCAGATTTATTTATGGAGGAAACTATGAGCTTTTATACTACGAATGAATTAACCACCTTTGATTTTTCCCAGAGTGCTGTCATTTCGATGAGACTTAAGGGAAATGAATTTCTGATTACTGTAAGCGATGTTATTATATCTGAAAAAAACAGCCAGAATCAGGAGCTTCGCAGCATGGGAACAGATGAGATGACAATAAAATTTATGGATATAGACGAGTTTCAGTTTGTTCTGGATGGTTACACGCTTTATAATATGGATGACACAGTATCGGAGAAAAGGGAGGACAAGCTGCTTGACCGGGAGAAGTATGAACCCTTGATGAAGGAGCTTTGTGGCTGCCCGATTTACCAGATAGAGAAAAAGGGCGGGGGCTATTGTATTTATATTGATACGGATGAGCAGAAGGAAAGCTATACGATTCGGATAACTGCTTCACAGGATAAGGAGGAGTGGGAGAGGTTTCGGAATCTTCCGGCGGAATATAGGTAGGTAAATGTTTATGTGAATTTCAGACGGCATAAAACCGGAAGGTACTATAAATTGGTTCCGTTGTTCGGGAATAAGTATTTCTATGATATTCCCATGAGGTATTATGTGTTGGCGCAACCGCCGCCCATTCGCCATCCATGGCTCAGGGGGCGGCTTTTCGGGACGTCCAGTCCCGAAATAGCTGGGTATTAGTGGGGAATATCAAGAAATACTAATTCCCTGCCAAAGTCACCAATTTATAGTACCTTCCGGTTTTATGCCTTTTGAAGTTGCAGATTATCCCACATAGTAATTCCAATAATTTAAGTAGTTAGTTCTATATTTCTTAAAATAAGTAGTCATATTTATTCTACTCACATTTCGCACATAAAAAAGCACTGTTAGAATATATTATATGTTATATATGTAATGTGTTACAACAGCCGGTTTCTGTTTACTTCCACTTGTTAAAAAATAATTTATTATACTTTGGAGAGGCATGGAAGGGGGATGTACTCTATTCTTGGTGACTTTGGAAGGGAATTAGTATTTCTTGATATTCCCTTTTAAAATTAGCAATTTCGGAACAGGATGTTCCGAAAAGACGCCCCCTGAGCCATGGATGGCGAATGGGCGTCGGTTGCGTCAAAAACCATTCCCATCATGGGAATATCATAGAAATACTTATTCCCGAACAACGGAACCAAGAATAGAGTACATTCCCCTTCCATGCCATTTAAATTCCCTAAATCTATTTTTATAACAACATCCCCCCCTTGATTCCCGAACACATGTGTGATAAAATGAAGCGGTTGGAAAGGAGTATTATTATGGAAAATACTTATGATGCAAGTAATATTACCGTGTTGGAGGGGTTGGAAGCGGTCCGGATGCGTCCGGGTATGTATATCGGCTCTACAGGACGTAAGGGCTTGAACCATCTTGTATATGAGATTGTAGACAATTCTGTGGATGAACATCTGGCAGGATTTTGTGACCAGATTGAAGTGACTTTAGAAGCAGATGGCTCGGCTACGGTAACAGATAACGGGCGGGGAATTCCGGTGGAGCTTCATGAGAAGGGAATCTCTGCGGCAAGGCTTGTATTTACGACACTGCATGCCGGAGGAAAGTTTGATAATGATGCATACAAAACCAGTGGAGGTTTACATGGGGTAGGCTCTTCTGTAGTGAATGCCTTATCCGCATGGATGGAGGTGGAGATTAGCAGAAACAAGGCGGTACATTATGACCGTTATGAGCGGGGAATTCCTACCGTGGAATTGGAAAAGGGACTTTTGCCTGTGATAAAAAATACAAGAAAGACAGGGACAAGGATTCATTTTCTTCCCGATGAGGATATATTTGACCGGACCGATTTTTCTGCCGAGGATATTAAGAGCCGGCTTCACGAGACTGCCTATTTGAATCCGGAGCTTACGATTGTGTTTGAGGATAAGCGAGGGGGACAGACAGAGCGGCAGGAGTACCATGAACCGGAGGGTATCGTCGGATTTATAAAGGATTTAAATAAGAATCAGGAAGCACTTCACGAGCCGGTTTATTTTTCTGGTGAATCAGAGGGGGTAACGGTGGAATGTGCCTTTCAATATGTCAATGAATTTCATGAGAATGTTCTGGGCTTTTGTAACAACATTTTCAATGCCGAGGGCGGTACGCATCTGACTGGATTTAAGACGGTTTTTACTACCATTTTAAATAATTATGCCAGAGAGCTTGGCATGTTAAAGGAAAAGGATAACAATTTTACGGGAACGGATATAAGAAATGGTATGACAGCGGTAATTTCTGTAAAGCATCCAGACCCACGCTTTGAAGGGCAGACGAAAACAAAGCTTGATAATCCAGATGCCGCTAAGGCGACCTCTAAGATTGTGGGAGAAGAAGCAACGCTTTATTTTGACCGCAATGTAGAGGTGTTAAAGACGATTATCAGTAGTGCGGAAAAAGCAGCGAAAATCCGTAAGACAGAGGAAAAGGCAAGGACGAATCTGCTAAGCAAGCCGAAATTTTCCTTTGATTCCAATGGCAAGCTTGCTAATTGCCAAAGCCGGGACGCCAAGGAATGCGAGATTTTTATTGTGGAGGGAGATTCTGCGGGAGGTTCGGCTAAAATGGCAAGAAACCGTGTGTATCAGGCGATTATGCCAATCCGTGGCAAGATTTTGAATGTGGAGAAGGCAACCATTGATAAGGTGCTTGCCAATGCGGAGATAAAAACGATGATTAATGCCTTTGGTTGTGGTTTTTCTGAGGGCTATGGCAATGATTTTGATATTGATAAGCTGCGGTACGACAAAATAATTATTATGACCGATGCGGATGTGGATGGTGCCCATATCTGTACTCTTTTGCTGACTTTGTTTTATCGTTTTATGCCAGAGCTTATCTATGAGGGACATGTCTATGTTGCCATGCCGCCATTATATAAAGCGATGCCATCAAGGGGGAAAGAGGAATATCTTTATGATGAGAAAGCACTGAAGCAGTATCGGAAAAATCATAAGGGAAGCTTTACCCTGCAACGGTACAAGGGACTTGGTGAGATGGATGCTGAGCAGCTCTGGGAGACAACCCTTGACCCAGAGAGGCGGATGCTAAAGCGGGTCGAGATTGAGGATGCCCGCATGGCGTCCGATACCACATCGCTTTTGATGGGTAATGATGTGCCTCCGAGAAAGGCATTTATTTATAAGCATGCAAGAAATGCACAACTGGATGTGTAGTTTTTTAATATAGAAAGAAGAGAGAAATATGAATACCACAAAGGAACGAATTGTAACCTCGGAATATTCAGAGTTAATGGAGAAATCCTATATCGATTATGCTATGAGTGTCATAGTGGCGAGGGCATTGCCGGATGCCAGAGATGGATTGAAGCCGGTGCAGCGAAGGGTGCTTTATGATATGAAGGAACTGGGGACTCATTTTGATAAGCCCTATCGTAAATCAGCCCGTATCGTAGGTGATACGATGGGTAAATACCATCCCCATGGCGACAGCTCTATCTATGATGCATTGGTTGTGATGTCGCAGGATTTTAAAAGAGGACTGCCACTTGTTGATGGGCATGGTAATTTTGGCTCTATTGAGGGAGACGGTGCGGCGGCAATGCGTTATACCGAGGCGCGTCTTACAAAGCTTGCACAGGAATATTATCTGGCAGATATGGATAAGGATGTGGTGGATTTTGTTCCGAATTTTGATGAGACGGAAAAGGAGCCGGAGGTGCTTCCGGTTCGTGTCCCGAATTTGCTGGTAAATGGTGCAGATGGTATTGCAGTCGGTATGACAACGAGTATCCCCTCCCACAATCTCGGTGAGGTTGTGGACGCGGTGAAGGCAACCATCAAAAATCCGGATATTACACTTGATAAGCTTATGCGTTACGTGCCAGGACCGGATTTTCCGACCGGTGGAATTGTAGTGAACCAGTCGGATTTACAGGAGATTTATCAAAGCGGACAAGGGAAAATAAAGCTTCGTGGTAAGGTTTCGATTGAGAAGCTTAAAGGAGGCAGGGAGCAGATTGTTGTAAGTGAGATTCCCTACACGATGGTTGGCAATAATATTGGCAAATTTTTGCAGGATGTAGCGAATCTGGTTGAGACGAAGAAGACAACCGATATTTCGGATATTGCGAATATGTCCTCGAAGGAGGGAATTCGCATTGTCATTGAATTAAAGAAGGGTGCAAATGCACAAAATATTATCAATCTTCTCTATAAAAAAACGAAGCTTGAGGATACCTTTGGCGTCAATATGTTAGCGGTGGTAGACGGTAAACCGGAGACGCTTAGTTTAAAGGATATCATTAACCACCACATTGATTTCCAGTTTGATGTCTGTACGAGAAAATACCGCAACCTTCTTGGGAAAGAGCAGGCACACCGGGAGATACAGGAAGGTTTGATTAAGGCATGTGACTGTATCGATTTGATTATTGAGATTCTAAGGGGGAGCAAAAGCAGGGAGCAGGTAAAGAAATGTTTAGTTGAGGGTACGACAGAAGGCATTACCTTTAAGAGTACCAAATCTAAAAAAGAGGCAGCATCCCTGCATTTTACCGAAAAACAGGCAGATGCCATTTTAGATATGCGTCTGCATCGTTTGATTGGACTGGAGATTGCGGCTTTAAACAAAGAACATGAGGAGACCTTAAAGCGTATTGCACAATATGAGGATATTCTGAATAATTATGATTCTATGGCAAAAGTCATCTGTAAGGATTTAGACCGGATAAAGAAGGAGTTTGCCAAGGAACGAAAAACTGTGCTTGAGGATGCCGACGAGGTGATAGTAGAGGCAGAGCCAATTAAGGAAATAGATGTCACGGTGTTAATTGACCGGTTTGGCTATGCAAGAAGTGTAGACCGAAATGTCTATGAGAAAAACAAAGAGGCGGCGGACGAGGAGAACAAATATATTATCCACTGTAAAAATACAGACAGAATCAGTGTGCTGACGGATATCGGAAAACAGCATTTAATTAAAGTGATGGACTTACCGTACGGTCGCTTCCGGGACAAGGGAATACCAATTGACAATGTTAGTAATTATTCGACTGCACAAGAGGTGATTGTAACAGTTATGGCACTCTCTGATATGAAGAAGCAGAAGCTGTTGTTTGCTACGGCACAGGGCATGATGAAGCTGGTGGATGGTGCAGAGTTTGAGGTTTCGAGAAAGGAAATCGCCGCAACGAAGCTGAATGATGATGACAAGCTCATTGCTGTAAAACCGTCCGTGGTAGAAAGGATACATGCAGTATCAGAGCATAGTGGGCAGCTTTCTCTTGAAGGGTCCTTGGTTTCGCCAGAGAATTCTGGAGAACAAACAGGTGCAGAAGCTTTGGATGGCAGAGATGGAGAACAGGTAGTTTTAGAAGCGGTAGAGCAGGTGGTTCTTCAGACAGAAGCAGGTGTATTTTTGCGTTTCCCGTTAGAGGAGATACCAGAAAAGAAAAAGGGAGCGGTTGGAGTGAAAGGGATTAGCCTTGGTGCAAAGGATACCGTGGCATTTGTGCATACGATGACTGCCGGGGAGGATGCGGTAGTAATGTATCAGGAGAAGGAGATACATCTGAACCGCTTAAAGATTGCTAAGCGTGCCGGAAAGGGGACAAAACAGCGGGTGTAGGAAATGGTGAAACTGAGGTTGGACGATATGACATTGCGGATAAAATATGATGGTTTATCCATACATTATTCAAAGCTCCTGTCATAAAGCAGGGCGGCTATTAATACGACGAAACAGGAGCCTGCATTATGAACCAATGCACCTGTTGTGGGTGTTAGTACTCCTAATAGCGAAAGTATAATGGCAACCAAATTGATACAAAGGGATAGGGTAATACTCAATTTTATTGTATTTACCGTTGCATTAGATAGTCGTTTTAAGTAAGGTATTTTAGAAATATCATCACTCATTAAGGCGATGTCAGCAGCCTCCACGGCAATATCACTTCCCATGTTTCCCATAGCAACACCGACACTTGCGGTTTTTAAAGCAGGAGCGTCATTTATGCCGTCTCCTATCATGCAGACATTTCTTCCGTTCTCTTGAATATTTTTAATGTTTTCAACCTTTTCTTCTGGTAATAATCCAGCCCGCACTAAAGTAATTCCTGCTTGGGCTGCAAAGTAATCCGCAGTTTGCTGATTATCACCTGTTAGCAATATTGTACTGGTATTCATTTTGGAAAGTCTTGATACCATGTCTTTGGCCGTGGGGCGCAATACATCAGAAAGGGCAATAATGCCTGTGCAAATGTTATCTATGGCAATCAGAATTGACGCTTTTCCCTGCGTCCTTAATGCTTCTAACATATCTTTGATTTGCGGCGGTATATCAATCTTTTTTTCGGTTAGGAATTTTTCGCTTCCGCAAAACAGACTTTTTTGTAAAACCTGTGCAGATATTCCCTTACCCGCTTCCATGAAAAAATCAGAAGCTTCCGCAAAAATGATATTCTTTTCTTTTGCATACGATACGATTGCTTTTCCTAAAGGGTGTTCGCTGCGTGCTTCTGCGGAAGCGGTAAGGATAAGCAGGTCATTCTCATTTATTTTTTTGGAAAAGGAGATAATATCACTTACTTCTAAAGTACCTAATGTCAGAGTACCCGTTTTATCAAAAGCAATCGTATCTACTTTTCCCATTTTTTCAAGTGCTTCCCCCGATTTGATAATTACCCCATGCTTTGTAGCCTGTCCGATAGCCGCCATAATAGCAGTAGGGGTTGCAAGAACTAAAGCACAGGGACAAAATACTACAAGGACCGTTACGGCACGGATAATATTGCTTGTTGCAAAATAGGCGGCAACTGCTATTAAGAGTGCAACAGGAACAAGCCAGCTTGCACATTTATCCGCAATTCTCTGCATAGGTGCTTTCTTGTTTTCTGCTTCCTTAACCATGTGAATTAGTTTTTGTAAAGAGGTATTCTCCCCGACTTTTGTGGCTTCGATGTCAATTGCTCCAAAACGGTTGATTGTGCCGCAAAATACGCTATCCCCAGTTTCTTTATCAACCGGAAGTGCTTCCCCAGTCATAATGGACTGGTCTATTGAAGTATTTCCATCAATTATTTTACCATCTGCCGGGATAGTTTCACCGGGCAGAACACGGAGGATGTCACGTTGTTTTATAGTTTCTACGGGTATTATTTTTTCATTTCCATTTTCAATGAGACGTCCTTCCCAAGGTGCAAGCTCTGCCAGCTTTTTTAATCCTTTTTTTGCCCGTTCTGTTGTTTTGTCTTCTAAAATAGCCCCTATTGCCATAATAAAGGCAACTTCGCCTGCTGCAAACAAATCACCAATGCTAATTGCTGCAAGCATTGCAATTGATATTAAAAGTGCGGATGAAATTTTGCTTATGCCGGGATTATGAATTATGCGCCAGATTGAAAGATAGATAAGAGGGATACCACTAATGATAACGGTGCCCCATGCAGGGTCAATCAGTGCTGAAATATCTAAAATTGATAGTGCAAGACTGATGACAAGAAAAATACCACTTATAATTGTCATAGGTATTCCGGCAAATAAATCATTAATTTCTTTTAACATAACATATCCTCCTAAAACTTGAGAAAATATTGCAGATGCCTTGTTTTTGAATTTAATATTTTGTACAATATATTCTGTACCAAACACTTTGTTCTGTAACTGCATTATAGAAAACAACTCTGGCAGGAACAATCTACAATTTAGGGAAAATGTAAGTTATGGAACAAATTTATTAAAATGTACGGAGTTACGCTTATGGATAGACGACAACAAAAAACAAGAGAAGCCATTTTTTCAGCATTTAGTACATTGTTATCAAAAAAGAATTATAGTAAGATAACGGTGCAGGAAATAATTGATACTGCGAATGTGGGACGCACTACATTTTACGCCCATTTTGAAACAAAAGACGATTTGTTAAGGGAAATGTGTATTTTATTGTTTGACCATGTTTTTTCAGATGTGTTACCAATTGAGAATACGCATGATTTTTCAGAAGCTGAGGATAAAACAGGAACAAGTATCACCCATATTCTTTATCATTTGCGTGATAATCATAGAAATATTCTTGAAATTTTAAGCTGCGATAGTGGAGAGATATTTTTGAAATTTTTTAGACAGTATCTAAATGACTTGATTGCGAAATATATTGTGATAACAATACCGTCAGAAATACCAGAAGATTTTCTTATAAATCATATTTCGGGCAGTTTTGTAAATATGGTTTAATGGTGGATTAAGGGGGGATTAAAACAATCGCCGGAACAATTAACTGTTTATTTTGAAACCGTAATCACACCGATTTTTAAGTGAATATCAAAAGACACGTTATCCCTATTTGGTTTAATCATATATTTTAAACCTACACACAATCAAAAACAGATTTTGGACAAACTATTGTAATAATTTTCCTATAATGGTAAAATATAATAATTAAATTCAAGTTAAAAAGGAGAGAGATAATATGGCACAGGTATCATTTAATTACAAGAATGCTGGCGTTGCAGAGCATGAAGTGGAGTACATGAAGAAGCTCGTTTGTGATGCTAAGGAGCAGCTGGTTGCAAAGACAGGGGCAGGTAATGATTTCTTAGGCTGGATTGACCTTCCGGTAGATTATGATAAGGAAGAATTTGCCCGTATTAAGGAAGCGGCAAAGAAGATTCAGAATGATTCAGATGTATTGCTCGTTATCGGTATTGGTGGTTCTTATCTTGGAGCAAGAGCAGTGATTGAAGCGGCAAGGCATAGCTTTTATAACAATCAGCCGGGACGCAAGACACCGGAGATTTATTATTGTGGTAACAATATCAGTTCTACTTATTTACAGCATTTAATCGAGGTAGTTGGCGACCGGGATTTCTCTATTAATATGATTTCCAAATCTGGAACAACGACAGAGCCAGCGATTGCTTTCCGGGTATTCCGTAAGCGTTTGATTGATAAATATGGTTTGGAAGAGGCAAATAAGCGTATCTATGCGACAACGGATAAGGCAAAAGGAGCACTGAAAAATCTGGCTGACGAGCAGGGATATGATTCCTATGTAGTACCAGATGATGTCGGCGGACGTTTCTCCGTTCTGACGGCTGTTGGTTTGCTTCCGATTGCGGTTTCCGGTGCAGACATTGACAAGCTGATGGAGGGTGCTGCATCTGCTCGCAAGCGTTGTCTTGAGAATGACTTTGAGAATAATGATTCCTTGCAGTATGCTGCGGTTCGTAACATTTTGCACCGCAAGGGTAAGAGCGTAGAGATTCTTTGTAATTATGAGCCGGCACTTCATTTTGTATCCGAGTGGTGGAAGCAGCTTTACGGTGAGTCTGAGGGTAAGGATGGCAAGGGTCTTTATCCATCCAGTGCAGATTTTACGACAGATTTGCATTCCTTAGGCCAGTTTATTCAGGAGGGTTCTAAGAATCACTTTGAGACAGTTGTCAATGTGGAATCACCAAAGTGCGAGATTATTATGGAGACAGAAGAGGTAGATACTGATGGTCTTAACTATCTTGCAGGCAAGAGTGTAGATTTCATTAACAAGTGTGCCATGAATGGTGTTGTACTTGCCCATGTAGATGGGGATGTTCCGAATCTGATGGTAACGATGCCGGAGATTAACGAGTTCTACTTAGGTGAGTTAATTTATTTCTTCGAGTTTGCCTGTGGTGTATCCGGATATACTCTGGGCGTAAATCCGTTTAACCAGCCGGGTGTTGAATCCTATAAGCGCAACATGTTTGCATTGCTTGGACGTCCGGGTTATGAGGATGAGACGAAGAAGCTTCAGGAGCGTCTTGCAAAATAAAAGAGTGAATTTATAGTTTAAAAGGCTGTCGCACTATTTAGTGTGGCAGCCTTTTGGTTTATATGTTCCTTTAATTTGATTCTTTGGATTTTTCCTGCTGAAAGACATAGGAAACATCAGTATCTATATAAATATTTTTAATTACATTTCTGTCAAGCACCACTTACACATCAATTTTCTGTTCCCCGTAATCTTTCGACAAGTATTTCTTTGGAAAAGCTGTGCATAGATACCAGAGTAATAAACAGTGGGACAGCGATTAACACGCTGGTATAGACAAGAGCAAAGCCTGTCGGGAATTGAAATGCCATATAAAATGCTCCCATGTGGTAAAGCATATTACTTAGTACATATCCACACAAGGTTCCAATTGTAATGGTTACGCCCACCGTGGCAACTACTAAAAGCAGGCTCTCGGAAAGAAGCATTTTGCGGATTTGTCCTTTGCTCATACCTATGGATTCCAGCATGGCAAGCTCCTGCTTGCGGGTAACAATATTGGTAATCAGTGTATTTATCATACTTAAAATACTAAACATCATAATGAAGATTGCAAGGCCACTGATTGCTCCAAATATCTGATTTGCAGATTGTTCATAGGCGATTCTACGCTCTGACAGTGTCTCCATAGTTAGTTCGGGTTTTTCGGCAATGAGTTCTGTAAGATATTTTCCGATTGCTGCTTCTTTATCTGCTTTTGTTGATACAAGCAGATGGGCATTCAGGCTGTCGTAGGATACGAGATTTAAAATTGCCTGTTCAGGCATTAAAAACCATCCCTCAAGCCCATTATTGTCAAGGACATATTGCTCATTCAAGGTTCCGAGTATCGTTACTTCTTTTTCTACTGTTTTATTGCCATCATAGTAATGGAGTGTAATCGTATCTCCCAGAGCAAAGCTCCAGCCGAAGATTTCTTCTGCAGTACGGTTGCCTGCCACAAGAATATAATCACCGCTCATCAACTTCTCATAGTCGGCAGAACCATCCTCCAGATAGTTGCTGATTTCTTTTGTTTCTTCCTCTGTCAACGGATAAATAACATCGTCATCGTCATATTCATCATTCTTAGGATAGTCAAACCGAACACCAAAGCCCTTCTTTTCCACTATTTTTTTTACGCCATCCAAAGCGGTAATTTGTTGTATAAGCTCTTTGCCGAGCGGTGTCCGGGCTTGCAGTCCGCTCAATCCGTACTCGTTTAGTTCAATGGCTGATGAAGAATATTCAATATGAAATTCTGCGTCCACAAAATATCCCTGCCTTGCATAATTTTTCTTATCAAAAGAAGACATATAGGTTGCTGCGGTCATAAAGAGAATACCTCCAAGAGCCAAGGATAACATGGTGATAACCGCTTTCTTTTTATTCTTTGAAAAATTCATCACACCTAAGTGAAAGGGTGTCAGCCTGCGGCATATTTTTTTATTTCCTGCCCGCTTCATTTGTGTTTGTGGTACATAACGAAGCGCCTCCATCGGAGAGACTGCCGATGCAAGGCGGGCGGGCTTTCCAACAGAAATCCTTGTAATGATATAGATAACCATAAAGACAAAAATGAGAATCATGAGTGCGTTTAGGATGTTAAAGCCATCCGGGATGATAAGGTATCCCGCAATTCCTCCAATTATAATGCCGATAGGTGTGGAACGCAGGAACAATATACCGCCCTCACGAGAAACGAATTTCTTCATCTGTTTCTTCGTCATGCCAATCGTGCGAAGCTGCCCAAACTGATGGATTCTACCGATGACGGATAGGTAAAACACACCATAGATTACGAGGATACAGGCAAGCAAAATAACAGCTCCCACGAGACCGTAAAGTGTGACTGACTGTGTGTCGATGGAAAGAGAGTCGATGAATGCTTTGGAAGGAGCGATATATTTTCTTTCCATTCCAGCATCACTGCCAATTAAGTACATGGCTTCTTTACACTCCTCAGCAGAAAGTTTGGTGGCATTATATAGTTTGGCGTGCACCTCGTATGGGATATCCTTTAGTTGACTGCCCTTTACAGCATAGCTTTCGGAAAAGAAAACAGGAAATTGCTTTGCCGTGTCGCTGCCCTTTAAAATACCGGATACGGTGAAGGTTTCTGTGCTTCCATTGTAAAAAGTAAAGCTTACATCGCTGCCGATGGCAGGGTTAATACCCATTTTTTCCAGCATTGCCGCCTGCGCCACAATTTCATTTTCGGTTTCCGGCATTTGACCGCTTTCCAATTCACCAATCTTTATTTGATCTGATAGTTCGCTTACATAATATGGCATTACATCAAAGCCATCCATTTCGGAAAGGATGCCAGTCTTTACCTGTATCTGATAAGCAATCCGCTCGTCATTTTTGAGAGCGTATAGCTGTTCCTCTGTAAGGTTATAGTAGCTCACCTGCTGTCTGTGGGAAAGTGCATTCTTCGTCTGCTGCTTCTGTCCCATTGCAAACATCAGGATCGTTGTCAATAGAGCAGAAGCTAAAATAATCGTAATCATCACGAAGCTGTTACGCATACGGCTTGATTTCAGGCTCTGTTTTGACATTTGTGAAATCATTTTTGTAGTTATGTTTTTACTATTCATTTCCATCAGACCTCCTTATAATTGAATTTTGCCGTCTTCGATACGGATTCTTACATCCGCTTTTTCAGCAATTTCCGGATTGTGGGTAATCATCACAATTGTCTGATGGAACTGCTCGCTCGTCAGCTTTAAAAGCTCAATGACCTTATCGCTTGTACGGCTGTCGAGATTGCCTGTAGGTTCGTCGGCTAAGATAATGGCGGGTTTTGACACCAATGCACGGGCAATTGCTACCCGTTGCTGCTGACCGCCGGAAAGATGGCTTGGATAATTGGAAAGCTTTTTATCCAATTCAAGAAATGTAGTGATTTCTTTCAGAAATTTTTTATCTTCCATTTTGCCATCCAGTCGGACAGGCAGCACAATATTTTCATAAGCTGTGAGGTAAGGAATTAGATTATAATTTTGAAAAATAAAGCCAACGCGTTGTCTGCGGAATACGGTAAGCTGCTCCTGCGTAAGCGTTTCAATATTCTTGTCCTCGACTTGCACATTGCCAGAAGTCGGGATGTCCAGACCTCCAAGCATATTTAAAAGAGTGGATTTACCGCTTCCAGAAGTGCCGATAATTGCTACAAATTGTCCTTCCTCAACGGATACATTTACATCATCCAGTGCTTTCACAAGACTTTCGTCCTTGCCATAATTTTTTTTCAAATGGGTTGCTTTTAATATTGTCATATGAATCCCTCCTACATTATTTCCTTAATACGGCTTAATAGCTTCATCATATATCATCAGAGGAAATAAGCAATAAGGGACGCAGATTCTAATATTCAGAGTGCAAAATCTAACATATAATTATGGAATGGGAATTAAGATTTTCAAAGTGAACGTACCATTTTCACATTTTGTAATCAACTGTCCTTTATATTTTGCGACGGCTTTTTTCATGTTAGCGATGCCAAAGCCGTGAAGAAACACATCTTTCTTGGTAGTGCGCTTTCTGTCTGGACTGTTATCCTCCTCACAGTTATTTTCAAGGAGAATGGAGAGGAAGTTTTGCACCTTTCCTGCTTTCATGAGAATGACAGCTTGTCCATCGGGAAGCTTTTCACCCGCCTCAATTGCATTGTCAAGACTATTGCCGAATATGGTACTGATGTCCAATGGTTCCATAAAATTAATATCGTTCAAATCGGCGGTAACGGAAAAGCTGATGTGTTTTTTTCTTGCAAGCTCTGATTTTTCTTTTAGGATAATATCTAAAATATCGTTGCCTGTATGCACATAGTCCTCGTACATTTCTATTTCCCGCTGCAGCATTTCTGCCATTCGGGCAGTTTCCTTTGAACTGGTTTGCCGTTCTAATACAAGCAAATGATTTTTCATATCGTGATAAACTGAGCGTATCCGTTCTTCATCATTCATACGGTCATGGTAATATGTCTGTTTCATTTCCAATTCCTGTACATAGTATGCTGTTTGTACGGAATTACAGATATAGGAAGCCAGATATATGCAGCCAAAGCTGGAAAAGATTGATGCTGCACATATGGGATAGACAACCAGTGGGTTTTCTGGCATAAAATAAATAATTGTAAAGATTGCCACTAAGGGTGCCAGCATTAAAGCGTCAACCATAAACCACATTTTTACCGTTAAATTAGAGGTAATATGCTGTAAATATTTTCGCAGAATCTGCCATGAGAGAATCCAGAATAGAAGTCGGAGTAAGGATGACAACATATAAAAAGCGGAACTAATGATATGTTGCTCCTCTGTCCATCCGAGGGAGGGTGCAATGGGTGCCTTTGTCACAAAGAAGAAGCATTCTTGCCCAATATTCTGCATAAAATAATTTACTGCAATCAGTGCAGGATAAAAAACCAATATAGCAGTGATTTTTCTTGCCCAATGTCCGCAGTGAAATATGGTAATATATGCGATAATTCCTAAAAGTGCTCCAAGAAGGTTCGCAAGGTCGTTGGAATAGATTATAACTGAGGATAAGAAATTGCATGCAAAAAAGGCAAGTATTCGTAACAGCCAGTTTTTACGCAGGGGCAGAAAGGTATGAATCATCAAGAAAAATACAAAATTATAGTTTAGATTTAGCAGCATTGAAAGAATATCTAAAAATCGTATCATAATAACTCTCCTATGTATGCAGTTAATTTCTCCATAAAGTCCTTCCGTTTTGGTTGACTGATAGGAATACGTTCTCCCGTAGTCAGAAGCAGCTCCAATCCTTCCACACTCTTTACAAAGGACAGATTTACTATAAAACTCTGGTGACAATGTGCAAACTGCGGCTGTGAGCAGAGCAGGGCAGAAAGGGTTTTCATGTTTTTATAAATGACTTGCTTCTGTCCCTCAAAGTGCAGCATCACATTACGTTTATCTGTCTCGGCATAGCTAACATTCTTATAGAATACTTTATACTTGCCGTTATTATTGGAAAAGCTGATGTATGGTTCGTCCCTGCCCTGATAACGTGCAAAATAACGGTTAAGCTCCATTTTCAGAACACCATAAGTTACAGGCTTTAACAGATAATTGACCGCACCGTATTCATAGCCCTTCCAGACATATTGCTTTAAGGAGGTCAGGAAAATCAGTCCGACTGTACTGTCTATTTTTCGGATTTCTTCCGCAGTTTTTAAGCCGTTCAACTGTTCCATCTTTATATCCATAAATATCAGGTCGTAATCTGCATTGTAATTCTTTAATAACTCACTGCCATCATGGTAGACAAAATAACAGAACTCTTTGGCGGTTTCGGCAGCATATTGTTTAAGATTATCTTTTAACTCATCAATGAGTGTATCCTCATCATCACAAATTGCAATGTGGTACATAAAAACACCTCACTTCTTTCAGTAAACTAACAGGGTTATTATACTTTAATGGGGGGAGTTTATCAATCCTTCAACAACGGTTTTGAGGGCAATTGTTTAAGCAATCGTCCTTATTATTTTTTATAAAAATCCATGTGATAAAAATGCATTTCCATGCATTACTATATTAGAAACTGATATAAGTAAAGGACAGGAGAGGCAAAGCAGGGGTATTGCCACGAAGGAATCTGCTTATATCGGGTTACAGAGTGGGGTATTTTTTATAAATGAGGAGTCGTTTCTACGGCTTCTTTTTTATGATAGATTGGTATGTTTTTAAAGGTATTGTGAAATCTATCGGAAACAGATAGCCAAACCAAGGTAAATATGGTAGAATATGGACAATATGGGTAGATTTTAATCTGCCTGTTTGTGTTAGGAAATGAGGATAGAATATGAAGATTGTAGTATTAGAGGCATCCTCCGTTGGCAGGGATATCAGTTGGGCTTCCCTGTCCCGTTTTGGGGAGGTAACCTTATATGATGTGACTCCCGACGAGCTGGTGGCAGAGCGGATTGAGGATGCAGATATTGTGATTCCCAATAAATGCATATTAAATGAAGCGAGCTTAAAGAACGCGGAAAAACTTCAGATTATATGCGAAGCGGCAACCGGATACAATAATATTGATGTGGAGTATTGTAAAGCGAGAGGGATTCTGGTAACCAATGCCAAGGGTTATTCTACAGAAGTGGTGGCACAGCATACCTTTGCAATGCTATTATCTCTTTATGAGCATCTGGATTATTATACAACCTACGTGGAGGATGGTGATTATTCCGCCGGAGCTTCCTTTTGCCATCTTGGTAGACCGTTTCACGAATTAACCAATCAGTGCTATGGCATTATCGGAATGGGCAATATTGGAAGAAGAGTTGCTGGGATTGCGACTGCATTTGGTGCCAATGTGATTTACTACTCCGCCAGTGGGAATACTTATGATGTGCCCTATGAGTGTGTCAGTTTTGAGGAGCTGTTAGAGCGTTCGGATGTGATTTCCATTCATGCTCCCCTTAATGAGAATACGAAGGGGTTGATGAATGCGGCTGCATTTTCTAAGATGAAACGCAGTGCGGTGCTTTTGAATCTTGGAAGGGGACCAATTGTGGTAGAACAGGATTTGGTACGGGCATTGGAGAATTGTGAGATTGCGGCAGCAGGGCTGGATGTATATGAGCAGGAGCCGCTTCCCATCGACAGTCCGTTAAGAGGAATGATGGATAGAGACCGTCTGCTATTGACCCCGCATATTGCATGGGGGAGTGTGGAGGCGAGAACCCGGCTGGTAGAGGATATCTGCCATTCTATAGAAGCATTTTTAAAGGGAACACCGAGAAGTCTGGTGTTTTAATGAATACAATAAAAAGGAGTATGATTATGAGTCAGACCACATTTACAGGAACGAAAAACTATATTGCTTCGCCAGAGCTGATGAAGACGGTGGATGTAGCAGTTGCCCTGAAGAAGCCGCTATTGATTAAGGGAGAGCCGGGAACCGGAAAGACGATGCTTGCAGATGCAGTAGCGGAGGCACTTGGTATGCCGCTTTATATCTGGAACATCAAGTCAACGACGAAAGCACAGGACGGACTTTACACCTATGACACGATTCAGCGTCTCTATGACAGCCAGTTTGGCGAGGAGGGTGTAGACGATATTGCCCACTATATTAAGCTAGGTAAGCTCGGTGAAGCATTTAAGCAGGACAAGCAGGTAGTGCTTCTGATAGATGAGATTGATAAGGCAGATTTGGAGTTCCCCAATGATTTGCTCTGGGAGCTTGATAAGATGGAGTTTTATATCCATGAAACAAAGGAGACCGTGAAGGCGAGCGTGCGTCCGATTGTGATTATTACCTCCAATGCGGAAAAGGAGCTGCCGGATGCGTTCTTACGCCGCTGTATTTTCCACTATATTGAATTTCCGGAGCGGGAGCAGATGGCAGAGATTGTACATGCCCATTTTGAGAATCTCGAGGATAATTTGTTAAAGGAGGCGATGGATGCCTTTTATTGGATCCGCAGCCTGAGGGATATGCGTAAGAAGCCTAGCACGTCGGAGCTTATAGACTGGATTCAGGCATTGCTAATTGGTGGCATTGACCAGGAGAAGGTTCGTAAGGAGCTGCCGTTTTTAGGAGTGCTTGTGAAGAAGGATGAGGATTTGGAGCTGGTAAAGGAACGTCAGTTAGATTAGATGAGGTGAGTAATGTTTACAAATTTTTTCTATCTGTTAAAGGCGAAGGGGTTGGAGATTTCCACAACGGAATGGCTTACCTTTATTGAGGCACTGGATGCGGGACTTTGTGATGCGAGCTTTACACAATTTTATTATCTGGGCCGCATGATTCTGGTTAAGACAGAGTCCGATTTTGATAAGTATGATATTGCTTTTAAGGAATTTTTCTATCATATTAAATCGGAGGATGAAGTACCGCAGGAGATATTAAAGTGGCTTGATAAGGGTGACAAGATGACAGACCCATTGCAGCGGGAGATGTATGAGTACAAAAAATATAAGGATGCCAATGAAGTGAAACGTTTGTTTAAGGAGCGTGTCAATGAGCAGGATAGTGAGCATAATGGTGGTAATTACTGGATTGGTACGAGTGGCGGCTCTTCCTATGGACATTCTGGTGTGAATTCCGGTGGTATTCGTGTAGGTGGAACCGGGGGCTTAAAGACAGCGTTTTCGGTGGCTGGTGAGAGACGGTATCGGGATTTCAGGGAGGACCGCATGTTAAGCATGCGTCAGTTTCAGGTGGCATTTCGAAGGCTTAGGCAGTTTTCCACAAAGCTTGACATACCGAAGACGGAGCTTGATTTGGATGGCACGATTGATTCGACCTGTAACAATGGTGGGTATCTAAAGCTGGAATTTGAGAAGCCCCGCAAAAATACGGTTAAGCTATTGCTGTTGTTTGATTGTGGTGGTTCGATGTATCCCTTTAGCGCGATGTGCAACAGCCTGTTTCAGGCAGTGCATAAAGCCAACCATTTTAAGGATGTAAAAACCTATTATTTTCATAATTGTATTTATTCCCATGTTTATAAGTCGGCGGAGTGTGAATATGGCGACTGGGTTGATTTAGAGTATTTGTTCCGGCATACGGACAAGGATTACAAGGTCATTATTGTCGGGGATGCTGCCATGGCACCAGAGGAAATTCTGGATGTAAATGGTAATTACAGAGGACCGAATAAGGGCATGTCGGGACTTCAGTGGTGCCAGTATTTCAAAACGAAATACAATAAGATTATATGGATGAATCCGAAGCGTCATGTGGGTCTTACCTATCTGGACTGGATGCAGTCGGAGGAGCTTCTGGCAAAGGAATTTCCCATGTATCAATTATCTGTTGAGGGCTTGAAGGAGGGAATTACCTATTTGATGTCATCCAAGAAGCAGATGCCAAAGTAATAATGGTTTTTGTTTTATGCTTAGTTTATCTGTTGCTTTACTATCAAAAACTATAAGGTAATTTATAACCGGAATTAGTTGTATGCAATGGAGGAATAATAAGCTTATAAGCGGAATAGTGCAAAAAAACTTGAAATCTATGGCAGTTCTGGTAAAATGTAGGGTGGATTGGCTTTTTGACAAAATATGGCAAAAGATGTATGTGTGTATCACAGAAAGGAACAATACATGGTAAAGAAGATATTATTTGTGATTGCTTTGCTGCTTAGTACGGTTGTTGGCTGTTATGCAGGTAAGATGAGCAGTAGTCTGGATTTAATGAACCGGGATACGGGTAAGAAGCTGTCGGATGTAGATTTAGGAGATATTGACGTTACGACGGACAATGACATTATCAATATTTTATTGGTTGGTTCGGATACCCGTTCAGAGCTGGGTAAAGAGAAATACGGTCGTAGTGATACGGTAATGATTGCTACCATTGATAACAAGCATAACCGGTTAAAGCTCACGTCTCTGATGCGTGATATGGATGTAGAAATTCCGGGATATGGGAAGCACAAGTTTAATGCCGCGTATTCCTATGGTGGACCGGAGCTTCTCTATAAGACGATTGCGACGAATTTCGGTATTACGCTGGATGGTTTTGCCGAGGTGGATTTTGAGGCCTTTAAGGCGATTGTCGATGAGGTTGGCGGTGTTGAGGTTGAGCTTACCGAGCAGGAGGCACAGTACCTGAATACGACGAATTATATTAATGGTAAGAAGAACCGGAACGTTGTGCCAGGCTGGAATACGATGAATGGGGCACAGGCACTCGGTTACTGTCGTGTCCGTTACCGGGCTACCATCAACGGTACGGAGAATGATCAGGGGCGTACCGAGCGGCAGCGTATTGTGATGAGTGGTATTTTTGATAAGGTAAAGCGGATGCAGATGTCAAAATGGATGGACATTATTGATGTGGTGCTTCCGAATGTCACAACGGATATTTCTAATGGGGATATTATTTCTTATGCGACGAACGTTATTACAATGGGGACGACAGAGATTGACCAGTACCGGATTCCTGTGGAGGGGCATTATTCTAATGGTAATTCCCCTACAGACGGTAAGGTTCTTGTGATTTCAGATGATAACAAGCAGCTTTTACAGGATTTCCTGTTTGAATTTGACGGCAAAAAAGAGGAAACGACAGAGAGTGCGGGTGAGTAGCAATGGCGAAAAAGGTATTTATGATATTTATTAAGGGATTTTTGCAGGCGATTCTTGTTATTATCTGTATGGCTCTTTGCTGTGTGGGTGGCTTTTTTGGAACACGTTATTATTATACGAAGAAGGCTTCCAATGAGAACTCCAAACAGGTAGAGAATATGATTGGTGAGGCACAGATTGATGACTGTTCCAAGAATCTCATTTATGTGTGGAATGAAGAGAAATCGAGAATATCAGCCTGTGTGCTGGAGGTATTTGATACGGAAAAAAACAGCATGGATTATATTACGATTCCGACCAGTGGGCAGATTACCATTTCTCCGACGATGTATAAAAAGATTAGTCAGGTGAATCAGGAGATTCCACAGGTATTTACCCTTTCTAAGCTGTGCAGCTTTTTTGATAAGGGGGATGATACGGCATTTGGCTATGGTGTATTGATTTTAGAAGACTTTTTTGATATCGATGTATCCTATTATTCTGTGGTGAATAAGGAAGATTTTGAGGCTGCTTTTGAGGCGAAGGAGGAAGAGGTTGATAAAAATGGTAATTTAGAGGGAGCTTCCTACTCCAACAAGACGGATACCTTGGAGGATGATGATAACGATGATAATTCTTCGGGAACAGATCCTTATGCCCATGATGACCGATTTGCAACGAGCGATAATTATGCGGATGCAACTACAGCTTCCGACACGACTACGGAATATGGTGCAACTACCGAAGAGCCTTCAAGTGCAACTACCAGTGTAAAGGTACAGCAGTTAAAAGAGAGCTTTTTATCTGATGCGGCACAGTACCAGGATGCCGATTCCTTGAAAGAATTTGTTAGCAGGCAGTGTAATAATATAAAATCTAATCTTGATATTAAGAATAAGCTTTCTTATGTGGAGCAATATCTAGAGCTTAATGGCAGTGCAATTGTTTACCATTGTGTGCCGGGAAGATATGATGACAAAACCTATGTGTTTGATATTGAGGATGCGACTGCAATGTTCCGCAAGTGCGGGGTGGATAGTACCAATAAGGAGGATGAAGGAGACGAGGCCTCCGATGATGATGATGCAGAGGGTGTGAAATCAGAGCTATTTAATATTGTTATTCTAAATGCGAGCCGGACACAGGGTGTAGCAGCCAAGTGGTCAGAGGAGATGAGCCTTGAGGGCTATAATGTTAAACAGATTGATAACTATGATACGCTTTTAACGGATTCTCTCATTATTGTCCGGGAGGAAGGACAGGGAGAAGAGTTCTTAAAGTATTTTAAGAATGCAAGTATACAGGTAGGAACGGTGCCAAGCGGTGCCGATGCGGAATTGATTATTGGAACAAATGATATTAAGTAAAAGAAGGGGCTGTCTAATGACAGCCTCTTTATTATTCCTTGATTGTGTTGTAAAATCTCCAACAACTGTTTTCTGTACTTGGCAAAAAATCTTATCTCCACAATTATATTATCGGCTTATACTCAAGTATTTAATTTTACATTGACACCAAGAGTTTATTTGTATTATTATATACATATATTCAATGATAATCTAGGAGGATAAACAAAATGAAAAAAGTAAATTTTAAAAAGATATTCTGGTTAAACATTGCGGCATTAAGCCTTGTTTTAGCATGTGTTTTTCATGCTAATGCAGCATCCCAATCCGTTAGTTTAAGTTCTGACCAAAATCATGTATGGAGTTTTTCGGTTAGTGCTGGAAAGAATCCATCTTCTGCTTATTATACTGGTTCCGTAAAATCTACATCAAAGCATAATGTAGCCTTTGGATTATACTGTAATAATCAGGCGAATGGTACATTTTCCTATTGTGGAAGAACTTCACGCCATGTGGTGGGCCCTGGTAAAACTTGTACTTCAACTACTTTTAACACAGATAAGTACTATAAGGTTAAATTAGTTGCAGGGAATGATTTGGTAAATGATTTGCAAAAAGGATGTATAGCATCCGCAACGCTTTATGTAAATTAATGTGGCAGATATTATTTGTATTTTTTATTTATAAATCACAGGGTATGTGAAATCTTCTGTGATTTAAATTGTTTTAACCGGTTAATCAAACAAAAGTTATATACTGTCAATATCTTTTAACTTATGGAAGAAAGCGTGTGTCATAAAATGTTAACAAAAAAAGCTTACATAAATTATTTTAAAACAAAGAAGAGTTTATTCGTTATTGCGGTTACGGGTATTCTATTTGTTTTTCTCGAAGTTAGATTCTCTATAAATTTCTTATCTTATAGTGATTCCGGTGATGCTTTTGAATTTTTAAGGTCTACATTAGGTTTATTTTATCTGTTGTTTACTGGTGTATTATTAAGCTCCTATTTCTTTTTTTATGGACTAGCTTTCTCTAAGCTACATATAATGGTATCCGCAAATGATTTTACGAAAATCAGAAGAACATATTATTGGGTGTTAATGTCTGTTGTTCTCATGTTTTACCTCATAGCTACTTTTTGGGTGCTGGTAATTATCGGTAAAGCGATTGGTTACCATAAGGAAATGGTTGCCTGTATATTTAAGGTTAGTACGATATATTTTGGCTTGGGGCTGGTGCTGGCTGTAAAAATAGGAGAAGTGTGTGCTTTTTTTAAAAATAAAATACATGCAATTATAGTCTTGCTTTTCAGCATATTATTATCTAGCCCGGTTTTAGAGTCTTTTTCTCAAATCAGCATATCTGATTCTTCGGTTATGTATGATGTTGTAAGATGGTTTCAGTTTGCACCAAGAAATACACAAACTATGGTTTATTCAATTTGTGGTATAAGCTCACATTGGACAAGAGGTGCGGTTACTGTGATGTGGATAATGATAACGGAACTGGTTTTCACATCAGTTGTAAAAAAATATTCTAAGTGTAGATTTCTACTTTGTTTATCGATAACATTGGTTTGCGCAATAGGTTATACCAATGCCCCTTGGTTCGGGGATGAGATGCCTAATGCAAAAACTTATCCATCAGACCATTGTTTCTTCTATTACGAAAAACACAAACAAATGGAAGAAAAAGAAGATTTTCATATTACGGCTTACGATATGGATTTTACAATGAATAATTATCTGAAAGCCAAGGTTGAAGTTACGATAAATGCATTATCCAATGAAAAAGAAAGCTATGCGTTTACATTGCATCATCAATACTGTGTTGATAGTATACAAAATGCATATGGTGAAGAATTGGACTATAAAGAAGAGGGGGATATCATCTGGATTGATGGGAGAAAAATTACAGATAAAATTATATTTTTCTATCATGGAAATGCTGCTGGTGCTTATGCGAATTCAGAATGGTCAACTCTGCAATCTGAGTTTTGTTTTTATCCGATGGCAGGGAAGAAAAAATTATATGATGAATCAAGTAATACATATTCTGTTCTGAATCTGCAGGATAAAATACATTTTAAAGTCCATGTGAAGACGAACCAGAAAATGTATTGCAACCTGCCTTCAACAGCTAGAAATACATTTGAGGGAATTTCTACTAATATTACATTAAGAAGTGGCTATTTAAAGCAATTTACTTACCGGGATGTTACCATTATATATCCCTGTTACAGTCCGAAAGCTTTGGTAAAGGAAGCTGCTTTGAAAAAATCAATTGATGAATTATATCAGATACTAGGTGATTTTGCAAAAGGAAAGCTTATTTTTGCAGACCAGCAATATGCAGGACCTACATGTTTGTTTTACGAGGATTATATGGAATTATCGAGCCTTGGTGTAAGTCCTTCGATTATTCAGAACCATTATGAGTATTACATTGAAAACGGCAAAAATGGATTTGTTTTACAATAATTGTTATAATAGATTGGATTGATTGCTTTTTAATGAATGAGGAAATGATATGGGAAAATTAATTGTTAATAATTTAAATGTAAGTTATGGAAGAAATAAAGTTTTAAAAGATATCAACCTTCAGCTTGAATGCGGGATATATGGGTTGCTTGGACCGAACGGTGCAGGGAAAACTACTTTTTTCAAGGCTGTTACTGGTATTGAAAAAAGTAAAAAAGGGATTATTTCCTATGATGACATTGATGTTAATTCTAAGAAATACTCAACAAAATTAGCATATTTACCACAGACCTTTGTCGGTTTCTCTAATTTAACAGTGCTGGAAATGATGGATTATCTTGCGACCTTACGAAATCTGAATCAGCAGGAAAAAGATGATAGGATTACGGTTGCCCTTAAACAAACCGGTTTATATGATAACAGAAAGAAAAAAATGTCACAGTTATCTGGTGGAATGGTCAGGCGGGTAGGAATTGCACAATGTATCATGGGTGAAGAAGATGTGTTAATTATGGATGAACCTACAGCCGGACTAGACCCGGAAGAAAGAATCCGGTTTAGAAGAATATTGGAGAATATTTCCAGTGACAGGACTGTGATTGTTTCCTCTCATATTATCTCTGATTTAGAAGATATTTGCGATAAATTGCTGATTATAAGTCAGGGGGAGATAGCGGCAGAACTTTCCATTGATGAATTAAAAAACATAGCTAAGAATAAGACATATGTTTTGCAAAAAAAATCTGCAAAGATGATAAAAGGTAATTATAGTATTGTGAATGAATTTAAAATGGAAAATGAGCAGTATATAAATATTGTATCAGAAACGATACAAACCTTCCCGCAAAGAGAAGCAACGACTGAGGATGGTTATTTATGTGTGATAAAAAATTATTAAAAATCTATATGGCAGACAAACGTATATTAGGTTTCTTTTCTTTTATGCCGGTATTTACAGGGATAATATGTCTGATTATTGAGTATCTCGCGTTTAAAAGCTACGCAACGGCTGCTGAACGATACCTTGTTACGAATCCTTATCTCTCTTTTATTTTTCCCATTTCAGGAGTGTTAACTCCAATTTTGATATATCAAAAATATATTGAACAGGCAGATTCAGGATTGTATTGTGTATATTGCAAATCACATGGATATATTTTTTTATTTTCCATTATAGAGTATTTTTTATTATTAGTACCCTTTCTTATCATTCATTATATTTCTAATTCCTATTTATTTTTAAGTACGTTGAGAATAGGAATAGCAACGGTAAGTCTGCTCATGGTTAATTATGTGATTGTGAAATTGGTTAAGTCAACGGTTTTTTCTTTATGCTTTACATTCATTTATCAAGCGTTTATCTGCTTTATTTACAAAGGTGAAACGAATCCGTTAATCTGGTTTTACAACATAGAGAATTCTAAAGAGTATTGGGTTCAAATACTGATTCCTGAATTTATGGTTTGCCTGTTCATTGTTTTATTTATCCGATTTTGTTATTCACGAACTTATTAATCTATATAGATAAAGCTTTATAGTGTTTAAAAGGAGTGCATATGATTCATTTTACCAAAATATATTTAAAAAACCACAAAGGGTTATTCATTGTTTCTACCATAATGCTGTTATTTATATTCTACATGATTTTTCAACTGGTATCTGTCTATTCTATGAAAGCAGAATATGCAGCCTTACAAAAATATGACCAATGTATTCAATTCATACCAAACCATGACGCATTTATCGCTGCAGAATATGACAATATTGAAGAACAGATGAGGGCAGAAAAACAAATTTATACTAATTTTATTGACCAATTAAAAAAGAATAAATTGATAAAGGAGATCTATTACGGATACAGAAGTTTGGCGGGAATGCAGGAAACCGAAAACGATTCGTTATTTTTATGTAATTCTAAAAATTCCCCTGCAATCAAAGCAGATGAATTGAAATCGGGCAATGGTTTTTCTGATGATGAAGGGGAAGTAATCTTGGTTTCTGGCAAGGCGAAGCTCTATGATATGGTAAACATTGAGAACAATGGCGATACAAAACCATTTAAAGTTGTTGGTATGTTAAAGAATAGTGTTTTAGCAATTGATACAGGAGAGCTTGTCGATTTTTCCACCTATAATCGAAATGTTTATCTTTTAAATCCCGCTTTTTATGATGAACAGGAAAACTATGAAGATGGATTTACAGTATTATATTTAACTTTATTAGACAATGCTGTAATTGATGATATTCAGGAGCTTGAACATTGGGGAGAGTTACAGGAAATTCAGATTCCAGACTATAGGATTTCTTTGCATAAGATACTTATTCTTATACTGCTTGCCATTGCTGAATTAATTATGTCCTATCTGTTTAGCCGGTACAAAAGGGATTATATGTGGAAGGTTATCTATACGAAGCCGTTGCCTGTTCAAATTCAGTTTATCCTATTAAAAAATATGCTGCCTATTTTTATCGGTTTTATATTTATTTTCATAATTCAGTTTTTGTACACAACTCATCATTTTGATTATAACATTTTTTTAATTACAGTTTTGCTTTATGTTTCCGTCCGTTTAGTGATAGAGAATATCTTGTTTTTAAGGTCAAAAAATAGGTATTTAACAGAATTAAAGAATCAGGATTTGATTCATTATAATTGTGCATATAAAACGATGCTGGTTAAAGACTGGTTAGAGTATATTGTATGGGAATTTGTTGATATACCAGAACAATATGTTAATGATATGCTTTTTGATTTGCAAATGGAAAAGTATGCCAATATCCCATTGTGCAAGATGGAACGGGTAATCTTGTTGAAATTAGAGTGTTATTTGTTAAGAGCATTGAAAAATATAGTATGCGATGCTGAGTCTTTATCACAATATCATATAACCGCAGAGGATTGTATACAAATAAGCAATTTTATGGATAGAACAATATAGATGGAAGCTTAAATAAAAGAGGCTGTCGCACTTGAGCGGCAGCCTCTTCTTGATAAGGAGAAAAGAAATGAAAAAATCAAAGTAAAACTTACTATGTCATAGTCTTATCATAGAACAGAGTTATGGAAAAAATATGATAAAAAAATGAACAAATAGTTAACATCTTTGTTGAGTGAAAAGAAGCTTATCCCCCCTTCCAAAGTCACAACTTCATAGCACATTGCGGTTTTATGCCTCTTGAAGTTGGGATAAGCTTCTTTATCATAAACAAAGTAGTTAGAGTGGTTGTATCTGTTTTTGAATTTGGGCGGTTACAGTTATATTGCTGATTCAATATAACAAGGGATGGGTTAATCGCTAAAAACTCTTATTCTATAAAATAGAGTTATTTGTAACCTTTGGAGGCATGGAATGGGAACACGCACTATTATTTGTGACTTTGGAAGAGAATTAGTGTTTCTTGATATTCCCCTTTGAAACTAGCAATTTCGGGACTGGATGTCCCGAAAAGACGCAGTCTGAGCCATGGATGGCGAATCTGCGTCGGTTGCGACAGCAAATGGTACCTTATGGGAATATCCTAGAAACACTTATTCCCGGACACCGGAACAAATAATAGTGCGTGTTCCCATTCCATGCCATTACGAATATAATAAAATTATTTTTAGTAAAAAGATTTTAAATGATGCTCCTTTTACCAACCGAATCCTTCTTGTAATTATAAAATGGGGCTGTTATAATATGATTTAAGATTTGACTTGAAATGCAACAGTTTTACAAAGTAATTTTTTAGATGGAAAGTGATACAAGGTACATGAAAACATATGAATTAATTGCTCCCTGCCATTTTGGTCTGGAAGCGGTATTGAAAAGAGAAATCTATGATTTGGGTTACGAAATCAGTAAGGTGGAGGATGGCAAGGTTACTTTCATTGGTGACGATGAGGCGATTGCGAGAGCCAATTTGTTTTTGCGGACAACGGAACGGATTTTGATTAAGGTAGCGTCCTTCCGGGCGACGACGTTTGATGAATTGTTCGAAAAAACGAAGGCAATTGACTGGGAGGAATATATTCCCAAGAATGGTAAATTCTGGGTGGCGAAGGCGAATTCGATAAAGAGCCAGTTATTTTCTCCCTCTGATATTCAAAGAATCATGAAAAAAGCAATGGTGGAGCATCTAAAGCCGATATATGGTGTTTCTTACTTTGAGGAGGATGGAGCGGCATTTCCCCTCAGAGTGACCTTGATGAAGGATGAGGTGACAATTGGTTTGGATACCAGTGGGGAATCACTTCATAAACGGGGGTACCGTAAGGCGACGGTAGCTGCCCCGGTTACTGAGACACTGGCGGCAGCATTGATTTTACTGACACCGTGGAATAAGGATAGAATACTTGTTGACCCGTTTTGTGGCAGTGGAACCTTTCCGATTGAAGCGGCGATGATTGGGGCAAATATTGCACCGGGAAGGGAGCGGGACTTTCTAGCACAGGAGTGGAGTCATATTGTGCCGCGAAAACGCTGGTATGAGGCGGTAGAGGAAGCGGATGATTGCCAGCTTCGGGATGTTAAGATGGAGATACAGGGCTATGATATCGATTCAGAAGCGGTTAAGGCGGCTATGGAGAATGCGAAGCGATGCGGGGTAGAGCAGCAGATTCATTTTCAACAGCGAGATGTAAAGGATTTAAGTCATAGAAAAAAATATGGATTTTTGATATCGAATCCGCCCTATGGGGAACGTCTGAATACAAAAGAGGCTATGCCAGCTTTGTATCAGGAGATTGGCAGGGTATATCAGAGCTTAGATAGCTGGTCAATGTTTTTGTTAACTGCTTTTGAAGAAGCGGAACACTATATTGGTATCCATGCAACAAAAAACAGAAAAATTTATAATGGCATGATGAAGACATATTTTTATCAGTTTATGGGACCAAAGCCGCCGAGGAAGCAATAACTCTGTGAGATACACAGTTCAGATAGATTTGAGGTTGGATATGCATGAAGAAAAAAAGGGGAAAATGGGTAAAACACCCGGTTCTTGCAGTGTTTATAGTATTCATCATGTTGCTGGTATTTGCACTAGTGCTGGTACTGCATCGTGTAATTGACAAACAATTTTTAAGGCAGCATCCGGAATATGTTGATGTAATGGAGACGGCTGGTGAGGAGACAGATACCGAAAAGAATCGACAAAATGGAAAAAATGAGATAGATTATTCTGTAATGAGCGGTACCGTAACAACGGTGAGTGAGGCTACACCGGGGCAAGCCTTTGTGGCGGATAAAAAGGCGCTTTCTTTGTTTCGAGGATATATGTTTCACATTGTTTTGCCAGAGGGAATCAAAGCAGAGGAATTGCGATTCCAGGATGACTATATGAAGCGAAGGCTGACAATCTATTATCCGGTAGAATATTTTGAGGAATTTTCAACGCATGAACCAGAGGGTCTTATGACCGATGTGAAGAGATGGAAATACAAACAAGGTGTAACACAAGGTAAGCTTGCCATAACATTTTCAAAGACATTTGCATTTCATTATTGTATAGAGGATGGTGTGCTTTATGTAAAGTATGGAAGCCCAAGTTATTATTATGACGATATTGTGGTTATTGACCCGGGACATGGGGGTGAGGATTATGGTGCCTATACCTACAACCAGTCCTACATAGAAAAAGATATTATTAATGCTGTCAACAACTATCTTTATTATGACTATATCAAACAGAAGAAGATTATGGTTTATTTTACACGGGTGGAGGATGAGAATTATTCTCTGGCTCAAAGGATTGGACTTGCAAATGATATTAATGCTGACCTTTTTATCAGTTTGCATTGTAATTTTTTAACGAGCTGGCAGGGTGCGGCAAGAGGGGTAGAGACAGCCTACAATCAGAAGGATGCCAGTAAGCCCTATAATAGTAAGTGGCTGGCAGAAAAGCTGCAGAACACCTTTTCACATGCGGTTGGTCTTGATAATCGAGGGATTATAAAGGGCGCAGATTTAAAGGTACTTCGTTTAGCGAAGATGCCTGCCTGTCTTTTAGAGATGGGTTTTATATCGGACAGCGTCGATGCTGCTACCCTTAGCAATGGCAGTATGCAAAAAAGGGCAGCAGAGGCGATTGAACAGGTGGTCGAAGAAGCATTGGAGGAAATGAAACATGAGTAAGCGTATTATATTTGCGACAGGTAATGAGAATAAGATGAAGGAAATCAGACAGGTATTTCACGATTTAGATTATGAAATACTTTCAATGAAGGAAGCTGGTATTGAGCTTGAGGTAGAGGAGACGGGAAGTACCTTTGAGGAGAATGCTTTGCTAAAAGCGGCTGCGATTGCCAAACAGTGTGATGACATTGTGTTAGCGGACGATTCCGGTTTAGAGATTGATTACCTGAATAAAGAACCGGGTATTTATTCTGCCAGATATTTGGGACATGATACTTCGTATGATTACAAGAATAAAAAGATATTGGAAAAGCTTGCTGATGTTCCGAGACAGCAGCGTAGTGCAAGATTCGTCTGTGCGATTGCGGCAGTATTTCCCGATGGACATTCGGTTGTAGAGCGTGCCACAATTGAAGGGGAAATTGGTTTTGAGATTGCCGGAGAGGGTGGTTTTGGCTATGACCCTATTTTTTATGTTCCGGAGTATGGTTGTACAACGGCACAGCTTAGCCCGGAGCAGAAAAATGAAATCAGTCACCGGGGAAAGGCTCTTCGGATGATTCGCAAGGCACTGTAGTAAGTTGTTCGGGTAATAAAAAGGAGATGTGATATGAAGGTTTTGATTATTAGTGACTCGCATGGAAGAAATGACGATGTTGCACAGGTTATGGAACAGGTGGGAGCGTTTGATATGTTGATTCACCTTGGGGATGTGGAACGTGGTGATGAGTATATTCGTTCCATTGCCAAGTGTCCACCGGAGCAGGTGCATTTCGTAAGTGGCAATAATGATTACAACCTTGATTTGCCTTATGAGAAAACAATTGATATTGAGGGATACCGTGTATTGTTAACCCATGGACATCGCTTTTATGTCAATGGTGGCACTACTCATCTTAGGGAGTATGCACTGGCAAACCATTATGATATTGCGATGTTTGGTCATACCCATGTACCTTATCTTGGTAAGGATGAGGATGTTAAGATAGTAAATCCGGGAAGCCTTTCCTATCCAAGACAGGCTGACAGGAAGCAGACCTTTCTGATTATGGAGCTTGACGGGGCATCCAAGGAACCGGAATTTAAGCTGGGATATCTAAAATCCAGCCTAAAGGAGAAATATGGGAATTTTTTTTAATTATTTGAAAGGATAACAAGACATGAAAAAGGGTGACATTTATGAGGGATATGTGGAGAGCGTAAGCTTTCCGGGCAAGGGTTATGTAACGGTTGGAGACCGAAGGGCGATGGTGAAGGGTGTAATAAAAGGGCAGCAGGTCCGGGTCCGGATGAAGCGTGTTCGTAAGGATAATTGTCAGGCGACATTACTGGAGGTAATGACTCCTTCCACTCTTGAAGATGCGAAACCGGAGTGTCCACATTTTGGAAGCTGCGGCGGTTGTGCCTATCAGACAATGAGCTATGACAATCAATTGAGGATGAAGAATGACATGGTTGCAGATTTACTGCGACCATTTTTAGAGCGGGAAAATGTGACGATGGAGGAGCCGCTTGCCAGTCCCCTTGCCTTTGGATACCGCAATAAAATGGAGTTTTCCTTTGGGGATGAGGTGAAGGATGGTCCGCTTGCCTTGGGGATGCACAAGAAAAATAGTACCTACGACATTATTAATACCGATAGCTGTAAGCTGGTTCATTCCGATGTTGCCAAGGTGCTGGAAGTGACGGTGGAGCATTTTCGCCATACGGGTAATTCCTTTTATAAGAAAATGCAGCATGTTGGCTGTTTAAGGCATCTGGTGGTGAGACGTTCCTTTGCTACTGGAGAGCTATTAATTAATCTGGTAGTGACAACACAGGAGGAAATCGATACCGATGCGTTTATAAAGCAGCTTTGTGAGCTTAAGCTTGCGGGCAGTATCGGGGGAATTCTCCTGACGAAGAATGATGGAGTTGCTGATGTGGTGAAGAGTGATGAAACGATTCTTCTTTATGGTAAGGACTATCTGACAGAGGAGCTTTTTGGCCTTACCTTCCGGATTTCTCCTTTTTCGTTTTTCCAGACCAATTCCTTAGGAGCGAAGGTGCTTTATGGTAAGGTAAGGGATTATGTGGGAGAGACGAAGGATAAGGTTATTTTTGACCTGTATAGTGGTACGGGAACCATTGCCCAGCTATTGGCTCCGGTGGCCAAAAAGGTGATTGGGGTGGAGCTTGTTTTAGAGGCTGTGGAAGCGGCGAGGGTGAATGCCGAATTGAACGGGCTTACTAATTGCGAGTTTATTGCTGGGGATGTGTTAAAGGTGCTTGATGAGATTAGTGAGCAGCCGGATATGATTGTGTTGGACCCACCGAGAGATGGACTGCATCCTGTGGCATTGAAGAAGATTATGGGATACAGGATTCCAGAGCTTGTATATATTTCCTGTAAGCCTACTTCTCTTGCGAGGGATTTGGAGCTGTTTTTTAATGGGGGATACCATCTCGTTCAGGCGGGATGTGTGGATATGTTTCCACAGGGACCGAATATGGAGACGGTGGTGAAAGTATGTCTGGAATAAGAAGCCTTGGAGCAGGGTATTTTGGGAGACAGAATACGGAGGTCAATAAATGAATGAAAATGAAAAGAAATTTCAGATTCGTAATAGTACGGTTGATTTTCTTGTATTTACAATGCAATCATCTGAGGATGGAATAGAAGTCAGAGTACAGGATGAATCTGTTTGGCTCACACAAGAAGGTATTTCAAAACTTTTTGATAAGGGAAGAACTACCATTACAGAGCATTTAAAACATGTTTTTGAAGAAGGAGAGTTGGAAGAGAGCTCAGTATGTCGGAAATTCCGACATACTGGTTCTGATGGAAAAAGCTATAATACAAAATTTTATAATTTAGATGCTATTATTTCTGTTGGATATAGGGTAAATTCTGTGAGGGCGACACAATTTCGCCAGTGGGCAACCCAGGTGTTAAGGACATATACAATCCAAGGATATGTGTTAGATAAGAAGCGGTTGGAAAATGGACAGATTTTTGATGAAGAGTACTTTGAGCATCTATTAGATGAAATTCGGGAAATTCGTGCCAGTGAACGAAAATTCTATCAGAAAATAACTGACATTTATGCAACGGCAGTAGATTATTCAAAGGATGCAAAAACTACAAAAAATTTTTTTGCTACAGTACAAAATAAACTTCATTTCGCAATTCATGGACATACGGCAGCAGAAGTTATTATAGAAAGAGCAGACCATAAAAAAGAACACATGGGATTGACAACATGGAAAAATGCACCTAATGGCAAAATTGTAAAATCAGATGTTAGTATAGCAAAAAATTATTTATCTATGTTAGAAATGAAAGACTTGAATCAGTTTGTTTCTATGTATTTAGATTATGCAGAAAGACAGGCAAGGAAAAAAATACCTATGACAATGGAGGATTGGGCAAAGAAACTCGATGTATTTTTGGAATTAAATGAAGAAATAATTTTACAGGGGAATGGAAGTGTTACAGCGGAAATTGCTAAAGCATTTGCAGAGAGTGAATTTGAAAAATATAGGGTGATACAAGATAAAGAATATAAAAGTGATTTTGATAGACTGATGGAGGAAATATAGAGTGAGTTTGGTATAAAATATTTATCCGAATTAACATAAGCGTAACAAGCTACAAAACCCAGGTAGCCTGTTACGCTTTTGATTTTAATAATCGAACATATTGCACAGTAAGGTGAACAATAGTAAAAATTTTTCAAATAATTACTGAACCATTTTCTGATTAAGAGGCAGTATATGATAGAGGGGTTGATATAGGAGGTGATTACCGGGTGACCACAAAAGAGCTGGAGCAGTTACTTGACCGATATGGTGATTCCATATATGGTTTTTGTCTGCATTTGACCGGGTGTAAAGAGCAGGCAGATGACTTGTATCAGGATACATTTTTAAAAACGATAGAGATACAGCCGAAAATAAAACTGTCAAATATGGAGCAGGATTTGCTGTCGGCAAAAAATTATATTATAGGTATTGCTATCAGACTTTGGAAAAAAACCTTAACCAAAAACAAAAGGACGGTACAGGATGTATCGCTGGAGGATTATCTGGAATATTTCGTAAATCCAGAGGATGTGGCAGTACAGACAGAAAAGAGGAAATTGTTATCGAAATTGACAGGGAGCGATTTACATTTACTGGTATTGAAGTAACACAGCCTCATTCCTTTGAATGGAAGACCCAAAAAGAAAGTGTGTATCTTAGCGGTGTGGGGATGCTGGCAGAGGATAACACAGAGGTGGAAGAGTATATTAGCAATCTGATAGGTACACCGAAGGATACAGAGGATATAGCGACGGTTTACTATAAAGATGGGAAGCAGGTGCCCTGGCAGCTTTCGTTTCCGTGGGGTATTTGATTTCCGTTGTGGTTTAATTGATTGTTTATAAAATGTTATTGGTTTTTGATGGGGAATTTGATAAAATATTTTTATTAGACAAGTAAGAAATTAGCAATTATTTCAATACAAACTATAACAAGGAGGAGAGCAAATGAAACAAATATTATCAGAACAAATAAAAAATAAGATAGCGACATGGGATAAGTCGGATATATATGCAGTATCGTTATTTGTATATGATAGGGATGATAATCCCTGTGAACCGGTTGTAGTATTAGGATATAATACAACGAAGCAATTTCAGGCAGAAATACCGAATGCGGATGGAGAACAGGAAGCAAAATGGAATTATGCATTCTGGTTACAGAATGAAGAGATGTCTTTTGGAACAGGAGAAACACAGTCCTATGTAAAACAGTGGATTAAGGATTTGGGGTATACTTATTTTACATATGAAGAAATGTTTGAAGCTGAGGAAGAACCGGAGGGAAGTTTATACGAGGGTATTACGGAGGCTTTTATACAGGTGTTAATTGAAGTGGTTAAAGAGCTCCATGAATCCAATTTTATTAAAGAACAATTTGGCAGGGGGATTCCGGTGTTAATTCATGAATTGGAATATTATGAGGAAATCGCTATACAAAATCTTAAGGCAAATCCATTGGACGTAGTAGAAGAATTTGTGGCTTTTTGCAGGGAGCAGTAATTGATAAACCACGAAGCAGAAACCAGAAGTATGTTTTCAAAAAATAATTTTATATAAAGGGAGAGGACAATTATGTACCATCAATTTAAACAATGGTTAAATGAAGTATTAGAACAGGAATTACCAGAGGATGCAGCAGCTATAAATTTTAATCTCTATGAGGATACAGGTAATCATTGGTCAATCCAACTCGTTGCCACAGAATATTTTGACGAAGAGGATGAGGACTGGGTATGCGAGGAATTATTTACGACAGGTGAGGATTTGTTTACATGGCAGGAGGACACACAGTGGGAAGAAGTGTTGGAGAAAGGGAAAGAACTGGTTATGCAATATCTCTCAGAGGGGGACTATGCAGATAAGCTGAAACAGTATGAGGCGGTTGGTATTGGCTTTGTAGACGGCGATGTATATGTGTTATATAAGAGGTAAACAGGAAAGGACAAGGTATGCTGGCAATTTTATATATTAAAATGCAGTGGGCCAAGGAGAACCGTACCCCAGCTGGTTCCCGGCAAAGACAACAATACTATAAGCCAGTTATGATAGAGCCGGATGTCGCACTATCGGGTGAAGGAATTTTTGTAAAAAAATGTAATTACCTGCAGCAGGGAGAAGAGATTCTATATGATGTAGAAATTTGTGAAACGCTGGAGAAGCAATTATATGAAGAGAATATTGGGACAGCCTTTACTGGCAGAAAAGAGCATGAGCAGAAAATGGCACAATACCGGAACAACCGTATCAGACGTGACAAGGGAGCGTTTTTAAGTGCTGATAAGCTTGCAATTCCCTGTATAGAAATCGTAGAGGAAGCAGAGCAATGCTATCGGATAAAATGGTTCGATGGTGACCGGGGGTTGCCAAGGAGACGGGGAGGCAATGAGGATTTATATGTAAAGGGGGCGAAGCTCTCGGGTCGGGTCAATACACTTAATGAGACTGCATTTATTTTAAAGGAGGGGGAATCGGGCGTATTAAAATATAATTATCGTCTCACCTCCTATGATGGTCAATGGTATGAGTGTTATTATGTCTATGTAGTGAATACCCGCAAGTTATCTGTGGATATCTTTATAAGAGATTATACCTATACCTATAACCAGCTTGCAGACTTGTTTTAGAAGCAGTACTGTAAATTGTTTTGCAATGACCAGAGAAAAAACAGAGAGAAAAAACAGAGAGGAAGAAAGCAACTCATGAAGCAGAAAGACTTATCAGAAAAGCAGTGGGAAGAGGAACTGGTTCGCAGGATAGAGAACCTTGAGGAGAGTAATAAAAAGGTAAACAGGATGACACGAAGAGATTATATAACGGCAGGCATTATCGTGGTAGCCTGTCTGGTTGCAGTGGCAGCAGGAGCCTTTATATAACACAATGCGGATAAATATGTATTGACTGACAGGAGAAAAAAGACTATGAAAAACATAGATGAGCAAATGGAACGGGAAGCATATCTTGGAATTCTTCCGGTTACAGGAAAAGAGAAAAAATATGGCTTTATAGATGCACTGTTGGTATTGTCGGGCTACTGCATTGCGACATGGAGCTATACACAGGGTTCTTACCTGGCTACTTTGGTAGGGTTTAAGCAACTGTTAATCGGGGCATTTTTCGGAGCAATTCTGATGCTGATGATTTACCAGCTTCCGGTTATTTTATCTGTGCGATATGGAATAGATATATGGATATGGCTCAGGGGCGTATTTGGAACCAAGGGCGTCAAGGTTATGACCATTGTTATTATCCTGATTAATTTTCCATGGTACGCAGTGTGCTGTGACTTGTTTGCATCCTCCATGAATTCTTTAGCGGCATTGTTTCATATAGAGCTTCCGGCGGGAAGCCATCTCATGCTGGCGCTTTGCTGTGTCATATTGGGAACGATTCTTGCTTACCGGGGGGTTAAGACTATTACATGGGCAACGAGGATACTGGTTCCAGCATTGCTTGTGGTGGGAATCATCGTGGTAATCGTAGGATTTACCTCTGTGCCAGCTTCCGTGATATGGGAGTATGTACCAAAGGAGACAAAGCACTCTGATTCCATTATTCCTTATATACTTTCCATTGAGGCTAATTTTGCCTTTGTCATTACTCTGGTAGGAGGAATGGCAGAGATACCAAGGCTTTGTAAAAGTGAGAAATCGGGCTATTATGCCGGAGTATTGGGACAGGGACTGGCAGGTTCGTTCTTTGTCGTGGTTGGTGCAGTTATGGCGATTGCCATGGAATATGTAACAGGAAAGATGATAGATGATCCGACGGTTATGATGGCAACGCTATCTGTTCCTGCCCTTGGTCTGACATCTCTGTTACTGGTGGCATTTGCCAATATTGGAACGCAGGCGGTAGGCTCTTATATCTATGGAGTGATGCTAAAATCCACCTTTAAGAAGGTGGATTACAGGATATTAGTACTGTTGCTAGGGTTGTATGTGGGGATTCTCTGTGTGTGGGGAAAAATTGTAGAGTATTTTGGAGCATTTTTAACGATAAGTGCCTGTGTGTATGCACCATTAGCGGCATTGCTTTTTGTAGACTTTTTCTTTGTCAGAAAACAAAGACTGGATTTTTACAGTGCATACGAATTGAAAGGACATAACAGCTATGAGTATACAGGTGGATTTAATATTGTGGGCTTGTTTTGTCTTGTGGCTGGTATTGCCATATCTCTGTTGATTTATAACCCGGTAACGGGAGTAATTCATAGTGGCTTTTTCTTCCGGTTTACACCGACAGGCTGTTCTTTATTGGGGACAGGTATCTTATATTATCTGCTTAGCAGGGTGGCACCCATCAGAAGGTATATGAGAAAGGATGTCTTTGTCAATCCTGACACGAAGCCGTTTGATAGGGAAAAGAAACCGCCGAAGCAGAATCTGTTTGCCATGCCCATAATATGGATTGGCTGCTTTCTCATTACTCTGCCGGCGAGACTGCGTATCGTTAAATCCGATAAGCGGGGGATAAAGCCGCCGTTTCTTGTACTAGGGACACATCATTCGTTTACGGATTTTTTCGTAACCCCTCTGGCATTGTTTCCCTATCGGGCAAACTATGTGTCGGAGCTTGAGGGCTTTGAAAATTATGGAGAATGGATTTACCGACAGGCGGGGTGTCTCGGAACAAGAAAATTTGTAGACGATTTTTCATTGATTAAAAATATAAAACGGGTTATGGAACGGAAGGGAATATTGGTGTTATATCCAGAGGCGAGATATGCCAATGTCGGTACCTCCTCCAAACTCCCCATTTCTGTTGCGAAGCTTATCAAGCTGTTAAGGGTTCCGGTAGTGACTCTGAATATGAAGGGGAATTATCTGCAGTCACCAATCTGGAATCTGACAAAGAGGCGGGAGGCAAGATTGCATACAGATATGACCTATGCATTGACGGTTAAGGATATTGACAATATGTCGGTGCAGGAAATCTACGACAGGATTTCCGAGCTGCTTTCTTATGATGAATATAAGTGGCAGCGGGAGACAGGGCTTAAGATAACTTATCATGAACGTGCTGAGGGCTTACATTTGCCATTATATCAATGTTATTCCTGTAAGACAGAATACAGCATGCAATCAGAAAAGGACAAGCTTATGTGTAGCTGCTGTGGTACAAGCTGGACCATGGATGAATATGGAACACTGGTGGAGGATAAAACGGGAGCAGCGGTCTATATTCCTGACTGGTATGAATGGGAGCGGGACTTGGTAGAAAAAGAAATTGACAGAGGAGAGTATCTGCTGGATATGAAGGTAGCTGTTCATGCGCTTCCCAATGCCAAAAACTTTATTGATTGTGGAGAGGGACATATCCGGCATGATGAAAAAGGCTTTGTACTTACCTTTACGGATTATATAGATAAAGAAGAAAAGCGGCTGCTTTTTCAGACAGCCGCATTGTCCTCAATTCATACGGAGTATGATTACCGGGGAAGAGGGCAGTGTTTTGTACTTTCTACAAAGGATGATTCCTATTTCCTCTATCCCTTGGAGAAGGCATTTAATGTCACCAAGACACAATTTGCTGCCGAGTATCTGTACGAGAAAAGGAGGCGGGGCAGGTCAGGTTCCTAACAGACCGCCCATAGCCTCAAATAATTTATCAACATCAATCGGTTTTGCGATGTGGCCATCCATTCCGCACTGCAATGCTTTCTTTTTATCCTCTTCAAAGGCATTGGCAGTCATAGCAAGGATTGGTATAGAGGAAAGCTGTTTATCTTCGAGATTCCGGATAGCCTGGGCAGCTTCGTAGCCGTTCATGACCGGCATCTGAATATCCATCAGTACCAGATTAAAATATCCGGGTGTGGACTGTTTTAGCTTATCTAGTGCTATCTGTCCATTTTCCGCAACCTCTACCTCTAAATTGGAGCTTTCCAGGATTGCTACTGCAATCTCCTGATTTAGTTCGTTATCTTCTACTAGCAGGATGCGGTGGGTTTGGGAAATCGCCGATTTTTTCTGGTGTTGTGCCTCTTCAGACATTCTATTTGTTTCTTCTGAATGTGCTTCGGTTTCTTTGGCATTCAGATTCTGACGGAAGGCAAAGGTGACAGTAATCTCTGTTCCAACTCCTAATTCACTTTTTACTTCAATAGTGCCATTCATTAATTCGATTATATTTTTGGTAATTGCCATACCAAGACCAGTACCTTGAATACCGCTAAGAGTGGTGTTTTTCTCCCGTTCAAAGGGTTCAAAAAGATGGGAGAGAAACTCCTTGCTCATACCGATACCGGTATCCTTAACACAAAATTCATAATAGACATAACCAGCCGGGGCTCCGGGCTGCTTGCTGACACTTAGGTTGATAGTTCCCTGTGCTTTCGTGTACTTTATTGCATTGCTCAGTAAATTTAACAGTACCTGATTCAGTCGTAGCTTGTCACAATAGATATTTTCTTCTAAAACATCTGTCATATCAATATTAAGCTCCTGCTGTTTGGCACGAATGTCCGCCTGTACAATATTCCTAAGTCCCTGAATGATATCTAACAGGCTGCATGCTTCCTCTTCAAGCTGCATTTTGCCGCTTTCTATCCGGCTCATATCCAGAACGTCGTTAATAAGGTTTAGAAGATGGTTACCCGATGTCATAATTTTATTGAGGTATTCCCTAACTTGTTCCTTATTATCAATATGGTCTGTGGCAAGGGTGGTAAATCCGATAATCGCATTCATTGGCGTTCTTATATCATGGGACATATTAGAGAGGAAAACGCTCTTTGCCTTGTTGGCACGGTTCGCCTGTAATAAGGCCTCCTCTAACAAATTCTTCTGTTCCATCTCGTTACGCGTCTCCTCGTCCACATTGCGCAATCCGAGGACAATACCATGATTTGTTGACCATGACCCTGCCCGTACGATTTTCATTTCATAATATTCTATTTCATTATTTTGTGTTGTACGATAATTTACATAATATAGTTCTTTCTCTTCTAGTTCTTTTCTGAGCTGTTTTAGTGAGGTTGCCTTTCGGAGTAACCCCCGGTCATTTTCGTGAACAAAGGTATCTATGTAGCGTTTCATGCCTTCCTCTAAGGGAATCTCATTTGTCTTCTCAGAATCAAACACAAAGCTGCCACTATCATTATTACGCAGTGAACGTCCCATGCCAGTGTTTAAGTCAAAATAGAAAATAAGGCTGTAATCGGTACTGAGAGCTTGTAATAAATCTGCCTGTTGCTGGTTATTTTCTTGTTCTTTTAGCTTCTGGGCTGTACAATCCAGTAGGAAACGCTGATAAAACAGAACACCATCCTCTTCTACAAGTTTTACATTGCCCATAATATAAAGTAGTTTACCGTCCTTATGTTGTACCCGGTACTCGATACTGACACTGTCTCCCTTTTTTTCGAGTGTTTTTATGCAAGCCCTTAATTTTGGTTTGTCTTCATCCAAAACGGAGGGGGCTACAATATTAAATCCCATTGCAACTAACTCCTCCTGGGATTCATAGCCCAGAATCTTCAGAGCAGCTTCATTTACCTTCAAAATCTGTTTGCCATCTATTGTGTGACAGAGTACACCACAGTCTAAGGTAGTGAAAATAGTCTCCAATGTATTATTTTTCTTAATAATCTCCTGTTCGTATGTACGCTCCTGAGTTACGTCTATTCCTACTCCTAAAGTTCCCATGATACTTCCGTCTATATCATATAGTGGGGATTTGTAGGTGGTGAGGAGTTTTTCGCCATCTCCTGTTTTTACAGTTTCTTCCGATACTAAAGTCTTCTTTTTCTGCATAACCTCGCGGTCTGAGGAAGAACAATCATAACCATCATTCGCTAGGTCGTTTGGGTCTACATCCCAAATGTAAAAATGGTCTCTGCCTTCTACTTGTGCCTTTGTCTTGTTAACCGTTTTACAGAAGCTGTCATTTACCTTTTTATGTATGCCGTCCTTGTCCTTATACCAGACGAGACTTGGACTGCTGTTAATCGTAGATTCAAAATATTGATTCGTCTGCCAGTAATCCTTACTCATCTTATAGGTCTGTTGCCACTTTAAAAGGCGGAAGCGAATCTCCTCCTCTTGCATGGGAAGAGGCCAGATGTCTGTAATCTCTGGCAGGAAATCTGTAAGGTCTGCAATCTGATTTTGCCCGGCAAGGAGAATAAGCTGTGTGTTCTCGCACATGGCGTTCGTTATGGTCTGTAACATGTCTTTGACATCTGTTTCTGTTATATTAGCAAGAATGATATTCGCCTGTTTTATTAAATTGTTGTCCGGAGAGAGGCTTTCCGAAAATTCATGGGAAAAATGCTCTAGTGGTAATTGCTCTTTAGCAGCATCAAAAACGTTACACCTTTGCCCTATGAAGTAAAAATGAAGATGACAATGATACATAATCTAATACACCTACCTATCTCTACGCCCAAAATTTCTTGCAAAAATTTAAAATAGGAATCATTTAAATTGGGCAATTTTCTTACTGTTATATATACTATAGTTTAAATGATTTTCCATGTAATTACAAGTCTAAAACACCCTATTCTCATTTCTCCATTCCCTTGGTGATTTATCATATAGCTTTTTAAATGCCCTTGAAAAATGCAGCTGGTTGTCATAGCCTACGGCACAGCTAATATCACCGATGGATAGCTTGGTTAGCTTTAGCAGCTCCGTTGCTTTTATCATGCGGTAAGACAGTAAAAATTGCTGCGGGGTTTTGCCGGTTGCGTCTTTAAATAGCTTACCAAAATAGCTGCGGTTCAGACCACAGACCTTGGCAATCTCCTCCACAGAAATATCATTTTGAAAATTCTGTTCTATATAGGTGAGTGCCTCACGGATATAGTAATCCTGTAACCGTTTGGCATTGGTATTCTGCTCCGGTGTGATGGAGCGGATCATTGCATCAAAAAACAGATAGAGGTGCCCAATTAAATGAAACGGGGATGCCTTACCATTGTCAACAATATAGAGCATTTCTTCCTTCATGGTTTCCCGCAAATCTTTAAGACGGGCACGGTAAACCGGTTCATTCACAGATAAGCCGGCAATGCTTAACGCCTCTTTTACCCTGAGTCCATCGAATTCAAGCCATGTATATTCCCATGGGATTTGTTTGTCTGAAATATAGGTAGTAATCTGACCGGGAAAAATCATAAATCCTTGTCCACTTTTAATATGATAATTTCTGGTGTTGCCATTAGCATCATCTGCCAGTAATAATCCGGTGCCAGATAGGACATAATGAAATAGATAGTGATTTCTGGCAGCAGGACCAAAAGAGTGTGCAGGAGTTGTTTTTTCCTTACCGAATTGATACAAACACAGGTCAACAAAGTTTTCATTTGGGAAAATGGAAAATTGAAAATCACTCATAGCTAGCCCTCCTTGCATTAAATATACCAAAATGCTAGATGATATGCAATATAAAAACAGAAAAAAGAAAAATGGTATAAAACATGTAGTTTTCCACCATTTATGCAACGCAAAATGGGATATATAATGAGGTTACAAGCTTGAACAAATGCATTTGTTTTCGTAAAAAAGAAGAAAGGAGAATGCGACGTGAAGAAGAAAATTAAGAAAAACACAGCACTATTTGCATGTGTGCTTATGCTCGCAGGTCTTATTACAGGCTGTGGTTCTACACAGGAAAGGTATGGTGTAACAACGGTTACAATTGTTCAGTATAAAAGAGAAGCGGTATCATTCTTTGATAAATTAGAGAAGGAATTTAATGCGTCACATGATGATATAAAGCTTAAGATTGAATCTCCGAACGACGCCATGACGATATTAAAAACACGTTTTGTCAGAGAAGATTATCCTGATATTATCGGAATTGGCGGGGATATGGATTACTCCAATTTCGTGGATGCGGGAATTTTATCTGATGTGTCGGATTATCCCGGATTAAAATCAATTAAGCAATCGTATATTGATATTTTAGAGGGATTGGAGTTTGTTCCGACAGAGGGGATATATGGTGTTCCCTATGTGGCAAATGCTGCAGGTGTTCTTTATAACAAGGATATGTTTGAGGAGCATGGATGGAAAATTCCTACCACCTGGAGCGAGTTTATGCGTCTTTGTGAAGAGATTGAGTCACAAAATATTCAGCCGCTATATTTTGGCTTCCGTGATACCTGGACCTGTCTTGCACCGTGGAATGCATTGGCAGTAAGTCTTGCAGATGCAGATATCAGTGCACAGGTAAATAGGAAGGAGGCAACCTATGAGGAGGCATACGACGAGGTTGCAGATAAGATTGCTGCACTGCTTCCCTATGGACAATCAGGGCCATTTGCTTATAGCTATAATGATGCCTGTATTGCCTTTGCCAATGGAGAGACAGCAATGTATACCATCGGAAGCTATGCAGTGCCACAGATTAAATCGGTGAATCCGGATATTAATGTAGATTCCTTTGTGATGCCAGCGAGTGATAATGCAGAAGATAATGTGTTAAATTCCGGTATTGATTTACAGTTTTGTATTACGAAGGAAAGCCCCAATAAGGAGGCAGCATACGAGGTTTTGGATTTCCTGTTAGACCATGATAATATGCAGGCTTATCTGGACGACCAGAATGCGGTGCCATGTAAGGACGAGGAATTCTCTCTTGCGAAGATGCTTTCCGGAGTGAAAAGCTATATTGAAGAAGATAAAATGGCAGATTTCCACGACCATCATTATCCGTCAGAAATGTCTGTTGATGCAATGATACAGACGTATCTAATTGGTAAGGATAAGGAAGCATTTTTGAAAAAATTCGATAAGGATTGGATTCGTTATAACCGTGATACGATTCGCAAGGTTGAGCAGTATGAGAAGGAACACAGCAAATAGGGAGGGGGGAAATCAATGGAAGAGAAAAATTTAGAGTCTATGGAAGAGAACAAGGATATGCTGGCAGAGGAGCATGTTTCAGAGGAAGAGACACCCAAAAAGCCCCGTCGTCGTTTAGATAGGAAGCAGACCTTTATGTTAATTACAATCCCAATTGTATTTTTGTTTTTCCTGTTTAACACGCTGCCACTGCTTCAAGGTGTAATGTACAGTTTTACCAATTTCCGGGGATACGGTGACTTTGACTGGGTAGGACTTCGGAATTATGCGGATTTATTTACTGATGTCAGGGCTGGAAAGTCTTATTTGTTTACCTTCCGTCTGGCGTTGGTCGCTACCATTGTGACGAATGTATTAAGCCTTGCACTGGCGTTAGGGCTGAATGGAAAAATCAAATTTAAGAGTACCCTCAGAGGCTTTTATTTTGTTCCGAACGTGCTGGGTGCTTTGGTAGTTGGTTACATCTTCAGTTATATTTTTACCTATATTGTTCCGGCATTTTCAAAGCTCCTTGGAGGAGAAGGGGTGAGTATGCTGGCAAGCTCCAAATGGGCATGGGTAGCAATTATGATTGTGTGTGCATGGCAGGCAATTGCCATGAATACGATTATTTATATTTCCGGTTTGCAGACGGTGCCGGAGGATGTTTATGAAGCAGGTGCCATTGATGGTGCTACCGGATGGAGCAGCTTTAAGCATTTAACATTTCCTCTGATTTTACCGTTTTTTAGTATAAATCTTGTACTCTGTATGAAGAATTTCCTAATGGTATTTGACCAGATTGTGGCGATGACAAGTGGTGGTCCTGCCCAGAGTACAGAATCCATTTCTTATCTGATTTATAAGAATGGTATGTCGGGTGGTCAGTTTGGCTTCCAGAGTGCCAATGCAGTGTTGTTCTTTGTAGTTATTGTGGTGATTTCGGTGATGCAGATGAGCTTTACCAATAAGAGAGAGGAGCAGTTGTAATGGAAAATAAGGATGTCAAAAAAACGCAGGAAGCGAAAAATAATGTGAGTGAGAATACCAATGAGAAGGCTGAGCAGGATATGTACAAGGAGATGAAAAAAAGAATCCGTAATGAAAAGCGGGCTGCCAGAAAAAGTGCTAACAAGCAGGTGAACTGGCCCGTTACGGTGCTTCTGATACTGGGCTTAAGTACGGTTATTTTTCCGTTGTACATGACGGTAATGATTGCATTTAAGCAGCCATCTGAAATGACGAATAGCATTAAAGGTATATTGTCACTGCCGAAAACATGGAGCTTGTCAAACTTTAGGGAAGCCATGGAGGTAACAGATTTTTGGAATTCCCTTGGTAACAGTTTGATTATTACGCTTGCAACGGTGGCAATTTCTATCCTGCTGCACTCCATGCTGGGCTATGTGCTGGGACGCATGAGAGCAAAGAATAAGGGTTATAAGCTTGTTTATTTTTATATTATAAGTGGTATGTTTGTACCGTTTGCGATTTTGATGATGCCGCTGGTAAAGCAGACATCACTGTTGCATTTAGATAATATGCTTGGAGTAATTATCTTATATACTGTTTTTTATATGCCAATGAATGTGTTGCTTTACTCGGGATATCTTACGAATATTCCTCTTGCTTTAGAGGAGGCTGCCTATGTAGATGGTGCAACGACCTTTAAAACTTATTGGAGTATTGTGTTTCCGGTTATGAAGCCAATGCATGCAACGGTGGCGATTCTAACCGCTCTTGGAACATGGAATGATGTTATGACACCGTTGGTTATTATGTCTGGTTCTAAGAATACGCTGCCACTGGCACAGTTGTCTTTCCAGACACAGTTTGGTGCGAATTATAATCTTGCCTTTGCATCTTATTTGTTAGCATTATTGCCAATTGTATTGTTCTATGTAATATGCCAGAAGCAGATTTTAAGTGGTGTAGTTAGTGGAGCAGTAAAGTAGTTTTTGTAAGTTAAGGAGGCTATCATGAGTATTTATTTTGATGAACAAAACCGTATATTTCATCTGACGACATTACATTCGGACTATCAAATCAAGATTGATATGTATGGTTATTTATTACATCTATATTATGGGAGAAGAACAGAGCAGAATGCTGATACGGTATTGACCTATGCGGACCGTGGTTTTTCTGGAAATCCTTATGATGCTGACAGGGACCGTACCTATTCCATGGATGTACTGCCACAGGAATTTCCTGTGAGAGGGACAGGGGATTATCGCAGTGTGGCACTCTCCCTCGAGGATGCTAAGGGAACCAAGGGATGTGATTTCCGGTATGTCTCCCACAAAATAGTTAAGGGAAAATATAGTTTAAAGGGGCTCCCGGCAGTGTATGCCGGGGAGTCACAGGCAGACACACTGGAAATTAAGCTTAGGGATTCCGTGTTACAGGTGGAGGTGACCTTGCTTTACGGTGTGCTGCCAGAGATTGATTGTATTACCCGGAGTGTACTGGTAGAAAATAAAGGCGGGGAAACAGTGACGGTTGATAAAGCAGCTTCTGCATGTCTGGATTTTGTTACCGGGGATTTTGATGTCATCACGTTCCATGGCAGACATGCAATGGAACGACAGTATGAGCGTACGAGACTTGGGCATCATGCAGTAACAATTGGAAGCCGGCGGGGAACATCGAGCCACCAGTATAATCCGATGATGATTTTAGCAGATAAGGAGGCTACGGAAGATAACGGACGGTGTTATGCCATGTCTTTTGTGTATAGTGGTGGATTTGAAGCAGGTGTTGAGAAAGACCAGATGAACCAGACGAGAATGCTGATGGGTCTGGAATCAGAGCAGCTTCGTTACCGTATCAAGCCGGGTAAGCAATGGATTATTCCTGAGGTTATCTGTACCTACAGTGATAACGGATTTCAGGAGCTGTCGTCACAGCTGCATCAGTGTATCCGGTATCATGTATGCCGTGGGCAATATCAGCTTAAGCCACGTCCGGTATTGATTAACAGTTGGGAAGCATCGTATTTTGATATTCATGCGGATAATCTGCTTACGCTTGCGAAGGAGGCGGCAGAGCTTGGTATGGATATGCTTGTAATGGATGATGGATGGTTTGGCAAACGGGATGACGACTACAGTGGGCTTGGAGACTGGTATGTGAATGAGCAAAAGATTGGAATGCCGCTAAGTAAGCTGATTGAAGGCATCAATAAAGAGGGACTGAAATTTGGTATCTGGTTTGAACCGGAGATGGTGAATGAGGATAGTGATTTATACCGCTTACACCCAGACTGGGCGCTGACGATTCCGGGAAGGAATCCGGTCAGGGGGCGAAGCCAGCTTTTATTAGATTTTTCAAGGGCAGAGGTTGTGGAATATATCTATGGACAGATGAAGGCGATTTTGGATCACAATGCAATTGATTATATCAAATGGGATATGAACCGTAGTATTTGTGATGTGTATTCCCATGAAGAGCGGTTGTCTGGAGAGGTGCTGTATGATTATATGTTAGGGTTATATGATGTATTAGAGCGGCTGCATGAGAATTACCCGGACATTCTGATTGAGGGATGCAGCGGTGGCGGCGGACGGTTTGATGCGGGTATGTTATATTATACGCCACAAATCTGGTGCAGCGATAATACGGATGCAATTAACCGCACAAGAATTCAATATGGCACATCCTTTGGTTATCCGGTATCCGCAGTAGGAGCACATGTATCTGCGGTTCCGAATCACCAGACAGGTCGTATTACCTCATTGAGAACCAGAGGTGTCGTAGCGATGGCAGGTGCCTTTGGTTACGAATTAGACTTATCGAAGCTGAGTGCTGATGATAAAAAGGAAATCCGGCAGCAGGTAGAACGGTATAAGGAGTTGGAGGCCTTGATTTTTGATGGAACCTATTACCGTCTTAGCAATCCCTTTGAGGAAGCAGTTGCAGCGTGGGCGATGGTAGCAAAGGACCAGTCAGAGTGTTTGTTTAGTGCAGTACAGCTTCAGATAGAGGGGAATATGCCCCCAATCTTTGTAAGGCTAAAGGGGCTGAAAGAGCATGCGGTCTATGTGGATGAAGCTACAGCAAAGGAATATTCCTCTGATGTATTGATGGAAGTGGGAATACCGTTACCTTTTGTGATGGAGGACTATCACAGCGAGCAGATAAGGTTGAAATTGAAATAAAAGGAGGCGGTAATATGAAATCAACTACAGAATGGAAAAAGGAGCTTCAAGGCGACGGATATAATCAACGTCTGGCAGATATTTATATAGATGAACGGCAGATTTCCTATCAAAAAGACCGCTACACCAAAGCAATTGAAAGGTTTGAAGCACAATATGGAGAAGGTCCTGTAGTCATTTACAGTGCACCGGGCAGAAGTGAGGTTGGAGGCAACCATACGGACCATCAGCATGGAGAGATTCTTGCGGCATCCATTAACTTAGATGCCATTGCAGTAACAAGACCATTGGCACAGGATGTTGTGCGGGTAGTATCAGACGGCTACGATGAGATTGTAATAGATATCAAACAGTTGGGACTTATCGAAGAAGAGAAAGAAACAACAGCAGCATTGGTAAAAGGAGTGTTAGCAGGGGTAAAGAAGCGAGGCTATCAGATAGGCGGCTTTGAAAGTTATATTACGAGTGATGTGCTGATTGGGGCAGGGCTATCTTCTTCTGCAGCCTTTGAAACGGTGATCGGGACAATTCTTTCCTGCCTGTACAACGACGGATGCATTTCCTCTACGGAAATTGCTATGATTGGACAGTATGCGGAAAATGTATATTTTGGGAAGCCGTGTGGTCTGATGGATCAGATGGCATGTGCAACAGGCAGTCTGGTACATGTGGATTTTTTAAATCCTGAGGAGCCGAAGGTAGAGCGGATTGCCTTTGATTTAAACCAATATGGATATAGTCTGTGCATTACGGATACCAAGGGTTCCCATGCTGATTTGACAGCGGATTATGCAGCCGTGCCGGAAGAGATGAAGCGGGTTGCTGCTTTCTTTGGGAAAGATGTGCTTCGGACCGTTTCAGAGGAAGATATCATAAAGAATTTGCCTAAGCTGCGGATTGAGACAGGAGACAGGAGTGTGCTTCGTGCCTTGCATTTTATCAATGAAAATAAACGTGTTGGGCAGGAAGTGGAAGCGTTAAAAAGAGAGGATATCAGCACTTTTCTGAAGCTGGTTGAGGCATCTGGTAATTCTTCCTTTAAATATCTGCAAAATGTATATTCCAATAGTGATGTGCAGCAGCAGAATGTGTCGCTTGCCCTGCAGCTTAGCGAGATGACACTTAAGGACGATGGTGTATGCCGTGTGCATGGCGGGGGATTTGCCGGAACGATTCAGGCTTTTGTTAAAAACGAGGCGGTTGCAACGTATTGTGATGTTATGAATCGAATATTTGGTGATGGAGCCTGCAGTATATTAAAGATTCGTAAATATGGTGGAATAGAGGTTTAAAAAGGAGATGTTAGCATGCGTATTCTAGTGTTAGGTGGAGCCGGATATATCGGTTCCCATACAGTATATGAATTAATTGATGAAGGATATGAGGTTGTCATTGTGGATAATCTACAGACAGGATTTCGGAAAGCAGTACATCCTGAGGCAGTATTTTATGAAGGTGATATCCGCAACCGTAAATTTATGGATTCTGTATTTGAAAAGGAACACATTGATGGTGTCATCCATTTTGCTGCCAGCTCCCAGGTTGGGGAGAGCATGAGAGACCCATTAAAGTATTACAGCAATAACCTGTGTGGAACGGAAGTGTTGTTAGAAAGCATGGTGGCACACCATGTAGATAAGATTGTATTTTCTTCTACCGCAGCAACCTATGGAGAGCCGGAGAACATTCCAATTGTAGAAACAGACAGAACGTTGCCTACCAACTGCTATGGTGAGACGAAGCTGTCCATGGAGAAGATGTTTCACTGGACATCCCTTGCCCACCCGCTTCGTTTTGTTTCCCTTCGGTATTTCAATGCATGTGGAGCCCATCCAAACGGAAAAATCGGGGAGGCACATAATCCGGAGACCCACCTGATTCCATTGATTTTGCAGGTGCCAAACAACCAGCGGGAGTACATTTCCATATTTGGAAACGATTACGACACTAAGGATGGCACCTGTGTCCGGGATTATATTCATGTAAATGATTTGGCACAGGCACATATTCTTGCCATGAAGTACCTCTGTGATGGTGGGGAGAGCAGCATTTTCAACCTTGGCAATGGTGTTGGATTTACAGTCAAGGAGGTAGTAGAAGCAGCCAGAAGAGTAACAAAGCATCCAATTCCTGCCAAGGAGGAGGAGCGTCGTGCTGGCGACCCATCTACCCTGATTGCATCCAGTGAGAAGGCAAAGCGTGTTCTTGGCTGGAAACCACAGTATGCAGAGCTGGAAACCATTATTGACACTGCATGGAAATGGCACAAGGCTCATCCGGACGGATATCAGGCAGAATAGGAGGTGGTGGTATGATAAAGCATCTGATTTCAGAGCTGGTAGAATATGGCACAGAAAATGGACTGATTGCTGCGGCAGACAAGGTGTATACCACGAACCGCCTGTTAGAGCTGTTTGATGTGTTAGAGTACGAAGAAGAGCCTGTAGAGCCAAGACCACTGCATCTGATTCTTAAGGACATGACAGACTATGCTGTTAAAAATGGTATGTTAGAGGAGGATACCGTCACGATGAGAGACCTCTTTGATACCAAAATCATGGGTGCAATTACACCGCCCCCCTCTGTAGTCCGTGCAGAGTTTGAAAAGCAATATCAAAAATCGCCGAAGGAGGCAACAAATTATTATTATGCTTTCAGTAAGGCAACGAATTACATCCGTGTGGACCGTATTGTAAAGGATGAGAAATGGGTTACTGATACAGAGTATGGACCGATTGATATCACCATTAATCTCTCCAAGCCGGAAAAAGACCCAAAGGATATTGCAAGGGCTTTAAGTGCCAAGAGCTCGTCTTATCCAAGCTGCCTGTTATGTATGGAAAATGAGGGATATGCTGGACATTTTTCCCATCCAGCGAGGCAGAACCATCGCATTATTCCGTTAACGCTTGCGGGGGAGGATTATTTTCTTCAATATTCTCCGTATGTATATTACAACGAGCATTGCATTATTTTTAATAAGCAGCACACACCGATGAAGATTGACCACGATGTATTTTTAAAGCTGTTAAGCTTTGTAGAGCAATTTCCTCATTATATGGCGGGTTCCAATGCCGACCTTCCAATTGTAGGCGGCTCTATTTTAAGCCATGACCATTTTCAAGGGGGAGGCTATACGTTTGCGATGGCTAAGGCTCCCTTTGATTACAAGTTTACATTACCGGAGTATGAGGAGCTACAGGCTGGTGTTGTGAGATGGCCGATGTCCGTTATCCGGCTGCGGGGTAAGGATATGAAACGGATTGCAAAAGCGGCAGACCATATTTTAACAAGCTGGCGGTCTTATACGGACAAGGAAGCATTTATCTTTAGTGAGACGGATGGCATACCACACAATACCATTACCCCGATTGCAAGAATGCATGAGGATTTGTTTGAGCTGGATTTGGTACTCCGCAATAATATAACGACAGAGGAATGTCCGTGGGGGGTGTACCATCCCAGTGCAGACCTTCATCATATTAAAAAGGAAAATATCGGATTAATTGAGGTTATGGGCCTTGCCGTCCTGCCTGCTCGTTTAAAGAGGGAGATTGCCTTGCTTGAAGATGCGATTTTAAATGGCAGGGATATCCGTGAAAATGAGGAGATTGAGAAGCATGCGGACTGGGTCGAGGAATGGATTGGTAATTATGAGATAACAAAGGAGAATCTTCATGATATCATAAGGGATGAAATTAGTAAGGTGTTTGTTAAGGTGCTTTTGTGTGCAGGGGTGTTTAAGCGTACAGATGAGGGACAGGCAGCGTTTAGGAGGTTTATTGATAGCCTGTAGAAGCGAAATTAAGATGATTTAAGCGGTGTGCTAACACTGTTAATTGGATGGTAAAATAATTACATTACGCAAAGGTGGTTTTGTGTAGTTTTTGAGGCAGAAGGGATTATGAATTTGTAAAAACCAATTTCATAGTCTGTTCTGCCTCTTTGTATTTTATGGTTGTAACGAAGTGTTATGATGTTGGGGTTAAATGGTATTTTGGTCCCAACGAATGTCACGGATTGCTTTGTTTTTTTCACAAGCATCTGTTTTATAATTATTTAATTTATGCTATACTTAATTTATATAATTATAAATTGAGATTTAATTTTTATATGTAAAATTATACTTGAAAAGTGTGTTCATTTATTTACCGGAGGTGTTATTCATGTATCAAAGACTTAAGACAGAGAAAGCAATAGCAGGGAACCGCCTTAAACGGAGTATTGTTTTATTTTTATATTTATTTGTTATAGCAGCAATGCTGTTTCCAATAGGATTTACAGACGGGGGTAGTGTCATTTCCACAAAGGCAGCTTCTAACAGATTAAATAAATCGGAAAAGACGATGTGGGTGGGTGATACCTTAAAATTAAAGGTGATGCATAACAAGAAAAAAGTGAAATGGTCATCCAGTAAAAAATCTGTAGCAACTGTTTCTGCCAAGGGAAAGGTGAAAGCCAAAAAGGCTGGTAATGCAGTAATTACAGCAAAGGTGGGGGGTAAGAAATATAAGTGTTCGGTCTACGTTAAGAAGATGTCAATTAATAAAAGTGCCATTACACTTTATGTAGGAGATAATAAAGACTTATATTTAAAGAACCCTAAAAAAGATGTAACATGGTTTAGCAGTAAGCCCTCTGTTGCTTATGCCAATGGGGAAAAGGTGTTTGGAGTAGCTGCCGGACGGGCAGTTGTGGTTGCACAATGTGATGGAAAAACCTATATCTGTAATGTAGAAGTGTTAGCGAAAGAATCTGCTGCGGATGAACGTGAGACAAATACAAAAACAGAAGAAAAAGAAGCAGTCACAGCTTTAAGTGCCGATAAGCTTACCATGCCCTTTGATTCCACTATGTCATTGACGTTAAATAACCCCAAGGGCACAGTAACATGGACCACAAGTGATTATAGCGTTGCCCAGGTAAATGGTAATAAGGTATATAGTACATTTGTCGGCGAGGCTGTGATTACGGCACAGTGTAATGGGGTTTCCTATAGCTGTACGGTTACCGTGGTACCTGGAGAAACAGAGCAGATGGAGCGGGAGGGTATTTATACAAGCAAGGATAAGGTTGCTTTATATATACATACCTATCACAAGCTTCCGTCTAATTTTATAACAAAAAGTTATGCCACTGTTTTAGGAGGCTTGTTAGAAAGACCGCTTCTTAGAGCTCATTATCGTAAATGTATCGGAGGAGACCGGTATTTTAACTATGAGGGTTCTCTGCCAGAAAAAGAGAACCGCAAGTATTACGAATGTGACATTAATACGTTAGGTGCACAATCAAGGGGAACCGAGCGTCTGGTATATTCCAATGATGGATTGATATATTATACGCCGGACCATTACAATACGTTTATTTTATTATATGAAGAATAGTACATATATGAGGATTACGAGATGGAGATTATCTTAGATTTTAAAAATATTAACAGTAAAGAAGAGCTGCATTGTTACTTACAGCAGCAATTACAGCTGTCTGATAGTTATGGGAAAAATCTGGATGCCCTGCATGATTGCTTATCCGAAAGACAGGATAAGTATTATGTCAGGGTAGAACATCTCGACCATTTAAGAAGCATTTTAGGGAATTATGCGGATACACTGCTTCGGGTGTTTCGCGATAGCGGTAACAGCGTTACTGATAGTGACAGATAATTGCTAATCACACATTCACTGAGTTCTTAACTATCATTCTATATAAAATCTTGTGCCAAAACTTATCCATGTCTATAGAGAAATTGCGTGAGGGAGGGGAGCTGGAAAATCCCTCTTTGCAGAACGCAATAAAATATGCTATACTCACGATATAAGTAACATCTTAAAAATATTAATATTAACAAAAGAATAAAAGCGAATAATGAGATTTAAAAGAATAAATAGCATAAGCACATTTCAAATTAAAAGCATTTCATACAAAAGGAGAATTCCCAATGCAGCCAAAGAAAAAGCATACATCAGTCACAGTAATTATAATACTATCCATTGCCCTTTTTATAATTGTATTGATACCAGAATCTTCAAGCGGTTACCTCACCCCCAATGCAGCAGAACAGGAAAAGGTAGTTATTCGGGACAGCCAGAAAACCTATCGGGAAAACATTACCGTCGAACTGCACAAAACAAACACTAGCTGCTATGCCGTCGTAACTCCTGCCACCATAGCCAACAAAGCAGTCACC
>JAGATQ010000028.1 GCA_017621205.1 Lachnospira sp.
CATCCTCTTCCAACTCTTCCGATACGGACACATCCCACTCTCCGGTTGTATTATGGTAAAAACCAATTTCTTCAAAGGATTCATCTTTCTCATAGGTAAAATATAAGTCCTTGCATGTTAATTGAGTGGCATTTGCATCCAACACAGAGTTTTCAAGTAAACTATACATTGCGCCACCTGAGCCCTCCGTATAAAAGGTTCCGTCATCCAGTAAAAAGCATCGGTTTCTGGACCATCCCTCAAGTAATAAATAGGGGGTATCTTTATATGTATATGCAGAATAAATATTCTGACCAAAGTACTTTCCGTCTTTTTCCTCGCTTATGGACCCAATAATCAGCTCTGTCACACCATCATGATTGACATCTAAAAAAGTGTATCCGATAGCATTTGCTTCGGTTCCGTCACTATTCATAATCACTTCGCCTATACCGGAAGTTCCTTCCCGGTAATCATAAGCATCTGCGCCGCCCATAATTAACTCATAGTTGGAATCAAGAATTGTCTTGTAGAATTGCTCGTAGGATTCCTGATTCGCCTCCGGCTCCGGATTGGCGTACTTGCCGATTAAATCCTCAAAGAGTTCGCAAATCTCCTGTTTTGCATCATCATATCCGTCAGGAAAACGATTGCTTCCTTGCGCTGAAATGGTCTTTCCGTCTGCAAGTGTTATGGACAGGGAAAAATTGTTGCCGTCTGTCACACGCTTATTGTCTTTATCAAAACCATCCCATTTATCCAGACGATATTTCCCTGCAATTTCGCCCAATTGTTCCAATACCGGTTCTTCCACAATGGTATCTACGATCAACCCGCCGGAAAACAGTTCCTCTGTATAAAGACGGACGCCATCTTCGGTCTGCTCTACAGAATACAGATAACATTCCTCTGTGGACATCCCTGTGTGTGTAAATGAAAAGGATGTAACTTCCATAGGTTCTCCCGTCGCCGGTACTTCCTCCGGTTCTACTGTCTTTCCACAACCACATAAAGCAATCATTAAAAGACATAAAAATATCAATTGAAGTTTTTTCATAGGTTTACCTCCGATGTGTTAGGTAGGTGTTTTCTCTGTTATTTCGTCGAATAAGTCCAAGCCCTACATCTATAGTATACATCTATATTCGGGGCAATCCTTAATCTTTATTCGGCTCATATCGTCTTCTAATTTTCCCAAACAATATGCATATATTGAATACTCATACTTATCATAAAGCTTACCACACTCCAAACATATTTAGCCACCTAATTTTACTCTGCATATTCAGATCTAAGCCTTGCGGTATACTCTTCTTTAGTTTCATCGGTGTAAAGATATTTCTCAAGTGTAGATTCTCTTACCCTTCCCTCATTAACATCTTTTAATGTATCCTTTGCCGCATCCTCACCAAACATATCATAAATCTTACTAAAATTAATCAAATCCATTTTATTCTTTTTTGCCATTATCTTACTTCCTCCTCGTATTATAAAGTAGTAGTGTTTATAGTCCCTCTCCAAGGACTGTATGCTATACTATTGGAGATACTGTGGATTGTTTTCTTCCTCCTACCACTCGATGGTTTTAGAAAGGCTACAACCACAGTCTCTTTGTATA
>JAGATQ010000029.1 GCA_017621205.1 Lachnospira sp.
AAAAAGCGAGAGACTAACTATGGCAATTACCAAAATAAAAGAGCCTGCTTTTCATATAACAGGAAAAACAGGTTGGATAAATGACCCTAATGGATTAATATACTATAACGGTCAATACCACGCATTTTTTCAGCATTATCCACATGATACAAGGTGGGGACCGATGCATTGGGGACATGTTGTCAGCAATGATTTAACCAACTGGGAATATCTACCTATTGCGCTTACACCGGGAGATGACTGTGATAAAAACGGTTGCTTTTCAGGCAGTGCAATTGTACACGACAGTAAGCTATGGCTTGTATATACAGGCTTTATTGAAAACCAAGGTGGCGATAGCATAAGACAGGTTCAATGTCTTGCAGAAAGCTCGGATGGAATAACCTTTAAAAAACACGGTATAATTATTGGCGAGGGCGACTTGCCCGACGGATATGCACCTTGTGATTTCCGCGACCCCAAGGTTTGGCTTCACGATGATACCTTCTGGTGTATTATTGGTGCAAAAAAAGTAGATGGCAGAGGCAGAATTCTATTGTACAAATCAAAGGATTTATTTAAATGGGAGTTTGTGAGCGACCTTCTTGGTACAGACTCAGCTGGCATAATGATAGAATGCCCCGACTATAACGAGGAGCTTGGCTATCTGCTGTATTGTGAACAGTTCCAACCAAGCGAAAATGGAATACATCTTAATGTACATACCTGTCGCTTCTGCATAGGAAAAATCGATTATACCACCGGTCTATTCAAGGAAGAAGCCCGGGGAATAGTGGATTATGGCTTCGATGTGTATGCTCCGCAAACATTTTCCGGCAAGCATATAATTATGGGTTGGCTCAATATGTGGGATAGAAATGTTCCTTCTGAAAAATATGGCTTCGCAGGCATGCTCACAGCTCCAAGAAGAGTATTTATCAAGGATGGCAGACTATACCAAGAGCCTATTGTAAACTGTTGCAAGACATATGAAACCATCGGACGCGAAACACTTCAAGACAAGGTTAAAAAGGGTGTAATCACCATAAATGCTACAGGTCTTGAAGAATTTGAAATCAAAATGCGTTCTAACGGAGCTAATTATACCACTCTGTCCTTAAAGGACGGAGAATGGGTATTTTGTCGTGCTCAGTCCGGCGAAGTCATCAACGGCGTAGAAAAGGATTCAGATTCATTAAACGGTATTCGCCGTATGCCATACTCAGGCAAGAAAGAAATAACGGTAACTATCGTTATGGATGAGTTTTCTGTGGAAATTTTTGAAGATGGCAGAGCACTTACCTCCACAATATATCCACCAGATGATGCAGATGGCTTGGAGCTTACTGTTAAAGCGGAGAGCTGGCAATACGAAAGAGCTGACATTAATTTAAAAGTATAAAAAAATACTGTGCGAATTGATACCGCATTATCCCCCTGTGGATTAAGAATTATGCTTTTATTATGGCTTTTGATACAAAATCCCAAGAGCATTTAGCTCTTGGGATTTTTCTTTCCTTATAACTAGAAGGCGACATCGGCTTTAAAATATAATGGCTGATGCCATACAAAGTCTGCGACTTCGATAAATAAACGAAAAGAGGCTGACACATTAAGGCACAACCACATTCCACGAAAAAATTCAAAAGCTAGCTTTCCAATGACTGCTTGTAAATTATAAGGTTGAAAAACTATGTTTTTCTCCATTAATGTGGAATGTTATCGCCGTTTTCGTTCTCGACGTACGTAAGTACGCCTATAGCCTCAAGATAACCAAACCAATATGCCTATGAACGTAAAATCGCTGATCCTTTTCCCAACCTTTGATTTGAAAGATTATTTATCTTTCTGCACCAAAGCTTGAAAAAATTATCTAT
>JAGATQ010000030.1 GCA_017621205.1 Lachnospira sp.
CAAAAAATGCAGCTCCTTAAAGAAGGTTACCTTTAAGACGAACAAGCTCACCACCATAGAAGCCTCTCTTTTTGAAGGCTGTAAAAAGCTGACCGCTATCACCCTTCCCGACAGCATCAGCAAAATAAAAAAGCAGGCATTTAAGGGAAGCGGTTTAACCGCCATCACGATTCCCGGACAGGTCACTGCTATCGAAGAGGAGGCTTTTGCCAACTGTAAAGGCTTAAAAGAAATCACCTTTACCGGCAGCCAGCTCACAGGTATCGGAAGTAATGCATTTCATAATGTACCAGCAGACTGTGTATTCAGGGTTCCGGCAGGACAGACAGAGAATATAAAGGCATTGCTTATGGCGAGCGGGCTTGGTGATACTGTTACGGTAACAGAGTATTAGAAAAATTAGAAAAAGTAATGTTCATAATAGAAAGAATATAACAGAACAATTAAAGGACACATTACATAAATTCGCTATGTAGTGTGTCCTTTTCATTTTTGGAAGAGAATGCCAACTTCGTTAACAATAGTTGTAGGAAAAGAGATAGTTATGCTATACTGTATATAAATATGATTTTTAAACGTCTGGTAAGTAACTCAGCTTTGCACATAACAATATTATATTGGGCAGATGGTTGAGCAATAAACCACAGGAGAAAGGAACACTATGAAAAAACAAAATTATATTATCGCATTATTATTACTTATTATATTATCCTCATTGACAGGCTGTAGTAAACAGGGTAATGTTTCTAAGCAGAAGGATACAGCAATCGTCTCCAGGTTATATGAGAAAGCAGAACACTTCCGGGTTACTTCTGATTCGGTAGATGATAAGGGAGTATTGAAAACGGACTGTACCTTTTTTAAAGCGGCACCGAAGGGAGAGAATCTGTCACCGGAGCTTTCTTGGGATATGGTAGAGGATGCTTCCTGCTATGCCATTTACATGTATGATGTAGATGCGTTGAATTTTATTCACTGGCGGCTGGCAGATATCACGGATACTTCCATTAAGGAAGGAGCCATCACATCAGAGACCATGTATATCGGTCCATTTCCACCAGAAGGCACCCACCATTACCAGATTGTAGTATATGCATTAAGGCATGCCCCCAAATTCTATATAGGAAAGATTAAAGAGCAGGCAGATATTACTGCGATTGAGGATACTATGGATATCGTTGATGGGGAGGAAGGCAATGTTGTTGGAGTTGGACTCGTGCAATGTACGGTGACAAGAGGAGAGAAGTAAGAGCAGGTAAACATGTTAGTGGGAGGATGCGTAACATTTTTATAAGTTCCGATATACCTTTAGCTTGGCAATTTCAATTATTTCCTCCTGATTATCCATGGAAAGCTGTTCAAAATAGAATAATAGCCGTCGTTCGCAGGTATTTAACAGGTGGAGCTTTTTCTTATTGTAATTATTTTGCGTATATTCGATAAAATGAATTAAATCGTTGGCAGATTGTGTGTTTTTTGGTGGAGTAAAGATAATGTCCTCGTCAAGCTCAATTGTGAGCTGTAGTAAATCGTTAATGTCAATATGATAGAAATTGGCGAGGGTGTATAGGGATTTTGCGCTAGGTGTCCGGTTGCCGGTTTCATAGTGTGAATAGGTTTGTCTAGCGACATTTAGGGCGATGGCAACCTCGTCCTGATTGTAATTATGAGCCAGACGAAGCTCCTTTAGTTTATGGGCTAAGGATAGGTTTTTCATGATTCACCTCTTAAGTAATAAGAATTAAGCTGGTTTATGGAGTGTCAAAGTAGTATGTTTTTGTTGGGGTAATTGGCTGATACATTTCACATCAGAAACATACGAAGCAATTACCTTAGTTATGTTATACAAAATAAATGAAAAGTGAAAAGATAAATGTGGAGCAAAATACAACCAGAAATGTTACATAGTGTAGCATAGAGGTGAGAGATGTTATGAAATGTTGCACAAAGCTATAGTGATTGTATAAAGGTGTAGCAAAATGGTTGAAAACAAGTATGATTCTATGATGAAGCAATTGGAAGGGACAAGGAGAGGATAAAACAATGAAAGTAACATGCAGATGCTGTAGAAAACGATTTGATTATAATGAATACAAAGGGCAATGCCCCAAATGTGCAAGCTATTATAAATGGAAGGAAGAAACACAGGAGGATATGCAGACGGGTACTAAGGTAGTGTACAGTGATACAAAACCGGATATGTATTGGGATGAACAGACAGATACATCAGCAGCGAAGAAAGAATCTTCTCCTAAGCATTCCAAATCCTACTATATTTTTACGGTTGTTTTAATACTAGCAATCCTATTGATTGGAGCAGTACCATTAAGCAATGCTTACTTTACCAATCAAAGAAATTTTGATGAGATGGCTGAGGCAAGTGTCGTAACGCCCAAGGAGCTTAAAGTGGGAGAAGCCTTTGATTATACGATACAGGACTATAATTATGGCACCAGAGAAGAAGGGATGCTGACATATCAGATAGAGATTACAGGAGTGCATTATGATACGGACAGCCGGTTAATGGTGCCGGAGGGGTATGAAATGGTAGTGGCAGAGTATGAAGTCACAGCTCCTTATGATGATAGTGAGGTTCCGGGTATGGAGGATTCCGCCTCTGATTTTCTTTATGGTATTGCAATTACTCCGTATCTGATTACAAAGGGGGAGGAGTATATTTGCCCCTTTGATGAATTAGAGATTCAGAATATGAAGGGGGAGGAGCGTGCTCCATTTGCCACCGAGGACTTTCATCAGAAACGTGGAGAATTGTATTTTCTTGTAAAACAAGGTGATACAGCAGGGCTGTGGCTAAATTGCATGGAACCGGGTGACGATATCGATAAACTCCGGGAAAGCTATGTGATTAGAGATATGGAGGTGAAGTAGTATGCATGGAGCAGGTCATATATTAGCAAAGATAATTGAAGGCTGTATCTGGTTTGTGAAAAAGTTTGGTGTGAATGGTTTTCTTGTAATTTTATTAGTAGTGGAGATTCCGGTGGTTTATGTTGCGAGCGACAGTATTGGCAGTGGCTATCGGGGGGCAAGAAATTATAAGATAAAAAATGTGGATGTGCGTCCGGCAGATGAGGAGACCGTAAGACAGAATTGTCCTGATATGGATTATGATGAAGAAAATCACTATTATCTGGTAACGGCGTATCTGACTAATTTTTATGGTGAGGAGATGCGATATGCTTTGCTTCATGCCCAAAATCAGGATGGGGATTACCTTGTTATTGAACATATTCCGTATTATGATACAGCAGTAGTAAATCATTATGGTCTCAGCAATCGCGATGTGGTTCCGGCAGGGGTGACAAAGCCATACCATTATGTACTGGAGCTTACTGATTTTGAACTGGAACATACGAGTGAGGTAATACTAAAAGAGACGGGGGAGAACGATGCAACGATTGCCTTTTCCCTGCCTCATTAGGATATCTAAAGCTGATTAATAAAAGAGAGGAAGAATGAGTATGAGAGTAAAGTGCAGGTCCTGTGGACGCAAATTTGATTATGAGGGCTGCGGTGGTATGTGTCCGAAATGCTCTTCCTACTATCAGATAGATTATAGACCGGAGGAGGATACGTTTGATGAGTATTTTGAAGACCGGAATGTGTATGATAATGATGGGCAACAGGATTTTTCCTATGAGGAGCAGCCAGCTTCCTCATATGTGTATGAGAGGGATGAGGCCAATCAAAATGCTGGTAAAGGGATGAAAGGCAGCGTATATACATGGTGTATGATTATTTTGATGCTTGCAGCAACAACGATTCCTTTTATTACTGCGAGGGTGGTTGATGTAGCGAGAGAGAAACGTAATAAAGGGGAGTCCTCCGATGTGGATAGGCAGGAGGTAACAGATTCGGACGGTATGCAGATAACCTCTCTTGGATTAGGGGAGGCATTCCCCTATGAAGTCGTTCATAATTATAATTATGAAGGAAAGGAGGAGAGGGAGCTTTACCATATCTGTATTACTGGAGCGAAGAAGGATGAGGAGCTTGGGAAGCAGATGCCAGAGGGCTATGAGATGCTGGCGGTTTCTTATGAGATTGAAAAAGAGGAGACAAAAGGGGAGAACAAGCAGGAGGATAGCTCGGAGGTATATTCTATTTATACCAATACCTATCTTCTGACAAAGAGTGGGCAATATCTGTATCCGATGGAGAGCTATCGGATGGAGGAGCTATTGAACTGTGGGCAGCAGGAGCTAAAAAACCGGGGGATTGATTCGGAATTTTCTTTTTCTAAGGGTTTGTTATATTTTATGGTAAAGCAGGATGATGCTGCTGGTATTAGGGTGTTCTGCCAGCAATTTGACTATGAAGATTTTCAGCTTACAGGCATCTATGCCGGATATGAAATTCTTGGTTTAGGGGGTGGGAATGATGAGTAAGAAAAGGGAAAGGCTAAATGTTATTTTGACGATTATGTTATTGGCAGAATGTGTATGTATGGCAGTTACTTCTTTTAGCATATGGACTGCCAGAACATGGTATGACAATTCTATAAATGATACCTCTGATTCTGCTTCCCAAGCTTTAAAGGATGGGAGTGAGATATCTCTATGTGCAATAGAATCTGTTGCAGAGTTATCCAAAGAGGATATATTAGTGAAGCGTACCGTGCCGGATGACATGGAGGGCAATCGTTATTTTCTATGTACATTGGAGGTGGAAAATGCAGGAAGTGAGCCTGTGGGTTATCTTACGCTGCAAGCGAAAAATCAGAACGAGGATTATATATCCTGCTATCCCATTGATTATTATCAGGATATAGGAAATGATACAGGAGAATATCATTATGGAAGAATGGTCTTTCCGGAGTATACGGTGAGTCAATATCAGGTAATGCTTATGCTTAAGGAGGAACAGCTAAAGGACATGGAGGAGCTTACCATCTATGAGTGGGACTATGATGAATCGGAAGAGGAAGCTCCCAATTATGTAAGCTCAAATTGGGAGGATGTATTGACATCCTCACCGGTTCAATAGCAATATGCTAAAATTTAAATATCCTGCGAAGGTTATCCAGAGCAGATAAGGGAGCAGAAGTAATCCCGCTGTTTTATTGATTGAGTAGTAGCAGAGCATTGTCTGGTACACGAAATACCAGAGCAGTGCCAGAACAATCAATGCCGCAAAGTAATCGTGTAATCCGAAAAATATTGGAGACCAGAGGAAATTAAAAAATAATTGGATACCATAATATTGGTATGCCTGTTTTTTTGTACATGAATAAGTGCCTTCCTTTGGCCGTTGTCCGTCAGTGGATGGTGCGGTGCTGATAAGATAGGTTGCTATACCCATTAGTATGTATAAAATAATCCAGACAATAGGGAACAAATTAGCAGGAGGGGCGAGTGCAGGCTGGTTCAGTGACTGGTAGTCTGTAAACTGGTTTCTTGAAAGCAGGGAAGATATTCCGCCTACAGCTAAGGGGATAATTAGGTTTAATATTAGTGTTTTGAATTTATTCATATCGAAAGAACCTCCATGGGCAGATATCGTATTAAAGGATTGTAAAAGTGTAGTTTGGGTTATCATAATATATGCATAAAAAAATAAAGTATGATACAATAAAGTTATAGGTTATAATAAATTATGGAGAGTAGCATGAAACCAACGACGGAGTTGATTAAGCATTATAATAAATTTAATGAAGATAAACGCCTTCTTCGCCGGCATGGCCAGGTGGAGTACATTACAACGATGCAATATATCCATCAGTATCTGCCAGAAGATAAGAAGACAGCAATCATAGATATCGGAGCGGGAACGGGACGCTATAGTATTGCACTGGCAGAGGAGGGATATGATGTTACTGCGGTAGAACTGGTAAATTATAACCTTGGTATTTTAAAAAAGCATAGTGGCAAGGTAAAGGCATTTCAAGGCAACGCATTGAAATTGAAACGGTTTGCAGAGGCCTCCTTCGATGTAACCCTGCTTTTTGGCCCGATGTACCATCTTTATACGATAGAGGATAAGGTACAGGCATTGTCGGAAGCGAAGCGGGTTACAAAACGGGGAGGTTTTATATTTGTTGCCTACCTAATGAATGAATACGGTGTTTTAACCTATGGCTTTAAAGAGGGGCATGTTATGGAGTGCCTTGCGGACGGACGGCTGGATGGGAATTTTCACTGTCATAGTGAGGAAAAGGATTTGTATGATTATATGCGCCTTGAGGATATTGATGAGGTGGTACGACTGACCGGAGGGCTGAAGCGTGAGAAAATGATTGCAGCAGATGGCCCGGCAGATTATATGCGGAGTGTCTTAAATGCGATGGACGAGGAGCAGTTTCAAACATTTCTCCGGTATCATTTATCTACCTGTGAACGACCGGAGCTGTTAGGTGCCAGTGCACATACGGTTGATATTTTGCGGAAGGAATAGATGTGTAACAAAAAATTATGGCAAGGTGGGATGATAGTATGCATATTGAAGAGATAGAACGTTATAAGGTTGCCTGTTATGTGACGAGAGTTGATTTGAAACAGCATGGCATCACAATAGAGGATTTGGTAGACCGTACTCCGCTTGGACAGATGTTTATAAAAAAAGCAGTGGAGCTTTCTAAGGGCTGTACAGAGTACGAGTGGCCGCATTGTGCCTACTCTATGCAGATGGAATTTTATCCCAAAGAAATTGCACTGATTTTTTCGGAGCGGGTAGATGACTATATCTATAATTTACGCCAGACTGCCATGGTGCTTTCGGGAGAGCAGGCAGCACAATTTCAGCATCTGGTTGATATTATTTGTGTATCCGAAGAAGAAGAGGCAAGAGAGCTGATACGAAGCTTCGAGGAAAATATGAGACAGATACAGCAGTGAGTGGTTTGAGAAAGAGGCGGAACATCGACATGGTGTTCCGCCTTTTTTGATGCATTTACGATACAATCGTTTGCTAAATTATAAAATATAAGGGAGTAGTTTACAATATAATATCTAGTACATCATAAGTTAATTTTCTTATTAATTTATGATGTACCAGGGTCAAAGGCCGATAGTAATGCATGCAATTATTTCAAACAATAATAGAAAAGAGGGATTTCACATGAATAAGAAAATTAAAAGAACATCAAGGTATCTTGCGGTACTCGTGTCCTTAATGTTATTATTATCACTTTGTGGATGCCAGCAGAACAATCAATCCATGAAGGAAGATTTGGAGTCGCTTGGACAATCCAATGCCAGTGGTGAGGCAAAGAAGGAAACGATAAATAAATTAAGGGAAGAGCTTCATATACCGGAGGAGCTTCAGATAGATGCATTGAGCGATGATGGAAAGAGGGGCTATCAGGTGAATTGTAAAATAGATGTGCCGATAGAAGGAAATCCGGCTGTCTATCAGCAAAAGCAGCGTTCCTTTACCAAGGAGGAAATAATAAAAAAAGCACAGAAGCTGTTTGATTCGGGAGAATATTCTTATGTGAAACCGCTTGACTGTTATACGATGGAAGAGCTAAACGAGGAGTCAGCGAATGTGCAGAAGGTGATAGATAATGGGAACACAAAGGATACAGATTATTATTGGCATAGAAGAGGAGATGTTGCAATTTACGAGGAGTTTTTTAAGAAATCTGAGGTAAAGGAATACAAGGAGGGAGATTTTACTGAGGGAGCGAGAGTTGCAAGCTACGATAAGATTATGATTATGGAGGGAAGGATTGGAGGAGAAACGTATGATTTGCTTGCATTTACAAGTAATGGGCATAATTATTTAGAGCTGTGTAAGCAGGATATTGGGTATGATTTAACAAATATGAGTTCTTATTTTGGATATAGTCATAAAGAAGAACTTTCTGACGCTATGCAAGCGAAAGAAAACAGTTCTGTTACTCAGGTTATTGGGGATGAAGAGGATGAGGAGGCTTGTATTTATCGTTCGTTAACGAATGAGGTAGAGCCTACGCAGACAATAAGGAATCAATATGGTGAAAATCAGTGTAAGCTTTCCGAGGAGGAGGCAGCTAAGCTTGCCTTGCAGTATGCGGCACTGTTTGGCGATGCAGATATGGTCATTGCCAAGACCAATTGGGGAATGGAACATTCATTTGCACCTCTTTCGGACACAGATGAGGATGGAAGTTTAATGGAAGGAGTGAATAGCTATATCTTTTATTTGCAGCCGCAGTATGGAGAGCTTACCTGTAATGAAAGTAATTTCTGGTGGAGAGAGGCGACCGATATGAATAAAGAGACTGCAGCAAAGGCGGACCCGTCAGGAATTGTTGCAGAACAGCAAAATTACCGTGTAAAGGTAACTGACAAAGGTGTAGTTTCTATTGATACGATAGAGCCATGGTATGAGATTGCCGAGACGCTGTCGGAGTCTACCAGCCTGATGGATTTTAACGATGTAGAGGAGCTTGCAAAAGGATATCTTAATGAGGCGGTAAAGGGATTTAAGCCCGATAAAAATACAGAAAAAAGCATTACCAGAATTAGTGAGGTGGCACTTCGGTATGCAACCGTGGTTTATGATGAAGAATATACGTTGATACCATGCTGGTTCTTTAACCAGAGTAATGGTACATGGGGAGGGATGTCTACCGTAATGGTTATCAATGCGATAGATGGCTCTAAGGTGTATTTACATGGAGATGAGTTATCAGACAATTGATATTAATTTAAAGAGAAGGGGGCAGGGGGATGGAAAATAAGGAGAAGAAAAAAAGAAAAGGCAGATTAATCAATCTGGTGGTACTTTCTTTATTGCTTTTATTTCTATGTGGCTGTCAGAAGCAGGATGACTCCATGAACGAGGAACTTAAGTCACTCGGAGGGGATAGTGCGAGTGGGGAAGCTCAAAAGGAGATGCCGAATCAATTAAAAAAACAGCTTCATATTCCTGAGGAGTTTCAGATGGAAGCTCTTAACACATTAGGGAAGTGGGGATATATGGGATATCAGGCCGATTGTAAAGTGGATGTGCCGATAGAAGGAAAACCAGCCGTCTATCAGCAAAAGCAGCGTCCTTTTACCAAGGAGGAGATAACAAAAAAGGCACAGAAGCTGTTTGATTCTGGGGAATATTCTTATGTGAAACCACTTGACTGTTATACGTTGGAGGAGTTAAGAGAGGAAACGTCGAGTGTGGAGAAGGTGATAGGGAATGAAAATAACAAGGATACGGATTATTACCAGCGTAGAAAAGGAGACGTTGCAACCTACGAGGAGTGCTTTAAGAAGTCCGAGGTAAGGGAGTACAAGGAGGGAGATTTTACAAAAGGAACAGAGGCGGCGAATTATGATAAGATTCTGATTATGGAAGGAAAAATTGGGGGAGAAAATTATCATTTACTGGCATTTACAAATGAAGGGCATAATTATCTTAAATTGTGCAGACTGGATGCCGGGTATGCATTGTCAGACTTAGACCCGCGTTTTAGCTCTGAATTAAAACATCTTTGTCATAAAGGGGAAGAACTCGAAAATGAAATTGGTTATGGCGAAACGGTGGCTTATATAGGTGAGGAGGTGTATATCTATCAGGTATCAATGAATGAGATGGAGCCTCCAACACAGACAATAAGAAATCAATTTGGTGGAAATAAATGTAGCTATTCGGAGGAGGAGGCAGCCAGACTTGCGTTACAGTATGCGACGCTGTTTGGTGATACGGACATGACCATTACTAAGACTTATTGGAGTACGGAACAGCCCTATGCAGCTTCAAACATGGATGAGGATGAAAGCTTAGCGAATAGCTATATCTTTTATTTGCAGCCACAGTATGGCGGGCTTACCTGTAATGAGAGTAATTTCTGGTGGAGGGAAGCGATAGATACAGGTGAGGAGGTAGAGAGGAAGGTAGACCCTTTAGGAATTGTTGCAGAGCAGCAAAAATACCGTGTAAAGGTAACCGACAAGGGTGTGGTTTCTATTGATACCATTGAGCCATGGTATGAAATTACCGAAACATTGTCGGAGTCTACGAGTCTCATGGATTTTAATGAAATCGAGGAGCTTGCAAAAGGATATTTTATGGAAACAGTAAAGGATATTCGGGTAAATGAAGCATCAGGGAAAGCCATTACCCAAATTAGCGAGGTAAACCTTCGGTATGCAACGGTGCTCTATGATGGGGAATATACATTAATTCCGTGCTGGTTCTTTAACAAGAATGATCCTTCGGCGGGAGGAAAGTCTACTATATTGGTTATCAATGCGATAGATGGTTCGAAAGTATTTTTCAGCGATTTTAATAAGTATTAGGGGGATTTTTATGGGTCTAAAAAAAATGGTTTTATCTATTATTGTCTGCTATATGTTATTATTTCTTTCCGGCTGTCAGTCTGGCAAGGTGGCAGAGCCAGTAGTTACCATACCCCGTTATGAAAAAATGAACTATGAGACGATAGCCGTTAATCGGCAGGATGTAACCCCGGAAGTCACACTAGAAGTAAGGATAGGAGATTATAAAACCTATGACTATATGGCAGAGTCTTCTGATTTAAAGCTGGATTCCCTGAAGGTGTCGGTAGGGGATAAGGTTAAAAAGGGAGATATTTTAATTACGTTTCACTCGGATGAGCTTAGTGAAAAGCTTAACGAATATGAGAAGGAATGGAACAGTAATCAGCTCCGTCTTAAGCATCTTAATAATCTGACGGCAATAGAAAAAGAGGAGGACTATAACAAGGAGATAAAAGAGCTTAAGGAGGATATGAGTGTACTCGCCCTTAGGATACAGGAGGTGAAGGGAGAGCTTGCTAATTATTCTATCGTTGCGAAGGCAGATGGTACAATTACATTTGTCAATGAGGAGCTTACATACGGCTATGTCAATACTGACAGTCCACTTCTTGTCGAGACCTGTGGTTCGGATGAGTATGAGGCATTGTGTGAGGAGGAATGTAACTTTTTACAGGGGGATATCGTTTCTGCCGAGCTTGGTATTGCCTCCTATAAGATGAAGGTCACTTCTGTTTCGAAGAAAAAGGAAGAGGTGTGCGTCCGCTTTCTTCCAATGGAGGATATGAGTGGCGTGTCGACAAGTGAAACACTTACGATGCGTGTGAAACAAAAGACGTTAAAACAGGTGATTACGGTTCCGGTACAGGCTATTTTTACCAGAGGAGAGCAGTCCTTTGTGAAAATACAGGATGATAAGGGATTTCTGGATGTCAGGGAGGTTGTGGTTGGAAGCGAGGTGCCAGGGACAGAGCCTGCCTGCTATGTAATTGAGGAGGGGCTTTTAGGAGGTGAGCAGGTTGTTGTTCCATAAGCGAGGTAAGAAAAAACAGATATTTTTTTATAGAGGACACTGCCTTGCCCTTGTTATGCTGTTTATCATGCTGTGCGGTGGTTGTGGACAGCAGTCTTTAGATGTTCCAAAGCTTTTAGAGCCGGTGGCTGGAAACCGTTTTTACCGTCCTGTAACAAAGCGGGTGGTGGCAGAACGAAAGCAGCTTTATGCTACCGTAGTTCCCAAGGAATATGCCCAGTTTTTTCCAGTTGCAGGTACGATAAAAGAAATCTATGTATCGGCAGGGGACTATGTGAAAAAGGGAGACAAGCTGGCAGAGTTAGATTTGAGCGAGCTAAAGGAGCAGTACGAGACGCTTAAAGAAGAGCTTGCCTACGGTGAGAGGTATTATTATCAGCAGAAAAAGGTATTTCGCATTAAGAAGCGTATGATAAAGGAGCAGACTGCAAGCGGAGAGGGACAGGAGGCAGCTTCTGTGGAGGGGAAAAACAAGCTTCTCTTAAAGCAGCAGGAGGAGGAACGCTATCAAAAAGAACAGTATGAGAAGGAGCATAGAAAGAAGCAGGAGCAGCTTAGCCAGATGGAACATGCCTTAAAGGATGGGGCATTGCTGGCAACAAAAAGTGGCTATGTTACTTATGTTAAGGATTTGTCGGTATCATCGGAGCTGAAGCTTTATGAAACGGTGGTATTGCTTTGCGATGCAAAGAAAACCTGCCTTATGGTAAAGGAGCATATGATAAATGAGGAGCCATATTCTGCATGTGAGGCTGTCTATATCAAGGGAAAGCAGGGACCCATAAGCCTGACTCCGATTGCCTATAGCAACCGGGAGCTTGCGTATATGGAAGCGCTAAAAAGCTATCCCTCCCTGTGCTATGAATTACCTGAAAATATAGACCTGTCATTAGGAGAGCAGGTGGTCGTATATTATGAGACGAAAAAGCAGGACAAAAAGCTGTGTGTTGGTCTGGATTCGTTATATGAGGAGGGGCAGGATACCTATGTGTATGTGAGAACGAAAGAGGAGGAGCCGGATGTTGAGGAAAAACGCAAGGTTACCTTGGGCGAGCGGGATAACCATTATGTGCAGGTGATAGCTGGTGTTACAGAAGGCGAATGGGTACGCTATGAGAATCTTTCCCTACAGCCGAATAGGCAGTCAGCAAAGGCGATTACTTTGTCAGATTATACTAGCAAGCTAAGCAGTGAACAGTGCAGATGGGTTTCTTCAAAAAGGCAGACGGTGCAGGCAGAAGAGGAGATTGTAGTAGATAAAATTTATAAAAAAAAGGGGGATACGGTGAAGAAGAACACTCCACTATTTTCCGTAAAGCGGATGGGTGGAAAAGCAGATATTGTCGCATTAAATATTCAGATTCGACGGCAGAGACAAAGTATTTCGGATATAGAAAAGGAGTATCAAAAGCAGAAGCTTGAACAGGATGCACAGGGGATAAAAGAGCCGGTTTCCTACCAGCTTTTAAAGGAAGAGTATACCTTGAATGTAATGGAGCAAAGAAGGCAGCTTGCCAAGCTTTTAGAGGAGCTTGCTCTCCTTCGCAGGAGAAATGATGGCTCTGGTGAAAAGGTATATTATGCAGAAAAAGCGGGAACAATTTCGGATTTGTACCTTGAAGAGGGCGAACAGTATAAGGAGGGGGATGCTTTGTATACATTAGAGTTGCCTGCCAAAAAACTGCTTAAGGTGGAGCTTGCCAGTGCAAAGGAGGCATTGAGCTTAAGCAATACAGCGAAGCTGTTTTCTAAGGTTGAGCTTTCTGTCAAGGCTGGTACCAGAGAGGGAAGCTGCGTCTTTAATTATATGCAGGAAACAACACATATCTGTACAAGAGATAAAGAGGTCATAGAGAGCAGGCTGGAACAGGAGGAGCAGCGGTGTTTTTATGTTGATACAGGACTTGGAGAAGATAAGGCACCTTTCACTGTGACAAAGGCTACGTTTATGGGAAAGCAGGTAAGGCAGGTGGTGTTGCTTTCTTCCCTTTATATTCATCAGGAGGATAATTTTACAACAGGGGAAGTTAGTTATTTTGTGTGGAAGCAGATAGATGGTGTTGCTGTCAAGGAATACATTACCTTGGACGAAGACATGCTTACGGGGGATGCAGTTATTATTTATACAGGTTTAGAGGAAAATGATTTGGTAATGTGAGAGGAACGGTTGCGGGAAGAGGGATGTTAGACGTGATTCAAATAATAAAAAGTAAATTAAAAAATAAATCATGGGCAAATGCGTGTATTATGTTTGGTGTTATGTTATTTATTGCGGTTTCTGTCTGTCATCCAATGTTTTTGTACGGAGCAGAAAATGAGCTTTTAAGGCGTGGATTCTGGCAGTATATTGAGGAGAACAACGAGCATCCCGCTGTGCTGAGCAGGACGCAGGGAATTAGACTTGAGAGTGGGGAGGGTGTAAAGCAGCTTTTTTCAAAGCTTTGTGCCTATCAGGAAACATGGCAGAAGTATCTTGAGCTTTCTGTGCTTGCATCCCAAAGCTATGCTACTTTGAATGGGGATTCGGCACAGGGAAATTATGAGGCACTTTCTAATTATTATAGTTTATGTTATATGCCCGATATTAAGGAGCATAGCCGTATTATAAAGGGGGATGCACTTGCTGCTGCTTCGGCTGACGAGGGGGTTATTCCCTGTCTGGTTAGTGTAAGGACAATGGATGAAGCAGGGCTGGTTTGTGGGGAAATCCTTACCTTTGGACGACTGAAGGATGGACAGGGGAATCCGTTAAAGCTTCAGGTGGTTGGTATTATAGAGGAGAGCGAGGAACAGGATGGCTTCTGGTGTGATACTCTTGAGACGTTAAAGCGGCAGGTGTTTTTGTCGGAGGAGGATTTTTTGTCTCTGGCAGGAAGCAGTTCTTTTCCTGAAGTTAATACCACCTTGCATGCAGTATTTGATTATCATGAAATAATGGCGCAGGATGTAAAACAGGTAAAAGGCTGCCTTAGTGCATTTCAGGCTGCAGATGAGAATTTTACCGAGACGTTATCCCGGCAATTTGCAGATTACGAGAAGCAGAAGGATACGCTTTCCTTGCTTTTGTGGGTGCTTACGCTTCCCATGTTTTTACTGCTATTTAGTTTTCTGATTATGGTGTCTGATTTTAGTGTAAAGGCAGAGCTTACCGAGATTGCTATGATGAAAAGCAGGGGATATTCTAAGGCAGATGTGGTGTTGATATATATTGTGCAGTCTTTTGTGCTCTCTTTGGTTGCTATGTTGCCGGGCATTCCTCTTGGTTATGGCTTATGTAAGCTGGCAGCGAGTACAGATTCCTTTTTTTCGTTTCATGCGGGTGATACGGCTTCCTATTCTATGGTATGGCAGATGATTCCCTTTGGCTTTGGTGCGGTAGTGGTGGCAGTGGTACTACTTACGCTTCCGGCTTATTTTCATTCCAATCAATCCATTGTCGAGCAGAAAAGTCTGGATACAAGAAGTATGTTATCCCCTCTGTGGCAGCGATTAGGCATGGATGTAATATTGGTACTGCTATCCCTTTATCTGTTGTACAATTATAATCGCCAGAAAGAACAGCTTTCGATGTCGGTATTGAATCAGGAGGGCTTGGACCCGATAATATTTATCAATACATTTTTATTTTTGCTTGGACTTTCGATGCTATCCATTCGTCTTACAGGTTATTTGGTACGTTTGATGCTTCGTATAAGAAAAAACCGTTTGTCGCCGGAATTGTTTGCTTCCTTTTTGCAGATAACAAGGACGTATAAGCAACAGGGATTGCTGTCTGTTTTTCTGGTAGTAACGATAGGAATGGGACTACTCAATGCCAATCTTGCCCGTACGATTAACCAGAATGGGCAGGAGAGAGTCTCTTATGAAATGGGAACGGATTATATATTACAGCAACAGTGGAAATTATCCGTTGTAATGCGGGGAAAGGATGATGTGAAATGGTATTATCGTGAGCCGGATTATGCACAGGTTAAGGAGGCATTGTCTGGAAGGGTAGAAAGTATGACAAGAGTGGTTCGGGATGAGGAGGCATTACTGTATACAAAGGGGCAGACCATTAACAATTGTACCCTTATGGGGATTTCTACCAAAGAGTTTGGAGAAACAGCGATGCTTAAGGAAGGATTGACGAAACAGCATTGGTATTATGCACTCAATGCCTTGGCAGAGAAGACCAACGGAGTGATTATTTCCGAAAATTTGGCAGAGGAATACCATTATAAGGTGGGGGATATCATTACTTACAGCAGGGTAAATCCTCTTGATGAGGAGAAGCCGATGGCGCAGGTTAGCGCAGAGATTGTCTCCATTGTCACTGCATGGCCCGGTTACAAGGCATATTCCTATGAGAAAAATGAGGAGGGAACGCTTAGTGAGCGTAAGCAATATTTGTTAGTGAGTAATTATGCCTTTATGGCAAATGTGTTCGGCATGACGCCCTACGAAATCTGGATAAAGGCAGGCAAAGGGCATGCACAGGATAAAAAAGAGGTATTGCTTGAATATCTGAAAGCAGGGGGCGTTTCGGTGAACGGTTTTGAAGGTGTAAGAGAGAAGCAAAGGAATTGGCTCAATCAGCCAATGCTTCAGATTACCAATGGCATGTATACCTTAAGCTTTCTGGTATCCTTGCTTTTGTGTCTTGTAGGTTTTTTCCTGTACTGGCTTCGCTCCCTAAAGCAGAGGCAGCCGTTGTTTGGTGTCTATCGTGCTATGGGAATGCGTCTTTTTGAGCTGAATCGTATGCTGGTTCATGAACAGCTTTATAGCTCTCTGCCCTCTATTTTTTCCGGAATGTTATCGGGCGGTGTCAGCACCTGTCTGTTTGTTACCTTGATTGCCCTCGTCTATCTGCCAGAGAAGCATAATGTGGCATTGCACATGGTGGTTGAGCCATGGGATATTGTAAAGCTTTTGTTGTTTCTTGTGCTAATGTGTGGTGTCTGTCTATTGGTGATGAAACGTTTTGTGAAAAGGATGAAGTTGAATGAGAGTATGAAGTTGGGAGAGGATTAGGTATTAAAAAAGTTGGGGGATGATGATGGCTTGTTGTTGGGAAGTACTCTGCCTTTGTTCCGTTGTTCGGGGAATAAGAATTTCTAGGATATTCCCATGGGGGTTTTTATTGCTGTCGCAACCGACGCCAACTCGCCATCCGGGCTCGGTGGCGCCTTTTCGGGACATCCTTGTCCCGAAATTGCTGGTTGCTTAATGGGAATATCAAGAAATTCTAATTCCCTGCCAAAGTCACAAAGGCAGAGTACTTCCCGACAACAAGCCCCTCCCTCCATGCGGATAAGAACAACACCCCCTCCCCCATTTATACAAAACAATATTTCAAAAAGAAAGGAGTATCCCTCATGACCCACAATATTCTAGAAGTAAAAAACATCACCCGCCGTTTCATGCCGGGACAGGAACAAGAATGCATTGCACTAAAGCATGTGGATATCCAGATACCAGAGAACAAACTCACTATTCTAAAGGGGCGTTCGGGCTCAGGTAAGACGACACTGATTAATATTATGAGTACTTTGGATGAACCGGATGAGGGAGAGGTATGGCTTAAGGACAGGCAGTTTTCTTTGATGAAGGAGGAGGAGAAGGAGGATTTGCGGCGGTATGAGCTTGGCTTTGTGTTTCAGTCGGTTGCATTAATTCCTACGATGAGTGCTTATGAAAATGTGGATTTTGCCTTGCGTTTGGCAGAGTTTGACGGTGACCGGCGGGAGCGAATCTGTGAAGTGCTTTCCTTGGTCGGACTTGGCAAACGGATGAATCATATTCCGGGGCAGTTGTCCGGCGGGGAACAGCAGCGGGTAGGTATTGCAAGGGCGATTGCCCACCGCCCAAAGCTTTTGTTTGCCGATGAGCCAACAGGTGCTTTGGATACGGCGTCTGGGCTGGCGGTAATGAAACTGTTTTTAGAGCTGGTTGAAAAGGAAGGTATCAGTATTGTTATGACGACCCACGACCCGAATTTGATGGAGCTTTCAGATAAGGTGTATGAGCTTTTGGATGGTCAGGTGGTAAAGGAGGAGTGGCATGAGCGAGGAAAAGCGGGCATTCATTGAGTGCGACAATCTGGTGAAGCTTTATAAGAGTGATGAGGTGGAGGTCATGGCACTTGCTGGAATGGATTTATGGGTGGAAGAGGGAGAGCTTCTGGCGGTTATCGGTAAATCCGGCAGTGGCAAATCGACGCTTCTCAATATGCTTGGGGGGCTGGAACAGCCTTCTGCAGGGCGGCTCTATGTGGACGGGAAGGATTTATTTTCATTTTCTAGCAAGCAGCTTGGTATTTACCGTAAAAATACGGTGGGATTTGTGTGGCAGAATAGCGGAAGAAACCTGTTTTTTTATATGACCGCAGAAGAGAATATCAAGGCGGTTATTAGAAATAAGACGGGGAAGGAGAAGCAGGAGCGGGCAGAATATTTGCTGAACCGGGTGGGGCTTTCTGGTAAAGCGAAATCATTTCCATCACAGTTATCTGGCGGGGAGCAACAGAGGGTGGCGATTGCTGTGGCACTTGCCAATGAACCAAAGCTTTTGCTGGCAGATGAACCTACGGGAGCGGTGGATGAGAAAACCGCAAAACAGATTCAGGAATTGTTTTACAGTTTAAATGAGGAGCTTCATGTAACGATTATTATTGTAACCCACGACCTTTCATTGGCGGATAGGGTTAAGCGGGTTGTGATGATTTCTGATGGAAAGATTGGCACGGAGAAAATTATGCGGGAGGCATATCAGGAGAAGCTGCGTGCGGTAGAGGGGAAGGAGTTTTCGCTAGAGGATAGAGAAGTTTCTCACGACGAGTATGCGGTGCTTGACCGTTCGGGAAGAGTGCAGCTTAGTGAAGCGGTTAGGGAAGCGGCTGGTATTTCTTCCAAGAAGGTGAAGATTACGGTGGAGCAGGGACAGGTGGTGATTAAGGGGGAGTGAGAAAGAATGTAACAGTGTATGGCTAAGCATGTTTTTGTCGTGAAACACCTTGAAAGTTAAGGGGCTTGAATTTATAATAATAAATAGGCATACTTTAAAATAAAAAGGAAAAGGAAATAAATAATGAATCAGGACCCTTTTAAGGAATATATAAAACAGCAGGAACCGAATAAGAGGGATAGAGGTTATGCATGGCATACTGCTATCGGCTTACAAGCTGTCGATGGTTTAAAGACTTCTAAATATCTGGTAAAAACTGCGATAAAAAATATTGAAGGTGAGATTACTATTGATGAAGCCAAGCAGCTTTTGGATAGCTATTATGAAGAAGTTCCTGAGCTTGATGATAGTGATAGAACAGAGGAAGCAGATAAGGTTGCTGTAAGAATAGCGGAGATTTTGTCGGAGAATGCTTTTTCTTTTACACCCAATCAGTATCTATCCATTCACGAGAGATTATTTAATGGGTTATATAACTATGCGGGAAAGATACGAGATTATAATATTACCAAAAAAGAATGGGTACTTGCGGGGGCTACGGTTATATATGGTAGTGCATCAGAACTGCGGGCAACACTTGAGTATGATTTTTCACTGGAACGGGAATTTAGTTATAAGGGTTTGTCGATGGATGAAACGATTCGTCATTTAGCATTTTTTATATCAAGATTATGGCAGATTCATGTATTTTCAGAGGGTAATACAAGAACAACGGCAGTTTTTTTAATAAAATATTTAAGGTCGCTTGGCTTTAATGCAACAAATGATATTTTTGCTGAAAATGCATGGTATTTCCGCAATGCATTGGTGCGGGCAAATTATAATGATTTGAAAAATGATGTACATGAGACGACAATGTATTTGGAAAAATTTTTAAAGAATCTGCTATTGGATGAAAAGAATAAACTCAGTAATAGAGAAATGCATATTAGCAGTTTGTTTTCTGATGCCTCAAAACAGGACATTGAGGAGCCGAAACAGGACATTGAAGAGTCAAAACAGGACATTGACATAAAAAAAATTTTTGAGGAAGAGCTTATCAGTGCCTCGTTTTCTTTACGTTCTGTCCAGAATATTGAAAGGTTATATTTAAAATATAAAAACAAAGTCGTTTTTGGCAGAACGGATATTATAAACGAGCTTGCAATTACGGCATCTCCTGCTTCAGAATTGATTAAAAAGCTATTGGATGCCGGCATTATTATACCTGTGAAGGGAAAGGGAAAAGGGAAATATATTTTTTCAAAATAGGTGGAATAAATCCCTATTCCTCTAAATGGAGCATATCTGTTTCAATAATATCATACTTTGCATAAAAATAGCATAGTTCCCTTTTGTTATCATTTAACATTACTCCCGAGGTGTTATGTTCATTATCCTCATAAAACAGATAGGTCTGATAGTCTTTGTAATGCTGTTTGATATCTTCCGGCTCAAGATGAAAGACACCATGATAATAGCTTACGAGTTCTTCAAGGGTTCCCTGCTTTATTATCTCTTTCTTTGCTCGTTCATAGTCCGTATCATTTAAGGTATAGCGGATATAAAAGCTGGGTAAAATTGTTCTGAGCACGATTGAAAAGGGGAAATTGGGAAATTCGGCACAGTAATAGGTTATTTCTTTTGCTCCTTTAGGTATTGCATCCGGTAGTGCTTCTAAACCATACAATTCCTTTTCCCATGCCTGTTTATCCCCTTTATATTCCCATGAAGGGCGACGGCTGGTATAACTGATATTGCTTGATATACTAAAAATACAGATTAATATAAGAATACTATAAATTATCCATTTTTCCTGTTTCCTTCGTGCATAAAAAGTCTCTCTCGTACATTCTTCGTTTTCTTCTGCTTCCATTTTTGTTCTTTTGGAATAGTGATAAAATAAAGCTGTTATCATAATAAAACCAACGACTTTAATAATACTTCCTTGACGGATATGGAAGCCTTCATATAGCAGGATAATTGCTGTCAATACTGTAAATATATAAGTAAAACGAGTATTAATAGTAATAATTTTAGCCATAGTAATCGGTTTTTTGGTACTTGGCTTCATATCTTTTCCTCTTTTCTGTGTGTAAGATTATGCTTCTTCTGTAACTTTACCGTCCTCAATTCGGACGATACGGTCTGCCATATTAGCTATATTCAAATCGTGCGTGATGACAACAACCGTTTTTCCTTTCTTATTGATTTCTTTCATAATACCCATAATATCGAGCCCGGTTTTTTTATCCAATGCTCCGGTAGGTTCGTCTGCCAATATAATTGGATTATCGGATGCAAGCGCTCTGGCAATCGCACATCGCTGCTGCTGTCCGCCTGAAATATGAATTGGCATCTCCTTTGCAATATCTGCAATACCTAGTGCGGTAAGCTGTTCCATAATAATTTTTTTGCGTTCCTTTTTTGAAATACCCTTTGCTAATAAGGGAATCTCCACATTTTCAAATACCGAGTAGTGATTCATCAGGGCAAACTGTTGAAAAATAAAGCTTATATTATTTTTCCTGAACAAATGTAAATCATGTCTTTTTAAGCTATGTACTGCAACATCATTAAAATAGTATTCGCCTTCTGTCGAGCGGTCCATTCCACCTATAATATTCAAAAGAGTACTTTTGCCGGAGCCTGATGTTCCAACAATAGCGATATATTCTCCATCTTTTATCGTTAAATCAATACCCTGCAAGGCAGTTGTTGGGCATGTTCCGGTATTATAAGTTTTCTTTATATTTTTTAAAACTATCATGTTCGATTCCCTCCAATTAATGTAACAGTCTCCTGTCTTTTAATAAAATGTATTGGAATAATGGAGGACACCACTATTATTCCAATGACAAGAAGCAGAAGCTTAGGGCATACACTTGTTAACAGTATGGTTCTGATTACATAAGCATCACCGTAGGATGCCTGAAAGCTTGTCTTTGATAGGTATAGTGCAAGAGGAAACATAAATATAAATGAAACAAACAGCTTTAAGCTATTTTCAAATAGTATCATAAACACCACATCTCTTGTTGTCACGCCATTAGCATACAATATTCCGTATTCTGACTGCCGCATCAGAATATTCATCGATTGAAAACAGGTAAGCACAATACAGATGGATAGCACGACTACAACAATAATCTGTTCCATATATCGGTTAATTGGTTTTAACGATTGCTCGACAGAGGTTAACAAGGCATCCAGATTGCTAACCGTAAGGGAAATATTTTTTTCCTTTGCCCATTGTAGGATGGCAGCCTCTGCCTCCGAAAAGCGATAGCCGTCCTTAACAGAAAAACAGGTAGAGTTAGATGAAAACTCCGGATATACACTAATCACGGCATAGTCCAATGGATAGGCAGAAGAAATCGTAAATTTATCTATCATATTTAAATATTCTGTTGCAATCGTATTGCCCTGCTCTAGTATTCCTGCTACTATATATTTGTCTGCATATTTCTCTGATTCATCTATAAATATGGTTCCCACGTCATAATAATCTTTATATTCAGAACCAAGGTATAACAATGTATATTCCTGCTTATTTATTGCTTTGTCGGGTGTTTCTCCGGCAGATAGGGACAAATTAAATAGATTCCATGCCGATGCTCCCATTACAATCTCTTCCAAGTAGGTGTCACTGCAATTGGCATCCTGTTGTACATTCCCTTTCTGTATAGAACATAAGGCTTTTAGATGCTTCTCATCTGAACTCATTACCTGCCAGTATCCCACTGCGTCAATGCAGTCTAAGTCAGATATTTTCTGAGTTATATCCTCGTCGCCATCATCATTTCTCGTGATATATCCCGTATTTTTGCACCCCTGTTTTAATGTAATTTCCAATTCTGAACGTAGATTAGAATGCATTTCATTCATTAAAAATATAGATGCAATAAGCAGTAATACAACACATGCAGTCAATAAACTAATGACTAGCTGCTTTCCCTGTAACAGCATATTATCTAATGCAAATTTAATCTGATATTTTAGCTTCATAGTTATAACTCCCTTAATCCGATGGCAGGCTCGATTTTCTTCACATGTTCCGTAATCGGTGCCATGGTTAATATGATTACGATGATAAAGGCAATAAGCAACAGAGATGCATTTTGAACATAGACCCGGAGGGATAATGAAAAGGATGCTGTCCTTATCATGTAAAGCGTATCAAGCAAGACTACACATAGCAACGAGATAAGCATCATCTGTACCAATTCGCCTGCTAACCGTGCTACTATCTGATAATTTTCAAAGCCATATGTTTTCAGGATAACTAAATCTTTCTGTTTTCTTACCATCCAGAGCCTTGTAATCTGTATACAATTCAATATGCTTACAAAAAATAATATTCCTAATACGACTGCCTTAATGCCAGCGTAGAATTTGGCAATGGAAGTATCCTCGGAATAATCCGAAACAGCAGTGGAACAGTCAAATTCTGACTCTATTGTATCCATAAGCTGTTTTGCAGAATCTGTAACATCCTGTGTATTGCTTCCTAGGCATATATCAAGTGACCAGCCATATAGCAAGTGTTTAGCAACACGTTGGTGAATAATATCCTTTTGATAGTCTATATCTGGTAAATAAAAAAAGCTTATTTCCATATCGTATCCAGAAGCCTGATAATTCTCGAATACACCGGTAACAAAATATGGTTCACCATTAATTTTTATAATTTCACCCTCTTCAGACTGTTCCACATATGCCTTTGCGGAATCGCTGATAACCGCATATTTTTTCCCACTGTTTATTTGCTCCTTGGTTGGGTAATAGCCTGATTGTAATGTGCGGTACCATTCTTCACTATATGATAATATGATATCTGTGGGTTCATACTGTGCTGCACTTCCGATGGGCAGATAGATGTCTCTGATATATGTGGTATCGGTCTGTCGGGAAAGAATATGTAATAATTCATCCGCTTTAATTATTGCCTGCTGTTGTTCTGCCATTGTCTGTTGCCGTCTTTCCGGCACATTGGTAGCAGTAGTGAACTGAACATGATTCTGATAGGCTGTCTCGGTCTGGGACTTAACCATCTGGGTGAACCACGCATTGAGCAGATGATATCCGTTTAGTACAATAAAAAAGGATAAACCGAAGCCGATAATAAATAAGATAAAGGTTTCCTTGTCTCGGATTTTTAACATAGTTTTGCTCCTGATTTTTATTTCATTTAAAGAAAACAATCCGTGTTTTATAATATTATTTTACAGTGACGGTATCTGGTTTTCCCTCAAGTTCTAGAGTTGCTGTAACACTTGTATTGGATAATCCAAATCCTTTATTACCGTTTAATGGATTATGATACCAAAATTTTTTGCTAAGGGAACCATTTTTATTTCCTTCAATTGTCAAGGTACCCGCATTAGATTTTATGATTTTATCTGCATCTTTTCCGCCTACTCTGGCACCATATCCCACAAAATCTACAAGTTCATTTAACTTTCCATTAGTAAAAATCACATTTGCACTTGCATTAACATCCCCTGAGCTTACATATAATGATTTGGAAGCAGCAAAGGCAACAGTAGAATATGCCAGACATAATAAACATACACAGATTAATAGGCTTTTTCTTCTTTTTAATTTCATACGACCTCTCCTTTAATTTAACAAATTTTACGTTATTGCGAAACTCGTAATCGTTAGGCAGATAGTTTCGCAATTACCTAATCAAATTAACACAGATTGTTCTCATATAGAAATTATAATTAAAATTAACAAATTTGTCAATTGCTGAATTATTTTAGTGATTTTTAGTATTTGCTTTCCCCTACCTCGCCAACTGATATGGAATTTCACAATAAATAAAGCCGTCTTGTCTCTGTGCCGTATATACAAGCAGATAACTATAATTTTGTTTCTCGGTAATAAGGGCATCAACCTCATCCATGGTGGTTAGCGTAATATTTTCTGGCAGAGTAACATAACCACTTATGAGTTCTTCTGCTGAACATTGCTCCCCTTCATACATTGGCAGAGCCGAAAACACATCTTTGGTTATGGGGACAAAGGACGCATTTGGTGCCTCCTCCTCTTTCAAAAATTCCTTGCTATGTTCCATGGTTGCATTTGTAGTAGCTTGTAGAAGGGTTCCATTTTCCATCATGTAAATCGTATGCGTCTCGCTGCCATCATAACGAATAAAATGAAACTTCCAGAAATAAGCAGCATAAGTGTGAAAGTGACTGTCTGTCGCTTTAAAAAAATCAGCCTCCCATGTATACCAGTTGCCGAAGCCAGAGTTTAGGTTTACCGGATAATGACCGGAGGAGTAGAGATCATAGATGGAGGATTTTACCAGCTTTAGGGCATCAGCTTTGTTTAAGGTAGCTTCCTCCTCATTAGCATTGGTAACCTTACTTTCCCAAGCCCCGCTAATAAGCTGTATACGCTCATAATCACTGAGCTGCAAGGAAGCATTTTTCATGATAGTTGGGTTGTTCTGGTTGTCTGATTGCTGAATGTTTTCTATCTGATGAATCTGGCTGCGGGCGTGGTAGTTAAGGGCAAGGTCTGGTAATAGAAAACCGCCGCATACGGATAAAAGAACGCAGGACAATAGTACCAATCGTTTTTTTGAAAATGTAAAATGCTTCATTGCTGCTCCTCCTTCCATGGGAGTAATGTAATAATGACGGTGGTTCCTTGGTTTAAGGTGCTTTCTAAGAACCATTCTGCATGATGCCGCTCTAATATTATTGAAACGAGGGATAGTCCCAAGCCGGCCCCACCCTCCCTTCGGGTACGGGATTTGTCTACCATATAAAACTCATCGCATACCCGCTTCACATCTTCTTTCGTCATACCGATTCCATTATCCGTAACGCAAATCTGATAACGGCAATCATCGGTTGCCTGCCCGGTAATGGTTATTATGTCGTCCTTTTTTGAGGCTTTTCTGGCATTGTCAATGAGGTTAATAAACACCGTTTTTAAAAGCTCAATATCTCCGCTAATGTAAAAGGGAGAAAGCGTTGTCGATAGGGTAAGTCCTTTGGCAGTAAGCATTGGGGAAACACTTTGTGTTACCTCTTCAAATAGCCGGGTAACCGATAGCTTCTTTAATGGAATCTCATTTTGGGAAAGATAAATTAAATCAAATAGCTTTCGTGACATAATTTCCAGACGTTTTCCTTCTGAAAAGATATAGTTAGCGGCAAGAACCTGCCGTTCCTTTGTCAATTCTTTGGAGCGGAGCATATCGGCATAACCGATAATGGAAGTCATAGGAGTTTTCATTTCATGGGTAAAATCTGCCACAAATTGTTCCTTCTGCTTAATCATTGCAGTTAGGGTGTCAATGTGTTCGTTAATGGAGCATGCCATAAGATTAAAGCTTTTGGCAAGCTCGCCAATTTCATCCTTTGTTTTTATTTCAGCACGTGCCTGATAGTCTCCATCAGATAGCCGGTTTGCCACCAGATGTAATTGCTCCAGCGGGCGGGTTAACATCCTGCTGATAACAAACATAAGAAGGGAGCATAGGACAAGCACAAAAAATAATCCCATTTTAAAAAAACGGATTTGTTTGTGCATTAGTGTATAAGCAGAGGTTACATCTGTTTTTGTCACGACGTAAAGATTGGTGTCGTGAATAACATTTTTTGAGGTAACGTACATTTGATAGAAGTTCTTTTCCTTTTCCAGCAGGACATGTTTGGTGCCAAGGGTAAGCTTGTCAAATAGGGTATCGTCTGGCGGGGTGTCATTACCACCTTGAAAGAGAAGTTGTTCATTAAAATAAATAAAGATGGTTTCATCCATAGTCATCATGCCACTATGCACCCGGGTACCAATTTCTGGAATTGCACTGCTAATCTGGGCAACGGACACATCCGAATTCATGATATCCAAAAGCTCATATTCCACATTGGACTGTACCAGATTATTCTGTAGTAGTGCCTGTTCCTTTAGGCTTTCCAGTGCCAGGGAAAAATTCTGGCGAATCATGATATACCCTAATATACCTAATGCAATTGACAATAATATGATGTTCGATGCCAATACTTTATCCCGAAACCGCATAGTTTATTCCTCCAGCCGGTAGCCGATGCCATAGATGGTTTTCAACTGCTTGTCTAATCCTGTTTTTTTGCGAAGCCGTTGCATGTGAAGGTCCAAGGTTCTCGTTTCCTCCATATATTCTTTTTCCCAGACTGCTTCGTAAATATGCTCCCGAAAGAGTGTTGTTCCCACATTTCTAAAAAACAGGGTTAAAAGCTCATATTCCTTTGGGGTCAGTTCTAATGGCTGTTCCCCCTTTTTTGCCTGTCGAATCTCTGTATTAATGGTAATATCTGCAAAGGAAAGGGTTTCATCTGTTTTATGAAAACGCCGGAGTACTACCTGTACTCTGGCAAGCAGCTCCACAATCTCAAAGGGTTTAACAATGTAATCCTCCGAGCCAAGATTTAGTCCTTTCACCCGGTCCTCTAAGGAGCCCTTGGCGGTTAGAAAAATGACCGGAATTTTCATGGGTTTTATATATTCAAATAGTTCATAGCCGTCCACCTTTGGAAGCATGATATCAAGCAGCACTAAGTCAAAGCTTTGTTCCTCTAATAAATCGGCGGCGGCAAGCCCATCATAAGCAGTGGTACATAGGTAGCCGGCATCAGAAAGATTCATTTTAATGAGGTCGGAAATAGGGCGTTCATCTTCAACTATTAATATTTTTACCATGCCTTGTTGCCTCCTTGTTTTATGCAGGAATATAGAAACCGCCTATTATAAATAAGTTTATTTCTGCGGGGTATTTTACTGATAAAATGTATCTTAATTGTATCATCTTTCTAAGAAGCATTAAGAATTAGCTCTCCCGTTAGATGAACCTGATCAAATTGAAACTCCATTCCAAACAGATACTTTAAATCAGACTCAGACATTGTGACGATAGGATTGGTGCCACTCTGCCACAAAAGCCGTCCTCGCATAGAATATTCCTTGCCATTTTTAAAACAATGTAGCTGCATATGATTCATACCATATCCCTTCAGACACAATTCAACCTCATCGGCATCCTTGCTCCAGATAATGGAGCGTTTTGATAGTTTGACACTCCAGCCCAAGGTTCTTAAAGGTGTAGCGAGCTTATCGGGATAAAATGGGCAGCCCTTATATTCTATACAGGACTGGTCAATAACATATTCGCTGTTTTCCTTGCGATACACCACGCAGTCAATCACCGTTTCATCACGAAAGGTTATATTGCGTATTGCTGGAGCTGGATGCTTCGTTAATACCTCGGCAGAAAGTGTTTCCGAAAGCTTCCCATCCCGCACAAGCTTAACATAGGCATCCTGTGCATTTTCCAGAAAATCGTTCACGCTTTTTTTATCAAAAAGGTGCTCTGTTGGATAATGGTAGTATACCCCGAATTGATAATTGTTTTCCTTTATTCCAATCGTTATACCGGGGCGTATTTGGGTAATTTTCTTGTCAGGGACAATGTAGCCGGAATCGGGAATCGCTTGTGCCTTTTCTAAAAAATCATCTATATATTCAAGGGCAGTCTCAATCTCTTCGTAGCTTTCAAAATACAAAATATAGTTTGATGCAAAGCAATAATGATTATCCGTGTCTATTCTTTCTGCTTCAAAATCCCCCTCCATCAGTTGTGCAAGCAGTTCGGGATACTTTCTTAGATACATGGTAGGGTAATCCTCCTGGTAGGAATAGGTGTAACCCATAAAACCGCCACTGTATACTTTAGAAATATGGCAAATAATTCCTGAACCGCTTTCAAAGGTATAGAGTGTGTCTGTTCCCTTGTGTGGAGAAAATTTTTTGCAGTCCTTAAGGGTAAAGGTATCATTATACTTTTTCTCAAGATAGGTGGTGAGTGATTCTTCAGAAAGTTCTTTTGGTTTATTTGTGCAGCCACAAAGTCCTAAAATAACAGGTATAATTGCAAAAATATACAAGATATATATGAATCTGCGCATAGGGTATTCCTCCGATGGATGTACCAGTCTGTTTCTGATAGGTTTATTGTGCTGTTTTTCCTTAAAAATGTCAAGAGATATAAAAAGATATTCTTGTAATAATCCAATTCCAATCCGCTGTCCCGGAAACGTATAGCCAATCTTTTGAATTTTTACATTGGCAATGCTGCCATCCTCCAGTTGCACCACGATATCTGTAATCAACAGCCCTTCTAACCGATCTGGTACATATATTCCGGATTCATGTAAAAAACCATCAGTGACAGAAACAACTGCAACTGATGGTCATAATAAATTTTAATCTTCACTACCTTTTATCCAGAATCTCCTTTATCCGGTCCTCTGTCATATCATACTCAAGCATGATATCTCGTATCACATCATCTATATTCGCTCCATATTTTAATGTCTGTTTAACTGAATAACGTATGCCCTGTTCGATGCCTTCTTCTCGACCTTGCTCCATGCCCTCCCGATACTTTTCCTTTGCGTGTTCCATACCACGTTCCATTCCTTCCCGATATCTCTGTCGTTCCAGTTCCATCATCGTCATATATTCCACCCTCCATTCTTCTTTGCTTTTTACCTTATCTACTTCCTTCTGCATTTCTTTAGCGATTCCTGCCGTCGCCAGCTCTCCATTAAAGAAATTCATTAAGTCCAGGAATTCCTCATCAATATCGTCAACAGTTCCTGTGGTATTGATAAATACCTTTACCGCCTCATCCGGCAAAACTAAATCAAGTTCCTCAACACACCGATTCTCAAAAGTATAGATGTGCCGTCCTTTTCCAAACAAATCGAATGTACAAATAAAGATAACATAGCTTCGTTCCAGCTTATTGTAATCGTCTCCGGGTTCTAACAAATTTAAATCTATCATTCCCTGATAATACCTGCTTCGCTTAGAAAGGTTCGCATGTCTGGAATTCTGCATCTCAATATTATAGATTGTGCCATATTCATCATTCAGATATACATCCAGCCGTATACCCTTCAAGTGATAAAACTTTTTTAAGGTTTTCTCATCGTTATAATATTCTATCCTGCGAATTCTAATATGTAGAATCATCTCCAGAAACTTCTTACATAGCTGCTCATTAAGCATGACTTTTGCAAACATAAAGTTATCTGTAATCGTTAAATCTTCGTAGCGTTTTTCACCTTCAAAATATTGGTTTTCTATTGTTTTATTCAAATCTTCACTCCTTATTATACTAATCATTTGAGAGATATGCAACTTATTTGAAGCATGATAATGCAATGGTTGACACTAATATGTTAGCACGCGGGAAGGAAATCGTCCAACACTTTATAGTTGTCAAATACAGCGGCAACTAATAATGTTGGGATAAGTTTATGTTGGTTTAAACAACATAAAGAAAATAATTATTGACAACTTTCCTTGTCAATGGTATGATTCTTGTGACAAGAATTCTTGTCATTTTCGATATTAAAGTAAAAGAGAAAGGATTGACACATGGAAACAAATAATACGATTGATAATGAGCAGACCGAGAATAACGAAAAGACCAGCCGCCAGAAAAGAAAGTTTGGTGATAATTTTTTGGTCCTCTACATAGAAGTGTTTGCAATAGTTCTTTTAGGGCAGATGTTAGGAAGCTTTCTGGTTGGTTTGGGAATAGGTATTATTTCAGGCTTTGTTCCTCAAATTGAGAAATCTGAAGCGGTGCAGACAGGTGGGATGTATATTATCTTTATCGGTATCTGGATATTTGCACTTTTATGTATTGGGCTTAGCAGGAATGAACGCCCGATTCTAAGGACACTTCTCACAAAACCCAAGGGAAATACCCCTCTTATGCTGCTTCTTGGCGTTGTAATTGGTTTTGGCATGAATGGTTTTTGTATTTTGCTTGCCTGGTTAAATAAAGATATTGTTCTTTATTTTGATTCGTTCCAGCCACTTTCACTTATCATAATCTTTATTACGGTTTTTATACAGTCATCGGCAGAGGAGCTGGTATGCAGAGGATATTTATATCAGAAGCTGCGAAAGGGATATAAAAGTCCGGTTGTTGCAATTGTGGGGAATTCGTTGTTTTTTGCTATTCTGCATTTGGGAAACGAAGGGGTTACTGTTTTATCAATAATTAATATTTTTCTGGTAGGAATTTTCTGCTCCCTTATTGTTTACTATATGGACAGCTTATGGTGTGCCTTTGCTGTCCATACAGCGTGGAATTTTACGCAGAACATTGTATTCGGGTTGCCAAACAGTGGAATAGTAGTGCCATTTTCCATATTTAAGCTGGATGCAAGCACTGCAACCAATAGTTTTGCCTATAATGTGGGCTTTGGTATAGAGGGAACGATTGTGGCCGATGTCGTATTCCTTGTGGGCTGTGTGGCATTGTTTTTCTGGGGCAGGAAATTTGGTAAAGAGCCTTATGATGTCTGGGCAGAGGAAAAAGCGGTGTAGCTCTGGGCAATCACCGCTTTCACACCATTATTCTACATCGTAGCTTTTATATGGCTCATCCATCTCATCAGCCGTTCTTTTCAAACCTTTATCCTCTTCAAAGATTCGGATAGAGGCAATATCATCTGGATGGAGAAGTGTGCAAAACTCCTGTTGGACATAGAACTGTCCGCTGTTATCAGAGGACTTTTCCTGAAGGGAGCCGTCGGTTGCTATGTCAGATAACCATACCGCTTCTTTGTCATTGGTCATAAAATAGGTAGAATGGAGTAGTCCAACCGTATTTAACCATTCCATGTCTACTTCCATGTCTGGGTTTTTATCCTCCCGATTCTCATTTTTGAGATTGGTGAAGCGGATGCCTATTGGAGAAAGCAGAATTTTGCTGCCGTTCTCCTTACAGGTGTACTCCTTTAAGGGGAGCTTGCCTGTTGTTGTACGGGGCAGGGTTAGTGTTGCTTCACTGGACATTGTAATCCTGCCATCTTCCACCGTTTGTTTTTGCAGGGTAATAGTATGTTTCGACTGAAGAGCATCGTTATAGCGGATTCCCAGAAGATATCCCCCATCCTCTGCCATGGTTCCGTCGTAATAGGTGGATATAAGGGTTTCTTCACTGACAAGGCTATAATCATTTTTTTGTGAAGAAGGCTCGGTTAGCTTATCTGTATCAGTTCCAAGGCTTTCGGTTCCGGCAGGCGTCAGATAGCAGGTATAGCCTACATCATATTTGGCATCCTTCTCTTTTCCCATGTCAATCCAAAGCCTCTTAGCATCCTCATCCCCATCCTTTTGAAAATGAAGGGAGCAAAGCAGGATTCCCATATTTTGCTCTTCACTGTATAGGTTACCTAACAAATTTATTTTTAAATCTGCTGTTTCTAAGGTCTCCTCCATAGGGTTTATATACTGTTCCAGCTCTTTTAAGGCTGAAGTATTCTTTTCCTCCCGAAAGAAAAGGGAAAACCAGTTGTAGTGAATGGCGGCATAGCTGGTAAGTGGTATGCCAATCAGACACAGTGCTAAGGCAGCAGCAATTGCAATACGTGGTGCATGCTTAATGGAATGATGGGAAGCGTTTTTGCTGGCTGAGTGCCTGGTAAGATAAGCCTCATCAAGCGTTTGCCGGATTTGCTCCTTGTTTTTAGTGGATAGCTCAATAGATGCAATTGCATTTACTAATTCTATTTGTTTCATGGCGATTCCTCCTTTGATAAATCAAGCTTTAATAGTTTTCTTGCTTTGGCAAGTCTGGAACGAAGAGTAGACGGATTTTTCTTTAACTGCCTGGCAAGCTCTTCTATCGTAAATCCTTCAAAGTAATGAAGGTACACTAACATTCTAAGCTCCTTAGGCAGCTTAAGCAGGGACGTAAGAACCCTACTGTTAAGTTCATCGTTTTTTCCGTTGTTATCCGCCTGCTCAAGTATTGTCTGTTCTGTTGTTAAGGAAACCATTTTTTTCCAACTGCTTTTTATGATATTCCTGCAATGGTTTCTCGTAGCAACAATGAGCCATGCCTTGGCATGCTCCATGGAGTAAAAGCTGGTATCGGTTTTTATCAGCTTTAAAAATACATCCTGCGTCGCATCGCAGGCATCCTCTTTGTTTTTTAGCATAATAAAGCTTAAGCGGTAAACCATATTGTAATAGGCTTCATAAAGCTCCATTAATTCTATTCTTGTGCACAAGATTGTAACCTCCCTTCACTAATAACACAATTAAGGGTTTTCAAATGTCCAGACAGAATAAAAAATTTTAAAAAAATTAAACTGTGCCTGTGTAATCACATAATTAAATATAACGCATTATGAATGGATTATGTGAACTGATTGAAAATAGTTTTGTAAACACCTGATAAACGGGTAAGTGCCAAAGGATGATTGTAAAAATGCAGGCCAATGTATAGATAATGGAGTTTTGATAAGGGATGTGCTATAATGGTATTGGGTTATTTTTCAAGATATCGTTAGATGTATGTTTGAACGAATATTTGATAAATGTCGTAGAGGAGTTAACTAGTATGTAAACACTTATTTAATCAGAGGAGATGGTAGAGAATATGAAGAATTCATTGAGAGTAAAAATTGCTGTGATAGTGTCAGTTACTGTGTTATTTGCATGTATTATAATGGGTGTCAATTGTATTATGGCATCCAGAAAGGTGACTAGAGAAGATTCCAGACAGACGTTGGCATTGATAGATGAAACGAGGCTGGGACAGTTAAGCAGTACGATTGAGAAGATAGAGCAATCTGTAGATTCTCTTAGTAATATTACCATTTCTACTATTTCGGACTTTGAGAAATTTAAAAAAGATGATAATTATGTAGATGAATGTACAAAATCATTGGAAGTTACGGCCCATAATCTTGCTTTAAATACCAAAGGGGCTCTTTGCACTTATATTCGGTATAATCCGGAATTTACCAATCCGACTTCCGGAATTTTCTTATCTAAATCAGGGGATAAGTTTGATTTTTTGACGCCTACGGATTTTAGTGTTTATGATCCATCCGATTTAGAACATGTAGGCTGGTATTACATACCGGTACAGGCAGGAGAACCAATCTGGATGGACCCATACCTGAATGAGAATATCAACGTGTATATGATTTCCTATGTCGTTCCTATTTTTATCGATAATACATCAGTAGGTATTGTAGGAATGGATGTAGATTTTTCGGAGATACAGAATTTGGTATCCGAAACTAAAGTTTATAAGACAGGATATGCATATCTGCTGAATGCAGAAGGGAAGATATTATCACATAAGGATTATGAAACGGGAACCAGCTTAGAAGAGGCTCTGCCAGAGGATTATAAAATAATTTCCAATAAAGAGAACGAGGGAAAAGTAGTTGTTTCAGGTGATAACAGCATTGTTTTTAAGACGCTTAATAATGGAATGAAACTGGTAGTGTCTGTACCGGAAAAAGAGCTTATGGATAGTACGAATTCTTTGACGATACAAATTGTCAAGATAGCAGTTTTGGCACTGATTCTTTCTATAATTTTTGCTTTTTTTGTAAGTGCTGCAATTTCCAAGCCTATCAAAAAATTAACAAAAGTGATTCAATCGACTGCAGATTTGGATTTTGCTACACAGATTGATAGTGCACAGTTGACGAAGTATAAAGATGAAACCGGGGAAATGGCACAGGCAATCATCAGGATGAGGAATCATTTGGAAGAAATGGTAAGGAATATAGATAATTCCTGTGGAGAATTGAATGCAGATATATCTTATCTGCAAAATACATCTGAAGACGTTGCTGCAATAGCAGAATCGAATTCTGATTATACCAGAAAGTTGTCAGCAGGTATGGAAGCATCGGGTATGGCTGTGCAAAGAGTGCAGAATAATCTGGAAGTAATTAATGATGATGCTCATTCTATTGAACAATTGTCAAAGGCAGGAAGACAGCTTTCTGCTGAGATTATGAAAAGAGCGGCAACGCTTAGGGATTCCACGGATACCGCCTCTGACAAGACAAGAGAGATGTATCATAATGTAAAACAGGAAGCGGAGGCAGCACTTGTAAAATCAAAGGCGGTAGAGCAGATTAATGCCCTGACAAATGCAATCGATGACATATCCTCCCAGACTAGTCTGCTGGCATTGAACGCTTCCATTGAGGCAGCAAGAGCAGGGGAAGCCGGAAAAGGATTTGCTGTGGTTGCAACCGAGATTAGTAATCTGGCACAGCAGACCAGTGATACAGTATCTAATATTAATAAGATTGTAAATGAAGTGAATGACGCAGTAGCAGATATGGCAAAGTGTCTGGATTCCTCTATTGAATTTATGGGGGCTAATGTATTAGAGGATTATGAAGAATTTGGTAAGGTAAGTGAACAGTATCAAAAGGATGCTACCATTGTAGAGGACAGTATGTTAAATGTGAATGAGGCTATTGTAAACTTATCTGAAAATATAACGGAAATTAAGCATTCCGTGGAAGGAATCAGTACTGCTATAGGTGAAGCCGGAACCAGTATTGATGAAATTGCGGGAAGTACTACTGATATGACAAATAAGACAAGCCAAAATATGGATGCTGTAGATAGCAGCATGGAGAATATTAAAATGCTGAATCAGATTGTTGAACAGTTTAAGCTTAGTGGGAAATAACTATAAAATATAAAAGGAGTAATTATGAGCTACGATTTAGGTAAGGAAGTGAAGGAGGCAATAGATGCCGGAAGTGCCGCGCTTCTCAGTCTCAGGAAGGCACAGGAGGAATTAGGACATGCGAGAAACTGGGGAATTGTAGATATGCTGGGTGGTGGTTTTCTGACAGATATTTTTAAGCATTCTAAAATTAACACGGCACAGAACTGTATTATTAATGCCAGGCATTATCTGAATCAATTTCAAATTGAGCTTAGGGATGTCGCTGCTTATCCACAGGTGGATATTGAGATTGGTGATTTCCTTACCTTTGCAGATTTTTTCTTTGATGGGATTATTGCAGATTATATGGTACAGCAAAAGATTGCAGATGCCAGAAGACAGGTGGATGAGGCAATTGACAGGGTAGAGCAGATATTATATCAGCTGAACACGATTACAATATAGAAGCTTAGGGGAAGTGACAGCTTTATTTTAATTTTTCTACATATTTGTTATGTATTTGCAGATGTGGCAATGATATGATGAGCATACAATTTTTCTTCGAAGATAAATGCAAAACAAATAAGGAGGAAAAAGTATGTCATATAATGATAATGTAAAAGAATTATTGAGAAATCATAATATCCGTATAGGGTTAAATAGCAGTGAGGAATATAAGGCAGATACTCATGAAAGCGGTGTTGCCGGTTATTATCTTAATGCCAAAGTGTCTCAGCCACTTACAGCAAATCAGTTGCCTGCTCAAGAGTATTTCTATCGTGCAATGAGTTATGCAGAGGCTGCACGATGGGTGGCTATATGGTCTAATCCTGCTTCGGTTACAGAATTAAAGGAAGTTTTAGAGGATAAAAGAAAGGGCATTCATTTTGCCACGGGAGGAAGTTATTCCAGGCAATATATTACGAATCAATCGCAAGAGAGCGTTTTGCTGGAGTTTAAATCCCCCGGATTAGTGAAAAAGTTTGACAAAATTGGCGTTGCCAGAAAGAATGAAGGCGGAAGGGACAGCAGAAGTATCAACGATATGTCTTATGGTATTGGGTATTCTGAAACAATTGCAATGCAGTCAACTCGTGATATAAATAATAAAATCACCGAGAAGTATACGAAATACAAAGACTGTGAAATGTTGGTAAAGCTAAGGGAATGGTGGCAGCTTGATGAAGAATGTCCGATGGAGGATAAGCGCAGGCTTTTAAAGGTATTCTATTTTCTTAAGCAACTGGAAAGTATACGGATTGTATATATTAAAAATTCCCGTTAAGATTTCCTTGCCATTGATTTAAATAAAATCAAAGGAGATGTTTATTATATGAAGAAGGGAGCATGGAAGGTCTGGCTCAAAAGAACGGTGTTGTTTCTTGTGCTTCTTCCATTTGTTTTTATTGCAGGTTATATTTTATACGAGCTGGTAGGTATTGCAGTGAACCATCATGCGACAGACTGCCAGACAAAGGAACTGGTAAGTGTAATAAAGGCGGCAGTTGCCGGTGCCGATGTAATGGACACCTATTCTGAAACGGGGAATACATCGGGAACAGGGAATCATGTGGATATGTTGTCTGTTGTTGTATTTCGGACGAAGGAGAAAGGAAAGGAACTTGAGAAGAACATAGAGGAGGGCGTGAAAACATTCTCGGAGGTAGATGAGTGGGGTTTTTATGTGGAATCCATAGAGGCAATTGAGAGCAATAAAAAGACAAAAGAGTGGGTTCCGGGCTACTATGACAAGCTTTCCCTGCCAGAGGATAAAACGGATTGTTATCTGGTTTATCTCTGTAATGCGGCACCATTTGAGGATAATATAGAGGGGCATTAATTGCCCCTCTTTTTTACATTATTCCTGTTCCATTAGAAAGTCATAGTAATCTGCATATTTGGTATCTTTTTCTTCCACAACCTTAATTGCTGTTCTTGGGTGCTGGTTTAATCTCCCGGTTAGCAGATACGGAATATCATATCCCCAGACGGCACCGTTCTTCTTTAAATCCAGCATGTAATCTTCAATAAATTTCAGGATTGGCTTCAGTTTATATTTCGGGTTCTTTAGGAAGCTAACCAAAAGCTCTAACGAGCAGTTGCCAGCCCCACGTCCCATCTCCGCCATGGTGGCATCAAGAAGATTCACACCACCCGCAACGCATTCGATGGTGTTGGCGAAGGCAAGCTGCTGGTTATTGTGGGCATGAATACCGATTGTCTTATGGTATTTCTCGCCAATCGCCATATATTTTTCCGCAAGCCTTCTCATCTGTTCCGGATAGATAGAGCCATAGCTGTCTACAATATAGATAGCATCTACGTTGCTTTTGCCAAGCATCTCAAGTGCGGTATCAATATCCTCCTCCTGTGCAGTGGAGATAGCCATAATATTACAGGTGGTTTCATAGCCCTTGGCATGAATATCCTCAATCATATCCAAGGCAACGGGCATGGTATGAATATAGGTTGCCACCCGCACCATATCAATGACGCTTTCAGAACGGGGTAAAATATCCTGCTTATAGTTACAGCGACCGACATCTGCCATAATGCTTATCTTCATATCGGTATCGTTGTCACCGACAATACTACGCAGGTCCTGTTCGTCACAGAATTTCCATTTGCCAAATTTATCTACATCGAATTGTTCCTTGTCTGCTTTATAGCCAAACTCCATATAGTCAATACCGGCTTTTAAGTTTGCCCGGTAAAGAGCCTTAATAAATTCATCTGAAAAATAAAAATTGTTTACCAGCCCGCCGTCACGGATGGTTGCATCTAATACCTTAATCTCCGGACGATAGTGCATAAGTCCGTTGTTTCCCTTTTTGTTGTTCAACATAATCTTCCTCCCAATCTTGTATTCCCTTTTTTGTATCCCTATTCTAGCATAGGTGTATCGGTTTTACAACAGGAAATTTTATTGCTTTAAAGGGATAAAGTAAGCGGGTCACCATTGCTCCCAATTGTATCATAACTAGCTGGTTTTATGATGTATTAGTTACTAACCTTTGTCAAAGTAATACTGGTATTACTATTGTCAGGTAATTGAGTATATAAGCTTTTTGCCGGATACCACTGACCATTTTACCTTTTTTAAGGTGTTCTTTACAAATAGTTTTTATTTTTACCAGCAAACAGTGTCAATGTCTTTGCACCTAATTTCGAATTTTTTTGCGACATGTGTGGTATGTACAACCGGATATAGACCCATAAGTAGGATTATTGTAATTGCAAATGCAAATAGTCCTGTTGTCAATCAATTTTATGCTTTATAAAAGCCTGTAACCTACCATCGTATGCTGTTAATAAAGATGTGTCATTTAGTGCAGCGGTAAATGATAGTATAAAAGAATATATGGTGGAGGATAGAGTAGAGCAAAAGATATTTGCATCACTGGATAAGACACTGACAAGACTGCGTTTAGGGACATCCACCACAGATAAAAATTCATAAATTATTATTGAGATATTAAATGGGATGTGTAATTCATTTGACGTGACTTCCATGTTGACCAACGTGTACGAGACAAGCGGCATAGCTACTGCCAGAATTGAAATTAATAACCGGGTGGCAAATTTTAAGCAGCAAATGACTTATATTTTTTTGATTTGTGCGGTTTTAAATGAAGATGATGAACAGATAGTAAATATGGGATGTTGGATAATAATGATAGTATTTTTATCCTTATACTTAATGTGTTTAATGAGGCAATGATGCCCAGATGAAAAAATAAAGTGGTTCATCTGAACCACTTTATTTGATAATACCTTTTTTATTATTAAATAATTGATAAATAGCAAATCCAATAATACCGAATATTATAATTTTTGTGCTGGATGAAGGAAACCCCAGTATTTGTAAAAAGCCTTTATATGTAGTGAATAAACAGTCTATTAATGAAATAATCCATGAATCCATGAAACAGCCTCCTTTCAGTACAGACTTATTATAAACTATATTTTGTTAAAAGTAAAATAAATTTTTTAAGTGGTTCAGATGAACCACTTTTTCAAAAGGAATGATTATTTGACTAAATCAGCAGTAAACATCATGACAGAATTTATAACAACAGCAGGAGCCAAAAAGAATGGGCAGACTTTTTCTGGATACATTGATTATAAAATAAGAAAGCAACGAGGAAGGAAGAAAGCTGTTGTTGCTAATTTGACAGATTTGCCTTTCACTATAATAACATTCTTTTTGCTAGCAGAAAGGCTGCTTGCAACCGTCACTTTTTATCTTTTACCTTTGCTGCATTTGCCGGAACAAATGAGTCGGAAAAAATTAAAGTGACTACAAGCATAAATGTCATAATCTTTGATTTTGTCTTTATCTTAAGACCTCCTTTAATGATTGGTTGTGGGTAATTTAATGAATTTTACCTTATTCTATAAAAATCTCCCCATGAAATTGTTTTGTTCCCACATCTTATATAAAGTATCATATTTATCTAATATTACAAGAAAATATCATGTTAAGCACGACGCACTGTTGTATAGTATTAGATACAATAGAATAAAGAGAAGATAGTTAAGTATACTAATAGGATGTACAACAAAGACTGGATGGTGGTATGATGAAAGAACAATTTTCTATACGTCTGGTGGAGTTTAGAAGTCAGAAGGGTGTCTCTGCAAGGGATATTAGCCCACATGATTTTTTTGATTTTACCTCGCCTCGTTCGCACGAATTGAGTAATATTATAGAAAATATGAAAGAATTGGATGAACAGCGGTTATGCGCATTAGAGGTTATTACACGTGGCTTAGGAAAGAATAAACATAGTAAGTAAAAAGGAATATCAATCCATATAAATTTTACAATTCTATGATTGACTAGAACGAATAATTGCCTTATAATTAACATACAATAAATCAGCAGCGTTGCTGAACGGGCTGGTCGAAAGACCCTGGTCCATCTACCGGCAGGGAAGTTCCCTGCCACTTTTTTTGGAGACTTTATTTATGAAAGAATTGAGCATTTTTGTTGATGAAAGCGGTGATTTCGGTCAATATAATCACCACTCTCCGTATTATATCATTACTATGGTTTTTCATAATCAGAACGATGACATCACTAACGACATAGAAAAATTTAATAAAGAGCTTGCCCTGCTTGGCTTTGACAAACAACATTGTGTACATAATGGTCCCATCATTCGTCGGGAACATCCATATGAACATATGGACATTAGAGAACGCCGGCAGATTTTCAATAAAATGGTTGCCTTTACCCGTCAGTTGAATATTTCTTTCAAATGCTTCCACATTGAAAAGAAACATATCGCTGATACTATTGAAGCTTCTGGAAAACTGTCAAAACAACTTGCTTTTTTTATACGAGAGAACTACAATAAGTTTCTTGATTATGACAAAATCAAGGTTTATTATGACAACGGACAAATTGAGCTCACACGCATCCTCTCCTCTGTATTGAATGCCCTGCTCCCGGAAGTTGAATTTCGGAAAGTGTTACCTTCCGAATACCGTCTATTCCAAGTGGCTGATTTAATCTGCACCTTAGAGCTCATACGCTTAAAAATGGAATCCAAAACTATATCCAAGCATGAAATGTCATTCTGGGGCAAAGAGAGTGATTTTAAAAAGAATTATTTAAAGCGTGTGTATCAAAAGAAATATCGTACATAAAAGCCCAAAGTAGTATAGGCTTGTCTATTATAGACTTTTCAAAAGCGATGGTTTGCCTTCTTAACATAGTGCCTACCATCGCTTCATTTACTTCACATCTACATTTCCTGACAATCTTGTGTGGCTGGTTTTGCATTATCCAAAATAAACTGTGCAGCCTGTTTTGCCCCGCCACAGGCTTTAAAGCCTTTGGAAATAGCAATCGCTTCTTTTTTGTAATGGTTATCGGAAAGCACCTCCTCCACTGTGCTTCGGATAATTTTGGCAGAGCCGGCTTTTAACATCCTGCCCGCGCCTAGCTGTGCTACACGATTGGCAACTCCCCGCTGTTCATTGGTCTGTGGGAATAATACCAGAGGAACCTCATAGTAGAGTGCCTCATTGACACTATTCATGCCACAGTGCGTGAGAAATACATCGGCCTGCTGTAACACCTCCATCTGGTTTACGCTCGGCTTTACGGTAAAGTTGTCTGGAAGTCTGCCAAGTGCTGCTGGGTCAACGAGCTCCCCAATGGACATAATGACATGGTAATCAGAGTCTTTCAATGCCTCGATGCAATTTTGAAAAAATGTGGTTTGCTGGTTGTTTACGGTTCCCATGGAGATATAAATGGTTGTCTGTTTGGGCTTTTTTACTTCATAATCCAGCGGGCGGATGGATGGCCCCACAAAGACATATTTGTCCGAAAAGGTTTCCGAACATGGCTGGAATTCCGGCGAAGTATAAACAATCGTGTTCGTCTCATTGTCATTTTGTATCATAGATAAAACATTGTCTACAGGATAGCCCTTTTCGCTTAGGCGTGCAACTACCTTGTTGGCTTTTTTCATGGAAAATAGCATGGAAAGCAGGCCGGAAGGCATTTGCTTCATCACTTTTGCAGAGTGTTTATTAAAGGCAAAGGTGGTAGTGGAGGAGACGAAGGGAATCTGAAGCTTTAATGCTGCCAGTTTACCCCACGTTGCCACGGAATCTGCCACGACAACATCCGGTTCCCACGCCGCTAATTCCTGTAGGATGGCTTCATCCATTGCCAGAGTGGTATTGACAATCAACTCTGTAGAAAAGACAATATCCTTGCCAACACGGTCGGCATCCTCCGGTTTCAGGTTCATCTGGTTATCATACTTATCGCAGGAAATGTAGTGGGCTCCGGTGCTTTCGATTTTGTCCTTCATAATATCATAGGAATAGTACCATACCTCGTGTCCCTGCTGTACCAGCTCCTTTACAACGCCTAAGGTTGGGTTGGTATGTCCGTGTGCCGGAATACAGAAAAATGCAATTTTACTCATGTGTAAGCTCCCTTCTTATTCAGAATATATTCCACTTTTTATATGGTTTATGAGTTCTAACAGATTCTCCTCTTTGATGAGTGCAAGCCCCTGTTCTTCGTCTCCAAGGACAATCAGATTGTCTCCCGGATGCAGGTTAAATATATCCCTTGCCTTTTTAGGAATCACAATCTGTCCCCGTTCTCCTATCGTAGTGTTACCAAAAATATGCTTTCCCTTAGGTGCAATCGGGATTCCGTAATGTTCGTCGGGAGAGTAATGAACTAAATCATCAATGGTTACTTCGTATAATCTGGCAAGGGCAATTACATTGGTTAAATCGGGGGTAGTCTCTCCGCTTTCCCATTTGGATAATGCCTGTCTTGTAACGCCGATTTGTCCTGCTACTGTTTCCTGGGATAGTCCCCGAACCTTTCGAAGGGCAGCTAAGTTCTCGCTAATCATATTTACCTCATCTTTCATACTTATGTTTGTTATTGTTTACATTATAATGGTTTAGAACGAGTCCGTCTACCAACCAGCACAAACATTTTAATATGGAAAATGTTTGTGCTGGTTGCACAAGGCTTTTGAGTAACCGCAAATTATTGCAGCTTCTTTATAAAAGAGAGCGGTGTGATATGGTATTTTTTCTTGAATGCTCTGTGAAAGTAGGAAAGATTGCGAAAGCCTACGGATAGAGAAACATCAAGAATGGAAGAGTTTCCCTGTTTAAACAGCTCCACAGATTTTTCCAGCCGAAGATTGTTAATATATTCCACACAGGTCATATTCATATGTTTTTTAAAAAACCGCATAAAATGATAATCACTAAAATAGCATAGCTTTGCCAGCTCGGAGATGGAAATGGTTTCGGCATAGTGGAGTTCAATATAGTCAAGTACTTGTTTTAATTTATCGGAGGAGGTTACCATATCGGAGGAGCTGATTTTTTCACTGTAGGGAAGCAGTAGAAAAATCGCCTGTAAAAGCTGGGCTTTCAGGGCAAGCTCGTAACCAAGGACCCGTTCATTATATAGGGAAGCAATCTCATAAAAGCAATCCCGTAAAGCACTATAGGCAGGATGCTTTGGTGTAATCAGATACGGCATGGCAAATTCCTGATGCAATAGTGGTGTGAGATAGCGGGTAGAACAGATGTCGGTAGCATTTCCTCCTAAAAAATTAATATGAAATACATAGGTTTCTGAAACTGTTTTTTCACAGGAACCTATGGAAATAGAATGAAGCAGCAGAGGTGGTATAAATAAGATATCTCCTTCAGATACTTCATAATGAACCAAATCAATCTGATAAAAACAATTGCCCTTGGTAATCAAGGTAAGCTCCGCTTCTTCGTGCCAATGGGTAGTAATAACACAATCCGTGGGGGTAAGCTTCGTAATATATTTTTGTACAGGGAAAAAGGTTTCCCCATGCTTGGCTTTTTCTTTTTGCTCTAAGGCGAGTGAATGCAGCTTTTTCATAGTCTTCCTCCTAATATGCGAAGAGCAGGATTGTGTTATAACAGGCAAATATAATGCAAGAAAAAGGAATATTTTCAAGCTATAATAGCAGTATAATACAAATAAAAAAATCTTACAACAAAAAGGAGGAGAAGCTGATGAAAAGAAAATGGTGGCATGATAAGGTAGCATATCAGATTTATCCAAAGAGTTTTGTGGATACGAATGGAGACGGCATTGGAGATTTGCGGGGGATTATATCGAAGCTTGATTATTTAAAGGAGCTGGGGATTGATATTATCTGGCTTTCGCCAATTTACAAGTCTCCCTTTGTAGACCAGGGCTATGATATTGCAGATTATTACGCAATTGCAGAGGAATTTGGGACGATGGAGGAATTTGACGGATTGCTAAAAGAGGCAAAGAAGCGTGATATGTATATTATTATGGACTTGGTGATTAATCATTGTTCCGATAAGCATGTGTGGTTTCAAAAGGCACTGGCAGACCCCGAGGGGGAGTACGCTGATTATTTCTATTTCCGAAGGGGAAAGGATGGGAACCCGCCGAGTAATTACCGTTCTTACTTTGGGGGAAGCTGCTGGGAGAACGTGCCGGGAACAGACATGTATTATTTCCACATGTTTGCGAAGGAGCAACCAGATTTAAACTGGGAAAATGAAAGACTCAGACAGGAGCTTTATAATATGATAAACTGGTGGCTCGAAAAGGGTCTGGCAGGCTTTCGTATTGATGCCATCATCAATATCAAGAAGAATCTTGCATTTCCTGATTTTGAGCCGGATGGAACGGACGGCTTGGCAAGCTGTTGTAAGATGGTAGAGAGTGTGGACGGCGTTGGCGAACTGTTAGAGGATTTAAAGAAGCATACCTTTCAGAAATATGATGCATTTACCGTCGCAGAGGTATTTAATATGAAGGAAGAGGAGCTGAAAGAGTTCATTGGAGAGGAGGGGCATTTTTCTGCTATTTTTGACTTTAGTGCCCATTCCTTAAGTGATGGAGAGCATGGCTGGTATGATGCGCCTTTGATGAATTTTAAGATATGGCGGAAGGCCATAATGGATGCCCAGCTTGAAGCACAAAGGTGCGGATTTAAGGCGAATATCATTGAAAACCATGATGAACCAAGGGGGGCATCCCGGTATTTGCCAGAGTATGCCAGAAACCCGGCGGGAATCAAGATGCTTGGAACCATAAGTGTGTTACTTCGGGGGATTCCTTTTATTTATCAGGGACAGGAAATCGGAATGCAAAATGTGGAGTGGGGCAGTATTGAAGAATATGATGATATCAGTACGAAGGACCAGTACCATATTGCAAGGCAGGCAGGGCTTTCTGATGAAGAGGCATTAAAGGTCTGTGCAGGAATGAGCCGTGATAATGCCAGAACACCAATGCAATGGAGTGATAAAGAACATGCGGGCTTTACCACAGGAATGCCGTGGCTTAAGGTAAATGCCAATTATAAAGAAATCAATGTAAAGAGTCAGGAGCAGGATGCAGATTCCGTACTTCATTATTACCGCCGTCTGGTGGCACTGCGGAAGAGCTTGGAATACAAAGAGGTATTTATATATGGGCAGTTTGTTCCAGTATATGAGGATACGGAAAGTATCATGGCGTTTTATCGTGTGGATGTGGAAAAGCGGATGTTAATCGCTGCTAATTTTGGAAGGGAAGCGGTAGAGGTAAAACTCGAATATCCAGTTCAGCGTGTTGTTTTGTCAAATTGTGAAAAGGTATTGGACAACGAAGAGCATACCCTTTGCCTTAAAAGCTGTGAGGTAGTGGTTATAGAATGTGGGGAGTAATCGCTCCCCACTAGTACATCGAATACTAAGTTCTTTTATGTTAAGCGCAGGATAAATTTTCAGTCTGCAAGGCGAATTTTCGACGGCGTAGCGGTGGCTACGGCTAGAAAATGCAACGCAGCAGATGGAAATTTAGACAAGTTTAACGTAAAGATACTTAATATTCGATGTACTAGTGTACTGTTAAAGAGGTAAATCCTTCTTTTGAAACCATATCATTCCTATTGTATAGAAGCATAGGGAAAGTAGTCCCATCGCTAAGAATTGTTCCTCATAGCCGCTGCCCTCAATGATTTTCTGTGTATCAAATAACGTGTTTAAGGTAACATATTTTAAGAAATCCAAATCTTCTGATAATTTGATAAACAGGCTGATGACGAAAAAGAATAGCGGAATCCCTGCGCCAAATATGAGAGAATTTTTGGAGCTGTTAAAAATACAGGAGGAACAAAAACAAATACTGCTAATAGCCAGGTGGTATAAAAACACTCCGAGGTTCAGCATTAAAAAGGTATCTACATCCAATTCGTCCGGCTGGAAGTAATTAGCGGCGGCGATTCCTACGGCTGACGTGACACCCCACATTACCATGAGGGATAGAATGAAATACAAGGCGCTTGTCAATGTAAGCTGTAGCCTTGTGGCAGGGGTAGATAAAAAACCGCTCATACTTCCCTTGTCAATTTTTTCTGCAATCATCCGGTTTCCCACCATAATAGAATATACCATCGGAAAAATAATTGCCATTAAGGCATAAAAGGAATTGGACATAAATCCGATGAGTGAGCCGTTTCCTGCCAGGATGTTGGCGGCAAGGGTGCCTTGTACAGATTCCTGTAAACCACTTACTGTTTCCGGTGTAAATACATTACTCATAACAGTGAGAAAAACACATAACACTATGGTAAATGCCAGCAAAAATTTAAAATTCGATTTGGTAGTTTGTATGAAATAAGGAATACTAATCATCCTGTCCACCTCCATAAAATTGCATGAAATAGTCCTCTAATGTATGTTTTCGTTCCTTTAGTGAGCCAAGCTTGCAGGCTGCCAGTTGTGAGATAAAATCATTAATTTGGGAATCATTGATAGATACCACCAGCTGGTTCGATTCTTCGTCGTAGTTACTATCGGGATATACGTTCTTTATCCGTTGTAAATCATCGGATTTTTCAAAGGTAAGTTGAAAGGTCTGGATTTTGGAATGCTGTAATTCTTCATCCGTGAATTCCTTAATCAGCTTACCATTACGAATCATTCCCACTCTGTCGCAGGTTTTTTCTACCTCTTCAAATATGTGGGAGGATAGCAGAATTGTTTTTCCCTTATTTTTTGCCTCTTCGACTAAAGTGATGAACCGGTTTTGCATAAGTGGGTCCAGACCACTGGTAGGCTCATCCAGCAGCAAAACCTCCGGGTCATGCATAAAAGCAGAAACGATAGCAATCTTTTGTTTCATTCCTTTGGACATACGCTTGATTCCCGTATCTGGATTTATCTCAAAAAAATCCAGCAGCTCATGGGCATAGGAGAGGGATTTCATTCCCCGCATTTTACCAATAAGCTTCAGATAAGCCCATCCCGTCATGTCATCCGGAAGGGCAATCTCCCCCGGTAAATATCCAAGCTTTTTCTGAATCTTTTTTTGTTCGCTCCAGCAGTTCATTCCCAGAATGTGTACCGTACCAGACTGTGGCTTGCAAAAGCCCATTAAATGACGCATTGTTGTGGATTTACCCGCACCATTTGGTCCTAAATATCCATAGACCTCTCCTGCCTCAATCTGAATGGAAACATCAAAAACTCCTTTTCTATTGCCGTAATCTTTGGTAAGATGGTTAATATCAATAATACTCAATTTAATCACACTCCTTTGTGTGTGTATTTACATAGGTAATTGTGAAACTACTAATTATTCATACGATAGTCATAATTTTATATAAATTTGCTTCGTTGTCCGAGCATAGCTCGGTACAAAGGCGCAAATTTATATAAAATCATGACTATCTGCCGAGTGAATGGGAGTTTCGCAATTGCTTATGTATATTTATTGTAACCTGTTGAATTTTGTCTTTCAATCAACAATTTGCCTTCATTTGTTGGATATATGTATTAGGTATTTGCGAAACCTGTAATTGCCTAGGCAGATAGTCATACTATTATATAAATTTACGCCTTTGTACTTTGCGAAGCAAAGACAACGAAGTAAATTTATATAATAGTATGACTATCGTATCAGTAATTTCTTGTTTTGCAATTATCTAAACATATTAGGTGAAAGGAGCAGAAAGATGCAAGATATGAAAAAAAGAGATACAAAAAAAGACTTTATAACTGCATTCTGGAAGTTGTATGAGAAGAAGCCTATTGAAAAAATCACCATCCGGGAATTGTGTGTGCTGGCTGGTTATAACCGTAGTACCTTTTACAGCTATTATGACAATATCTATGATTTGTTGGAAAATGCAGTAGAGGATTTAACCTCGTTAATCAGGGTGAAACTAGAGGGTGTAAAAGATATTAAACAATTTATTGAGAATAATGCAATACAACAGATATTTTTAAATGCGATGAAGGGAAATGAACATTATATTGAATTATTGATGAAACAACAACATCATTACATTTTAGGAGAAAAAATAAAAGTGTTCTTTATTCCTATTTTTAATCAGGGCATACATGTAAAGGAAGCCAATGAAAAGTATATTGATTATATAATATCATATCACCTTTCTGGTGCTTTTGGTATGCTTAAACGCTGGCTTGAATCCGGTAAAAATATAGAGGACCAGGAGATGGTTAAGCTAGGTTACATGCTTGCTTCCCAGGGGCCTCTGACACTGCTGTGCGAGGAGCTGTAAAGTGCTGTTAATTAATTAGATGCCGGCACTGCTGTTTTACCAGAACGATTGTTGACGGACGCATTTCTTTCCTTTGCCACGCCTAAGGTTGGGTTGGTATGTCTGTGTGCCGGAATACAGAAAAATGCAATTTTACTCATGTGTAAGCTTCTTTCTACATCCATTGTCCCCAAAAGGGTAAAAAAATAGCCATCTGGTTGGTTAGTCCAAATGGCTTATGTGATAATTCTAACCGGATTATTTATTTTTTTCTTTTAGTTTTAAGATATATTCTTCTTCTGCCTGTTCTAATCGTTTCTGAATAGCTTCCTCTGATGGCAACTGCGATTTTATCTCTTGTAAGCGAATATTATCATAAGTTGCAACTCCCAAAGGTGTCTCTATTCCCTGAAAAGCCCACTGAACCTCTGTCTGGTTCTTATCTTTACATATCAGTAGACCAATTGTTGGATTATCGGATTCCGATTTCATTAACTCATTAACCGCATTTACATAGAAATTGAGTTTTCCTGCAAACTCTGGTTCGAATGATACAGCTTTTAATTCAACAACTACATAACAACGAAGCTTAATATGATAAAAAAGCATATCTATTTTTCTTGTTTTACCAGCTACGATAATCTCTTTCTGTCTTCCTATAAAGGCAAATCCTGATCCAAGCTCTAACAAAAAGCGTGTAATATTCTGCTCTAACGCATCTTCTAACTCTTCTTCATCATATCCTACAGGAAGTGATACAAAACCGAAATCATAAGTATCTTTTACAATTTCTTGTGCGAGTTTTCCTTGTATGACAGGAAGTTTTTCCGCAAAATTAGTAAGTGCATTACCTGACGATTGGTATAAATTAGCTTTAATACAATCAACAAGTGTACTTCTGCTCCAGTTTTCTTCTATTGTTTTTCTCACATAAAATAAAGCTTCTTCTATTGTCTTACATTTTGTTACTATTTCAACATGATGTCTCCATGGTACAAATCCGAAGATTGCAGGAAATTCTATTTCTGCACCAGCTTGGTGCAGTTTTTGATTTTCACTAATTTCTGCACCAACCTATTGCAGTTTTAAGCTGTTTAAATTGATATTGTCTTCAATCGTATGAGCTAGTTTTGAAAACATATCACTTGAAGAATAAAACAAGTACCATTTTTTCATATTCCAAAGATTTCTTGCTGAAAAACCTTTTGCATCAGGAAATTCATTTTGCAAATCGAGACTTAACTGCTCTACAATTCCTTTTCCCCATTTCTTCATGATTTTATATTCAAATATTTTAATCAATTAGTGTGCGGAACAGTTACCGCACACCAATAATATATCACAAAAAGCGTTACTATACTACCAAACATCAAAAACTCCTTTCCTATTGCCGTAATCTTTGGTAAGATGATTAATGTTAATAACGCAAACTTCAAGTGCGAAGTTTGAGTTATTAATACTAAATTCAATATAACAGATATTTGTTTCTATACAGGAGGAATACATTGCAAAAATACCAGACATTAAAACAATATTTCGGCTATGAAGCGTTTCGTGAGGGGCAGGAGGAATTGATTGACCATATTCTTTCCGGAAAGGATACGCTTGGCATCATGCCTACAGGAGCAGGAAAAAGTATCTGCTATCAGGTGCCGGCACTGCTGTTTTCGGGCATTACGCTAATCGTATCACCGCTGATTTCCCTGATGAATGACCAGGTGCGGGCATTGAAGGAGGCGGGTGTTGCGGCGGCATATTTAAATAGCAGCCTTACGGTCAATCAGTTTTACAAGGCACTTGATTTGGCAAAAAGGGGAGCGTATAAGATTATCTATGTTGCACCAGAGCGGTTGTTAACGGACGCATTTCTTTCCTTTGCCACACAGGTCGATATCTCCATGGTGACGGTGGATGAGGCACACTGTATTTCCCAGTGGGGACAGGACTTTCGTCCGAGCTATTTAAAGATAGTTGAGTTTATCGAGCAGCTTCCCGAGCGTCCGGTTGTCAGTGCATTTACTGCCACGGCGACCAAGGCGGTAAAGGAGGACATTGTGGCAATGCTGCAAATGAAGCAGCCTTTGGTGTTGGTAACAGGATTTGACAGAAAAAATCTTTACTACGAGGTGCGTCATCCAAAGAATAAACTGGATTCCCTTTTTTCCTATTTGGAGGAGCATGAAGGGGAAAGCGGCATCATTTATTGTGCCACCAGAAAGAAGGTGGAGGAGGTTTGTACTGCCCTTCTTGCCAATGGGTATGCTGCGACTAAATATCATGCCGGACTGACGGAGTCGGAGCGAAGCAGAAACCAGGAAGACTTTTTGTATGATGTGACTCCGGTTATGGTGGCAACGAATGCCTTTGGTATGGGCATTGATAAATCCAATGTGCGGTTTGTGGTGCATTATAATATGCCTAAGAATCTGGAAAGCTATTATCAGGAGGCGGGACGTGCCGGCAGGGATGGGGAGGATGCGGAATGTATTCTGCTCTATCATGGGCAGGATGTGGTGATTAACCAGATGCTGATTAACCAGAGCATGAAGCAGTCAGAGCTTGATTATGCCACAGTGCTTAAGGTGAAGGAGCAGGATGAGAAACGCCTTAAGAAAATGGCATATTACTGTCTGACGAAGGATTGCCTGCGGGAATATGTACTTCAATATTTTGGGGAGCGGAGCGAACACTATTGCGGCAACTGTGGAAACTGCATCAAGGAATATGAAGAGGTGGATGTGAGCGAAACGGTCAGAATACTGCTTAGCTGTATTAAGGAGAGTGGCAGCCGATATGGTATGACAACCATTATCGATGTAGTCAGAGGAGCAGAGTCGAAACGGGTAGAGAGAGGCGGCTTAAAGTATAATTCCTTTTATGGGGCATTAAAAAAAGAAACGGCAGGCCAGCTTCGGGCTATTTTAAACATGTTGATATTAGATAATTATCTAGTATCAACAGAGGGCAGTTACCCGGTGTTGCAAATGGCACGTCTGGGAGAATTGTTTTTACAGGATTTGGATGGGTACATAACGATGAAGCTTGCCAAGGAGGAATATGAGCCGAAGGCGAACTATGTACAGCCGGAAAAGCCATCTAAAAGGAGCAGTAAAGGGACGAAGCAGGCGGCAGTGAAGGATAGGAAAAGAAGCAGTGCTTCTGCCAAACGGAAAACCAGCGGGACGGTTCTTGACGAAAGGGAGCAGGCAATGTTTGAGCAGCTTCGCAAGCTTCGGTTGCAGCTTGCCAGAAAACAGGGAGTACCTCCCTATATTATTTTTAGCGATAAGACGTTAAAGGATATGTGTGTGAAGCAACCGACGACAAGTGCGGAACTGCTTAAGGTATCGGGTGTAGGGGAGGTAAAGCTTGAGAAATATGGAGAAGAATTCCTACAGGAAATCAGAAGTAGTCACCATCTTGGCTGAATTAGCCGTTTCTTTACCACCAGCAGATATGACACAATTGTTCCTATGATTCCCAGTATCGGAAGAATGCGGATTCCGGTTACGATTCCCTTTCGGTGTGCTAACATCCATTGCATAAGATGTTCCATAAAGTTATCCTGCATGAAAAAGGAAATATCTCCAAACATCCAGTAAACATAACCTCCTATTAGGAGTGGGAAGAATAGAAAGCCCACCACGGAAGAAGCAGTCCTTGTTCCAAAACGGAACAAAAGGGGAATAAGAGGCGAGCATAAAAGCAGTCCCAGAGAGGAGCTTATCACGATAATGATGTCCATGGGTTTGAGAGATAGCTTCGGATAAAGCTGCTCTGTAAAAACCGCATAGACAGTCATTATTTCTTTGCAGTAGACAGAGATAATACAGGAATAAATGTGGGAGATGATACCGGTAGCAAGTATTGCCAGAAGCATAAACATATATTTTCCCTGTACATAGGTTTTGATGCCACCGGGTAAAATGGCGGTGTAGCTAATCCATTTTTCGGATTCATCTGCCTGTATGACTGGCAGAATGGCGACAAAGGGAGCGAAGAAATTTAGTATGGCAGTCCCCATGAAAAGAAGACTTGCAAGCTCCGCCTGTGGATTTTGGTACGCCTCGATGGTAACAATGATTTGTGCCGCAAAAATAAAGCCTAAAAACAGAAATGCCTGCCACGCAATTTTTATATCCTTATAAAGCTGTCCTACCATAATACATTCCTCCTGTTCTCCATAACACGCCATGAAAAATAGCCGGATATGGGAAAACCAATTATCACGATAAAGGGGAAAAGAGCCCCTGTGATTGTAATGCCATGACATAGGGTTTCTGTTACTACAGACAGTGGGAGATTACTTTCCAGTATATGGTCTTGGAACCAGAAAAATACTGGAAACAGCAGCAATATCCCGCCGGTATTGATAATCTGTCTCCCCTTTTTACCAAGCCGGTAGAGCAGGGGAAGCTCAATTAATAACAAAAGTATACTGATGGACATCAGCGTGAGTATTGTTAAAAAAGATAATGTGTTTAAGGGAAGCTTAGCTACAGCATAGAGCACCGGAAGCATAATGAGGTGTGTCAATAAATGAATGCCGATGTAGCCTGCAAATAAAAGATATTTTGCAAGGATTCTTCCCCTGTTGTCAACGGGAATCATACAGGACACCTTAAAAAAGTCAGCCATGGTATCTTCCTCGTAGGTAAGGGTGAAGCTGCCGACAAAAAAACCACTCAAAATGCCCATAAAGCCACACATGAAAAGCAGTATGCTATCCATGGAAAACTCGTTTAATGCTATCTTGAAGTTTCCATAATAGATGCTTAGCACGACAAGAATGAGTAAGCCATACATCATAAACAGGCTGAGAAGCATAGATAGCATTTGCTTTTTCATCAGCAGAAAATCCTTTAACAGTAATCCCTTCATTTGGCTACCTCCTGATGTGGTTGTTCCGGAATGGCATCCTTTCCGGAAACATAATAAATCATGATTTCATCCAGTGTTGCGTCTTCCATTAAAAGAGAAGGACAGGCAGCCATTACCCGTTCAGGGTGTTTAATCAGAACCTCTGCGCCAAAGCTTCCTAGCCGTGTCCCAACGATGGATTCGGAAGGGATGGTTAAGCAGTCCTCTTTTGTACAGCGTATCATCTTATGCTGTTCCTTCATTGTATTTTGTTCATCACTAAATAGTATCTGTCCGTTATTAATAAAGGTAATATAATCCGCAATCCGGTCTAAGTCACTGGTGATGTGGGAGGATAGGAAAATGGTATGGTCCTCCTCCTGTACAAATTCTAAAAATACATCCAGCATTTCATTTCTTACAATTGGGTCTAACCCGCTGGTCGGCTCATCCATAATCAGTAACTTTGCATGATGGGACAATGCCACTGCAATTTGCAGCTTCATCTGCATGCCGCGGGAGAATTTGCCACAGTTTCGTTTGGGAGGCAGGGCAAACCGTTGTAAATAGGAAAAAAATACTTCTTCATCCCAGTTTTTGTAAATATGACGGAATATGTTATTTAACTGGGTAGGAGAAAATTGCTTGTGAAAGCCCATCTCATCAAATACAACTCCAATGTATTCCTTGAGGCTGGTTTCCTCTCTGCTGTAGTCATAGCCCAGAATGCTGATGGTTCCGGCATCAATGGGAATCATATTTAACATGGAGTGGATGGTCGTTGTTTTGCCCGCACCGTTTTGTCCCACAAAGCCCATAATGCAGCCCTTTGGGACAGAAAGAGACACATCCTTCAAGGTAAATCCATCATACTGTTTGGTCAGTCCGGTAATCGAAATGGCATTTTCATATTCTGGTAGTTTGTTTTGCATCGTAATCCTCCTATCAGGCAATTGTAATCTATTCATTGAACATAAGAGTGATAAGCTCCGTAAGCTCTGCGAGGCTTACATCGGAAAGCTTTGCTTTATCTACAGCTACAGCGAGTGCATGTTCCATTTCCATCTTGTTTTGCTCTTTAATAAACTCCTGGTTTGCCGCCTTTACAAAGCTTCCCTTGCCAACGTATGATACAATGTAGCCGTCCCGCTCTAACTCTTCATAGGCACGCTTGGTTGTAATCATGCTGATGCGGAGTTCTTTGGCAAGATACCGCATGGAAGGAAGGGCGTTCCCCTCCTTTAAGCTCCCCGACATAATCATATCCTTGATTTGCCGGGTAATCTGTTCGTAAATTGGCGTTTTATCGGAGTTGCTGATAATAATATTCATTGTGGTTCCTTCCCAAGTTACAATTGTAGTGTAGTCCTGTTCCGTGTTGTTTCATCTTACAGATAAACTTATTTTTGTACTGAACGTAGTTACATGATTGCTTTTAGTAGCAAAATGGATATGGCATATTGTGTATATATTATATATACAATATACTGATTTTTCTAATTTGTCAATGACTGATTTTTCAATGTTCACTTAACAACTATAAGGTGTTGGACAGGCTCTGGATACCATGTTAACATGTTCATATTAACCATTACTTACCCCGACAACAATTTTTTATGTGCAAAGTTTGAGACAATTACTTAAAACATCTTTTTAGTTGCAGATACACTGATAGATTAGTATAATAGGAGATAGAAATATGGAAAAAATAATAGAAGACCAATTTTTTGAAGATGAAAAAAGCTATGAAGAATTAACCATTACCGATAACTTTATGTTCGCCAAGGTAATGTTAAATGAACAATTATGTAAGAAATTTCTGGAGATGATTCTACATATTAGCATTCAAAAAATAGAGTATTATAATGATGAGAAAAGCTTAAAAAAGTTTTATCACTCTAAGGGGATACGCTTAGATGTATATCTAAACGATGAAAAAGGGACAATCTATAATATTGAGATGCAGAATTCCAGACATGCGAATCTTTTTAAGCGAAGCAGATACTATCAGGGAATGATAGATTTGAATCTGTTAGAGCCTGGAGACGATTATAATAAACTGAAAAGAAGCTATGTAATCTTTATCTGTACATTCGATTTGTTTGGAAAAGGACGGCACATTTATACCTTTGAGAACCGATGCATTGAAGAGCTTGATTTAGTACTGCCGGATGAAGCAATAAAGGTATTTGTCAATACGACAGGGGCAGGCAATGGCGTTGACGAAGAATTTTTAGAATTAATGAATTTCTTTAATGGAGAGCTGGCGACGACAGGAATCGCTAAAGAAATGCAGGAAGAAGTTGATAAGGTAAAACGTAAAGAAGATTGGAGGGTGGAATATATGACGATGATGGAACTGGAACGACAGAGATATCGTGAAGGAATGGAACGTGGGATGGAACACGCAAAGGAAAAGTATCGGGAAGGTATGGAGAAGGGTATGGAGCATGAAAGAGAACAGAGCATACGTTCTCTCGTTAAGCAGGCATTAAAATATGGGGCAAGCATGGAAGATGCAGTAGGAGATATCATGCTTGAGTATGATATGACGGAGGAACAGGTGAAGCATATTCTGGATAAGGGGTAGCGAAGGTTGGGTTTAAAACCTATCCATATTAAATAACAAGCTGTAAGGCGTATGGAACAGAAAACCATGCGTCTTTTTGCGTTTATAAAGGAAGAAATAACGAATAATAATATCCATATGTATCTCCTGTGACGGATACAATATAAAATTATGTTGACAACTATTCTTGTCATCTGTATAATAGATTTGACAAGGATAGTTGTCAAAAAGAAAAAAGTCTGTTAAACTATATAAAAATCGTTCAAACAGGTATTATTTTTATATAGAAAGGGGAAAGAAAATGCCGCTTTATAATCATTTAAAGGAGCTTAGGGCAAGTCTTGGCTTAAACCAGCAGCAGATGGGGGCATTGGTCGGCACCTCCAGACAGACAATTTCCCAGATTGAGCGGGGAGATTACTCTCCGTCCGTGACACTGGCGTTGAAGCTTGCTAAGGCAGGCGGTATAGCAGTTGAAGAGTTGTTTGAGTATAGGGAGGATGAAGGATAGGCTATGGATAAGAATCAAGAGCTTGAGAGCATGGAGGAACGCATTGCGAGAGTAAAGGAGGAATCATCAGAGATTTCTGAGGATAAAATAAAGGAAAACCGCAAGAAAATTCATATAGAATCTAAGAAATACTTTTTACTGTTTATCCTTATGATGATTGTTTCCGGTGGTCTTGGCTATCTGGTTGGGGGTGCGACGAAAGCATTGGAGAGAGGGTTAGAGATAGCAGATATCTGGGAGCATGCAGTGAAGGTGTTGGCGGTGGCATGTCCGGTTATTAATGTAGCTTTTAATATTATCGGTCTTTTGGTGGGTATTTTGTTATTGATGAAGGCGAGGAAGCTTTTGTTTCATTTTGATGGTGAGGACGATACGGTTGAGCGGGCAATTAACTATATATTAAACTGGGTTATGCTGGTGACACAATGCCTGTTTATTGTGAATTATTTTTTGTTTACAGCAACGTGCCATTTTGGCATAAAGGAGGAGGCTATAAGCGAAGCCATTGCCAGGGTATTGCCGTTAGCAGGAATTGCCAATATAGCAATTGGTTTGGTAATTATTTTGTTTTTACAATATAAGTCAGTGGAATATATGAGGCTTATCAATCCTGAGAAGGAGGTCAATATCTTTGATGCCCGGCTTCAGAGTAAGCTGGAGGGGAAAATGGACGAGGCTGAACTTATGACAGCGAGGAAGGCTGGTTACAAGGCCTATAAGCGTACAACGTTGGTATTAATAGTAATGTGGATAGTCTGTGTAGTGGCAGATTTGGTCTTTGATGCCGGTTTGTTTCCAGTGGCATTGATTCTGTTTGTCCTATTGATACATGTATGTACCTACGTTGTAGAGGTTATGCGGCTGGAGCGGTAGAATTGTGTCGTAGGTATTGTTAAAGGCAGGTACATCCGATGGGAGGTAGTTTTATGGTAGAGCAGGATTATATTATGCGGCTGATAAAGGAATCGGTTCGGATGCTTATGAAGCTGTTATTCAATATTGATACGGCTTCTCCTGCAATGGAACAGTTAGAAAGTCTTGAGAGGCAGAGTATCTATAATGGATTGGAAGAAAAGCTGGATGAGGGAGCGATTAATGAAGCAGAGGAGGAACTGTTTGAGGGCTTGGATGAAACCAATAGGGAGGATTTGAAGCTTGCCATTATGTTCTATTCCTATCTCAATGAAAAAGATGATGAGTTTCTGGCTGCCCATCAGTTCAGCAGACAGGAAATTAAGGATGGTCTTATGGACGTACTTCATCGTTATGGGGTAACAGGGATGGAAGGATTATTTTAAAAGGTTAAGAGAATAAAATAAAAAATGTATCATCTATGCAGTATACTTTTCATTGTCTCGCAATAGATGATACATTTTGTAATTATGTGCTATTTATTTTTTAGCTGTCGTTTTCTTTGCTGCTTTCTTGGTGGTTGTTGCCTTTTTAGTAGTGGTTGTCTTCTTAGCAGCCGCTTTTTTCCTGGCTGGCTTCTTAGTTCTTGATTCCAATACCTCTTTAATATATCTTGCCTTTTCAATATCGCCTTCTACCTTAAGCTTCATCAAAGCAACTGCCTGTAAAGGGTCACGCTTGCCGGAGATAATATTAATCAGGGTCTCTGCAGCACAGGTAAAAATCACATCCCGGTCGTGATATTCGTAAGGCTCAACGGTAAGAGTTCCGTCCTTTACCTCTGCATAAAATATGCCGCTGCCTTCACCAGTAATGTTAAACTGGTATGCTAAATGTTCGGTAACCTGACTCACATCAATATCCTGCATGGAATCTTTAATCTGGTTAAATACCTCTTCAAATGTCATGTTGAACGTCCTTTCTCTTATCCATGTTTCTACGGGTTACAAAGTCATATTGTTTCATGCATGCATGAAGCATATCACATCTGGCTTTATATTGGTACAAAGTATTTCGCACTGCGTGCTTTTTAAGCCTAACATAACACTAACATTTTTTCGACCATTGGTCAATACAATTTTCCAAAAAATGTAAAAACTTATGACTATAATTATTGTTTGCTTATTTTTTCTATGCTATACTAAAAAACAAACCGATTTCAAATAGCATAGAATGATGGAAGGTGATGCATAATGGCAGGCAGCAGGAAGTACGACAGAATTATAGATGCGTTACAACAATTACTAGAGAGCAAGGAAATGGAATCAATAACGGTTAGTGAGATTGCTAAGGTTGCGGGAATTGGAAAGGGAAGCATATATTACTATTTTTCCTCTAAGGTGGATATCTATGAGGCATTGATTGAGCGGAATTATAAACAGCTATTTAAGACCTCTAAGCATCTTGCAGGGCAGACCGATGTACCAGTGTTTTCCCGTATCGCTATGTTGTTTCAGGTATGTAGGGATGCCTCAGATGTTTTTATTCACAAATCGGAGGAAGGAATAAACAGGGCTCCGCAGGAGAACGCATTTTTACACCATAAGTTTATGAAGTATTTTATCGGAGAGATGAAACCTGTGCTAACAGAGATTATTAAACAGGGAATTGCAACAAAGGAGATTCAGTTTGCTTATCCGGACACGCTTTCAGAGATTGTATTGATTGTGTTGACCATAAAGTTTGATAATATGCTGGCACCGGGAAGTGCAGAGGAGATAGCAGAAACTGTAAAGGGATTAATTGCACTTCTGGAACAAGGGGCAGGTATACAGAAAGGTGCATTGGATTATCTGTTGACTGTGTTACAGTAAATACCGCAAGCTTCGCTTATGGAGTTGGACCTTAAGTAATTGCTTATGTGTGCGAAGCTTGCGGTATTTGACTTATCTATTTTGTTTTCTTTTTTACAATCTTGGAATAATAACTATAAACCTTTTTTGAGATTCCATCAGATGTTTTGTAAATCTGATAAGAACGTATCCGCACATAATAGGTTCGCCTTTTTTTAAGCTTTTTTACAGTATAGCTTTTTTTGTTTTTGGCTATGCGAATGGTTTTCGCACCCTTCATGGATTTTTTTGTGCTAAGCTGTATTTCGTAACCGGATGCTTTTTTAATACGTTTCCATGATACTTTTAATGCCCGTTTCTTTGCTGTTAGCTTTGGAGCAGCCATCGCCTTCGCGGGTTTTGGTATCACAGTTTTAGAAGTGGTAGTTGAGGCATCCTTTTTATCAATATCTGTTGTAGTATTGGTGCCACTATTCGTCTTTGTTTCTGCAGAAGAATTGTTTCCAGAAGAGGCAGAAGAACCAGTACTGCTATCTGGATTTTTGTCTTCCGTAGAGGAAGTATCCCCGGTAGAAGAGGAAGAGCCAGTACTGCTGTCTGGATTTTTCTCTTCCGTAGAGGAAGTATCCCCGGTAGAAGAGGAAGAGCCAGTACTGCTGTCTGGATTTTTCTCTTCCGTAGAAGAAGTATCCCCGGTAGAAGAGGAAGAGCCGGTACTGCTGTCTGGATTTTTCTCTTCCGTAGAAGAAATATCCCCGGTAGAAGAGGAAGAACCAGTACTGCTATCTGGGTTTTTGTCTTCCGTAGAGGAAGTATCTTCCGTAGAAGCAGGTGGATTTTCTATGGAGTTCCCATAGATAATACCCTGTCCATAGGTGGTGAAATAAAAGCGTCCAAAGGTACGCATATCTCCTACGATTTGTTTGCCATTTCCAATACCGCCAAACTGGGTGTTGCTGTCGTTGATTTGTACCCAGCTTTCTCCCCGGTCAATGGAGCGGAAGAATCCGGTGGTATTGTCAATTGTTCCCCAGATATACATAGCTGGAAAGCTTTGGTTCGCTGCTGCTTTTCCAAAACCGATAGCTTCACATTCCGTAACATTGGAAACTAAGGTATTCGTACCCTGACTGCAATCATAAAAGGAAAGAGAAGCCTTGCTCCATCTTCCGTTTGCTTCATAGACAAGCCCTTCAAAGCCGGGAACTACCGTCATGCGGTTCAAATTACCAGTGTCACTAGATGCAATAGTTGAAAAAGTATTGCCTTGATTTTTACTATAATAAAGCTTTTCTCTGGATGAAACATAAAGCAGGGAAGCATTCACTGTGTCTGTTAGTACCCTTGCCCCCTGTATTGTGCCGCCGTTAACGTTGAGTGCTTTGGGTGCAGAAAATGTGTCGGTGGAGGCTTGATAATCAAAGCGGTAAAGGTCTTTTCCAACATTTTCTGTGTAGCGGTCGGTAGTTGCTGTTGGCATCCAATAAAATGCACTTCCGTCTGCGGCGATGGCACAGCTTCCCCGTTCGCCAAGTGTACTACTGCCCGGAACTTCATACCAGTTGGCACCGCCATCCTTAGAGTATTGCAAAGCGGCAACACTGGTTCCAGAGGTCGTATCCGTCTCACCGCACATTAACATAAGGCTGGGATTGGATTCACACACAGCGATTCCGGTTTTATCAATGGCGACTCCCTTATTGGAGACAGTTTGCTGTGTATCCTTACTATAGGAAGTACCGATTCGTTTCTTAGGCGGATTTAAAATATTTGTATGGGCAAATCCGCCTGCATCGTAAGCAACGCTTAAAAGCTCGTTTAACCCCTTGGCAGGAGCGACGATATCAAGTACAACGGTTTCCTCCATTCCCTCTGTATAAAAGCTTGCATATACCTTGCCGTCATTGTCAAATAGACTGGTAAGCAGGTAGGTTCCGTTGCCGGAGGATAAGAGTGCCTTGGAGGAATCATTCGGGAAAAAGGTAACGTCCCCTGACCAATGGGGCTTTTCATCTTCCACCCAGTCCTTGCCATTGTTTTTCAGACAAATCCGCTGTGTCTTGTTGACATTTGTCCACGTTGCACCATTGTCTGTCGAGGTAAATAGTGCAGTTCCCCATTCCTCTCCATAGGTCTGGGTAGTATCCTCATTGCGGTATAAGTCTTCATAGGTATTTAATGTAGAAACAAGCATGTTTCCGTCCTCTGAAATACTAATTCCGCTTAAGGGATAATTTTTGCTGCCATAGCTTACATTCTGTTTGGTAAAGCTTTGGCTTGCAAAGTCAAAGATACCAAGATATCCACTCTCAGGACCATTTTCGAAATCCGTATTGGCAAAGGTGATATATGCTTTTTGGTTGGCGATAGTACAACGCTGTGGATAGGCACCGGAAAGGGCAGTACAGTTGATGCTTTCCCATGTCGTACCACTGCCGCTGTAGCAGTAAAACTGGTTGCTGGTGCTCCAATCTGCCACATAAACTCTGGATAGTCCGTTGATTGGGTGGCTGTCGTCCAGGAATACCATGCAGGTACCGACAGTATTCGTACCAGCTTGGTGCTCCCGGATTTTTGTCCATGTGTTGCCGGAATTGCTGGACTTCCATACACCGTCCTGGCGGGTAGCACAGTAAAGCACCTTTGTATTTAACGGGTCAACGACCAGACGCTCCCCTACGTTTCTTGCCATGCCATTTCCATAGGATTGAAACGGTGTTTCTATGTAGGTGAAGGTTTTGCCGCCGTCCGTGGAACGCATCAGAAGTGAGGGTTCTGTAGCAGTATAGGTATAGCCACAGAAGATATAAACCGTGTTGGCATCTGCAGGGTCTACCGCAATAGAATCTACACCTAAGCCGCCATAGTATTCCTGTGTCAGACCCTCGCTTAATGGTGTCCAGACTCCGGTCGCTGCATTCAGACGGTAAGCACCTCCCACATCCGTTCTGGCATAAAAAATATCAGGGTTGTTAGTAGAGAGAATACCAGTGACAAATCCCCCTCCACCGATATTGACTGTTCCATATTGATAGGCAGCCTTACCCTCGCCGGGAGAGGTCGTGGTTGCCAGGGGAATGGTTGCATTCATAAAACAAAATGTGCAGGTAACCGTTAGTGCAAGCAGTAATGCACCAAGGCGTTGTTTCATGTTTTTTTTCATAAGATACCTCCTTGTTTGATAAAATAGAAAATTCGTATAGTCTTACAAGCAAGCTTGCACAGCATTTTTATCATTATAACATAATTATCTGTCTAAACTCTACTTTAATGTAATCCGACCTAAGGGTATCCTCCCAGCTTCGCCGGGCCCCTCCTTAGGTCTATTATAACATAATTATCTGTCTAAACTCTACTTTAATGTAATCCGACCTAAGGGTATCCTCCCAGCTTCGCCGGGTCCCTCCTTAGGTCTGCTATAACATAATCCAATCTAATATACTCAAAGTTTGCACATAAAAAATAGAATCCTCCCGATGTCATAGCGTTTCATAGCCTGACATAAGAGGATTCTATAATTTAAGAAGGTTTTTTGTTAGCGTTATTAATCGTTGATGAGCTGTATTGATTTATAATCGGAAAGGGTTATTTAATAACCCGCCCGGCTGCACAGATATGTCGGTAATTATATTTAGAAACAAGAATTCCATTTTTGGGGGTGGAGGCATGAACAACCTTGCCCTCACCGATATATAATGCTACATGACCACAGCTCCTCTTGCTAGAACCATAAAATAACAGGTCTCCCGCTTTTAAATTATTCTTGCTGACTTTGACACGTTTACTGCCTGTGAGCTGTCCATAGGCATTGTGGGATAACCGATAGCCAAACTTTTTGTAGACGGACATGGTAAAACCAGAACAGTCGGTTCCATGGGTTAAGCTTGAGCCACCATAACGGTAAGGATTGCCGACATGTAAAAGTGCATATTCCACGACCTCCCGCTGTTTCTGTGTCATCTTAGAAAAATCAAATATTGTTACCTTGCAGGTGTAGCTTTTGGATTTGGTTTTAGCAGTAATCTTAGCAGTACCTGCTTTTTTGGGAGTTAGTTTTCCGTTCTTTACAGTGACAATTTTTTTGTTAGAAGAACTCCATTTCACGTTCTTCTTGCTGTTTTTTAATTTTAATGTGTAAGTCTCATCTAAGCCAAGTACCAGCTTCTGACGATTAAGCTTTGGCGTTGATGATTTTGCTGCATGGGTAGTTGTTGTTGTATTAGGGAATAAACTACATAACAGTACAGTTAATAATAGTACTGTTTTTATTTTTCGTTTCATAATAAAATCCTTCCTGACTATTATTTCTTTCATTTTTTTGGCAATTTGTAACTGTGTTGTAACACATTGTAACACAAATATTAAATTTGTCAACTATTTTGTAACAATTTTGTAACATTTAATATGCAACAAAATGTGACAGGAGTAATTTTTTTTGTGTGCATAATCTCCCATCATTTACAGATACTAACAACATAAATCTGACGTTAGCTTCAGATGAGAACCGTTTGCTTGTGTTCGGAAGTCTTTTTATGCTTCCGGTATTGTTCAGGTCAAACAAAGAAAAATTTTAAAATTAGTAAATAAGGAGAGAAAAAGATGAAAGCAACAGGAGTCGTTAGACGAATTGATAACCTTGGCAGAATTGTAATTCCAAAAGAGATTAGAAGAACGTTACGAATAAGAGAGGGGGATCCGTTGGAGATTTTCACGAACCATGATGGTGATGTTATATTAAAGAAATATTCCCCGATTGGTGAGCTTTCTACATTTGCTCAGGCATATACGGATTCTATCTCCCAGCTTCTTGGCAAAACAGCAGTCGTATGTGACAGAGACCAGATTATTGCAGCATCAGGAACGGATAAAAAGGCGTTACAGGGACAGGAGATTAATAAAGGCGTGGAAGAAATGATTGAAGATAGAAAAAGTCTGGTTGCCCATTCCGGGGATAAAAACTATGTCAACGTGACAGAGAATGCAATTAATTTCTATGCACAGGCAGCAGCTACGATTATCTGCGAGGGGGATGCCATTGGTGCGGTTATGATATTAGATCAGGATGAAAATTCCAAGATTGGTGAAAATGAGCTGAAGATGGTTACGGTAGCAGCAGATTTTCTTGGAAGACAGATGGAAGGATAGGCAGGTACGATATCAATAGCCAGCTATGATGCTGGCTATTTTTCACTTATTTTTAAATTTAATATATATGCCAGAAGAATGATAGCAAGGGCAGCAAGACATTCTAATATAATGGTTATCGGGTAAATTTCCTGCATGAGGTTTGCAACGGAATAATAAACAAGTGGATTACTCTCTCCCTGATAAAAAAAGCAGGCATAGCTCATATACAAAAATAATAGTCCAACTGCAAAGAAAAGATTTTTTGATAAAAACACCAGCAGGTAATATTCTGCTCCACATAATAGCAGTGCAGCAAAAACAGATATCAGCTCGGCTAATGAAATCATGTTATAACAAAGAATAATACTTAGGGGTATCATAACAACTACAAACTCCAGCAGAGAAAAAACAAAAATATAAAGCTTATTTTTTTGATGGAAAAAATGAAAGGAATCGGCATCACAGGCAATATATTTGGACAACACGAGCCCTAGCCAGATAACAAAGCAGAGGGGGAGAGTAAAGTATAAAAACGGTGAGAAGTACATTCTTATCACATCAATATCCTTTATTCTATCTGACAGAAATTTCATGATAAGGAGAAGAGAGGAATAACATATCACTAATGTAATTAATTTGGGCAGAATTGCTTTTTTATTTTCAAATAAATATAAATTTACCAGTCTTTGATTAAACATAGATATCCTTCCTCTAACGTTGGTGCAGCCACATCTGCATCCAGTTTATTTTTGCTAATGATTCGCACCGTCTTGTCCTTCGCTTTCACGACCATATAATCACATTTTAAATGGGATAATTCCTGTTGTGGTATTTCATAGGTCTTGTTTTGTGCGTGGCAAGCGATGTTTTCGGCAGTATCACAGGTTATTATTCTGCCTTCATTCATGACAATGATTTTGTCGCAGGAATGTTCCAAATCTGCTACAATGTGCGATGACATAATAGTAACGGAAGCCTTTGGGAAATTGGTAATAACAGTCTGGATATTAATCTGTTCTTCAACATCCAAGCCTACGGTCGGTTCATCCATTACAATAAATGGCGGATTACCGAGCAGGCATTGTGCAATGCCAAGCCTTCTAAGCATTCCGCCGGAAAGCTTTGCAGCCTTTTTGTGCCGCTCTGTCTCCAGATTTGTCTTGTCAATGGCATTGTCAACTTCGTTTAGCATATCCGTTTTTTTCATTCCCTTGGCTTTACAATAAAACAGCAGCATTTCCTCCACCGAAAATTCCTGAAATGCATGGTAGTGCTGTGGAAGATAACCAATAGTATTCCGGTAAGTTTTTTTGTTTGCATCCATTTCATTAAAGGTAACAGTGTTGGTGGGGGTAGGGTAAATGCCGACCAGACATTTTAACAGGGTTGTCTTTCCCGCTCCGTTTGGTCCTAACAGTCCATAAATTCCGTCCTCCAGCTCAAAACTCAAATTCTTTAGAATGGGGTGCCTGCCAAATTTTTTGTTGAGGTTCTTTATTGCTAATTGGTTCAAATCGTTCCTGCCTCCTTTGCGGGATGTATTTGTGCTGCGTTCTGATATTGATTATTCGTTAGATTCATCTGCCGTTCCTCTTAATATTTTACTTGAGTTCTTTCCGGTATCCAGAAAATGGGTGTAATATGGTTCTGCTATAGATTTTCCACCATCGGGAAGCAAAAATGGGATTTGTATGTGGTCGTCCTTGAATATGTATTCCGGATAGGCAGGTGGCTGGCTGACAAAAATCGTTTTGCCCCGCACAGAATATTTTGCATCTGCAGCATGCTCTTTTTCTATTTCATAAAGGGAATCTACGGTAGCCTTAATGGTGGCTTCATCTGATGAACAGGGTGGTGCATAATCGGGATAAACTATCGTTACATCATGGTAGACAGCCTCCTTTAAGTAACCAGCAAGCAATGTAACGGAGCTTGCTTGTCCTTCAAATGTATTATAAGAGGTGGCAGCAAGATTGCAAAACACTTTTCTTCCGGCATCCACAGAAATCCTAAAATCAACTCTCTCGTCATTGGCTCTTACGGCTAGGCTGTAGTTTGCTTCATCATAGATTTTTTGCCAGCCGGCAACGGGATAAAAGCAAAGCTCGGAAGGAAGCATAATTCCTTCGCTGTAAGCATAGTAGCCTCCGGCAGAGCCTTCGTAGATTATCGTAATATAGGAGAGGGCTCCATTGTTTTTAACGGTGAGGTAGTCGCCATCAACCGTATAATCTAATGCGTTTTTTTGATTGTCCAAAACTTTTTTAATATGGTACTGGTGGTATAACGTAAAGTGGTAGCTGTCCTTTTTCGTATCATCCACATAGATATGAACTGTTGCTGACAAGTTATTGCGGACCTTAAGCTTCATGTCATACCTTTGCACCTTGAAATCCGCAGCCTCCTGCCGGACCGGGCTGCCGGGAAGCTCATAATATTCCCGGAGATAGGACATAGCGTTCTTGGGAGAGCCGCCTATACAGACATTGCCCCAGGGGGCATTGCTGTAGAAGAAGGCACATACGAGAATTCCGGCAAGAAGGGAGAGGCTTAACCACCACCTTCTTTTTTTACCTGCCAGTATCAGGCATATGGCCAATATCCATAACAGGGTTAAGGCAAACAGCTCCGGAACTGTCGATATGCCAACCTTGGTGTCTGTTAACGCGTAGAAAAGCTGGCGGGGACCGACGGTAAACCAGTCTGTTATCTGGCTGAGATGGTTGGTTAACGTGCTGCAGCCATCTGCAATCCTTTCCGGAAGTGGTCCAAACACAAAGCATACAAGCAGCAGGCAGGCGTAGGAACGGTTCCGGCCTTTTATGGAGCTGATAAGAACTCCGCATGCACAGGCAAGCACCGCATATAGGAAAAAATAAAGCAGGCAGGACTTAATGATTACGAATAATAATTCGCGGTCAAACCGGTTAAGGCGTGCCATGGTACCGATGTTCCAAGCGAGCATAGCAGCACAAAAGCATAGGATGATAATGGCGATAAGAGATAACATATATGCCTTAAACCGTAAGGAGCTGCGGAAAGAAATCTGTTCATCTATTCCTGCCTGCTGAATAGAGAAGCAGGCGGTATAAGAACAAAGCAGGATAACAACAAACAGAAAAAAGGCAAAATCAAAGGAAGCCTCCAATAAATCAAAGGATGTACACTCGTCAGAATAGTTCATTATGTTGTGGCTGTATTGACACATCCTTATATTGACAACCAATGCAGCCGCAATGAGAATGATATTGATTAATTTGTTGCGAAAAAAAAGACGGATAGCATCTGTAAGCATAATGACTTCTCCTAATCTGCATAAACTCTGGCACGGCCAAGCTCATTACATTGTATATCAGGAATTAAGTCTCCGCCTGCCACAATCCGAACCTTGTAATATCTATAACCACTTATGGTTCTGGATGTTACCTTATTACCTGCTTTGATTCCTTTATAAGTAGCATTTGAAGCTAGCTTAAAGGAACCATTGATTTGGCTGCAGGCATACAAACCAAAGGAGCAGGTTCCTTTAACGCTTTCTCCGGTATAATAAGCAGAGTTTCTGTTTGGTGCCCCGGCAGCGTCACTGTATACGCTTTTATCACCGATGTTTAGTGCAACTGACTTGGTTGCTGCAATTGTGGGATTGGCAAGATAACCGAATAGCAGCAGTCCCAGTGCAAGATAATAATAGATCGGTATTCTTTTGATTTTTGTAAACATAATGTACCTCCTTAATATTATGAAACTATGATAAGTATAGGTGATGGTGGAATCCTACAGAATTGATAATGAATATATTTCGTGGCAATTAGCTACATATTATTGTAATTATATCACCCCAAATTAGTTTTTGTCAAACTGCGTAGGTATTTAATGAAATTAGAAATTGAGAGTAGAAAGTGTAGTAATTAAGCAATATATTTAAAAGCAGCAGATATATTTATATCTGCTGCTTCCTCTCCTCTCCCATGATATGCGAAGTCCTTCGGCCCATGCCCTCAGCCGTCCAGCGTGCCTGCAAATGTAAATTTTTCCTGATTATCTCCTTTCGCTGTGCAAAGTTATTTTTTGGTCTTGATCTTGTATGTCTTAGACCATGTTCCCTTCAGCCACCTGCTTCCTGCAGCTGTCTTGTACAATTCTATCCCACGGCTGCGGAAATAGTAGGTCGTACCCGGCTTTAGCTTTTTGACTTTACGGAAATGCCTGTAATTACCGTATTTGTCTTTTTTTGACTGTACAAGCTTTGCTTTTTTAAAATTCTTTTTGGTCGAATACTGCAGGGATTGTATTCCCATTTTAAAATTAATTTTCTTCCTGCCCACGTCACGGGCATATACTTTTAATTCTGGTCCTCTCGGAAGTTTAATAGCTCTTTTGTACGTTTTCCCTTTCGTGCCATTTTTCGTGTTTGCCCGCACATAAATTTGTATTACTGCACCATTTCGCATATATTTTCTCTTAAGCGTAAATGTATTGTCTTTATAATGCTTCTTTGTTAATATCTTCTTTTCGACCGCCGTAGTGCGAATTGAGTCCGCCCGTGAAACCACAATGTCAAAATCCTCGTTGTTCTTGCCAGCATTCCAGCTAAATACGAGCTGGTCATTCACGATGTCACCAATTCCCAGATTCGAGATATCCGTTACCTTATAGCTACTCTTTTTGACGTACTTTGACTGCACATAGGCTTTCTGTCCACTGAACCAGACTGTCGTCCAGTCCGGGTCGGATTTTGCGGAAAACATTTGAAACTGTGCCCCTTTTCCAAGAACTCCCACCGTTGCAGAACCGGTATCCCTCGATGCATACACATAGACTGTGCTGCCTGTGCTTTCCCCGACCGACGCTCCTGATGGTACTTTTTCCCCTTTTTTCGCAAAGTTTAAAAATCTGCTGTCAATATAAAAGACACCGGGAATTTTGTACTTCATATAAAGTGTTGTGTTGTTCTGCACCTTGTCACTTCCATTAAAGGATACCCTGTAATACTTATTTGTGCTTCCGGGAGCTTCGGATGGCACCAGCTCTGTGGAAATGACCTGTACCTCTGTCCCCCTTGGCAATGCGTAAACTGGAGTGTTTTTCCAGTTCGTCGTATCATCTTCATTCGGGTGTGGACGCAGATGTACAAGCTTTGTTACAGTCCCGGTTCCCATATCCGGAATGTCCTTCTCTGAGTTATACGGATGGTTTACTGGAAGATTCTCTTCTAAATCGAGCCAGACCTTACTTCTTTGGATTTTGTAAAAGCCTGCCGGATGGGTTTCCAGATAAGCGTCCACCGTTGCACTACAGTTGAAGCTTGCAATTGCCCCCCATTCTGAAACATCAGCCGGACTCCATGCCTGATACCCCGTGTCGTAGATTGTTACCCAGTTCTCGTCACAGGCAACCACGCAAAGATTGGCACCTTCCCGCTCAAGATACTGTGCACCTTCTGACATATTGTAGATTTTGTCCGACGATCTGACATTGGAATTATGATTTTCTATTACATCCTTCAGGTATGCTACATTATCCTGCGGATAATATTGACTTGGATATATATTTCCCTGTATTTCCGTACCCGGCTCTACGGCATATATTTCGTGTGTCACAGCCGCATGCGTATTTGAATTCCAGAGCCATGACGCTGCCGCCATATCATCTTCTCCGACCAGATAGGCATTGCCAATTGTTTTCAGTTTCGGTGTCAATTCATACAGACCTGTCCTGCTGTATTCGCACCTGTTGAGATAATCCTTTGTTGATTCCGCCTGTACTGGTACCGGATTTACTACTCCCGGCGTCACCATGCATAAAAACGCCAGAAAAAGTGCAAGTGCACCCCTTAATCTCTTTTTTCCTTTCTTCATAATAATAAACCTCCTGCTGTTTTTTATTGTTCGGCATTTACCCTGCATAATAACATTACTCCGGCGTCTCACCGCCGGAGTAATGTTATTATGCAGGGTATTGTGGAATATTGAGAAAATCAGCCTGCATCTTCACCGTCCATCAGCTCGAACTGGACGGTTCCCAGTTTCTTGGTTTTACCCTTGTACTTCATTTTGAAGGTGACATGAACCTTGTTGTCGTTCTTATCCTTCAGATTTATCTTGACGACTTTATTTTTCTTAATCGTCATGATGTTTTTTTCCTTTACTGTGATGGTGTATGTTGCCTTTGGATTGAAACCTCGTATATATTTCGGGGAAGCCAGGTTTTCCGGCTTCTTGCTGTAATTGACAGTGGCATCCAGAAAAGCAAACTCTCCCACCGAAGCATTGATTACCTCAATTTCGGTACTGCTTACCTCTTGGTCATTGACGTATCCGGTAATCGTTGCCTTTCCCTTCTTTTTTCCGGTTACGACACCCTTGCTGTCTACGGAAACAATGGATTTTTTGCTGCTTGTGAATTTGATGTTCTCCGTCACCGTTTTTCCCGTTTTGTCAGTGATTACCATGTAATTCTTCTGGTTGATTCCAAGCTGTGAACCACTGCTTATGTAGTTCTCTGCCTTCTTGGTCTCCTTGCGGAACATGTAGTAGTCCTTCTGCACTGTCTGTGGTGCTGCCCATACCGCCAGTGGCTTTGCAAATGCCATTAACATGGCAAGTGCCAGCGTCAGTGATACAATCCTTTTGATTTTTTTCATAATCCTTTTTCTCCTTTTATCATTCCATTTCTATGGCTATTTCACTTTCATTGTTTTCTTGTAACCGGTAGAAGGTTTAAAAAGCTGCTTGTAAGCACTTTTCTTCGCCTTTGGACAAGAAATTTTGGCTTTCGGGTAAATATTTTTAATTGCATTTTTACCCACTGTTTTTAGCTTGGAAGACTTAATGGTAATGGTCTTAAGCTTGCTGCATCCGTTAAATGCATTTGCTCCGATTTTTGTAACATTGCTGCCAATCACCACCTTCGTAACCTTCTTGTTGTTCTTCATGGCTTTTGCTGCTATGGAGGTAACCTTTAAGCTCTTGCCGTTTACCTTAATACTTGCAGGAATCGTAACTGTTTTGGATTGATTGCCCGCTTTCGTAAATTCGACTGTGCTCGTTGTCGTTACCTTATATGTCACATTTTTCACCGTCACACTGCTGCCGGTCTTAGGTGCTGTAGATGCTTCGGTTGTTTTGTCAGATTCCGTTGCTTCGGACGGTTTTGTGGTTATTATTACATATTTTGTCTTAATAAATGCAACTCCGTCCTTATAGCAGATTTTTGTCCATTCGGGATTGCTGTTTTCTTCAAAAATGGTTATCGCAACATTCTTTTTAAGGCTGCCAATCGTGTTGTTAGAGGTAGCTGATGATGAAGAATGTAGCTGTACAGAGGTCATTCCGGAATCAAAATTACCCGTTTTGGCACGAAGGAGACTTACTGTTTTTTGGGAGCTGCACTCACTGCAGGTCCAGAGGTAGGTGCCTTTTGCCGTATTGGTTGGGGCTTTGGTAATTTTGCCCGTTTTATAACTGTGAGTAGTCGTCTTTGGGACCTCTTCTGTCTTCGTCGCCCGGCATATATTACAGGTATACGTTTTGGTTCCAACATGGGTACAGGTTGCCTTTGTTGTAATCGTACCATTGTTCCACCTATGCCCTGTTGCTTCGATAGCCTCAACTTTAGTGTCGTTACATTTGCTACATGTATAGGTTCTCTCACCCTCTTGCGTGCAAGTTGCTTTCTTGGTTACCCATCCCTCATCCCATATATGATTGCATTCGGTTGTATGAACCTTCAAAGAGGCATCAATATATTCATATTGTGCACTATTTGGGGAATAGGAAGCGGGATAGCTGTGTTCTCCCAGTTCTGTCAGAACGGTATCCGGTTCTTTCCATATATAACCGTTTGGAGGTTCAATATCCGCAAGCTTGCTTCCTTTCTCTCCGGTTATAGTTTCCTGTGTTGTGGGAGGTGTCGGAACCATCTTTGGCAGCATACCGATGTCTTTGGAAAGCTTGCCGGAGAAATTATCGTATGTTACTTCCACACGAAGCATTTTACCAATATCGTCTAAGGTTGGTGTATACTTGCCGGTAGTATTCTTGCAGATTTGTAAGCCGTCACGGTACCAGCGGTAATACGGAGTAGCAGTTTCATAAGGCTCTGGGGTAACAGCCTTCTGAACGGTGGCAGATGCTGTTAATTCCGTTCCAACCGCCAAATCTCCACTGACAGAAAAATATCTGGAATTATCGTTGAATGAGGAGATATCCTGAGACAGATACTCAAAATCACAGTCAATTGTAAGTGCTGGCGTTGGGCTGTTTTTCTGTACTATAAAAGTAATATGGTTGTCTTTTACACGGAAACTGTCAATAAATGTGGTAGAGGCCCGTTTGCTAAGGGTACCGTCCAAATCCAGCGTATCGTATGCCTCGTGCGTCTTATCTTTTATTACATCCAGAGTAATGTCTTTTCCTATATCTATGGACTTTCCCGGAGTAAACTGCTTCTCTGCTTCGCTTAATTCTGCCGGATTCAGACGGTAGATACGCTGTAGCCCGTGATAATAGATACAGTCATTATAGACGCATATATCCATAGAACGTGGCATCACTACATCATATATGCCATCCGGACCACTTGAAGAAGAGTCCGGCATTCCAATAATTTGCTGTCTTTCTGAGAAATTCAGCAGACTGTCTGTCCGGCACAAAAAGGTAACATACGAATAATAATAATAGCCATCATAGTAAGCGATGTCATGTACATCATGCCCTTCAAAGCTAAAGGAATCAAGCTGGGACCACATAGGGTTTTCATCTTTGAAAGACGGACCATTCGCATCTTTAATCCGGTAAGATGTGTCTAATGTCAGGATAGAACAATGATTTTTGGTGTCTCTTTGGATGAGTTCTGCATCTGTTAGCATGAAATAGTTGGCATTTACATCACCATCGCCACTGTAACTGCCCCATGTAGGGTCAACATGATACCAGCTTCCATTAATCTGAACCATGTCCCACGCATGTTCACCCTTCGGATAGCCAATATACTCACAGGGGATATCCAGCAATTCGTCCATAATATATGCGTATGCTGCAGCATATCCACTACATACAGCTACCTTTTTTACAAGTGCATTATATGCCGTGTAGTATTCGGGAGGAATTGAACTGGTGGGATCTCCCGGCTTATAATCGGGATAGTATTGGCAGCTTCCTGCAAGCCAGTTGTAGACAATGAATGCTTTCTCATAATCTTCAAGCTCCCTCGGACTGTTGTCAATAACACTGATAATTTCGCTGGCTGCTTTATTCATTTCCTGCAGCTTTTGCAGCTCTATTTTGTCTTCTTTATCTGTTTCGTCTTTATACGTTATGCTGATACTGGTAAGGATGTTATCCCTATTACCTACAAGCGAATAATTTTTGACAATATAAGTATAGATTGGGTGCATGACCCATAAGTCAGGAGCGTATGATTTCGTAAACTCATCCTTAGTCACATAATACTTTCCTACTGATATCTGTTGTTTCCGCTGGCGCAGGGCAGTATGGATTTCAGCGTCCAGTGCATCAAGCCTTTCGTTCAGTGTTGATTGTTCTGTAATCTTCGGTGTTGCAGCGTCAGTTCCTGCTTCCTTGGTGTTAGTGTCTGCTGCAGTGGCGAAGGTAGTCATATTCAGCATCGTGATGCCGAGTACAACAACTAAAAATAATGATAAACTTCGCCGTAATACAGATTTCATATAATTCATCATAGAAACCTCCTTGTTATAATTTATAATGTTGGCATATAGTATATCACATCTCATCCGCAAGTTTTTCGATTTGGTGCGAATGGTAATTATATGGTGTGAAATGCTTAATAGTGGTCAGTGTGTCTGATAATTTAATTGTAAAAGAATATAGTGTTTGAAAAATATCTAATATTTTGGCAATTGTTTGGCAAAACACATGTAAGATAAATTAGATATTTACAGGGTTTGAGAAGTATGTTATACTTTTTATTAGATGAACATCTAATGAATGACACGAATTATAGCAAGGAGATAGTGGATGGATCAATTAAAAAATGAAATTAAGAGTAAGGTGCGTATCCAATATAATGAATGTTTTGAATTTGCAAGAGCAATAGAGTATTTATGTGAACCCTATGTAAAACCGCTTCCGGACGGTGTAGTTGCCGACCCGGCTGATGAGGAGGTCAAGGAAAAGCTTAGAAGCAGATTTACCAAGGATATTAAAAAGGAGATTACATGGCTTTATGACAATCTGAATATTTCTGGTATTATTGAGGCGTATGCAGTGGATTACCATACTGCAACGGTGGATGAGATGCTGTATGCCATCGAGGGTAGTGATGATGTCGTCTTTAGTAATTATGTGGGAGGAATTTATATTTCCAAATATCGTGCCCGTTATCCAAGAGACTGGTCAGAGGTAAAGCATAGTGTAGAGCTTATGAAGGTATTTGTAAAGGACTGCCATGTAATTGATGACAGCACCAGAAAGACCGTTGTAAGATGCTTAGAGACGCCAAGAGAGACAAGAAAAAAAGTAATTACTTTGCTTCGCAGATTTTATAACACTGCTTACTCCAAGGTGAAGGGGCAGGTAGAGAAGCTTCTTTCTGATATTCAAAAGAAATACATGGAGCAGTTATTTTTGATGCCGACAGATTTTGTAAACCGGTATTTCCGTAAGGAATTCCGGGTGCAACAGGGGCGTTGGCCCTATCGTCTGACCATTCATCTAAGCTTGTTTGACCCGGTGGAGATGAAGCGGCTGTCCATTCATGATTATATCGGGCAAGAGGGATATATTGTATTAGGGAAGGAAGCAATTCAATGGTATAATGATGAGAATCAGAGCCGTATTATGTGTCAGTTCCTAAAAGCAATCAGTGATGAAAACCGTCTGACAATTTTAAAGCAGCTATCTATCCACCCGTCCTATGGGCAGGAGTTATCCAAGAAGATGAATCTGACACCGGCTACTATCAAGCATCATTTAAACCTTTTGGAGGACATGAAGCTGATTGTTGCCACCAAATCTGAGCATAAGGTATATTATTCTATTAACCGACAGGCAATTCATCAAGGCTTTGAGGATATAAAGACGTATCTGATGTGATAACCAGGGTTTCAAAGTCATGCTTTGCATGCTTGCATGCAGAAGCAAGACCTTGAAGCATAAAAAACTGTGAAAAACCAACAAATAAATGGGCAATAGTAGTGCAAAAGAAAGGGATATTTTGCCAATTTTCATAAAAACGCATTGTATACAAGGGAAAATGGTATTTTTCCTTGACAAATGCTTATTTTAAAGGTATAACATAACTTGTAGCGTTTTCCCGATGAGCTTGAGCGTGTGATAACGATAGAGAGGAAAGCGTGTCCCAGCTGTCACGGCAGCATACTATAATTTATTTATTACGAAGAGGAGGAGCAATCCGATGAACAAGACAGAGTTAGTTGCAGCAATTGCAGAAAAGACAGAATTATCTAAGAAAGATGCAGAGAAGGCATTAAAGGCATTCACAGAGGTTGTTACTGAGGAGTTAGCAAAAGGTGAGAAGATTCAGTTAGTTGGTTTTGGTACTTTTGAGGTATCTGAAAGAGCAGCCCGTGAGGGACGTAATCCACAGACTGGTAAGAAGATTAAGATTGCAGCTTCTAAGGCACCTAAGTTTAAGGCTGGTAAGGCTTTAAAGGATGTTGTAAACAAGTAATTGTTGTCAAAAGATAAGGCTGTTTCTTCGGAAACAGCCTTTTTCTTTTGGCAAAGAGGGAAAGAAAGGGTAATAAGGATGAGATTAGATAAGTATTTAAAGGTATCCCGTCTGGTAAAACGCCGTACCGTTGCCAATGAGGCATGTGATGCAGGACGGGTGATGGTAAATGATAAGGTGGTAAAGGCATCTTACAATGTAAAGGTAGGAGATGTCATTGAAATCCAGTTTGGAAACCGCAGCCAGAAGGTGAGGGTGTGTTCCCTTGCTGAGACAGTAAAAAAAGAAGAGGCAAGTGAGATGTATGAGTATTTGTAGGAGCTTTGTGAAAAAGCTCCTTTTTGCTTCTAAACCTTCTTTGTCCCACATATAGTAGGGTAGAGGAGGGATGATTTATGGAAGAATTACGAATTGCCAATACGCAGAAGCTATCAATTACGAACCGTAGTCAGGGATTGGTGACCGGAGTGAAGGATGTGCTTGCCTTTGATACCAATGAGGTGGTGTTAGATACAGAACTTGGACTTTTGAAAATTCAGGGAGCGGAGTTACATGTCGTCCGGTTAATGCTGGAAAAAGGAGAAGTTGCTTTTGAAGGAAGGATAGATGCGATGGTTTATTCTGAATATGGAAGACAGCAGAGGGAAGAAGGACTATTTGCAAGGCTGTTTAAATAATCTCTTTGTGCGGCAAACATAGAATTATAAAGCAGGATAGAGACAGTTTTATGTTTAAAATATATAATACTGAATATTTGGAGGATAGGATATGTTTCTCGTTTCAAGCGGCGTATCCGTTGTTATATATGAGCAGGTGCGTTTGTGTCTGATAAGCCTTATAGCAGGTGTTTTGCTTGCAGTGCTTTATGATTTGTTCCGTGCGTTAAGACGGGTTCGGTGCCTTAACTGCCAGACTGCTGCGAAACGGGACAAAACGATGGAGGTCTGTACATCAAAGCAGGCACAGCGTAAAGAATGTTTTATTGTGGGAGCAGAGGATGTTATTTATTGCTTTTTATATGTGGTAGTAACCTATTCCATTTTCTATCATTTTTGTAATGGCAGGCTATCTGGATATGTAATATTGGGTGAGCTTTTAGGCAGTATTATCTATTATGTTTTAATCCGCAATTGGGGAAGGTGTTTGCTTACTTGTGTTCTTTGGCAAATTTGTACGATAATTGTTTTGATTTTTCGAATAATCACCCTTCCTTTTCGTATATTATGTGGAAAAATAATAAAATTCTTGAAATCTCTTGTGAAATCCGTTAAAATGGTTATTATCAATAATTAGCGGGTGGTAGAATATGGCAAGAAGACAACGTAATAGGGTAAAAACCAAAAAAGGTATGTGGATTGTTGCCCTTGTTGCCGTAGTTCTTTGTGTTTCGATGCTGGCTGGCAGGGCAGAGCTTAGTAAGACAAGCAGGGCGTTGGCAGTAGAGGAGCAGAAGCTTAAGCGGGACATTGAAGCACAGCAGGAGAAGCGGGAAGAGCTGGATAATAAGGAAGCATATATGCAGACAGATGAGTATATCGAAGAGGTGGCTCGGGAGAAGCTTGGTATGGTAAAGGATGACGAGATATTATTTAAGGCAGCAGACAAGCAGTGATGCAGATATGTTTTAGGCGGGGAAGCTATTCATGTACAGAAAAAGCACTTAGCGTATGCTATGTGCTTTTTTATATATATAACATAGGAGGCAGAGTATGATAGAAGTAAAAAATCTGACCAAGATTTATAAGCTGACCGGTAAACAGAAAAGGGAAGCGAAGACGAAGGATAATAAAAAGGTTGCTGTGAGTGAGGTCTCTTTTTGTGCGAAGGAAGGGGAGATTTTTGCCTTGCTTGGACCCAATGGAGCGGGTAAAACGACGACGCTTCGTTGTATTGCAACATTGCTAGAGCCGACGGTGGGAGAGATTACCGTGCAAGGTTATGACAGCAGAAAACAGGGGGATAAGGTACGCAGCTCCATTGCATTTTTAACAAATGAGTTAAAGCTGGACCCACTGTTTTCGCCGAAATATCTGTTCCGTTTTTTTGGAAGGCTGCATGGCATGAGTGAGGCGGAAATAGATGAAAGACAGCAGGCGTTGTTTACTTATTTTGGTATCACAGAATTTCAGGATAAGAAAATACAGGAGCTTTCTACCGGAATGAAGCAAAAGATTTCCATTGCGGTTAGTCTGGTGCATGACCCGGAGGTTGTGATATTTGATGAGCCGACCAATGGACTCGATATTGTAACGGCACGGGCAGTAACGGATTATCTAAAGGTATTGAAGGAACAGGGCAAGGTGGTGGTGGTATCCACCCACATTATGTCAGAGGCACAGAAGCTTTGTGACCGCCTCGCCATGATTATTGGGGGACGGAGTGTCTTTGAGGGAACCTTGGAGGAAGTACTTTGCCAGACCGGGGCAAAGGATTTGGAGGATGCTTTTTTTGCCATTTACCGGGATAATGTTGTGGATGAAGCAGAGCAACAGGAGTTAAAGCATTTGGAGGAGCAGATGACAAGACATGAGGCGATGGGAAAGGGGGAGCTTTCATGAAGACGATAAAGGTGGTTTTTTGTAAAGAGCTTAGGCGTGTGCTGTTTGATAAGAAAATGTTATTCGGGCTGTTTGTACTCCCTATTCTTCTGATGGCAGTTATTTTTGGCGTCATGGTTATGATGGTGATGAATATGCAGGCGGACATTGAGGCACATCAGCCGAAGGTAGTTATTGTGAATGCACCAGAGGATTTTCAGTCCTTTCTTTCTGGTCAGAAGACGGAAGCGGAGCTGGTTTACCAGCAGTGGGAGGATGAGACGTTAGAAAAGCAGGACGGTAGCAAGACGGGTGTACAGAAAGTGAAAAAAGAAATTCTTGAGGGGGATACGGATTTGATGATTTTCTTCCCGGAGGATTTTTCTGAGCAGATTTCGGGGTTGGAAAAGGAGAAGCTTTATGATGACTCTGCCAGTCCGGTTTTGGTGCCACAGGTAAAGACCTATTATAATCCCAGTGAGGACTACTCTGACAGTGCCAAGCAATCCTTTGATGAGCTGTTGGAGGATTATCGTATTATGCTGCTGGAGCAGCGGGTTGGTTCCTTGGATAAGGTGCAGGTATTCACCGTGGATTCTGACAATGAGGAACAGGTGATTCAGGATGATGATAAGGCTGGCGGTAAGATGCTTGGAACAATGCTTCCCTATATGATATGTATGCTGCTGTTTGCCGGAGTAATGTCCTTTGGTGCAGATGCTTTTGCGGGGGAGAAGGAGCGGGGAACACTAGCAACACTTCTTGTTGCTCCTGTGAAGCGAAGCCATATCGTTTATGGTAAGCTTCTGGCACTGATGGTGCTTGCGGCACTTTCTGCTTTGGATTACGGCATCAGTATGCTGGTATCTCTTCCCTTTATGGCAATATCCATGGGTAGCTCTGGGGTCAGCTTTCATATTAGTTTTTTGCAGGGATGCCTGCTGCTGGCAATCATTGTTAGTCTGGTTTTTGTCTATGTGGCAATTATCGGCACCTGTGCTGTGTTTGCAAAGAATATGAAGGAAGCCTCTACCTTCCTTACTCCGGCATATTTACTGGTGATTGTAATGGGAATGATGACGATGTTTGTTACAGGGGATACTCCGACCCGCTCCTATCTGGTTCCCCTTTATGGCTCCAGCATGGCACTGCGCAATGTGTTGACGCAGGAGATTAGCACGCCGCAGGCATTGCTTACCATTGGGGCTAATCTGGTGATTGGGGCAGTTTTGGCGGCAATTATGTCCAAGGCGTTTGATAGTGAGCGGATTATGTTTGATGCATAGAAATCAAATAATCTCATAAAACGCTTCTGAGGTGAAAATAGGCTTATTTATAATTTTTGATGTATGGCATAGATGTCCACTATAAATTTGTTCCGTTGTACGGAAATAAGTATTTCTAGGATATTCCCATGTTGGAATTAACGTGTGACGCAACCGACGCCAACTCGCCATCCAGGCTCGGTGGCGTCTTTTCGGGACATCCTTGTCCCGAAATTGCTGTCGCTTAGTGGGAATATCGAGAAATTCTAATTTCCTACCAAAGTCACAAATTTATAGTGGACATCTATGCCATACTGCCAAGTGTTATGGATAAGCCCATTTTCACCCCGGAAGCGTTTTATGAATTGAAGCAAGCCTTTAAATACAAATTTTGTGATTGAGTAAATATTTTTCCCTTTGAAGTTGCAGTAATTTCCCTGTTTTTAAGCGGAACGGTTATGGCTGTGTTAGTATTTCGCCATTACAGGAGTCAATCAAGTTTTACCCCCCTTTTGTATTAAAGATGGTGTATCTGTATTCTTGAGGGGCATGGACGGGGAACACGTTGTATTATTTGTGACTTTGGAAGGGAGTTAGCGTTTCTTGATATTCCCTTCTGGTAACCAGCAATTTCGGGACAGGATGTCCCGAAAAGCCGCAGTCTGAGCCATGGATGGCGAATCTGCGGTGGTTGCGTCAGCATACAATTCTTTATAGGGAATATCTTAGAAACGCTTATTCCCGGACAACGGAACCAGTAATACAACGTGTTCCCCATCCATGCATTACACATAACGAACCATACACCATACGAATAACACAAAAGGGAATATTTTTAACCCTGCAACTTGTTTCTACAAAATATAGCGGATGGCTTGTCTTATAATGCCCCCATAAAGAGGTCAGTACGATTACATATATGGGGGATTGATGTTATGTTGCGGGGCATAAAACCAACAAAGGAACAAATAATATTTTGTGGGATTGGATTTTTTGTGGGGAGAGCAGTGTGTTTCCAAATGAATCCTTTGGCGGCGGCATTCTGGGCGGCGGCTTATGCAGGGGGACAATGTCATATTTTTTTAATGGCATCTATCCTTATTGGTATGCTGTCGGCCCATTCCTTTAGTAGTGCCATCGCTTTTTTATTGTATGCTTTTTTCTTTTTTGTTGCTTATCGTCCACTGCTTGAGCGGCAAAAGGAGAGTAAAGAGGGGGAACAGGCACAGAGGATTACCTCTAAGGTATCTCTGCTGGCGGGAATCTCCATTATTGCCACCCAGCTTTTGGGGTGGACTATTGTGGAGGGTGGATTTAATGAGAGTATCGTGTTTGGAGATGTGGGTACCCTTAGATATTTGTGGCACAATCAGAAAATGACGATTCTTGCTATGTTGTCGGCACTTTTAGAAGGGGTGGTTACCGGTTGCCTTACTTACCTTTTTATTGAGGGACTGTCTAAAAAGGAGTGGGACCTGATTCGGGCGGGGGGCTTTAACCGAAAAATATTTATTACCGGGGCGGTGTTGCTTGCCATTATACTTTATGGTTTACCGGGTTCCATGTATGCAACCTTTGCCATTGCAGAATCCGTTTGTTATCTTGCGATTTTAATCGTTGCATATATGTATGGGATTTTAGAGAGTACGCTTGTTGCTGCCCTGGGGGGGGCGGTGCTGGCATACCAGTTGGGGGATTTTAGTGTACTGGGACTGGTGACGTTGTTTGGTGTGGCAGCAGGTGTATTTCGGGATATGGGACGTCTCGGTGTATTTTCCGGTATGGCACTCATTGCCCTTTGTGTCCAGTTTGGTGTGGATGGGACAAGTCTTGCTTCCAATTCTTTAAAGGGACTAGTGACGGCGGGAGTAATTTTTTTATTTCTTCCAAGAAGTATATTACAGCAGCAGCAGGTAGAAGAAACGGCTGTGATGGACTTGATGCAGGAGCAGATTGGCAGAACAGTGCGGGAGAAAATGCGGGATTTTGCCGGGGGCTTTCTTGGATTGCAGCGAGGCATTTTAAAACTTCCGAGACCTGCGACTGCTTTTAGTGAGCAGGATATTTCTACAATGTATATGCAGATGAAGGAAAACGTATGTGACCAGTGCGAGGGACGCTACCGCTGTTATAATGTTGACCCAGAGCAGACATATAAGGCGGCAAAATCAGTGTTTCTGGCACTGGATGAAAAAGGAGGGCTAGCCAAAGAAGATATTCCGGAGGAGTTTGCTGCGGTTTGTGACAATCAGGAATCTTTTCTGGTGGGGGCAAATGTGAGCTTTGAGCGGGCAAAATCGAATCGGATTATTAAGGAGAAATTATCTGAGAGCCGGGAAATGCTGGCAGCACAGATTGGAGATGTGGCACGTCAGATGAATGCTTTTTCCAGTGAGTTAATTGAGGACTGTGGGAGGGACGAGAGCATGGAGATGCTGCTCCGTCTCCGGTTGAAGCCACGGTATGTCAAAGTGAAACAGGTGCTGTTCTGGAAGCGGGAGAGAGAACCGGATGTGCTTTATGTGGTAGCACAGTGTAAGGTGGGACATCTAATGACTGCGAAGGAATTGGGTGGACATGTTTCCGCTGTTTACAGGAAACATTACTGTCCTTCAGATAGCTGTAAATCGGTAGTGACAAAGCAGTATGAGGTTTTTTCTTTTGTAGAGGAGCCTTCCTTTCATATAACAAAGGGCATGAAACGGATTGCATTGGAGGATGGGAAAAATGGAGATAATTATTCCTTTTTGCAGCTTTCCGATGGACGGTTCGTCGCTATGCTTTCGGATGGAATGGGTACTGGCGGCAAGGCTTATCAGGCAAGTGCAATGCTGGTGGAATTGTTGGAGGAATTTTTAGAGGCGGGCTTTGCACAGGAGATGGCAATTAAGCTTGCCAATTCGGTTATGGCTTTGGATATGCAGAGTCAGGTGTATGCAACACTTGATTTTTTTGGAGTGGATTTATTTACCGGAGTGGGACGTCTCGTGAAAATAGGAGCATCGGCTACCTATTTAAAGCACGGAGACCAAGTTGATATGATTGTTTCTACCTCACTGCCAGCTGGGGTGTTTACTGAATTTGAGCCGGATGCGATTGAGCTTACCCTTGTGGATGGAGATATGGTAATCATGGTGTCAGATGGTGTTATGGATGCTGTGATGGCACAGAGTAAGGAGCTTTACCTAAAGGATTGTATTGCAGAGATTTCTGCAAGCAATCCACAGATGATGGCACAGCAATTGATGGATAAGCTCTATGAGGAGGGGATTTCTAAGGTAAAGGATGATATGACGATACTTGTTTTTGGTATATGGAAGAGGATAAAGTGAATTGATTGAAATGTTTTGGGGATAGAGTGGATTATGTAAGTTGCAGATGGCATAAAACCAGAATATACTATGGATTTATTCCGTTGTATGGGGATAAGTATTTCTAGGATATTCCCATAAGATAATTGGCTGCTTACGCAACCGACGCTGATTCGCCATCCATGGCTCAGACAGCGTCTTTTCGGGACATCCGGTCCCGAAATTGCTGTGGTTTAGTGGGAATATCAAGAAATGCTAATCCCCTCCCAAAGTTACAAATCCATAGTATATTCTGGTTTTATGCCTTTTGAAATTGCCAGATAACCTTTTCTTCTCACAGCAAAGCACTTCGGTGGTTGAATAAATATATTTGGACCGAAGTTGTTATACTGGTATTTTTAATAACAGTAAGGTAGGATAATTGCACAAAATATCTTTGTATAAAATGGTTTATTTTTAACCTTAAGGGGGGCATGGAAGGGGGATGTGCTATCTTCTTTGTGACTTTGGCAGGGGATTAGCATTTCTGGATATTCCCTTCTGGTAACCAGCAATTTCGGGACAAGGATGTCCCGAAAAGACGCCACCGAGCCCGGATGGCGAGTTGGCGCCGGTTGCGTAAGCAACCAATTATCTTATGGGAATATCCTAGAAATACTTATCCCCGTACAACGAAACAAAGAAGATAGCCCATCCCCCTTCCATGCCATTTTAAAATAAAGAACTATTTTATATAAGGACAAGAAAACCACAAAGTACTTTGCATAATTTTGCATTTGGGAATATAATTATGGATGAGAAATACAAGAGAGGTACATTGCCATGCATGAAATCCAGCAATATATGGAACAATGGAATAGAATGGATAAAATAAAGCACATTGTGGTGGGTGTGTCTGGCGGTGCAGATTCGATGTGTTTGTTAGAGGTGCTTAACAGACTTTCTAGGAAGTGGAATTATGAAATTATTGTTGTGCATGTGCATCACGGTATCCGGGGGGAACGTGCCGATTCGGACCAACAATTTGTGGAGCAGTTTTGCAGGGAAAGAAAGCTTTCTTTCCGGGTGTTTCAAGCAGACGTGCCTGCACTTTCTAAGGAGTGGGGTATGACCGTTGAGGAAGCAGGGAGAACATTTCGCTATCAATGTTTTTTTCAGGTGGCGAGAACGCTGCCGGATAGTGTTGTTGCAGTGGCACATCATAGTGATGACCAGGCTGAGACGGTTCTATTCCGTCTTGCAAGGGGAACCGGACTAAGGGGACTGTGCGGCATGACTCCGGTGTCGGAACAGGATGGGGTGACGGTGATTCGTCCACTGCTCTGTATTGACCGCAGCCGGGTGGAGGAGCTGCTGGCTAGCTGGGGTATGAGCTATTGTCAGGATGAAACGAATGCTTCGGAGGCATATAGACGGAATTATGTGAGACATACACTGCTTCCGCAGATGAAGGTGCTGAATGAACAGGCGGTAAGGCATATTAATGAGCTGGCACAGCAGAGTGCAGAAGTGATGGATTATCTTTCCTCTGAGACAGAACAGGCATATGAGCGGCTGGTTAAAAGAAAAGATGCTAAGGATACATCAAACGTGCTTACCGCATCCAGACAAGCACTAGCGGCATGTCATGAGGTTATTCGTTCTGAAGTGCTTCGGAGGATGATAACTGAGCTTTGTGGCAGCGGCAAGGATATTACAAGACAACATATTGGAATGCTTCATTCCCTGCTTTTATCTGTAGAAAATGGAACAAAGTATTATGACTTTCCTTATGGCATACGGGCAGGAATCAGCTACGATACATTCTGGATGGCATCTAAGGAGGAAGCTCTGACAGGAAAAGATGATGTTCATGCCGATGTCACGCAGTCATGGCTATCCGTGCAGGAGCGCTCAAGGGGGGATTTCCATAATTTTCCAAAAAATAACTATACGAAAATAATTGATTATGCTACAATAAAGGGTGACTTGTTTCTGCGATATAAGAAACCGGGAGATAAGCTTGTGATAGACCGACAGGGCCATAAGAAATCCTTAAGCCGCTTCTTTATTGATGAGAAGGTTCCGGAACCCTTGCGGCAGCGGATACCTTTAGTGTGTGATGAGGAGCAGATTATATGGGTTGTTGGCTATCGGTTGAACCCACTGTGCTATGTGACACAATCAACAAAGCGGGTATATGAGCTGGTGGTGCAAACAGACCAATAAAGAATTTTGTTTTTATGATGTGTGTATAGATTCACAGCAATACAAAGAATACAAGTACAACGGGAGAAGTTATATGAAAGAAAAAGTTAAGGTTCTGCTTACAGAAACTGAGGTGGATGCAAGAATCAGTGATTTAGGAGCTCAGATTAGTAAGGATTATGAAGGAAAAGAGATACATATGATTTGTATCTTAAAGGGTGGAGCATTCTTTGCCTGTGAACTTGCCAAAAGGATTACGGTTCCGGTGTCTATTGATTTTATGTATGTATCCAGTTATGGCAATGGCACAACTTCTTCTGGCAATGTAAAGATTGTGAAGGATTTGGACGAACCACTTTTGGATAAGGAGGTTTTAATTGCGGAGGATATTATTGATTCCGGAAGAACCTTGCATCATCTGATTCCGTTATTGTATAAAAGGAAGCCGAAGAGCATCCGTGTCTGTACACTCCTTAGCAAACCAGAGCGTAGAGAGGTGGAGATGGAGGCGGATTATACCGGTTTTACCATTCCCGACGAGTTTGTAGTAGGCTATGGTCTTGATTATGCACAGAAATATCGTAATCTTCCATACATTGGTGTGGTTGAGCAATAGATTTTAGGTAAGTGTTAAACGAAAGGAGAATATCTTGAATAAAGGAATTAAGGCAGGTATTGGATTTTATCTTGTAATTTTTATTATTGGTCTGCTTGGGATATATATGTATTCCCAGAGTATACAAAACGAGACAGATGAATATACCATTAATCAATTTATGAATGATTTAGAGGAGGGTAATGTTACCAGAATTCTTGTCACGCAGAATGAGGAGATTCCGACGGGTGTAATTACTGCTACTTTAAAGACGGGCTCTCATTCATTTTATGTGTCTGATGTCAATAGCATCGTAGAGATGACATCGCAGCACGAGGATGTCAAGATTTATATGGAGGATGTGAAGCGTCCAAGCATTTTAATTACAATATTACCCTATATATTGATGGGTGTTGTGCTTATTTTCTTTTTTATGCTGATGACCACGCAGGCAAGTGGCGGTGGGGGCGGCAACAGAGTAATGGGCTTTGGTAAGAGTAAAGCACAGATGATTGCCGGGGATGAAATCGATGTGGATTTTTCTAAGGTTGCCGGACTACAGGAGGAGAAGGAAGAGGTTAAGGAGATTGTAGATTTCTTGAGGGAACCCCAGCGGTTTATAGAAGCCGGAGCGAGAATCCCGAAGGGAACAATTCTCGTTGGCCCTCCGGGAACAGGTAAGAC
>JAGATQ010000031.1 GCA_017621205.1 Lachnospira sp.
ATCTTTTATAATAATTTTAGTTATGATAATTATATTATGTATCTCTATGATGAAACATTGACATATAATGACCCATTTCCGTCAGAAAAAGATGATTTAATTAGTAGCTATTGGATGGTTAATATAGCCCCCCACTGGTGGGGGGAAGATTTGGGACCGGGTGATTGAGCAGATACTATTTTGATTATTGTTCAGAATAACTTTATTGGAGCGAGTGTAAAATGAAAAAGCAAGCAGAAATCGTTTAATATTGAACGGATGCCTCAGACACTACATACTGTCTGGGGCGTTTTGTTTATATATATCTAAAACATGACAAAAGTCATATTAAAAATAGTTCTTTTTTCACTACCACATCCCATTTGGAATTGCTATGATGTTAACATAACAGACAATAAAGGAGCGTGCGAATGGAAGATATTATTTTAAAAACCACAGATTTAACAAAGAAATACAACAATAAGGTTGTTGTTGATAACTTGAATATTGAAATTAAAAAAGGAGAAATATTCGGATTGTTAGGACCGAATGGAGCAGGAAAAAGTACTACGATAAATATGATTTGTTCGATTGTACGTCCAACAGCTGGTGCAATTGAATTGATGGGAAAGAATCCTTGGAAACAGAAAAAGGATGTCATCCATAAAATCGGTTATATCCCACAGGAGCTTGCAATTCATGGCAATCTTAAGGCTTGGGAAAATGTGGAATTATTTACTTCCCTTTATGGAATAAAAGGGGAGCAGTTAAAAAATGCCATAACGGAGTCTTTGGAGTATGTTGGTTTAATGGAACACAGTCAGGAATTCGCCAAAAACTTTTCTGGTGGTATGAAAAGAAGGTTAAACATAGCATGTGCCATAGGTCATACTCCAGAGCTGCTGATTTTTGATGAACCTACCGTGGGTATTGACCCACAGTCCAGAAATTTTATTCTGGATAAGATTAAGGAGTCGAACCAAAAGGGGGCAACGGTTATTTACACGAGCCATTACATGGAGGAAGTGGAAGCAATCTGTACACGGATTGCTATTATGGATAATGGGAAAATTATTGCCTGCGGAACCAGTGAGGAACTGAAAAAAATAGTGAATGGCAATGATGAAACAATTACATTAGAGGAAGTATTCCTGACACTCACAGGCAAGAAACTGAGAGATTATGCAGAATAGTGGGGGATAGATATGATTCGTTATTTGATAAAAAATAATTTTAAACTCATGTTTAGAAATACATGGAGCATAGTTGTGATGCTGTTGGGTCCCATATTGGTTATTGTGGTATTGTCCAGTGCATTTTCCGAGTTAATGAAGTCTTATGAAGGAGTGGGGGAATTTGCAGCAGGATACAGAATGCAGGATGCGGCAGGAAATAATGTAATGCTTAAGGCTTTAAAGGCTGCAGGAGAGGAAGCGGGAATTCATTTCTATGAATATCCGGAAGGTGAAATAAAGGATATGATGGAGAAGAATGAACTGGCAGGATTTGTGGAGTTTTTTGAAAATGAATATGTAGTATATAAGAGTGCAGATTATGAAGTGGAAGGCATTACCTTAGAATATTTTATGAACAAAATGATGAATACAGCTGTAAATGCTTCCTTACAGTTACAAGAACAGGAGGATATCGTTTTGCCGGTGGAAGAGCTTAATTTTATGCCGGCTGTTAATGCAAGAGATTATTACGGTATTATATATATTGTTTACTTTTGCTGGTGTGGAATCATATGTGCAACCGGAGTTTTAAGTAATGAAAAAAAGTATGGAATTGCCCGGAGGTTTTATGTTTCCAATATAACCGGCTTACAAAGCTATCTTGGAAAATTTATTCCGGTTATTTTGACAGTGACAGCCGGCATGGCGATTGCCACAGCAATTACGATACTGCTTTATGATATACATTGGGGTAATCCCATTTTATCCATCGTCATTGTTTTTATGATGATAGCAGCAGGAACCGCAGTGGGTTTGATGTTTTACAATCTTTCAGACAGTTTGGTAATTACTATTATCCTGCAATTTACAATCGTGTGGTTTATGGGCTTCTTTGGTGGCAGCTTTGAAACATATATGTTTTCAAGTATACCGGACACGCTGAAGCGGTCGTCGCCAATTTACCATGGGAACAGAGCATTAGTAGAACTATCCTGTATGGGTGAAAGTAATTATGCAGCCAGTTCCTTGGTGTATTCTTTTGCAATTATGGTGGTCTGTTCGATGATTGCGATACTAGCAGACAGTATCAGAAAGAGAGGTAGGGCATGATAACATTAGTGAAAATGAGCCTTAAGCTGTTATTAAGAAATAAAGGATTTTTGTTTTTCTTAATCGTAACACCGATAGTATCCGCAATTATTCTGAATCTGAAGACAGAGCATACAATCTATACGGATGATTCAGATAAAAAAGCTGTCCTGGAATTAAAAGATTATACCCATAAAGCTGTATATTCAGGGGATACATCAGCTTTTATTATAAAGGTATACGATGCATCAGATACGGAATTGTCCAATTATATATTGAATCAAATGGCAGACATCAGTATGTTTTCAATATGCCGTGCCCATGTCAGTGACCTGACAGAGGAAGCGGTAGAGAAAATTGCAAAAAAAGATGCTTTTGATGATAGGGCAGGGATATTGCTTTATTTGAAAGCGGATTTTGATGAAGCGGTATTAGCTGGTACATGGGAACAGAGTATGAAGTTTTATATTGTATCAGAGGATGAGCGTCAGGAACTCTTTTTGACAGAGTTTACAGATTGCATTGCCAGAATCAAACAGGTGCAGCGTGTTACAGGAGATGATAAACCTGCGATGCTTAAGATGCTTACAAAAATTCAAGACCAGCTGCCTGAAAAGAAGGTGGTAAATCTTTTAGGCAGTGAGGAGATTGCCCTGACAGAGCAACAGACCAATCAACTGGCACAGCTTGGTTATGCATTAGCGATTATTACGTTAGGGTTTTTGTTTTGTGGTGTTTGTGTTGCACATTCTGTAATTGAGGAACAGAATAATAAGGTATTTACCAGAATTATGCTAACTAAAATAAGTAGCAGAAATTATTTTATTTCTAAATTTTTGATAGCAGTTATAATCAGTGTGATACAGACTTTGGTGCTATTGGTATGTTTATGTTTCATGCAAGGACTGGATGTTGGAATGAGTATTCTGAGTTTTCTTTTGATAATCTTCCTGCTGGGATTGATATTTAGTATTTTAAGCCTGTTTCTTGGGGTAATTCTTGGGGATGTTATGAGCTCCAACTATGCAGCATTTGCCATTTGGAGTATTTCAGCACTGCTGGCGGGGCTATACTTCCCGCTGAATGATACAACGAAAGTATTGAAAACAATTTCCTATCTAATGCCGCAAAGATGGTTTATGGACGCGTCAGAATTATTATTAGCAGGAGACAAAAGTGGCTATTCCATGTTATTATGTGTTACAGCAGCCTGTTTAATTGTTATTATCAGTATAGGCGGTGTGGGACTTAAGATAAAGAAATACGAATAGAAAGGAACTACACATGGAAGAACGGTTTAGAGAGCAGTATTTTATTGTGCTTCGGATTGCATTATTGCTAATACTGGAAATCTATATTGTTTTATCGCAGACTATGTTGACAGGGGCATCGGTAAGGGTGCTCCTGATTCTTGCGTTATTTATCGGAGCAGTCGCTTTAAAGGAGTTGGTAAAGCGGCAGCTTCAGTTATTCTTTTTGGGGATAGCAGTAGTGTTATTGTTAATGATGCTGGTTACCATGGGAACTGCATTTACTTTATTAGATATATATCTGTGCTACGAGATATTGACCTATTTTAAGCCCCGCATATTCTGGTACATTTTTCCTCTGGGATTTGCGTTTGTGCCGAGTGCAATAGGTATTTTTGTGCAGCTAATGATAGCAGCTTTAATAGGACTGATTTACTGCCAGCATGATATTGTGGTGGAGTCTTACCGGAAACAGACCAAAGAAGATACGATGCTGGAACAGGCACTAAAGCATAATATGAACCGGAAAGAACGGGAAATGAAGGAGGAAGTGCGAAAGAGCTTGTTGATGGCAGAAAACCAGTTGCTGGAAGAGAGAATGCAGCTATCTCAAACCTTGCATGATAAGCTGGGACACAACATCAATGGTTCGGTATATCAGTTGGAAGCAGTGAAAGTGCTGATGGAAAAGGAACCGGAAACAGCTAAGAAAATGATACAGGCAGTTATTAATCAATTGCGGGATGGAATGGACGAGATTCGGGCAATCTTAAGAAGAGAATCTCCCGGAAAGTATAAGCTTGCTGTCATACAGATGGAGAGACTATGCGAAGATTGCAGGTCAAAGGGGGTTGCGGCGGAGCTTATAACAGAGGGGGAGTTGAAGAAGATTCCACCAAAGTATTGGGAGGTCATTCTGGACAACGCCTATGAAGCGGTTTCCAATTCTATGAAATATGCAAAGTGCAATGATATAAAAATCCGTATATATGTATTGAATCAAATGTTACGTTGTAGTATATCAGATAATGGAGCAGGCTGTGAGGAAGTAGTTGACGGAATGGGAATTGCCGGGATGCGAAAAAGAATGAGAGAGGTTAATGGCATTCTGGATTTTGAAACAGAGGCTGGATTTACAATCAATATGCTATTGCCATTATAGAAAGGTTTAACAACATGAGTAGAATTAAAGTGATTATAGCAGATGACAGTGATTTTGTAAGAGATGGAATGAAAATTATACTGGATGTGGATGAAGATTTTGAGGTAGTTGGCTGTGCCCAAAATGGTTTTGAAGCGATTGAAATTGCTAAGGTAAATGCTGTAGATATTTTCCTGATGGATATTCAGATGCCGGAAATGGATGGTATTGAGGCAACGAAATATATTGTAGAAAATAATATGGGCAAGGTCTTAATTCTTACTACCTTTGATGATGATGAGCTGGTACAAAAAGCACTAAAAAATGGGGCAAAAGGGTATCTCGTTAAAAATCATACGCCGGAGCATTTAAAACAAATGATAAAATCAGTATATCATGGTACGGGTGTTATGGAAGAGACTCTTTTAGAGAATCTTACAAAAAATACGTATACGAAAACAAATGGCTTTATAGAGGATGGCTACACTACAAGGGAACTGGATATTATTAAGGCTGTGTCAGAGGGACTATCCAATAGGGAGATTGCAAACCGTCTTTTTATTACAGAAGGTACCGTGAAGAATTATATTAGTTCCATTCTGGCAAAGGAGAATCTGTCGCATCGTACTGCACTGGCGGTGTATTATTTAACCGGGAAGAAACAGGGGTGAGAATGGAACAAAGGCTATGGCATGTTTCTCTTCCATGCCATACCATGTTATGTTATAATTTGATATAAAGGAGGTGAGACTATGTTATGTCATAGGATAATTGATTTAAGCAATTTACTCTGTACAAGGTCTGATGAGAGGACGATGCCTGTACAGAGATAGATGTTCGTCCGACATTGGATTTTGTACATATTTATTCAAATTTAAATTAGAATAGATAGGAGAAAAATTCAATGGATAATTTTAAAAAATATATTATATTATGGCTCAGTCAGAGTGTATCACAGCTAGGAAGTTCGATGACGGCATTTGCGTTGGTGTTATGGGCATACGCCCAAAGCCATTCTGCCCTGTCCGTCTCGGTCATGTCCTTTTGTGAGTATGTACCATATATTATTGTGAGTATATTTGTTGGTAACTTTATAGATACCCATAAAAAGAAAACGGTTATGCTGGTATCGGATAGTGTTGCGGCAGTTGGTTCACTGGCGGTGTTACTGCTGTTTGCCACCAATCATTTAGTGGTTTGGAATATTTATATTATCAATATTGTCATTGGTGTCACAACTGCGTTTCAGCAGCCGGCATCGGCAGTGGCTGTGGGAAGGCTTGTGCCAAAGGATAAAATATCAAATGTAAGCGGTATGAACTCCTTTTCCAATAATCTGATTGTGGTATTTAGCCCTATGCTGGCAGCAGCATTGTTTGCAATGGGTGGACTTCCTGTTGTTTTGCTAATTGATATGGCGAGCTTTCTGATAGCCTTCTTTGTGCTGCTGTTTGCTGTTGCGATACCAGAGATGCTTGAGAAAAAAGAACATACTTCTCCCTTTGCAGGAATGATGGAAGGCTTCCAGTTTCTGAAAATGGAGCGGGGAATTTTATACATTATGATGACGATGGCAATGATAAATTTCTTTTCCCGGCTGACCTACGAGAATATTTTATCACCAATGATACTTTCCCGAAGTGCTGATAATAGCATTGTACTTGGAATTGTCAATGCCTGCATGGGAATCGGTGGAATTGTTGGCGGTATCATTGTTTCTGTTAAGAAGGAGAGCCGTCATAAAGCAAATGCAATTTATATTTCTGCTGCACTATCCTTTTTATTTGGAGATTTACTTATGGCAGTTGGAAGAAATGTTTTTTGGTGGTCGGTGGCTGCCATCGCTGCGAGTATATGGATTCCGTTTATTATGGCGAACCAGAATACCATTCTTTATAAAAGGGTTCCGGATAATATGCAGGGCAGGGTGTTTGCAGTAAGAAATGCAATTCAGTATAGCACGATACCTGTTGGTATTCTTCTTGGCGGCTATCTGGCGGATTATGTATTTGAGCCATTCATGCGTTCCGATTCAGATATAGTAGAGCTGCTACAGAGAATAGTAGGGGAAGGCGCCGGAACCGGTATGGCGGTTATGTTTTTGTGTACCGGTATATTAGGCTTTATAGTTAGCATGATGTCGTGCTTTAATCAGGAAATCCGAAAGCTGAATGATTAAGTTTTGTAATTTTTAAGATAATAAAATAGGAGGATATAATGGCAATTCATTCTATATACCAAAGAAGAAGCATCAGAAAATTTCAGGACAGGAATGTACCAACAGAGTTAATAAATCAGATACTGGACGCAGGCCGGGTTGCACCCTCTGCCAAAAACAGACAGCCGTGGAGATATATTGTTTTTGCCAACGAGTACAAAAACCAATTGTTAGAAGCTATGGAGTGTGGGTTAAAAAGAGAGGAAGAGGGCATAACAGATTTGCCAAAGTCGCAGTATGGTATTTTGGATGCTAAGAATACCTCAGCTATTATGCAGAAAGCCCCGGTTATCGTTGTGGTATTGAATACGAATGGAAGGTCGCCTTTTCTACCAGTTGATAATGATGAAAGAATTGTAGAGCAATGTGACCTCTTATCCATTGGTGCTTCTGTTGAAAACATGCTTTTAATGGCAGAGGATTTAGGGTTAGGTGCATTGTGGATTGCCAATACCTGTTTTGCATATAAAGAGCTTACGTCCTTTTTAAATACAAAAGAGCAGCTTACCTGTGCGATTGCAATAGGATATGCAGATGAAAGTCCAAAGCAACGTCCAAGAAAGGATTTAGGTGACATTGTGGAATATCGATTGTAATTTATTATAGTCGAATGAATATGTTAATAGCGGCAGAGTGTAATAGCTCTGTCGCTTTTTTCTTTTTGGAGGAAATAAAAAAACTGGGTTATCTTTTTAGTGATAACCCAGTTTCTAGCAGTCCGTAGGGGAATCGAACCCCTGTTTCCGCCGTGAGAGGGCGGCGTCTTAACCGCTTGACCAACGGACCATGTTTGCTGTCATTTTCTGACGACTTGGTTAGTATAACAAAGCTGGCAAAAAAAAGCAAGTGTTTTTTTAATTTTTTTTGCGAAACCACTATTATTTATCCACACATTTATCATAAGTTGTCTGGATGCGGTCTGTCTGGTTTTTTATGTAGCAGGAGCAATTCATTATTTGCTGATTTTGACAACTATAAAGTGTTGGACGACACTTTCCCTTTGTGTTAGCATGGTAATATCAACCATTACATTATCATGCTTCAAATAAGTTGCATATCCATTAAATGATTAGTATAATAAGGAGTGAAGATTTGAATAAAACAATAGAAAACCAATATTTTGAAGGCGAAAAACGATACGAAGATTTAACAATTACAGATAACTTTATGTTTGCAAAGGTGATGCTTAATGAACGGTTATGCAAGAAATTTTTAGAGATGGTTCTGCATATCAGAATCCGTAGTATAAAATACTACAATGATGAGCAGTCATTAAAAAAGTTTCATCACTCGAAGGGTATACGGCTGGATGTATATCTGAATGATGAAAAAGGCACAATTTATAATATTGAGATGCAAAATTCCAGACATGCGAACCTTTTTAAGCGAAGCAGGTATTATCAGGGAATGATAGATTTGAATCTGTTAGAACCCGGGGATGATTACAATAAGTTGGAACGAAGCTATGTCATCTTTATTTGTACATTTGATTTGTTTGGGAAAGGGCGGTATGTCTATACGTTCGAGAACCGATGTGTTGAGGAGCTTGATTTAGTCTTGCCTGATGAAGCAATAAAGGTGTTTATCAATACCACAGGAACTGTTGGCGATATTGATGAGGAATTCCTGGGCTTAATGAATTACTTTAATGGAGAACTGCCAACAAAAGGAATTGCTAAAGAGATGCAGGAAGAAGTGAATCAAGTAAAGAAGAAGGAAGAATGGAGGGTGGAATATATGACAATGATGGAGTTGGAACGGGAAAAATATCGGGAAGGAAGGGAACGGGGTCGAGAAGAAGGTATCGAGCAAGGCAGGGAAGAAGGCATCGAGCAAGGCAGGGAAGAAGGCATCGAGCAAGGCATACGTTATTCAGTTAAACAGGCATTAAAATATGGAGCGAATATAGATGATGTGATACGAGATATCATGCTTGAGTATGATATGACAGAGGAATGGGTAAAGAAGATTCTGGATAAAAGGTAGTGAAGATTATTATTTTAATATAACTTGTTCATATTTCCCAGCTTTCAAAATCTATGGTTCTATGTTATACTCGTTATACAAATAGTATAAGCATTAAGTGAGGTTTTGTATATGAAACGATGGATAAGTATATATTTAATTGTAATATTATTAACCATAACAGGACTTTCTGGTACAATTTCTACCCATGCGGACAGTATTTACATTATCCGTATCGGTCTGACCCAGAATTTAAAACAGCAGTCCAAGGTAAAGATATCAACAAAAAAGATTGCTATCGGATATTGTGTGAATAACCGTTATTCGGAATATATTCATTTTACTAGTAAATCAGGGTTTACCTTTGCCCCTGCAACGGGGTATTATCTGGTTTCCGACACAGTGTATCCGGATTACGCCTCTGTTAAAGCGGCTTATAATAAGGTTCGTAAGCTTTCTTCGGTGAAAAAATATACCTACATATGCATGTCTGGTAAGAATAAATGGAACTTATATGTTGGAGGCTTGTCTGATGTAGCCAAGGTGTCCGGCTGGCAGACGAGTGTGGAGGATAAAGTATCTGGCAGTTTTTCCGTGACCTCCTATAATGGACACCGGGTAAAGATTACCGGGGGCGGTAACCGGTTGATTTATGATGGGGATGAGACAGGACAGTATGCACAGATTGCTGGGAATGTGTTAAATAAAAAGGGTTCTAAGACATTGAAGGTAAATGGTTATGAGTATCGGGGACGTATTGAGATTGGACCATTTGGCGGAGGTAAGCTGACGGTGATTAATATCACGAATGTGGAGAATTATCTGCGAGGCGTGGTGGGCAGTGAAATGAGCCGCTCGGCACCAATGGAAGCAATGAAAGCACAGGCAATTGTTTCGAGAACATTTGCCCAGAATCATTGCAATAATTCCGGTGATACCAATATGTCAACCCCATATGGAATCAATGATGCACAAAATACCGGTTCCAATAATACACAAAAATATGGTGGTTATGCCAAGGAGAATAAAAGAGCTGTGGAGGCGGTAACCTCAACAAGAGGACGCTGCATTTATTCTTCGGGAAGCCAGATTAATGCCTCTTTTTTCCCTTCCAGTGGAGGGGCAACGGAATCCGCATTAAATATTTGGGGCAATAACCTTAGTTATTTAAGGATGGTTTCGGATGTGGAGGAGCTTTCGTTAGGTGCAAAGCCTTGGAAGACGAGTTATTCTGGGGCAGAGCTTGGAAAATTAGTCGGACTTGGTACCGTGGAGAAGGTACATGTAGATGCAACCACCGGGGCAAACCGTGTGGATTCCATTACCTTTACGGATACAACAGGCAAGACCGTAACCTTAAAGCATGATAATATCCGTGTACGGCTTGGATTAAATAGCACAAAGTTTAAGCTGCTTACAAAGGAGCATCCAGCAACAGAAGTGTTTATGAGCAATTCAGAGACAATTACGAATACAAAGTCACTGAAAGATTGCTATGCAATCAGCGGTTCTGGAACTGTGAAAAGTCTGAATAATGGTCTGGAACAATATGTTGCAATTGGTGCAGATAATGCAGCTAATTATATGGCAAACGATATTGTAAGGGACGGCGTGTTTACCTTTGCGGGTCTGGGCAAGGGACATGGTGCAGGCATGAGTCAGGCTGGAGCCACGGTTATGGCGATGCGTGGTGCGGATTATGTGGAGATAATAAAGAAATATTATGGTTCGTCGGTTTCAATAAGGTAAAGAATCAGTACATTAAGGAAAGCTTACCATGTTCTTAATTGGGGATTATGAGACGGACAGGATGGCAGGAGGATAAGATACAAACAATGGATACTATCAAGCAAGAAGGATTTCGTCTGCAGGATTACGATTATGAGCTGCCGCAGGAGTTGATTGCACAGGACCCGCTTTCTAAGCGGGATTCTTCACGTCTGATGGTGGTGGATAGAAGAACCGGAGCTGTGAAACATAAGATTTTTCACGACATTCTTGACTATCTTCATGAGGGAGATTGCCTTGTGATTAATAATACCAAAGTAATTCCTGCAAGACTGATGGGTACGAAGGAGGAGACGGGAGCGACGATTGAGGTGCTGCTGCTAAAGCGAAGACAGGATAATGTATGGGAGACCTTGGTAAAGCCCGGAAAAAAGGCGAAACCGGGGGCAGTGATTTCTTTTGGCGATGGTCTGCTAAGGGGAAGGGTGGTTGATGTTGTGGAGGAAGGCAACCGCTTAATTCAATTTGAGTATGAGGGAATTTTTGAAGAAATATTAGATCAGCTTGGGCAGATGCCCTTACCGCCATATATTACCCATAGGCTGGAGGATAAGAAGCGTTATCAGACCGTATATGCGAAGCACGATGGTTCTGCAGCAGCTCCCACAGCCGGGCTTCATTTTACGAAGGAGCTGCTTAGGCAGATTCAAGAAAAAGGTGTAGCTATTGCAAGTGTAACACTTCATGTAGGACTTGGCACCTTCCGTCCGGTTAAGGTAGACAATATTTTAGAACATCACATGCATTCGGAATTTTATCAGATTGAGGAAGAGGATGCTGCCTTGATTAACGAAACGAAGCAAAGGGGAGGCAGAGTGATTTCCGTTGGGACTACCAGCACAAGAACGCTGGAATCGGTGGCGGATGCAGATGGTTTTTTGAAAGCGGGAAGTGGATGGACAGATATTTTCATTTATCCGGGTTACAGCTTCAAATGTGTGGATGCTTTGATTACGAACTTTCATTTGCCACAATCTACACTGCTTATGCTTGTTTCTGCATTTTCTGACAGAGAAAAGATTCTTGCTGCTTATCAGGAGGCGGTGAAGGAGCGATACCGGTTCTTTTCCTTTGGGGATGCCATGCTTATAGTTTAGTCAATAGTCTATACAGGACATAGGGAAAACCTCCGATTCATGGTCGGAGGTTTTTCTATTCCCGTTTTTGAAGTATCTGGTATACAAACTTATATGTCAACAACCTCCCGTTATGCTTTTAAATTTTATATGAGTGTCTGAATTACCGTCAATTTTCCCTTGTATTTAAAAAGTCGGAATGTTATACTTTAGGGTGTTGTCGGTTTCTTAAGAGTCAGAAAGGAGCAGCGGATGGTTACAAAAGCAGTTATGTTTGCTACGAAGGCACATGAGGGACAGGTTCGCAAAGCTACTAAGATACCTTATATTCTTCATCCATTGGAGTGTGCGGTTATTGTTTCTGCTATGACGATGGATGAGGAGATGATTGCGGCTGCTCTGCTTCACGATACAGTAGAGGATTGTGAAGGGGTTACGGTAGAACTGATTCGCAAGGAGTTTGGTGACCGGGTGGCACGGTTTGTGGCAGGAGAGTCCGAGGATAAGTCCAAGAGCTGGCTGGAACGAAAGCAGGCGACAATTGACCATTTGCAGCATGCGGATATGGAGGAATGTATTCTCGTGTTAGCAGATAAGCTTTCCAATATCCGTTCCATAGTAAGGGATTACAAGGTATTTGGAGAGGATTTGTGGGAGCGGTTTAATGAAAAACATAAGGAGAAGATTGGCTGGTATTACCGTTCCATTGGGGAGGCAATGGAGTGTTTATGTGAATATGCGGAATATCAGGAGTATATTAAGTTAGTAAATGAAGTGTTTTAAGGAGCTGGAGAATCCACTGCTATTGGTTATTCCATTGGCAAAGGCAGGATTCTTGGTTACTTAAACTGGTTGACTAGAAAGGAATGAGACATGATGCATAGTTATTTAGCAGAGGTAGGTAAGAAATGGATTTCGTTTTTTGTAGCCATTGTCTTACTGTTTTCATTTTTACCAGTAGGAAATAGTGCTATAGCAAGAGCGAAGGAGACTCAGCAAAAAGACAAATATCCTTATTTTTTACAGGTGAATAAGGGAACCAATGTTGTGACGGTTTATGGTAAGGATAGCAAGGGGAAATACACGGTGGCAGTAAAGGCATTTGTCTGTTCTACGGGTAACGACACGCCTCTTGGCACCTATAAGACACCGAACCGGTACCGATGGCAGCCGTTAATGGATGATGTGTGGGGACAGTATTGTACGCAGATTGTGGGTAATATTTTGTTTCATTCGGTTTACTATATGACACAAAATCCGGCAGATTTGAATGTTCATGCTTATAACCAGCTGGGGACGACGGCATCCCACGGCTGTGTTCGCCTGACCTGTGGGGATGCAAAGTGGATTTATGATAATTGTGCCTTAGGGACAACGGTAAAGATTATCAATGGAACAGCGAAGAATGACCCCCTTGGAAAACCTAAGGCGATGAAGATTTCCACAAAATGGGATCCGACGGACCCGGCGCCACAGAATCCATGGCATAATCGTGAACTTAAGATTTCCGTGACGAAGAGTACAAGTCTGGAATATGGCACGAAAGTGAAGAATTTGAAAAGCTATGTCACAGTGACGGATGTATGCGGAGCAACAGTAAATAAATCAAAATACCTGACGGTGGAAGGGAAGGTAAATACCAAGAAGCTTGGTACTTATGAGGTGACCTATACGACCAAGGATAAGGTAGGGAAAGTGAAAACCAAGGTGGTAAAGTTCAAGGTGGTGGATACCAAAAAACCACTACTGTCGGGTGTAGAGAACATAACAATTGAGCGTAACTCCCCCTTTGATCCTTATGAGGGTGTTTCTGCCAAGATGCGTTCCGGTAAGGTGTTGAAGCAAAAGAAGATTAAAATATCCGGGGCTAAGGTTAACAGTAGTGTAATAGGTGTTTACCGGTTAACCTATCAGGTAACCGGAACCAACAAAAAGACAGTCAAAAAGGTTCGCAAAGTAACCGTGGCTGACACACAGGCCCCCCTTGTAGAGAGTATTTCGGATACGGTATTGGAAGGTGCCTACGCTTCCCTGACCGAGGAGCAGAAGATAGAACAGATAAAAGCAGATGTGTCAGGCAAGCTGAAGGTGATAGATAATGGGGCAGTAGTGACGGACCCAGCGAAAATGACTTCTATCACAGCAGTGTCGAATGATGGTAGTAATTATATTGTTACAGTTACAGTGAGGGATATTGCCAAAAATCAGACTGTTATCACCTGTAATTATACCTTGAAGGATACTAGTACATCATAAACTAAGTATCTTGCAGTTTGACTTGTCTAAACTTTCATCCGCTGCGTTGCATTTTCTAGCCGTAGCCACCGCTACGCCGTCAAAAATTCGCCTTGCAGAGTGAAAGTTTATTCTTCGCCAAACTATCAAGAACTTAATTTATGATGTACTAGGGCTTTGGTTCAGAACAATGGCATATCATAATGCTGTTTCATATATTAATTATGATGTTATAGGAGGATATTACCCATGAAAACAGATATACAGATTGCACAGGAGGCAGAATTGCTGCATATTAAGGAGGTTGCTGCACACCTTGGCATTGCAGAGGATGAATTAGAATTCTATGGTAAATATAAGGCCAAATTATCAGATGAACTGATGAACCGGGTGAAGGACCAGAAGGATGGAAAGTTAATTCTGGTTACTGCGATTAATCCGACTCCGGCAGGGGAAGGTAAGACAACGATTACGGTCGGCTTGGGAGAAGCCTTTGGGGTTCTTGGTAAAAAGGCAGTGATTGCTCTTCGTGAACCGTCCCTTGGACCTTGCTTTGGTATTAAAGGAGGGGCTGCCGGAGGTGGTTATGCACAGGTCGTTCCAATGGAGGACTTGAATCTTCATTTTACAGGAGATTTCCATGCGATTACCTCTGCCAATAATTTATTGGCTGCAATGCTTGACAACCATTTACAGCAGGGCAATACTCTTCGGATTGATCCGAAGCAGATTGTATGGAAGCGTTGTCTGGATATGAATGACCGGGCACTCCGCAACGTCGTTATCGGTATGGGTGGCAAGATGGATGGTGTTGTCCGTCAGGATCGCTTCCAGATAACAGTTGCCTCTGAGATTATGGCAATTTTATGTCTGGCAGATGATATGACTGATTTAAAGAAACGCCTGAGTGAGATTATTGTTGCCTACAATGTGGATGGTGAACCGGTTACTGCTGCAGATTTAAAGGCGGTTGGCTCTATGGCAGCATTGTTAAAGGATGCTATTAAGCCGAATCTGATTCAGACCTTAGAGCATACCCCGGCACTGGTACACGGTGGTCCGTTTGCCAATATTGCCCATGGCTGCAATAGTGTGAGAGCGACTAAGACAGCATTGAAGCTTGCAGATTATGTCGTGACGGAGGCTGGCTTTGGTGCAGACCTTGGTGCGGAGAAGTTTCTTGATATCAAGTGCCGGAAGGCAGGTTTAAAGCCGGATGCCATTGTATTGGTAGCAACGGTGCGTGCGTTAAAATACAATGGTGGTGTGGCAAAGGCTGACCTTGGGGAAGAGAATCTTGCTGCATTAAAGTCGGGTATCAGTAATCTGGAAAAACATATTGAGAATTTACAGAAGTTTCATGTTCCGGTGGTGGTTACACTCAATCAGTTTGTATCTGATACAGAAGCAGAGATTGCATTTATAAAAAGCTTTTGTGAGGAGCGTGGCTGTGATTTTGCCCTTGCAAATGTCTGGGGAGAAGGTGGTCAGGGCGGTGTTGCTCTGGCAGAGACCATTTTAAACACCTTAGAGACCAAGCCATCGGAATATACTCCGCTTTATGCGGATGAGCTGTCCATTTCCGATAAAATTGAAACCATTGCCAGAGAAATTTATGGTGCCAGCGGGGTGACCTTTACTGCCGCCGCTAAGAAAGCCATGGATAGAATTGAGGCAATGGGAATGGGTAATCTTCCGGTTTGTATGGCGAAAACCCAGTATAGTCTTTCGGATGATGCGAAGAAGCTTGGTCGTCCAACGGGCTTTACGATTTCTGTCAATGAAATCTATGTCAGTGCCGGGGCAGGCTTTGTAGTAGCAATTACCGGTTCTATTATGACGATGCCGGGATTGCCGAAGGTTCCTGCAGCGGAAGGGATTGATGTGGATGATAATGGTGTGATTACGGGATTGTTTTAAAGGGAATAGGTAATTGTGAAACAATAAGTTACTGATACGATAGTCATAATATTATATATATTTACTTCGTTGTCTTTGCTTTGCAAAGTACAAAGGCGTAAATATATATAATATTATGACTATCTGCCTAGGCAATTATAGGTTTCTCAATTGCCTATTAAAAAATAAAGAAAGGAAAGAGGAAAATATGGCACAGCTAATTGATGGGAAACAGATTTCTACTGCAATAAAAGAGGAGTTAAAGGAGAAAGTTAGTTCTTTAAAAGAGGCTGGGAGAGAGGTTTGCCTTGCTGTGATTCAGGTTGGTGATGACAAGGCGTCCAGTGTATATGTGAACAATAAGAAAAAGGCATGTGAATATATTGGTATCCGTTCCCTAAGCTATCATCTGCCGGAGGAGACGAAGGAGGAGGAGCTGCTTTCGTTAATCGGTAAGCTAAACGAGGATGCATCGGTGAATGGAATTCTGGTACAGCTTCCAGTGCCTGCACATATTGATGAGGATAGGGTGATTCAGGCGATTGCTCCTATGAAGGATGTGGATGGATTTCATCCGCAGAGTGTTGGAGCGCTGAGTATTGGACAGCCCGGCTTTGTATCCTGCACGCCTGCGGGAGTGGTTGCCCTGCTGAAACGAAGTGGTGTTGCTATTGAGGGAAAGGAATGTGTTGTTATTGGCAGAAGTAACATTGTTGGTAAGCCTATGGCATTACTGTTACTTCGGGAGAATGGAACTGTTACCGTCTGCCATTCCAAGACCGCTGATTTAAAAGAGGTTACTAAGAGGGCGGATATTCTGGTTGTTGCAATAGGAAGGCCACAGATGATTGATGCTTCTTATGTGAAGAAGGGGGCAGTAGTGATTGATGTTGGCATTCACCGGGATGAGAATAACAAGCTCTGCGGGGATGTGGATTTTGCATCAGTTGAGCCGGTGGCATCAATGATTACTCCGGTTCCGGGAGGTGTCGGACCTATGACAATTGCGATGCTGATGAATAATGTTGTTGAAGCAGAAGGTATGCAGAGAGTGTAGGATAAGATGAAATTATTTTTTATATCTCTTGGCTGTGATAAAAATTTGGTAGACAGCGAGGTTATGCTGGGACTGCTTCAGGAGCATGGCTACCAGATTGTAGATGAAGAGAGCGAGGCACAGGTTATTGTGATTAATACCTGCTGTTTTATCCACGATGCCAAGGAAGAGAGTATAGAAACCATATTAGAATGTGCACAATATAAGAAGACGGGTAAGCTTCAGGTGCTTGTGGTAACAGGTTGTCTGGCTCAGCGTTACAAGGAAGAAATACTTAAGGAGATTCCCGAAGTTGATGTGATTCTTGGAAGCAGCTCCTACGATGAAATTGTATCGGTTATTACGCAGGCTTTAAAGGGCGAAAAGGTCATGTTAGATAAAGGAATTGATTATTTGTCCAAGCGAACCGGACAGCGTGTCGTAAGTACTGGTAATTATACTGCTTATTTAAAGCTTGCCGAGGGCTGTGATAAGCATTGTACCTATTGTATTATTCCGAAGCTTCGGGGACGCTATCGCAGTATCCCCATGGAGGATATATTGGAAAATGCGAGAGAGCTTGTGGAAAATGGTGCAGTAGAGTTAAATCTTGTAGCACAGGAGATTACGGTATATGGCGTGGATTTGTATGGTGAAAAGCGTCTGCCTGCATTACTAAAGCAACTGGCAGCGATACAGGGGCTTCGATGGATTCGCCTGCTTTATTGTTATCCAGAGGAAATAACGGATGAGCTTATAGATGTAATGACGTCAGAACCCAAGGTGTGTCATTATATTGATATGCCTATCCAGCACAGCGAGGATACTGTTTTAAAGCGGATGGGGAGAAAAACCAGTAAGCAGGAGCTTACTTCAGTAGTTTGCCGGCTTCGCAAAAAAATACCGGATATTGCCATCCGTACAACATTGATTACCGGATTTCCGGGAGAGACACAGGAGGATTATGAACAGCTTTACCGTTTTGTCAATGAAATGGAGTTTGACCGGTTGGGAGTGTTCCCTTATTCGCAGGAGGAGGATACTCCTGCAGCAGATATGCCAGACCAGATTGAGGAAGCGATAAAGGAAAGTCGTCGGGAAGAATTGATGGAGCTGCAGCAGGCGATTTCTTATGAGAATGGAGAGGAGATGGTCGGTAAGATAATCGAAGTGCTGATTGAGGGCTATATCTATCAGGAGGATGTTTATATTGGCAGGTGTTATAAGGATGCTCCTACAGTAGATGGCAATGTGTTTGTATCCTCACCGGAGGAGATTATTTCTGGCAGTTTTATAAAGGTAAAGGTTACAGGTTTTAAAGAATATGATTTGATTGGAGAGAGAGTTTATGAATTTACCGAATAAAGTTACGATGATAAGAGTAATATTGATTCCATTTTTTATTGTATTTATGATGCTTTCTGCGACATGGGCAAAATGGGCAGCGCTGGGAGTTTTCGTTGCCGCAAGCCTGACCGATTTTGTGGATGGGCAGATGGCCAGGAGAATGAATCTGGTAACGGATTTTGGTAAATTTATGGATCCGCTGGCAGATAAAATGCTTGTTGCTGCTGCTATGATTCTCTTTGTGGAGATTGGCAAGATTCCGGCGTGGATTGTGGTTGTTATTATGGGCCGGGAATTTATTATCAGCGGTTTTCGGATGATTGCAGCAGAAAAGGGAATCGTGATTGCTGCGGGCTGGCTCGGTAAGATTAAAACCGCAGAAACTATGGTAATGCTTGTGATTTTGCTTGTATTTTACGCATTGGGCGTACAGGGTGGTGTGTATTTTGTGATTGAGCAGATTTTAATCTATCTGGCATTGCTGCTTACTGTGGTTTCCATGCTGGATTATCTGTTGAAGAATAAGGGTGTGATTGAGAGCTGTTAAGGAGTAGGGAATGAAGTATATAGAATTAAAGATGTTAGAGCCGTCAGAAGTAGAAGCTATGGAGCAGGAGTGTGGAAGTCTTGAGGAACAGGTGGTGTCAATGCTTGCACAGCAGGAACTTCATGTATGCTGTGCGGAGAGCTGCACCGGAGGACTTTTATCCGCAACGTTGATTAATGTGTCCGGTGCATCGGATGTGTTAAATGAGGGATATGTGACCTATTCCAATGAGGCAAAGCACCGTTTGCTTGCTGTTTCTAATGAGACCTTGGAGACGCTTGGTGCTGTTTCACCGGAGACTGCTGCACAGATGGCAGTGGGAGCTGGCAGGGCTGCCAGTGCAAGAGTTGGGCTATCTACTACCGGAATCGCCGGACCAGGTGGCGGGACACCCGAAAAGCCGGTTGGATTGGTATATATCGGACTATCCCTTGGGGAGGTGGTATATGCAGCGGAGTGCCATTTTACCGGAGATCGTGCTATGGTGCGGCAACAGACGGTGAAGCAGGCATTGGCGTTGCTTTTGCAGAGACTTAAAACCACTTGCTGAATGAAGGAAGGAGATTATAATGGTAACAAATAAATTAATGATAGAAATGCTAATGACGAGATATACCAATCGAGACATGGATAGTAAGCTGGATAAAGAAAGATTTAAAGATTTATATAAGGAAGCAGTGAAAGATTATTATCCACAATTGAAGAAGGAATATGCCGGGCAGTCAATTTATGGCATTTCATTCGAAATTGCAGGTGTCGTACAAAGTGTATATGCCGATGATTTTTATTCGATAGTCTATTTCAATACAGAGGAAATGTATGAGGAGAACATAAAAGACTGTGATGAGGATGAGAAAGCCTATTACCGTTTTGAGCCGTGGTCTGAGTGGAATGTGGTAACACCAGAGTCCTCTCTGTTTAAGAATGTTCAAGATTATTTAACGTTGGACACGCTGAAGCTTCCTTTCGATATCTCTGATTATGAAGATGAATTACCCGAAGAAGCCATAGAGTGGTACGAAGAAAATGAAGATGATTTTGATGAAGCTTTTGAGGAGGAATGTGAACAGATTCGTATATGGATTGCTGAAGTCCTGGGCGAATTGCGTAAGGAAGGTTTTTGGGACAAGCAGGGGAATGCAGATATTTATGTGATACCGTTTCGTGGTGAGGATGACATTGATTATGAAGAAATGGTGCAAACCTTCCTTGAAATGGATCAAGGATATCATGGGTCTGAGTTTTTAGATTATCTGGCAGAACAGAGAGAAGAGTAAGCAATAAAAATATATTTGTAAAGTGTCCTACTTGCCAAAATAGATTTTTTATTGTAAAATAGCAGTGGTTTTAAGAAAAAAGAGAATTGTGGTGCACATTTGTAACGTTATCGAACAAATGTGCACTTTTTTATGAAAATCTATTGACAGAACAGGAAAAGTAGTTTATTATGATGATAGCTTAACCGAACATATTTTCGGTGTATGAATTTATGAAAGATTAGTAAAAGGAGAGAATAATTATGGCAAAGCAGGAAGATAAGTTAAAGGCATTGGATGCAGCAATTATGCAGATTGAGAAGAGCTATGGCAAGGGTGCCATCATGAAGCTTGGCGACCACGGCAAGAATATGAATATCGAAACTACCCCCACCGGTTCCATCAGTCTGGATATTGCTTTAGGGGTAGGCGGTATACCAAAGGGACGGGTAATTGAGATTTATGGACCGGAGTCCAGTGGTAAGACCACCGTTACCCTGCACATGGTGGCAGAGATTCAGAAGCGGGGAGGCATTGCTGGTTTTGTAGACGCCGAGCATGCTCTTGATCCAACCTATGCTAAGAAGATTGGGGTAGATATTGACAATTTATATATTTCCCAGCCGGATAACGGAGAGCAGGCGTTGGAGATTACCGAGACTTTGGTGCGTTCCGGGGCAGTAGATATCGTGATTGTGGACTCTGTGGCAGCACTTGTTCCGAAGTCAGAGATTGATGGTGAGATGGGAGATTCCCATGTGGGCTTACAGGCACGCTTGATGTCGCAGGCACTAAGAAAGCTGACGGGTGTTATCAGTAAGTCGAACTGTAGCGTTGTGTTTATTAACCAGCTTCGTGAGAAGGTAGGAGTAATGTTTGGTAATCCGGAGACGACGACAGGTGGCCGGGCATTAAAGTATTATTCCTCTGTCCGTCTGGATGTACGACGCATTGAGACGTTGAAAGCGAACGGGGAGATGATTGGTAACCGTACCCGTGTCAAGGTAGTGAAGAATAAGATTGCCCCTCCATTTAAGGAGGCGGAGTTTGATATTATGTTTGGTGAAGGAATTTCCGTTGTAGGAGATATTCTGGATTTGGCAGCCAATATAGATGTGGTGAACAAGAGCGGTGCATGGTATGCCTACAAGGGAGAGAAGATAGGGCAGGGACGTGAGAATGCCAAGAATTATCTTAAGGAGAATCCGGCAGTTTGTGAGGAGATTGAACAGCAGGTTAGAAAGCACTATGGACTTTTGGAAGATGGAGAACAGGTTGCAGTAGCGACAGAGCAGGAGAAGGCAGCAAAGGAGCAGGGGACTGCAGGAGCAGGAAAGACTGCTAAGAAGGAATAGTCTGATATGATGATTACATCTATTTCACAGGGTAAGAACAACCGGAAACGTGTCTATGTGGATGATGCCTTTGTGTTTGCACTTTATTCCAGGGAGTTAATGCAGTATGGGCTAAAGGAGGGGCAGCCGGTCAGCAGGGAACTCCTTGATAAGATTATCAAGGAGTGTGTGCTGCGACGTGGGAAGCTTCGGGCGATGAATCTGTTGCAGGCTAGGGATTATACGAGACAGGGACTGAGAGTAAAGCTAATGCAATCCGAATATGATGAGACTGTAATTGCACAGGTGATTTCTTACTTGGATGATTACCATTATCTTGATGATGTACGTTATGCAAGGCAATATATTTCTTTTAAGAAGTCCAAGAAGAGCCGGATGCAGATAGAACAGGAGCTTCTTAAAAAGGGTGTTTCAAGAGATGATATTTATCAGGCATTTTCTGAACTTTCAGAGGAGTATAATTTTAAGCAGGAGGAGCAGAAGCTGCTGGAACAATTAATTGAGAAGAAGCTTCGCAGTTTTAAGCCTTCAGAAGAGGAAGAAGCAAAGAGGGTTAAGGTATACCGTTTTCTGGCTGGCAAGGGATTTTCTTCAACTGTTATCCGTGAAGCGATGCAACAATATCATTTTCATGAGGATTTTTAACAAAGCTTACACAAAATATGGTATGTTTTTTTGTCAATATCACTATATTTTTTGTGTTCTTGCTTGACAATATGAATGATTCAGTATAAAATTGATATGTTGTACTGTGTTATGTACAATGAAAACTAAATAAGGAGGTGCTCCTGTGGACATCGCAATAGCAATTGTTGTTACTGCTTTAATTTGCCTAGTGATTGCCATTCCGGTTTCTTCCAAGCTTTCGGTTTCTAAGTATAAAGCGGAAGAAGAGAAGAAGGTCGGCAGTGCTCAAGACAAGGCTAGAGAAATTATAGATGAAGCATTAAAGACAGCAGAAGCTAAGAAACGCGAAGCATCTTTGGAGGCTAAGGAAGAGTCCATTCGTGTGAAGAATGAGCTTGATAAAGAGACCAAAGAGCGTCGTGGTGAGTTGCAGCGGTTAGAGAAGCGTGTGCTGGATCGTGAAGAGAATGTAGAACGCAAGGCTGCTGTGATGGAGAAGAAGGAATCCAGTCTTGCGCAGAGAGAGAATGCTCTGAACAAGAAGAATGCCGAGATTGAAGAGCTTCATGCGAAGAAACTGCAGGAACTGGAACGAATTTCCGGATTAACCTCTGAACAGGCAAAAGAATTTTTGTTAAAAAGTGTAGAAGATGATGTAAAACATGAAATGGCTCTGATGATTAAAGAGATGGAAACCAGAGCAAAGGAAGAGGCAGATAAAAAAGCCAAAGAGTATATTGTCAATGCGATTCAGAAGTGTGCGGCTGACCATGTGTCAGAAGCAACCATTTCCTTGGTACAATTGCCAAATGATGAGATGAAGGGTCGTATTATTGGACGGGAAGGACGGAATATTCGTACCTTGGAGACCATGACAGGCGTGGATTTGATTATTGATGATACTCCGGAAGCTGTGATTTTATCAAGCTTTGACCCGGTAAGAAGAGAAGTTGCCAGAATTGCCATTGAGAAGCTGATTGTTGATGGTCGTATTCATCCGGCAAGAGTAGAAGAATCCGTAGAAAAGGCACGGAAGGAAGTTGAGACCCAGATGCGTGAGGAGGGTGAGGCAGCGACGTTAGAGGTTGGTGTTCATGGTATTCACCCTGAGCTGGTACGATTGCTTGGTAAGATGAAGTTTAGAACCAGTTATGGTCAGAACGCATTAAAGCATTCTATTGAAGTAGCTCATTTGTGTGGTTTGTTAGCCGCTGAGATTGGGTTGGATGTTCGTACAGCGAAACGTGCCGGTTTGTTACATGATGTTGGTAAATCCTTGGATCAGGAGATGGAAGGTTCTCATATTCAGATTGGCGTAGATTTATGCCGTAAATACAAGGAAGCTCCAATTGTGATTAATGCAGTTGCTGCCCATCACGGCGACTGTGAACCAGAATCTCTGATTGCGTGCGTAGTACAGGCTGCTGATGCAATATCGGCTGCACGTCCGGGTGCAAGAAGAGAAACACTTGAAACATATACAACAAGATTGAAGGAATTAGAGGATATTTCTAATAGCTTTCATGGCGTTGATAAATCTTTTGCCATTCAGGCAGGTCGTGAGATTCGTGTTATGGTAGTTCCAGAGCAGGTGTCTGATGCAGATATGATTTTATTGGCTAGGGATATTTCAAAACAGATTGAGGATTCTCTCAATTACCCGGGTCAGATTAAAGTTAATGTAATTCGTGAATCCCGTGTTACGGATTATGCGAAATAGGACTAGATTACTTCCCACATGTTATGTGGGAAGTTTTTTATGTTATAAAATAATCTGTGGTAAATAATTTTTATATGTAGTGGTGTAAAATAGTGTAAAAATGAAAGATGAATTAAAAATGTTGCAAAAAAATTGAGAAAACAGTTATTTTTTCCATTAAATCCGATGGAAAAAGAATGAATTGCAATTTAATCTTGTATTTTTATGTGTACTATATTACAATAGCATTTGTGATTGAGTCATAAATTATAGTAACTCAAACTTCGCACATAGTAGCTAGTAATTATAATATTCATAAGAAAAACTATCTGAACACGCCGGTCCTTGATTTTGTGTAGCAAAATCTTAGTACCGTTGCGTGTGAAGCAACACGGTGTGGACTTTCTCACTAGGTTCGTATACACTCACCAAGTGTTCAATGCCACCGAAAGCGGGTTTTTCGTTGAATATTATAATTACTAGCGTAATGTATAAACTTCATGTGCGAAGTTTGAGATAGTAATATTTTGATGTTGGGAGCAAAAATTTTCTTCCAATTGAGATTAAGGTGGTGCGTAAAAATATGTCATTAACATTATCTAGGAAAGCACAGGCGGTAAAGCCTTCCTCTACCTTGGCGATTACGGCGAAGGCGAAGGAGCTTAGGGCACAGGGATTGGATGTTGTGGGCTTTGGTGCAGGAGAACCGGATTTTAATACACCGGAGAATATCTGTGAGGCGGCAGTGAAGGCAATCCATGAGGGTCATACCAAATATACACCCGCTTCCGGTACAGTTTCTTTAAAGGAAGCAGTGTGCCAAAAATTCAAGCAGTTTAACGGTCTGGAGTATGATGTGAATCAGATTGTTATCAGTAACGGAGGAAAGCATTCTTTAACGAATGTCTTTATGGCAATCTTGAATCCGGGAGATGAGGTTATGATTCCTGCTCCTTACTGGTTAAGCTATCCAGAGATGGTAAAGCTTGCTGATGGGGTACCAATAACAGTATATACGAAAAAGGAGAATGGTTATAAGGTGACGGTGGAGGAGCTTCATGCATCCTTTACAGATAAGACTAAGGCAATTGTAATTAATACTCCTTGTAACCCCACAGGAATGTTATATACTCGTGAAGAACTTATGGCGATTGCGGATTTTGTTGTCGAGAAGGATATTTACCTCATTGCAGACGAGATGTATGAGAATCTTGTTTATGGTGGAGCACAGCATGTCAGCATTGCGTCCTTGAATGAAGAGATTTATAAGAGAACGATTACAGTAAGCGGTGTGGCAAAAAGCTATTCCATGACTGGCTGGAGAATTGGATATGTTGGTGCCAGTGTGGAAATTGCGAAACTGATGTCATCCATCCAGAGTCACGCAACCTCCAATCCGAATTCTATTGCACAAAAGGCAACTGAGGAGGCGTTGCTTGGACCGCAGGATACCGTAGAAGCAATGCGGCAGGAATTTGACAGCCGGCGTAAGTATATGTACAATAGAATTTCTAACATGCCCTTGCTATCCTGTCTGGAGCCAAAGGGGGCATTTTATGTCTTTGTGGATGCAACTGAGGCGGTAAAGAAGAGCTATAAAGGTGAAACAGTAGGTACAGCTGCTAAGCTCGCCCAGATATTGATTAATGATTATCAAACAGCGGTTGTTCCCTGCGAGGATTTTGGGGCAGAAGGGCATTTCCGTTTGTCCTATGCCATTTCTATGGAACAGATTGAAAAGGGATTAGACCGGATTGAACAGTGTTTAAATACATTAGAGTAATCAAAAAATTGGAAGGGAAATATATAGGAGTAGGATGTATGGGTAAGAAGCAGCAATTACAATATGAAAAGTGCAGGGAAGAGCTGGCCTATCAGGGTGCAGCCGTTGCCGTCTATAAGGATTATATTAAGCTGCCGAATGGCAAGCAGGTAGAATGGGATTTGATTAAGCATCCGGGAGGTGCTGGAATCCTTCCGGTTGATGAAGATGGCAATGTGCTGTTGATTGAGCAATATCGCAATGCGCTAGACCGGATGACCCTTGAGATTCCGGCAGGGAAACGGGAAAATGGGGAGCATACCAGCGTTTGTGCTGCCAGAGAACTGGAGGAAGAGACGGGATACCGTTCCAGCCACATTGTACATCTGGCGGATTCCGTAGCAGCCATTGGATATAGCAATGAAATCATTGGGTTATACTATGCGGATGAATTGGAGAAGACAAAGCAGAGACTTGATGAGGATGAATGGATTCATGTCAGGAGAGTTTCGCTTAGCGATGCTATCGCTATGGTGCTTGATGGTATTATTCAGGATTCGAAAACAGTATCTGCGATTTTGCTCTATGATAAGGTAATGACAGGAAAAGACTGATATTCTATTTTGAAAGTGTTAGTAACGCAAGCTTTCTATCTGTTTTAAAGGCAAATATGTATGTGGGAAGTCCTAAGTTCAGTAATAATTGCAGTGAAGGTTCATATAATTAAATGTGGATTGTCAAAGGGACAACTTGGACACGAAAGCATTAGTAATGGTATTTTTGTGTGAAAGCAATTATTATCCACTGCTTGGAGGCCTATATGAACACGGATTATGAATATGAATATCAAATAGAAAAGCCGCAGGTTAATTGGAATTTTTTATGGATGGTGCTTGGCTGTCTGCTTGGGACGTTGTTTGTCAATTTATTTCTTTCTGAAATTGTAGTGCAAAATGGTGATGTTTACAGCCTGTTTGCCTTGATGAAGGGACAGTCCCTGCCTTCTGGTGGTGAGTTGTTTGTTTATCTCGTCAGTAGGAGAGGAATGCTGTTACTGCTATTATTATTTCTATTTTATCTGTTTTCACGGCGGGTAGCGTCTTTTTTTGCTTTGCTTTTTTTAGGCTTTTTGTTTGGGGTTACCCTTTCCATGCAGGTGATGATAAGTGGCATTGCAGGCATCTTTTACTGGCTTCTGGCGGCACTGCCACAGGGGATATTTTATCTGCTGGCTGTTTTTTATCTGGCAAAGAATGTTAGAAAAAAACATCGTCTATTTGTGGCAGCAATGGTAATGCTGTTGTTTTTTATAGGAATTCTTTGTGAGAGTTATATTAATCTGCAATTGCTGCAATTTTTTGGTCTGTAAATCGAGGTGGAGTATGGCTATTTTTGAAAAAGATGGATTAAAGTTTTTAGATGGGTTAAGTAGTGATTATATAGTAATTGAAAGTAGTTGCATGGAAAAATATATATCCTACATCAATAATCAAAAAGTAAAGGCTGTGTATTTGTGTAATTTATATTTCAATTTGGACAATATAGATTTTTTTAAAGATTGTAATAGTATTGAAAAACTGAATTTGAATTGTTCCTCAATTGATAACTATAATGGTTTGTATTATTTACAGAACTTAAAAGAGCTTATGTTATCAGAATCAAGAAAAGTAGTTGATGTTGATTTAGAGAGAATTCCACAATTAGAAATTTTGTCGATTGATATGAAAAATAAATCCATAACAGGACTGGATAAAATAGAGCATTTGAAGAAGCTTGACTTATGTCACTATAATCCTAAAAGCAGAGATTTAACTGGTTTACAATTAAGAAGTGCAATCAGCAGTTTAAGTCTTGTTCAGTCATCAATAGAAACGTTAAAAGGATGTGAAAAATTTATAAATTTAGAACACTTAGAATGTTTTTATTTGCCAAAGTTATATGATATAGGAGATATTCAAAATAATAGAAAAACATTGAAGATACTAAGATTTGAGGTGTGTAAAAAAATTGTAAATCATGAGCAGGTTGCAAAATTGTGTGAATTAAAGCAGCTTACATTTTTTAATTGTGGTGACATAGAATCTATTGAGTTTATTGATGAAATGCCGCAGTTACAAGTGTTTGTTTTTTTGAAAACTAATATTATAGATGGAAATCTATATCCCTGTGAGAGGTTAGATTATGTTGCTTTTACTAATAAGAAACATTATTCACATAAAGGTTCAGATTTTAAAAATAATCTGAAAAATCCTATCATCTAAATAGCTCGTTAAATAGAGAATGTTTATAAATGGTGTTGTTAAAATATTCTTGGAATAAATGGATTTCTTGTGTTACATACCCTGCCAATAGTGGCAGGGTTGTTGACTTTATTTCCAAATCTATTTATAATAAATTTATGTTTTTGCATTTATCAGGAGGTTATGTCAGGTTTTATTTTGAGGGTAGGAAGAATTTATGGAACAATATGTGAAACAATTTGTCAGGTATCTTAAGGAGGATAAGCATGCCAGCCAGAATACCATTGTTTCTTATCAACGGGATTTACTGAAGCTGTGCAGTTATTTAGAGCAGCATGATATCACAGATGTCTCTATGGTGACGGAGACGAATCTGAATTCTTATATTTTATATATGGAGACGGAGGGGATGGCATCTAGTACGATATCGAGACATGTTGCTACGATTAAGGCATTTTATTTATATCTGATAAGAAATCATCTGGTAGAACAGGATATTGCTTATCGTCTAAAGCCTCCTAAAATTGAGAAAAAATCTCCGGAAGCTTTGACGGAGGAGGAAATTGCATTGCTTTTAGCACAGCCGGAGGGAAATGGACGCAAGGAGCTTCGGGATAAGGCGATGCTGGAGCTGCTATATGCAACCGGAATGCGGGTATCTGAACTGATTTCACTCACGGTTCATCAGGTTAATCTTGAACATGGTTATATTATTTGTAAGGGTTCTACATATGGGCGGGTAATTCCGGTGGATGAACAGACAGTGGAAGTGATGAAGCGTTATCTTCTGGAGGGGAGACCTGCCATCGTGAAGGGGGACACCGATATCCTGTTTTCCAATATTCACGGCAAGCCTATGACACGGCAGGGCTTTTGGAAAATTGTGAAATTGTATGCCCAAAAAGCGGGAATTAACCGTGAGATTACACCCCACATGGTTCGTCATTCCTTCGCTTTTCATCTTATACAGCATGGGGCGGATTTGCACAGTGTGCAGGAGCTTTTGGGGCATTCTGATATTGCGACAACAGGCGTATATCTGATGAGGCCTGACCAGCGTCTGAAGGAGGTTTACAACAAAACACATCAAAGAGACAGAATAGGAGAGAAGAAAAATGGATAAGTATAATTGTTACACCCCAAAAGAAGTGCATGAAAATATGGCTAAGGCTTCCGTAACGAAGGCTTCCTATCAGTGGTATCAGCTTCTGGTGCTGGGAATTATGGCGGGACTCTGTATTGCTCTTGGTGCGGAGGCAAGTAACACCGCTATGCATGCCATTACGAATGTAGGTGTGTCAAGGCTTGTTGCCGGCTGTGTGTTCCCGGTTGGACTGATTGCACTGGTATTGGCAGGTGGTGAGCTGTTTACCGGAAATGCCTTGATGCTTACCGGAGTGGTGAAGAAGGAGATTCGTCTGTCGGCTATGCTTAGAAACTGGGTGATTGTCTATTTTGCCAATATGCTTGGGGCGGTTGTAATTGCGTTTCTTGTTAGCCAGACTGGACAGTGGGATTTTACAGATGGTATGCTGGGTGCCATGACGATTAAGGTGGCAGTAGGCAAGGTATCACTTGAGCCGTGGGCAGCGCTTTGTTCAGGAATTATGTGTAATATTTTTGTATGTCTGGCTGTGCTGATGGCAAGTGCTGCTAAGGCAGTCATTGGTAAGATTGTATCTATTTTTCTGCCGATTTGTGCATTTGTTATTTCCGGCTTTGAGCACTGTGTTGCCAATATGTACTACATTCCGGCTGGAATGATGGCTGCGGAAAATCCGGCGTATGTTGGTAAGGCACAGGAGCTTTATGGTATCACGGCAGAGCAGCTACATAAGCTTGATATGGCGGGCTTTTTATATCATAATCTGTTATTCGTAACAATTGGTAATATTATTGGCGGCGGCGTTCTGATTGGCTTAATGTACTATGCAGCATTTGTGCATCAGAGCAAAAAGAAGACAGAGAAATAATTTGAGTTATACTATAGATAAGTGTTGTTTTTTAGGAAATAAACAATTGAGTGGGGTGTGTTGACTTTATTGCTTTAAAGTGATACACTAATGTGGCGATTTTTGATAAGCGGATGATAGGTTTGTCTGATAATTAAAAATAAGGCAGTTTTATTAGGAAGGATGTTAGGAAAATGAGTTTACACATTGAAAAGCAGGTGCCGAGTGCAGAAGAGATTCTTGCCCAGTACCCGATGGATAAGGAATTAGTTGCAGTAAAGAAGCAGAGGGATGCAGAGATTAAGGATGTATTTACCGGAGCTTCTGATAAATTTATTGTTATTATCGGTCCATGTTCTGCAGATAACGAGGATGCGGTCTGTGATTATGTGCAGAGATTAGCCAGAGTGAATGAGCAGACCAAGGATAAGATTTTATTGATTCCCCGGATTTATACGAATAAACCGAGAACTACAGGGGAAGGATACAAGGGAATATTACATCAGCCGGACCCGGAGAAGAAGCCGGATATGGTTTCCGGATTGATTGCTATCCGCAAGATGTTTATCCGCTCCTTGAAGGAGACATCTCTTAGTGCGGCAGATGAGATGCTTTACCCGGGGAACTGGGGCTATATGGAGGATTTGCTTTCCTATGTTGCAGTAGGTGCCCGTTCTGTTGAAAACCAGCAGCATCGTCTGATTGCCAGTGGCATGGACGTTCCGGTTGGTATGAAGAATCCGACCAGTGGAGATTTAACAGTAATGATTAATTCTGTTATTGCAGCACAGGGGCATCACACCTTTTTATACCATACCAATCAGGTAAAATCAGATGGTAATCCTTTGGCACATACAATTTTGCGTGGTGCAGTCAATAAGCATGGGCAGAATATTCCGAATTACCACTATGAGGATTTCCGTTTGCTTCTTGATTTATATGACCAGCATCAGTTATTGAATCCTGCATGTATTGTGGATGCCAATCATTCTAACTCGGGAAAGAGGTGGGACCAGCAGCCGCGAATTGTCAAGGAAGTGCTGCATAGCCGCAATTTGAATGAGGATATTAAACATCTTGTGAAGGGTGTTATGATTGAGAGTTATATTGAGGACGGCAACCAGAAGATTGGAGAGGGCTGTTATGGTAAATCCATCACAGATCCATGTATTGGATGGAATAAGACAGAGAAGCTTTTGTATGAGATAGCGGACCGTCTCTAATTCTTTAAGAAGATTATATAGAGGCAAGCAGAGTGTGTAAGTTCTGCTTGCTTTTTTTATTATTGGGTTTGTGAAAAGGCAATATTTATGTTATACTAAACATGTTTCATTTCCACAGATAACAGGACGATGATACAGATAGTTACCTGCATATGCATGAAGGGATATGAAGATAGGTATGGTTTCAAAAGGAGATAAAACCAAAGTACATTGGAGGAAGAATTTAGGAAGGGAACGGATAAGAACGGTTTTTCTGACATTTATTCCAGCAATTACAATGATGCTGGTAATTTATTATTTTTCTTCAAAGACAGCACCTGAGTCTACTGAGACAAGTTCGAAGGTCGTTGATATGCTTGTTTTTCTGCTAAAAAAATTTCCTTTTAATGAATGGGATGCAATAAAGACAGCAGAAATGGCGGAATCTCTTTCCTATCCGGTTCGTAAATGTGCCCACGCACTGGAATTTGGCGTGCTTGCATGGTGCTTTTTTTTAGGTATCTATAATCTGGTGAAGTGGTATCCTTTTGTTCCGGCATTTATCTGTACCTTTTTGTATGCGGCAACCGATGAGTTCCATCAGCGGTTTGTGGCAGGGCGTGCCGGGCGTATCACAGATGTGGCAATTGATAGTATTGGTGCATTTATTGCATTGTTTATTTTATATTTTATTTTAAGGAGAGTACATCATGGCAGAAGATTATCAGAAATTGAAAGAAATTGAGGATGCTAAGGAGCAGGATGCTGTTATAGAGGCTTCAGAGAATGGGAGTACGGATGAAATTACAGTAGAAGAAAAGGCGGCAATTGATGTGGAGAGAAAGCGGTTAAATACTACAAGATTTCTAAAAGAGGTTGCTAAGACCATAGCAATGCTTTTCTTCATCTGGCTGTTTGTCTATGTCGTAACACATTATTTTTACGGCTTTATTGTGGTGGATGGCGATTCGATGAATGATACCATGTTTGATGATCAGGTGGGTATTATCCAGAAGTATAATAAAGAAACAGCAATTCACCGGGGAGATATTATTGTATTTTGGTCGGATGAGCTGGATGAATATTTGATTAAACGGTGTGTGGCAGTTGGCGGTGATACGATATCTATGACAGAGGGCGTATTGACGGTAAATGGTAAAAATGTTTCAGAGACTTACATAAAAGAGCCGATGGAGTGGAATAATGAGATTGAAGAGATGACCTTGAGTGATGATACTCTTTTTGCTATGGGGGATAACCGTAACAACAGCATGGATTGCCGTGAGCTTGGACCAGTGTATATGGAGGATATTACAGGAAAGCTGGTTGTAAATATGGGTAACTATGGAATTACTTCTAAGCGTCTGATTGTTTTTGCAATAATAATTTTTGTTGTATTTCTGGTACTTAGCGGGATACAGGATATCAAAATTAAGAAAAAGCTTGACCAGATTCCGGAGGAATTCAGGGATTATGAAGTGGGACTGGATATAAGTACCTGTACAGGAGAGATGACAATTGGTTTCCGCAACCCCTATAACCAGAAGCTTGAGCTTATGGAGCTGGTACATGATAATAAGGAAATTAAGGCGTATTGTATGAAGTATGCACAGGATTACAAGCAATTGTTGAAAAAATAATATTTATTCAAAATTTACTTGAATTTTCCAGCAAAAGTGAGTATTATATAGGTATGTAAATTTTCACAATTTTGCCAAAAATTGTGATATTTTTAACAAAGAAAACTGACAAGCTTTACAATAATACTTTTGATAATGTATGTGATATGAACAAAAGTAACGAATGAGGGGCGTCAGTTCTTCTAAATTATAATCTAGGAGGAATTTAAAATGGCAGTAAAAGTAGCAATTAACGGTTTTGGACGTATCGGTCGTCTTGCATTCAGACAGATGTTTGGCGCAGAGGGGTATGAGGTAGTAGCAATCAATGATTTGACATCTCCTAAGATGTTAGCTCACTTGTTAAAGTACGATTCTTCTCAGGGTAAGTATGAGAAGGCTGACAGCGTAACTTCTGGTGAGGACTCTATCACTGTTGATGGCAAAGAGATTAAAATCTACGCATTCCCAGATGCGAACAACTGTCCTTGGGGTGAGTTGAATGTAGATGTAGTATTAGAGTGTTCTGGTTTCTATTGTTCTAAGGACAAGGCACAGGCTCATATCAATGCTGGTGCTCGTAAGGTAGTTATTTCAGCTCCTGCTGGTAACGATCTTCCTACCATCGTATACAATACCAACCATGAGACTTTAAAGGCTGAGGATACTATTATTTCTGCAGCTTCTTGTACTACAAACTGTTTAGCTCCTATGGCTGATGCATTAAACAAGTATGCTGCTATCCAGTCTGGTATCATGGTTACTATCCATGCATACACTGGTGACCAGATGACTCTTGACGGACCACAGAGAAAGGGCGACTTAAGAAGAAGCCGTGCAGCAGCAGTTAATATTGTTCCTAACTCAACTGGTGCAGCTAAGGCAATCGGCTTAGTTATCCCAGAGCTTAACGGTAAGTTAATCGGTTCTGCTCAGCGTGTTCCAACTCCTACCGGTTCTACTACTATCTTAACAGCAGTAGTTAAGGGTGACAACGTAACAGTTGATGGAATCAATGCAGCTATGAAAGCAGCATCAAACGAGTCTTATGGTTACAATGAGGATGAGATTGTTTCTTCTGATATCGTTGGTATGAGATATGGTTCTTTATTTGATGCTACCCAGACTATGGTTTCTGAGGTTGGTGATGGTTTATACGAGGTACAGGTTGTATCATGGTATGACAACGAGAATTCATATACCAGCCAGATGGTTAGAACAATTAAGTACTTCTCTGAGTTAGCATAATTGTTAAGACTATTGCTGGATTAGATTATAATGATCCTAAAAGGGTCCGGTCTTATGGACCGGACCCTTTTTTAATACTAATTATTATGAAAGGAGCATATTAACATGCTTAACAAAAAATCTGTTGATGATATTAATGTAAAGGGCAAGAAGGTTCTTGTTCGTTGTGATTTCAATGTACCTTTGGATGCTGACTTAAAGATTACTGACGAGAATCGTCTGGTAGCAGCTCTTCCAACCATTAAGAAGCTGATTGCTGACGGTGGTAAGGTTATTCTTTGTTCTCATTTAGGAAAGCCGAAAGGAGAGCCTAAGCCAGAATTATCGTTAGCTCCGGTTGCTAAGAGATTATCTGAATTATTGGGTCAGGAAGTTAAGTTTGCTGCTGATAACGAGGTAGTTGGTGCCAACGCCAGGGCAGCTGTTGATGCAATGAGTGATGGGGATGTCATTTTGCTTGAGAATACCCGTTACCGTGCAGAGGAGACCAAGAATGGAGAGGCATTTTCTAAGGATTTGGCTTCCTTATGTGAGGTATTTGTTCATGCTGCATTTGGTACTGCACATAGAGCACATTGTTCTAATGTTGGTGTTACCGAGTATGTGGATACCGCAGTAGTTGGTTATTTAATGCAGAAGGAGATTGATTTCTTAGGCAATGCTGTCAACAATCCAGAGAGACCTTTTGTAGCAATCCTTGGTGGTGCTAAAGTTTCTTCTAAGATTTCCGTTATTGAGAATTTATTGGATAAGGTGGATACACTGATTATTGGTGGTGGTATGGCATATACCTTCATGGCAGCATTGGGTGAGGAAGTTGGTAAATCCTTATTAGAAGAGGATTACAAGCAGTATGCATTAGATATGTTAAAGAAGGCAGAGGAGAAGGGCGTTAAGCTTTTGATTCCGGTTGATACGGTTGTAGCGGATGACTTCTCTAACGATGCGAACTTCAAGACCGTTGGTCGTGGTGAGATTCCTGCAGATTGGGAAGGTCTGGATATTGGTCCTAAGACCTCTGAGTTATTTGCTAATGCAGTAAAGGATGCTAAGACAGTAGTTTGGAATGGTCCTATGGGATGCTTCGAGATGGAGAACTTTGCAGCTGGTACGATAGCAGTAGCCAAGGCATTAGCAGAGACAGATGCAACTACTATCATTGGTGGTGGTGATTCTGCTGCAGCTGTTAATATCTTAGGCTTTGGTGATAAGATGACACATATTTCTACTGGTGGCGGTGCTTCCCTTGAATTTTTAGAGGGTAAGGAATTACCAGGTGTAGCAGCCGCTAACGATAAGTGATTCACTTAACGAATCCGAGCCAGAGGCGAAGGATGAGTTTAGTGAGAACTTATGTCGACGCTCTTAGTGAGTGCGAGCCGAAGGCGAAGCAGGAACTTAGAAAGTCGACGAAGTGATTCACGAGAATCCATTCAGAGGCGAAGGATGAGATTAGTGAGAACTTATGTCGACGCCCTTAGTGAGTGCGAGCCGAAGGCGAAGCAGGAACTTAGAAAGTCGACGAAGTAATTCATAACAATAAAAAGGAGAACAGACATGTCTAGAAAGAAAATTATTGCTGGTAACTGGAAGATGAATAAGACTCCTAGCGAGGCAGTTGCTCTGGTGGAGGAGTTAAAGGACTTAGTAAAGAACGATGATGTAGATGTTGTTTACTGTGTTCCTGCCATTGATATTGTTCCTGTTGCAGAGGCGGTTAAGGGAAGTAACGTAGCCGTTGGTGCAGAGAATATGTATTTTGAAGAGAGTGGTGCATATACAGGAGAGATTTCTGCTCCTATGCTTAAAGATGCAGGTGTTTCCTATGTAATTATCGGACATTCAGAGCGTCGTGACTACTTCAAAGAGGATGATGTTTTATTAAACAAGAAGGTAAAGAAGGCTTTTGAGGCAGGAATTACCCCAATTCTTTGCTGTGGAGAGTCCTTAGAGCAGAGAGAGCTTGGCGTAACCATGGACTGGATTCGTCTTCAGATTAAGTCTGATTTAGATGGTGTAACCGCTGAACAGGTGAAGAAGCTTGTCATTGCATACGAGCCAATCTGGGCAATTGGAACCGGTAAGACAGCTACCTCTGACCAGGCCCAGGAGGTATGTAAGGGAATCCGTGATTTGATTGCAGAGATGTATGATGCTGCAACTGCTGACGCTGTCCGCATTCAGTACGGTGGTTCTATGAATGCTGGTAATGCTGCTGAATTACTTGCTAAGCCGGACATTGATGGAGGTCTGATTGGTGGAGCTTCCTTAAAGGCTGATTTTGGTAAGATTGTGAATTATAACAAGTAATTTAGGAGTATATGTTATCTGGTATACAAGTAATCTATATATGATAAAACCGCTTTATTTATAAGAACATATAAATAAAGCGGTTTTTAATATTGGGGGATATAAATAGGGATAAATTAATCCTTTATTCTTTCCTTTAAATGTGCTAATATATTTATGTGTGAATAAAAGTAGTAGAAGGCATACCTTATGTCTTCTAAAATATATAGATAATTGCGAAACTCGTAGTTAATAAACAAGATAGTCATACTATTATATAAATTTACGCCTTTGTACTTTGCAACGCTGCGACAACGAAGTAAATTTATATAATAGTATGACTATCGTATCAGCAGTTTATCATTTCGCAATTAGCTATCTAAAATATATAATAAAAGGAGAATAATACATTATGAGTAAGAAACCAGTTGTATTAATGGTGCTTGATGGGTATGGATTGAGTGATAAGACAGAGGGCAATGCCATTGCACAGGCGAATACCCCTGTGATGGATAGACTGATGAAGGAATGTCCATTTGCGCCGGGTAATGCTTCCGGCTTATATGTTGGGCTTCCAGATGGACAGATGGGTAATAGTGAAGTTGGACACATGAATATTGGTGCCGGACGAGTAATCTATCAGGAGCTGACCAGGATTACCAAGAGTATTGAGGATGGAGATTTCTTTGAAGTGGAGGAATTCAAGGAGGCAGTTGAGAATTGTAAGAAACACGATTCTGCCCTGCATACCTTTGGTCTTTTATCGGATGGTGGCGTGCATAGCCATAATACACATCTGTATGGTATATTAGAGCTTGCTAAAAGAAACGGTCTTGATAAGGTATATGTGCATTGCTTTCTTGATGGAAGGGATACCCCGCCAACTTCTGGTAAGGAGTTTGTTCAGGAGCTTCAGAATAAAATTGACGAAATTGGTGTTGGTAAGATTGCCTCTGTTCACGGTCGTTACTATGCGATGGACAGAGATAACCGCTGGGACCGTGTAGAGAAGGCATATAGTGCTTTGGTATATGGTGAAGGTAACACAGCTGATAATGCAGTAGACTGTGTACAGGCATCTTATGATGATGGCAATAATGATGAATTTGTGATTCCAACTGTAATTATGGAGAATGGGGCTCCCGTTGCTACCATTAAGGCAAATGATTCTATTATATTCTTTAATTTCCGTCCAGACCGTGCGAGAGAGATTACAAGAACCTTCTGTGATGAGAAGTTTGACAGCTTTGAGCGTAAGAATGGCTTCCTGCCTCTTACTTATGTATGCTTTACTGATTATGATGAAACAATTGGCAATAAATTGGTTGCATTTAAAAAGCAGAACGTAGAGAATACCTTTGGTGAGTATCTCGCCTCTAAGGGGAAGACCCAGCTTCGTCTGGCAGAGACAGAGAAATATGCCCATGTAACTTTTTTCTTTAACGGTGGCGTGGAAGAACCAAACAAGGACGAAGACCGTTCTTTGGTGAAGTCGCCAGCCGTTGCGACCTATGATTTGCAGCCAGAGATGAGTGCTCCAGAGGTTGGAGAGCGTCTGACTGCTGCTATCACATCTGGTAAGTATGATGTGATTGTTATTAATTTTGCTAATCCGGATATGGTTGGACATACTGGTGTAATTGCTGCGGCTGTGAAAGCGGTAGAGCGGATTGACCAATGCGTTGGTGCGGCTGTTGAAGCAATTAGAAGTGTGGATGGCGCGATGTTTATCTGTGCTGACCATGGTAATGCAGAGAAAATGATTGATTATGAGACTGGTGAACCGCACACTGCCCATACGACTAACCAGGTTCCGTTCATTCTGGTGAATTATCCGGAGTGTAAGGCATTAAGAGAGGGCGGGGCACTCTGCGATATTGCACCGACGCTTCTTGAGATGTTAGAGCTTGAGCAGCCTGAAGAAATGACTGGTAAGAGTCTTATTATAAAATAATTTAATGCTGTATTAAACGATAGTTAGGTGTCACATTATTTTAGTCATCAATTAATACAACCGCCAATGTTGTTCTATTTATAAGGACTGTATTGGCGGTTATTTCATTTAAAAAATTCCCAATTTTACTTTGATACAATCAGATATGCTCTAAGTAGTTTTTTGCAATAATTAAGCGAATATTCTATCTATTTGATGAAAAATTTACAAAATATTCATATAATCATAGACAAAAGACTGGAAAAATAATGTGAAATAATATACAATATATAGAGTGTGCGATTCATATTATAATAATAGATATTGCGGTTATGATAATTTTGATTAAATAAAAGAGGGCTTGCTTAGTATAATATACAGTTGGAGATGATGACATGGGAAAAAGAATGAATATTGCATTATTTATGGGAATGATTGAGAATGATTTTTCCTATTCCATATGTGAAGGCGTCATGATGGGGGCTAAAAGTATTGATGCGAACTTGTTTATTTTACCAGCGGGAATTATTAATGCGGTATATGATGATGAGCAGTCTAATTATTACCGTTATCAGTATAATACACTTTATTCTTTTGCTAATATGCCATCTCTGGATGCTATTTTAATTGAATACGGTACGGTTACATCTTTTTTGAATGAGGAGGAGCAGAAGGAATTTCTCTCTCAGTTTGGTGACGTGCCGGTTATCCTGTTGTATGGTGACAAGCCGGGATTTTCAAGCGCCTGTATTGATAACCGTGCAGGAATGCGGCATGCAATCACGCATTTGGTGGAGCATCATGAGTGCCAGCATATAGCGTTTGTTAGTGGTCCTGCATCGAACCTGGATGCTGCTGAGCGTTTGCAGGTTTATCGTGATGTGATGGCGGAACATAATCTTGTTGTGCCGGAGGATTATGTAATATATGGTAATTTTTCTGAATACTGCCGTGAAGATGTGATTGATTTTCTGAAGAAGCATCCTGAGGTGGAAGCGATTGCCTGTGCCAATGATGATATGGCAAAGGGTGTGTATAGGGCATTGGAGGAGCTTAATCTGCATCCGGGAGTGGATGTTCTGGTAACAGGATTTGATGACAGTCCTACTGCTATGATGGTAGAACCACATATGACGACGGTGAAGGCAGATGTGAAGGAGCTTGCGTATGCTGCCGTATTGGAGTGTCCGAATGTTATTGCGGGCAAGGAGGTTCATAAGCTTGTAGAGTCTAAGCTAGTGACAAGGGGGTCATGTGGTTGTAATAATCTGGATTCCGTCAATGCATCCTTTCGAAGTGACATTACATTTATGGAGGAGCAGCAGATATTAGAGCTTGCGGATCAGGTCTATGAGAGACATTTTAATATTTATTTTGGTGATAAATCTATAAAGAAAATTCAAAAAATATTACAAGACTTTTTTATCTATGTTTTCCATCTGGTAACCAAGGATGGCAAGCTTTTATTAGACAGGAAAGATTTCAGCACTGAATTTTTAAAGTATGCCAGTGTATATAAGAAAGGATATGTGGATTTAGATGTGTTCTTCTCCATTAATTCTACGCTTTGCGGATGTCTTTGCCCTTTATTAGCTTCCGCAGAGGATCAGTTGGTTCTGGTTCAGGAATTTGCAGTCATGAATCAGGAGCTGATGCTTAGTGTAACAAAACAGAGTGTTGCTGTGGATGATGAAATGAAGCTTTTTGAGGTGTTGTTATCGACAACTACAAGAGATATGCTTCAGTTTGCCAACGAAGAACGTAGACGTTATAACACGATTATTAAGAAATTTAAAATGTTAAAATTCCAATCCAGTTATTTATTTTCCTATGGTGATGGGATAGTCCATGAGCGGGATGAGAAGTGGACAATGCCAGAGGCACTCTATCTTAATGCTTATCACAATAATGATGAGCAGGGATTATATAAAGGAAAAGAAAAGAAGATTGTGACCCAGAACATTTTTTCTTCTGATTTGATGCCGAATGACCGACGTATCGACATGCTGGTTATGCCGTTATTTTCTGGTGTAAGACAATATGGGCTGCTGTTTACGGAATCTACGATTAATTATTTCCGGTATGCGACGGAGATGGCGTGTCAGGTTAGTGTTTCTTTGGAAGTGATTTTACTCTTGGAGGAACAGAATCTTATTAAACAGGAGCTGGAACAGAGCTTGCAGGAAACTGTTGAACGGAATCGGGAATTAGACGAGATGAGCCGCATTGACCCATTGACACAGATTGCAAACCGCCGTGGTTTTATTACCAAGGTAAAGCAGTTGGTTACCAATCCGCATAATAAGGGTAAACGGGCAGTTGCAGTGTATGCGGATATGGATAACCTCAAGATTGTAAATGATGAATTTGGCCATGATGATGGGGATTTTGCCCTAACCTCTATTGCTCACATTCTGACAGATTCTTTCCGTGAATCTGATGTTGTCGGAAGGATGGGAGGAGATGAGTTTGCTGCCTTTGCCATTGTGAATCAGGAGGATTATTGTAATATTATTCGTGAACGGATTCGCAATGTATCCAAGGAGTTTAATGATCATTGTGACAAACCATATTATGTTAATATGAGTGTGGGGGTATACGAGTTCGTTATTGACGAGGGTATCAATATCGAGCATATGCTTAATGCAGCGGATGAGAATCTTTATCAAGAGAAGAAAACGAAGAAGAAAGTGGTCTATAAGAATTCAAATATATAAACAACTCGGTTTTCCTTATAATGATTAAAGCTTGGTCTATTTTTCTGCCGGTGAGTATCACAGATACTTACCGGTATTTTTTGTTGTCACATAAGTAACAAGCTAAACGCTTGCATCTGGCAGTTAAATTATCTTTGAAAAAGTCATTGCTGTTATTTTTTGGAATTTGTGTATAAAAAAACGGTATTAGGTTCATATTAGTGTTAGAAAAGCTGTTCAGGCTTCTGTATGCTGAAGCTAAACATGCTTGGTAGTAACGAATGGAGGCTTTTAAAATGAAGAAGGAAAATGCAATTATTACAAATGTTTGTGCCAGAGAGGTGTTGGATTCCAGAGGTAATCCGACCGTTGAGGTAGAGATTACGGTAAATGATGAGGTTACGGCTTCTGCGATTGTGCCTTCCGGTGCTTCTACCGGGCAGCATGAAGCGGTGGAGCTTCGAGATGGGGAAAAACGTTATGGCGGACAGGGTGTGATGAAGGCAGTTACGAATGTAAATGCAAGAATCAGTGACCATTTAGAGGGAATGGATGTATTTGGCCAGAGAGAAATTGATGCCATGTTGATTGAGCTGGATGGGACACCTAATAAATCAAAGCTTGGAGCCAATGCTACACTTGGGGTATCCCTTGCCTGTGCAAAAGCGGCGGCAGCATATTTGAAGCAACCCCTTTATCGCTATATTGGGGGAAGCAACAGCTATGTAATGCCGATTCCTATGATGAATATTTTAAATGGTGGAAAGCATGCAGATAATACGGTGGATTTGCAGGAGTTTATGATTATGCCTGTGGGAGCAGATTCCATTACCGATGCAATCCGTATTTGTGTGGAAATCTACCATCAGCTAAAGAAGCTGTTAAATGAGGCTGGACACAATACCGCAGTTGGTGATGAAGGTGGCTTTGCACCGGACCTTGCGGGCAGCAAAGAGGTACTAAAATTTATTGTGGATGCGATTGATGCGGCGGGATACCGTGCTGGTGAGGATGTAAAGATTGCCATTGATGCAGCAGCGTCAGAGCTTTACGATGAAAATACAGAGCTTTACTATTTTCCGGGAGAAAGTAAAATGACAGGAAAAGAGGTTTTCCGTAACGCAGAGGAAATGGTGCAATATTACGAAGGCTTGATAGAACAGTTCCCGATTCTTTCTATTGAGGATGGATTAAACGAAAACGATATGAAGGGCTGGAAGCTTCTGACCTACCGTCTAGGTGGGAGAGTGCAGCTTGTGGGAGACGATTTGTTTGTCACGAATACGACACGGTTAAAGGATGGCATCGCAGATGGCATTGCCAATTCTATTTTAATCAAGTTTAACCAGATTGGAACCCTGACAGAAACATTGGAAGCCATTGAGATGGCACAGCGGGCAGGTTATACTACTGTGATTTCCCATCGTTCCGGTGAGACAGAGGATGCAACCATTGCTGATTTGGCAGTGGCGGTCAATGCCGGACAGATAAAGACAGGAGCTCCATGCAGGTCTGACCGTACGGCAAAGTATAACCAGCTTATGCGCATAGAAGAAGAATTGGGACAAAATGCAGTATTTGGCTATAAGCAATGCAAAAAAGAAGTTTAATCTGAAAAAAATGGTTGAATAAATGGCTTCCTTATGTTAAACTTATAGCTGTGATTTTTGAACAGTATGTGTTTGCATATAGGAGGTAGTAATTATGAAGTTAGCACTTCAGATTGTATTAATGGTAATAGCCGTTTTGATTTGTGTGATTGTTTTATGTCAGGAAGGTAAAGATGCGGGATTTGGTGGAGGAGCGTTCACCGGACAGGCTGGAGATACTTATTATAGCAAGAATAAGAGACATACGATTGAGGGTAAGCTTGAAATTATCACGGTAGTATTAGGTGTATTATTCTTTGTTGTTGCTATGGTATTGAATTTAAGCTATTTTAACTAGACATAAAATTGGATTATGGTTGGGACGGGTTGCAAGAAAGGCAGCCCGTTTTTTTATTCGCAATTTGGTATGAGACATGGTATAATTGACCTAAGGAGGGGGCCACGAAGTGGGAAGATACCCTTAGGTCGGCTTACTTTATAAAGAAAACGTAACAACAATATATAGACTGGGGGTGTTTTCATGAATCAGGAATTAAATGAACAGAGAAGAGAAACGATATTATCCCTTATGGGGGAAGAACAATATAAGCCAATGAAGCTTAAGGAGCTGGCATATTTTTTGCAGGTGCCTAACGAGGATAGGGGAGTTTTGCGCAAAATCCTTACAGAGCTGGTAGAAGAGGGACGGGTGGAACTGGATACGAAGGGAAGATACCGCCTGCCGGATAAGGATGTATTTCCAGGTACGTTTATTGGCAATGTAAGGGGATTTGGCTTTGTAGAGATTGAGGGGGAGAAAGAGGATATTTTTATTCCGGAGACTGCCGTAAATGGTGCATTGCACGGTGATGAGGTACTTGTCAGGGTAAGTGAGATTAAGACCGGCAACCGCAGGGAAGGCGTTATTACTAAGATTGTCAAGCGCGGTATGACAGAGGTGGTTGGAACCTTCCAGAAGAGTAAGAATTATGGATTTGTGATAGCAGATAATAAGAAGTTTACCAAGGATATTTTTATTCCAAAGGAACATACGAAGAATGCCATGGAGGGACATAAGGTTGTTGTCAAAATGACAGGCTATGGTGATGAATCCCATAATCCGGAAGGGCATATTATTGAGATTTTAGGGCATATCAATGACCCGGGAGTCGATATTATATCTGTTGTGCGGGCATTAGGCATTCCGGAAGAGTATCCCAAGCTTGTAATGAAACAGGTAGAAAGTGTGCCAGAGGAGGTAGATTCCAAGGAATTTGCCGGACGATTAGATATACGGGATTGGCAGATGGTTACGATTGATGGTGAGGATGCCAAGGATTTAGATGATGCTATCTCGATTACAAGAACCGATAACGGATATCAGCTTGGGGTACATATTGCAGACGTCAGCCAGTATGTAACTGAGGGCTCGCCACTTGATAAGGAGGCCATAAAGCGTGGTACCAGCGTGTATCTTGTTGACAGGGTTATCCCTATGCTGCCCCATGCCTTATCCAATGGTATCTGTTCCCTGAATCAGGGCGTTGACCGCCTTGCTCTAAGCTGTATTATGGAGATTGATAAAAAAGGGAAGGTAGTTGGTCACCGGATTGCAGAGACCGTGGTAAGAATCGACCGGCGCATGAGCTACACCAGTGTGAAGAAGATTTTGGAGGACCATGATGAAGCAGAGATAGCAGAATATAAAGATTTGGTTCCGATGTTTGAGCTGATGCTGGAGCTTTCGCTTTTATTGAGAGAGCGCAGAAGTAAGAGGGGTTCCATTGATTTTGATTTCCCGGAATCTAAGATATATCTTAATGATAAGGGGATTCCGATTGATATTAAACCCTATGAACGAAACTGTGCTACTAAGCTGATAGAGGATTTTATGCTGATGGCTAATGAGACGATTGCGGAGGATTTCTTTTGGCAGGAGTTACCGTTTGTTTATCGTATCCATGAGGCACCGGATCAGGAGAAGCTTATGAAGCTCTCAACGATGCTTGCTAATTTTGGTTATTTTATTAAAAATACTGGGGAAGAGATTCATCCAAAGGAATTCCAGAAGCTGCTTGGCAAGGTGGAGGGAACACCGGAGGAGGCATTGATTAGCCGTTTGACCCTGCGTTCTATGAAGCAGGCAAAATACTCTACCAATAATAGCGGACATTTTGGATTAGCGGCGAAATATTACTGCCATTTTACTTCGCCCATCCGTCGGTATCCGGATTTACAGATTCACCGGATTATTAAGGAGAATTTGCATGGCAAGCTGACTCCCAAGAGGATAGAGCACTATGAGAGAATTCTGGATGGAATCAGTGACAGCTGCAGCAAAACGGAACGCAGAGCCGAGGAGGCAGAGCGTGAGGTGGATAAGCTGAAGAAAGTACAGTATATGACGATGCATATCGGTGAAGAGTTTGCGGGCGTTGTTTCCAGTATTACCTCATGGGGAATGTATGTGGAGCTTCCCAATACGGTTGAGGGAATGGTGAGCGTGAATTCCCTGATAGATGATTACTATTATTATGTGGAAGAGGAATATAAGCTGGTTGGGAAGGATAGTAAAAAGGAATATCATTTGGGACAAAAGGTTTGCATTAAGGTGGAAAATGCTGATATGGAAACGAGAACGATTGATTTTTCTATCGTTGAAGGAAAGGAAGGGGAGGAGGTGTGATAAGCAATGGCGAAACAGCATGGCGAGAAATTGATTGCCAACAATAAAAAAGCCTATCACGATTATTTTATTGAAGAAAAATATGAAGCGGGCATTGTGCTCCACGGTACAGAGGTTAAGTCACTCAGATTGGGACAGTGCAGTATAAAGGAGGCCTTTATCAGTATTGATGACGGTGAAATTTATATTCAGCGTATGCACATTAATCCTTATGAAAAGGGAAATATTTTTAATAAAGACCCGCTTCGCAAAAGAAAGCTGTTACTCCACAAGACAGAAATTAACAAGATATTTGGCAAATCCAAGGAGAAGGGTTATACCATTGTACCGCTTAAGGTCTATTTTAGCGGCAGTCTCGTAAAGCTGGAGATTGCTCTGGCAAGGGGTAAAAAGCTATATGATAAGCGGGATACGATTGCAAAGAAGGATCAGCAGCGGGAGGCACAGCGGGAATTTAAAATCCGAAATCTTGGCTGATTTTGTGTAACGAAAGTGTATGATTGCCTTATATGGTCTGGGTGAAGTTTTGCATTTACAAATAAATTTTTAATTTGGGGTTGATTTTTTCAAAAAAACGAGTAAGATAGTAATACACGAAGGACAGACCTTAGTGTAACCGTACAATATGTTTCGGGCTAGTACTGGTTTCGACGGGGATGTTGAATTTGTGGCAGCCATTCATGGACTAGGACCATGTAAAAACTTAGAAACTAAAATTAAACGCTGAAGACAATTTAGCTTTAGCTGCCTAGTTGCAGCTTGTCGGACTTAGCCGTCCCGCCAGCTAAGACCCCGGCATCAAACCGGTGGGGAACACTTAGGAGTAAGCTTTGCCTCCTAAGTAGCACGATGAAGCTACCAACGCCGGAAACCTGTCAGTAGGTGTCCGGTTGAGGGAATGATAAATTACTGACTGTAATGGGAGATACCGCAATGGATATGTTTTCGGACAGGGGTTCGATTCCCCTCTGGTCCATGCTTCTAATGTCACAGTTATTATTGTGGCATTTTTGGTTAAATACGATAGTTGTGCCTTTATATAAATTTGCTTCGTTGTCCGAGCTACGCTCGGTACAAAGGCGCAAATTTATATAAAGGCACAACTATCTAACTTTACAAATGAAAGCTTTGCAATTATCAATATAATATATTAGAACAAGAAAGAAACCACTGAAAATCTTGACAAAGCATTAATATTATATTGATACCAATGACAGAAGGTGGCAATAAAAGAGGACTTGCTCAAACAAGTTCTCGGTAACGGTATTATATAATCCGTTCACATATTAGATGATAATCTCTGATAGCTGCCTTCAGTGGATTTTCTATAATAATGATACAGGACAAATTTAAAAATCCATCCGCTATTACTTTTAAATCAATAGTGGATGGATTTTATTTATTGCCATGACATCTGTAGTTGCTTTTTTGTTTTGCACAGCCGGAGAGATATAGATTGATAAGAATTTACAAAAAGTAAAGATGCAATACAATATTTTTCGTAAAATGTTTAGAAATATATTGATAAAAACCTAAATGATGCTTATACTGTAACTATGGAGGTGATTTGTATGCCAAATATCAAACCAGTATCAGATTTAAGAAATTATAATACGGTATTAAATGAAGTGTCGTATGGTAATCCGGTTTATTTAACAAAAAACGGACGAGGAGATTTTGCTATTGTGACGATGCAGGAATTAGATGAATTAAGAGCAATTAAAGGTTTGTTCGGTGCATTGGAAAAAGGTGAAGCATCTGCTAGAGAAAAAGGCTGGATTTCTTATGAAGCTGTGAGAGAGGCGTTGGGAGTATGAAACAGTTAGATTTGTCTCCTGAGGCACTTAATGATTTGCAACAAACAAAAGCATATATTATTACGGAATACGGTGAAGATTTTGCCAAGAAAATACTTGGTAATATTATGGATTCCATTGGTAATCTTTTGGCATTCCCAGATGTAGGCGTGAGTATATTTGCAAGATATGGGATAGACTGTGACTACTTATTTATTGTCTCAAACCGTAATTATGTGTTTTACAGAAAAGAAGGAGAATTTATAAGAGTTATCAGAGTTTTAAATGAAAAACAGGACTTTATGTATATCTTGTTTGGCATCAAAACTACATCTCGGGAAACAGAAGATTATTGGGAAAAATGATACCTTCCTGCAATACCCATATAATAGACCATAATAGTGATTTGTGCTAGGAAAACTGAGATGACAATAGTTGATTTTCTGAAAAGTTTTTTACTTATACTTGCCATATTTTTCAGATAATAGTATAGTAATACTATATGGTTTCTTATGAGAAGAGACCAAGTAAATCGATTCGGAGGGACATTATGAAAAAGTTTTTTGTATTATGTTTGACAGGTGTGATTATGCTGGCAGCTTTGACTGGCTGTGGTAAACAGGAGGTTGATGAGGTACAGCAGGATTTAATACAGTATGTTGAGACAGACTTAGCCGGAATTAAGAATGAGGAAGCGTTGGCAATCAATCGTTACAACGAGGTTTCTGCCCAGATTTCTTCCATGAAACGAAAGGATATTTTATCGGCATTTAATGATGAGATTATTCCAAACTACACGACATTTTATAATAATCTGATGAACGTTGCACCAAAGACAGCAGAGGTGATTGCTTTAAAACAGACCTACGTTGATGGTGTAAAGCTGCAGTTGGAGGGGCTCACGGCACTTTCTACTGCAATACAGGAGAACAATAGCGATAATGCAGTTGCTGCGAATGACACCATCGCACAGGGTAAGGCGAAGGTAGACCAGCACAGGGCAGATATTGTTGCCTTGGCTGGGGAACACAATATTAATATAAAGACAGATGCAGGAGTCAGTGCCAACAATGGAGGAGCGAGTGCCGACGCAACAGAAGCTGCAACAGAGACCGAACCTGCAGAATAGTTGGTATGTTTGGTCAAGATAGGAGTTATCGATAACAGATGTAGTAAATTCAGACGAAACGGAGTAAATATATGGATGTATTTTATGTGGATGGATTTGCTTTTTCACAGAAGGAAGAGTATAATCTGGCTCTTCGTGAGCAAAGAAATATTCAATCGATTAAGACTAAGATGAATATGCAGAATAAGGACAGTGTACTCAATATATACAATAAGCTGGCAGGAAAGGGAATATTGATTACGCCTGTTGGTTTGTCATTTTTGCGGGAACTGCGGGAGATTCTGTTGGTTCAATTTGGCATGGAGGAAACAGAGCTTACGATGATTAAGGTGGTCGATAACCCTTCTGTTCAAAAGACCAAGGAACAGTTTACCTTGGAGCAGGTTGTTAAGGATAATCAGAAAAAAGCGGGAACTATCCGTACCCTTAAAATATTTCTTGTAGGAATGGTTATTGTCATTATCGGAATGTTTGCAATCAACATTTTTTTGCCTAATTCCGGGTATATTAATACGGAGAATAAAATACTAAACCAATATTCTTCCTGGGAGGAAGAGTTAAAACAACGGGAAGCAGCGGTCAAGGAGAAGGAAGAAGCCCTTGGAATTGATGCTTCCGACAATAAAGAGTAGATTTTACGCTATAATAATGGTAATTCTTTCACAGATTAGTCATATTCCTTTGCTACACTAGCTGTAGATGGAATATGACTTTTGTGGTATAAGGAGGTTTTTATGAATCAATTAAAGGTGTTAGTGGTGGATGACGAATCTAGAATGAGAAAGCTGGTAAAGGACTTCCTTGTTAAGAAGGATTTCGAGGTGTTGGAGGCTGCAGACGGACAGGAAGCGGTTGATATATTTTTTGCAGATAAGGACATTGATTTGATTATTCTTGATGTAATGATGCCCAAGATGGATGGATGGCAGGTGTGTAAGGAGATTCGCCAATATTCGAAAGTACCGATTATTATGCTGACAGCGAAATCAGATGAGCGTGATGAATTGTTGGGATTTGATTTAGGGGTGGATGAGTATATTTCCAAGCCCTTTAGCCCTAAGATTCTGGTAGCCCGTGTGGAGGCAATTCTTAGGCGTTCTGGTTCCAGTCTTACAGGAGAAAAGCTGGTTGCCGGTGGCATCGAGCTTGATGTATCGGCTCATGAAGTTCGGATGGATGGAACACTGATTGAGTTGAGCTATAAAGAGTTTGAATTGCTTAATTATTTCATTATTAATCAAGGTGTGGCATTGAGCAGAGAAAAGATTCTTAATAATGTCTGGAATTATGACTATTTTGGAGATGCCAGAACGATTGATACCCATGTAAAGAAACTTCGTTCCAAGCTTGGGAAAAAGGGAGAGTATATTAAGACAATCTGGGGCATGGGTTACAAATTTGAAGTGACAGAGGATGGAAAGTAAGACAGGAATTGGTGGACAAATATATAAGATATATGCTTAAGTGATATCAGGTTTGTTTAGAGAGGTGACGGTTGTTTGAAGCAGGCAGAGAAGAAGAAAAATCAAAATCACATATTTCACTCTATCCGGTTAAAGCTTACTATGACATTGGTAGGTGTAATGGGGGTGTGGATGTTTATAACGTGGCTTGTCTGCATGCTGTTTCTGGAGACCTTTTACATGAGTAAAATCCAACAGACCTTGAAGGACTCCTACAATACCATTAACGACATGGTTGGAGAGTCGGATGCGGTGGGAGATATTTTGTCACAGCAGTTTTATACAGATAGTAATATTGATGTGGTAATTGGATATTTTTTAGATGACAGCAATGTTGTTGTCGATTACTCTACTTCGAGTGAAGGATATATGGGACGTGCCAGTATGGAGAAGTTGTTTCAGTTGGCGGTGAATGTGAAATCGAGTGATAGTTCAGAGTGGAAGCTTCCTGATGCACAAGAGTATGACAAGGGTTTTTATATTATTCAAAAGAATCATGATACAAGAACCTCCTCCACCTATCTGGATTTAATCGGTACCTTAGACAACGGGCATGTCATTGTCATTCAGACCCCGGTAGAAAGTATCCGTAAAAGTGCAATGATTAGCAATACCTTTCTTGGTTATACCGGTATGATGGTAACGCTGTTTGGATGTATATTTATGTTTTTTATCAGCAGTAATTATTCACGGCCGATTCAGCAGATGGCACTGATTGCGAAACGAATGAGTAATCTTGATTTTGACGCTAAGGTAAACCAGTTTAGTAATGACGAGATTGGAGAGCTTGGGCATAGTATGAATGACATGGCAGATAAGCTGGAGCATACCATATCAGAATTAAAGACTGCCAATAATGAACTGCGTAAGGATATTGACCGTAAGACGCAGGTGGATGAAATGCGAAAAGAATTTCTTTCTCATGTTTCCCATGAATTAAAGACACCAATAGCTTTAATTCAAGGTTATGCAGAAGGGTTAAAGGATAATATTTTAGAGGATGAGGAAAGTAAGGAATTTTATTGTGATGTTATTATAGATGAGGCGGCTAAGATGAACGGCATGGTGAAGAGGCTTCTTGCACTGAATGAATTGGAATTTGGTACAGACCAGGTGCAGATGGAGCATTTTAATCTGGCAGAACTGATTGGCAATGTCGTGCAACAGTCGGATATACTGATTCAGAAATCTAATGCAGAAGTGCGGGTTCTGGTAGATGAAGCGATTCAGGTATGGGCGGACGAATTTAAAATAGAATCGGTGGTAAATAATTATTTTACCAATGCGTTGAATCATGTGTCTGACCATGGTTATATTGAGATTTCTGCCGTGAAGAGAAAGCATGATGTGCGGGTGTACGTCTTTAATACCGGAGAGCCAATTGCAGAGGAGGATATTGATAAGCTTTGGATTAAGTTTTATAAGGCGGATAAGGCAAGAAGCCGTGAGTATGGCGGTAATGGTATTGGTTTGTCTATTGTAGCAGCTACAATGGATGCACATGGTAAGGCATATGGCGTTGAAAATGTGGATGGTGGTGTACGCTTCTACTTTGATTTGGATACGGAAAACGAGGTAGATATAGAGGAGGATACCCTTAAGGATAACGACTAAAAGCACAAATTGTTGCTTTATGTACAGATTTGCCTTGCCACATTTCGCGAATAGTGTTAAAATAAGACTTGAGATTAGTGTGAGGAGGCTTCTTTGATGAAACGGATACAGACAGTACTATCACTGTTATTTATAATGGTATGTTTGACGGGGTGTGAAGATAATGTCTCTTTAACAGAAGAACAAAATGACTTGATTGCTGAGTATGCCGCCAATGAGGTGCTGCAGAGGAATCCTGATTATGAGGAGCGGCTTGACAGGGTTAAGGATGCAAGCTCGGATGCGTCGGGGAATCCGGAGAGTACAACCGAAGAGCAGACTACAGAAGAATTAACTACAGAAGCTCCTTTGGATGCTTCCCTGACTGCACCTGCAGGTGATACTTCTTCAGATGATACGACACAGACAAGTACCGTCTCGAATATGTCAGAGTTGTATTCCAGATATAAGCTGGAGGTCAATTATACCGGATATAAGCTGACAGACAGTTATCAGGATTCTGATGATAAAAGTCTTGCTGTGGAACCGATTAATGGAGGAAAGCTTTTAGTCGTAAAGCTTGGAGTTAAGAATTTATCGGATGGAAAAAATAATGTTGATTTATTGGATGCCGGATACCAATATACATTAAAGACACCAACAGGAAGCTATACTTCCCTGCTTACCTTGGTTGATTCTGATTTTTCAGTATATCAGAAAACCTTAAAAAAGAATGCAACCAAAAAGGCAGTATTATTGTTTGAGGTTCCGAAGACAGCAGCAAAGCCACTTGATGGCTATACATTACATATTACGAATGGAACTGCAGATGTTGATGTTGTGATTCAATAGTGAGGTTTGAGTCATTAATATATATTAAATATAGGGAGGTATTCTATGGAAACAAATATTTTACTGGAAAGCGGAACAAATGAACTTGAGATTTTGGAGTTTAAAATCGGTGACAATCATTATGGAATTAATGTTGCAAAGGTTCGTGAGATATTGACTTACCAGCCGATAACTCCAGTACCTAATGCACATCCTTATATTGAGGGATTGTTTATGCCGCGTGATACCATTATCACTGTTGTTGATTTGGCTCGTTCTTTAAGCTTAAAGGCAGAGGCTAATCAGACGGATATGTTAATTATTACTAATTTTAATCTGATGGAGATTGCATTCCATGTACATCAAGTGCTTGGCATTCATCGTGTTTCCTGGACGGAGATTAATAAACCGGACCGGACCGTTAATTCTACTGAGAATAGTGCGGTTACTGGTATTTTAAAGCTGGATGGCAAATTAATTATTATTCTGGATTTTGAGAAGATTATTTCAGATATCAGCCCGGAGACAACGCTTAAGGTTTCTGAAATAGAGAAGATGGGTGAACGGGAACGTCAAGATGCCCATGTTCTTATTGCAGAGGATTCTCCTCTGTTAAGTAAATTAATTCATGATTCTTTATCCAAGGCAGGTTATGTAAACACTACGATGTGTAATAATGGTCAGGAAGCATGGGATAAAATGGTACAATGGAAGCATGAAAGCGATGATATTACGAACCATGTCCGTTTAGTATTGACAGATATTGAGATGCCATTGATGGATGGTCATCGTTTGTGTAAGCTGATACGGGATGATAAGGATTTTGATAATATTCCGATTGTCATTTTCTCTTCTCTTATTAATGATGAAATGCGGCGTAAGGGAGAGAGACTTGGTGTCAATGCACAGATTACCAAACCAGAGATTGGTAAGTTAGTTAGCATTATGGACAATTTAATAAAGGAAACTTACGATTAAAGAATAGGAATAAAGGGCTTTTGCATTGCGAAAGCCTTTTTTTTATGTTAAAATAAAATCTGAGTATGCTTATAATTATGCTAAACTATGTTTTTAGGATACTTGAGATTAAATAAGATATATGAGGTTAAAATTATGGCAAACGAGAATGATTTTTTTCAAGGTGATATTTTAGAAGCAGGAGAAGATACTGCAACTTTTTTGGATGAGAATGATGAGCTGTTTAATCTGCTTGGTATGTCAGAAGAGGAGAAAGAGAAGGCATCTCAAAATCTTATGAAAGAAGATATGCAATATAGTGATACATCCGTTTCCGAGGAGAATCGATTGGATGATATGCTTAGTCAGGCTGAGCAGACGGATGCAGGGGGTGTGCCGGAACAGGATAGTCTCCAAGATATGTTGGATATGATGGAAGCGGATGATTTGGAGAATGTGCTGGAACAGTCAGAGCAGATGAATTTGGAAGATGTGCTCAATCAGACAGAGCAGACGGATTTAGGAGATATGCTCAATCAGACAGAGCAGACGGATTTAGGAGATATGCTCAATCAGACAGAGCAGACGGATTTAGGAGATATGCTCAATCAGACAGAGCAGACAGATTTAGAAGATATGCTCAATCAATCAGAGGAAGTAAATTTGGAGGATATGCTTAATCAGTCAGGACAGGTTGATCTAGAGGATGTGCTTGGACAGGTTGACTTGAAAGGGGATGAGCAGATGGATTCTTTTGACGACACTGGAGATGGTATACCGGATTCAGGGACAGCAGAGGATGATAATCTGGATGATGCAGTGCGTGCTTTGATTCAGGATATGGATAATGGGACGGACGCTTCTGATATAGATGCTGATGAGTTTACTAACCTGGATTCTCTGGATATTTCGGATGAAGTAATGGAGGGAATTGATTTTAATGAAGATTTAACCAATTCATCCGAGGATACTGTGCTAGAAACATCTGAGTCTTTAGGTGAGGAGACAAACTTTCTGAAGAAGAAGGAGGAAAAAGCACAGAAAAAAGAAGAGAAAAGAAAAGCGAAGGAAGCCAAAAAGAATGCGAAGAAATTAGCGAAGGAAGCGGCAGAACAAGAGATGGAGGAGACTGCTGATGCAGCATTAGATGAGATAAATCTTGACCAGATTCTTGCCGGAGAGGGGGAGGAGAAGTCTTCTGATGCAGGAAGCAGCAAGGAAGCTATGAAGAATTTAAGCTTTGGTGAGAAGTTATCTCTTGTATTGTTTGGTCCAGACGAAGAAGAGCAGTTGTCTGCGAAGGAAATTGCCAGATTAGAAGAGAAACAGGCTGCGAAGGAGAAAAAGAAAGAGGAAAAGGCGCAGAAAAAGGCGGATGCCCAGCAGGAGAAGGCACAGAAAAAAGCGCAAGCGAAAGAGATGGCGGTTGTAAAAAAGGCGGCTGCCCAGGATAAGAAGGAACAGATTCGGCAGCAAGAGGAGGAAGAAGATGCGAAGGAGAAGAAATTTACCTCTAAACAGGTAGGTCTTATCGCTGTTATACTTGCTCTGCTTGGCTGTACTGTTGTACTTGGAACCAATCAGTTCAACTATCACATGGTAATTGCCAGAGCAACGAATTATTTTGAGATGCAGAAATATCGAAAGGCATATGAACAGATTGTTGGTGTTGATGTTAAGGACAGAGACCAGCAAATCCGGGACAAAATTTACTGTGTTATGTATGTACAGCAGCAGGTAGATTCCTATCGTAATTTTTGCAAGCTTGAGATGTATGACAGTGGGCTGGATTCCTTAATCAAGGGTGTAAGAAAGTATAAAAAACATTATGATGAGGCGAAGGAGCTTGGAATAGAAGCAGATTTAGACAGACTCCGGGCAACCATTGAAAATGAGCTTGCGAACCAATATGGTTTATCCATGCCGACGGTAGAGGAGTGGCTTGCCTTAGATCAGACAACCTATTCACAGGCTATTCGGGATTATGTGGCAGCCATGCAATTTCAATAGTACCATGAAATCCCGATTGAGGCTTGACTGGAAGGAGAATACATAGCATGATTGCAATTATTGATTATGATGCAGGCAACATTAAGAGTGTGGAAAAGGCACTTCAGTTTCTTGGTGAGGAGGCTGTTATTACCAGAGATCATGAGCTTCTTATGAAAGCAGACAAAGTGATTCTTCCGGGTGTAGGAGCCTTTGGGGATGCGATGGAGCGGTTGATAGAGTATGATTTGGTTTCTGTTATCCAAGAGATTGTAAGGAAGAATACCCCTTTTTTAGGTATTTGCCTTGGATTACAGCTGATGTTTGAGGAGAGTGAGGAAGCACCGGGAGTAAAGGGGTTATCTCTACTACCGGGTAGAATTGTTAGAATTCCGGATACTCTGGGACTTAAAATACCACATATTGGTTGGAATTCCATTACTTTGCCGAAAGAGAGCCGGCTGTTTCGTGGGATTTCCCAGCAATCTTATGTCTATTTTGTCCACTCCTATTATTTACAGGCAGGGGATGAGATGGATGTGGCAGCTACAACAGAATATTCTGCCCACATTCACGCTGCGGTAGAGCATGGGAATCTATTTGCCTGTCAGTTTCATCCAGAGAAAAGCTCTAAGGTGGGACTTACAATACTTAAGAATTTTGTGACATTATAGGAGGGTGCAGCATGCATACAAAGCGGATTATTCCTTGTCTGGATGTCAATGCAGGCAGGGTGGTAAAGGGTGTTAACTTTGTCAATTTAAGAGATGCAGGTGACCCTGTGGAGATTGCTTCTGCCTATGATGAGGCGGGAGCAGATGAACTAGTCTTTTTGGATATCACTGCTTCTTCAGATGCCAGAAATATTATGGTCGATATGGTAAGGCGTGTGGCAGAAACAGTATTTATTCCCTTTACGGTAGGGGGAGGTATCCGTACGGTAGATGATTTTAAAACTATTTTGCGGGAAGGTGCCGATAAAATCAGTATCAATTCATCTGCTATCAATACGCCAGAGCTGATATCAGAGGCGGCTTTAAAGTTTGGAAGCCAATGTGTTGTGGTAGCCATTGATGCCAGACGCAGAGAGGATGGAAGTGGATGGAATATTTATAAAAATGGTGGACGCATTGATGTGGGAATTGATGCAGTAGAATGGGCAGTTAAAGTATGTGAGCTTGGAGCAGGAGAGATTCTCCTTACAAGTATGGATTGTGATGGTACCAAGGCAGGTTATGATATTGCGCTTACGAAACAGATTGCCGAGGCGGTGTCTGTTCCGGTTATTGCCTCTGGCGGAGCAGGTAAGAAGGAGCATTTTTATGATGCCTTGACTGAGGGATGTGCGGATGCTGCTTTAGCGGCTTCCCTGTTTCATTATAAGGAATTGGAAATCAATGAGGTAAAAGAATATTTACAAGAGAAAGGATTGTCTGTGCGGATGGCATAGGGTGTAGTTATGATATGGTATGGTATTGCATTTGTAGTTGTAGCAGTAATCGTGATGGGAATAACCTGTATAATAACATTTCGGTCACAGTTTGACAGGCTGGAACACAAGGTGGAGGAGGAGTATCAGAAGCTTTATCCGGTTCTTAAAAAGCGGAGGGATATTCTTTCTTCCTTTTTTTCTGCCAATAAGATGAAACAATGGGGTGGGGATGAGGTCTTTAATCATTCTCTTTTAAATGCTTTAGAGGAATTATCCGGCGATGCTAAGGATAGAAATCTGATTTTGTCAAAGCATGCTTTATTAAGCAGTCTGCTTATGCAGGGAGAAGGAAATGAAGCAAAGGAGCAGAACCCTCAGGTGGAATTAAAAGACGCTTGGCAGAAGCTTGAAGGGTATGAGAAGGTGCTTGCAATAGAAGAGGATTATTTTCATGCGATAGAGCCGCTTCAACTGGCGATTCATACCTATAATGTGTTAATTCAGGTATTTCCTGCTTCTTTCGTGGCAAAGCTATTGAAGAAGGAGAAGATGCAGGAGCTTAGATAATTGCGAAACTACAATCCACTATGACTTATTGTATCGACGGTCAGTAGTTTTGCAATTATCTAATAAAACAAATAACAAGGAGGAGTTGTATTTTGGGTAAAAACAAGGAAAAAGGAAAGAAATTAACAGGGTTAAAGCTTTATTTGCTGGTAATATTGCTGGATATTTTGTTCGGTGGTATCTGGTATTATGTAACATTTCCCGCATTGAACATTCATAATCAGCAGTTCTGGTTTATTCTTATTTTCATTATTACGGCAGATACCTTTGTGATTGCGTTATCCCATATCGGCTCTTTTGCCAGCAGGAAGCTCACCGGCAGGGAGGTGCTGAAAAAGATGGGAAAGGATGCACTGACTGTTTTGTTTATTGATGCAGCAATTATTCTGGTTGTTATCATTGGTACGATTGCCGGAATGCCGCTTCTTCGTTCCCGTGCGTATGCATCACTGCTTAAAGTAGAGAACCGGGAATTTTCCGAGGATATCCCCCAGAGTGAGAGTGTAACCAATATTGCGTTGATGGATACCGAAAGTGCGAGAGTATTTGGTAATCGTGAAATCGGTTCGCTTTCTGATGTGGTAAGCCAGTATGAGGTGGAGAGTGAGTATAACCAGATTAATCTGGATGGAACACCAAAAAAGGTTGCTCCTCTAAAGTACGCTTCCTTTTTCAAATGGATTAAGAACCGCAGCAATGGTATTCCGGGCTATGTAGAGGTTGATCCAGTCAATTCGGATGCGGATTATAAGAAGGTGAAAAATGGAATGACCTATGTTCCTTCCGGTTATCTCAATGATAATCTGATGCGGCATGTTCAGTTCCAGTACCCAACGAAGATAATTGGTGGTTATTATTTTGAGATTGATGATGAGGGCAATCCCTTTTTCCTATGCCCCTGTATGAGTGCCAAGGTTGGATTGTTTGACGGAATGGACGTGGTCGGAGCAATTTTATGTGATCCGGTAACGGGAAAGAGCAGTTATTATGCTTTGAAGGATATCCCACAATGGATTGACCGTGTATTTGACGGAGACCTGTGTACAAGAAAGTATGACTGGCGTGGATTGTATTCTAAAGGCTACTGGAACAGCATTATCAGTCAGACGGGCTGTACCAAGACGACAGCCGATTATGGTTATATTACACTGGAGGATGACGTGTGGATTTATACTGGCGTGACATCATTAAATAGCGACCAGTCCAATGTCGGTTTTGTCATGATTAATGAGCGGACCTCTGAGGCTCGGTATTACACGGTGTCTGGTGCCGAGGAGTACTCTGCGATGAAATCGGCAGAAGGAACGGTGCAGGAGAAGAAATATGACGCTTCTTTCCCCTGCCTGATTAATGTCAATGGGCAGCCGACCTATATTATGGTGTTAAAGGATAGTGGCGGTCTCGTAAAGATGTATGCGATGGTAAATGTGGAGCAGTATAATGTTGTTGCCACGGGTACAACGCAGGCGGATGTCTTTGCCAATTATAAAAAGAAGATGAAAACGGAGGGCAATAAAACGGGCTCTTCTAATTCGGAGAATCCAGTGGAGGATGAGGTGAGTGTTGTCCTTACAATTTCTGATATTCAATATATTGTATCAGACGGGGAGACGACTGTCTATCTAAAGGATAGTACTGGAAAGGTCTATAAGCAGGCATTTGCTGAGAATGAAGAGCTGATTACGTTGAATGTGGGAGACAGGATTAAGGCATATATCGTGGAGGAAGAGGACGTATCAATTATTACGATGACTGGGTTTGAGATGATAAGCAAGGGGAGTGTAAATACCCCGATAGTGTCTGCTGATGAAGCAGACACTATTTAAATCAAGGAGAAAAAGAGCAAGTTGAAGGAGAATGAATTTATGCCTAAAATATATACATAAGGCAGATTCATTAGGCGAGTTATATATCCAGATTCAATAAGAGTATAGGAAGATATGCTTATTTTAGAAAAGGAGGAATCAACCATGTCAAACCAAGTATTAGAAATCATAAAGCAAAGAAGCTCAGCCAGAGCATATAGTGCTGAAAAGCTGACACAAACAGAATTGGATAGCATTTTGGAAGCCGGGTTACAGGCACCGACAGGAAAGAATAAAAAAGAGATATTTTTTTCGATAGTAAGTGGAGATAACCCCATACTTGCAGAGCTGGACGACGAAAAGAGACGTTTACGTGGGCAGGAAAGCCAGCCACATAATTTTTTCTTCGAGGCACCGGTAGTTATTTTCCTAAGTGCTGAAGACGATTTTAAATGGAGCAAGGTGGATGCTGGCATTGCTGTCCAGAACATGACACTGGCGGCAGAAAGTCTTGGACTTGGAACACTGATTATTGGTTGTGTATATGATGCATTGCACGGTGAGAAAAAAGAGTATTTTTCAAAGCAGCTTCAAATACCGGAAGGATATTCCTTTGAAATTGCTTTGGCTGTAGGACATAAGACGGATAATAAGGCACCGCATGACTATGAGTTTGCAAAACAGGTGGCAATAATATAATGGGATATATTAGGAGGAATGATTTATGAAGAAAAATTATTTCATCACTTTATTATTCATGGCATGTTTATTATTCTCTGTTATCGGAGCACAGGCAGATACTGGGACAGGTAAAAGTGAAACAGTAATACTGACGGAGAAGGAACGCTATAACGAGGAATATTATAAGCAGCCTACCACCTATTTTGTGGCAGAAAAGCCGGCAGTATATAGCAGTGCAAAGAGTACTCTGTCTTTGGAGGATTATCTCGTTTCACAGATAGAAAGTGGACAGACGACAATTGATGTGTCGGCTTATCAAATTCCTGAATCCCAAGCGGTAAATGAATATTTAAAAATTATTAATAATAATCCACAGCTTTTTTATGTTAAAAGGAATAAGGTTTTATTCAATTATATAACAGTTGATAATCGGAAGATTGTTTTCTCTTATAACATATCTTATATCGATGGTATTACCGAAGAAGAGATTGCAAAAATGCGTGAGGAGCTAAAGGCAGCTGTCCGGCAGGTAGTCTCACAGGTCGACACAACACTTGATGAATATCAGCAGGCATTGCTCGTACATGATTATCTGGTACAGAATTGTGAATATGATAGTGACAATTATATCAATGATACGATACCGGATATTTCCCATACAGCTTATGGTTGTCTGGTTTACAAAATTGCCGTGTGTGATGGCTATGCCAATGCATTTACATATATTATGAAGAACATGCTTGGTATTTCGTGTGAACTGATTACGAGTGAACCCATGGAACATGCATGGAATATGATTGAAATCAATGGGGAATGGTATCATGTTGATGTTACATGGGACGACCCGACACCTGATTGTATCGGAAGGGTATCACACGAGTATTTCCTGCTAAGCGATAATAAGATATCAGATAACAGCCCGGAGGCGGAGACCGATCATAATCATTATGCCTGGGCAGGGGATAATAAGGCGGTCTCAACGCTTTACGATAACGCATTTTGGGAGACGGTTGATTCTGCAATCTGCTATTATAATGGGGCGTGGTATTATTCCAGATGGCAATTGGAGAACGATAACTATGATGAAGCAATCAAGCTTATGAAAAAAGAGGAGAAAGCTCTTTTAGCAGATGCAGAGGAGGTTATTTATAATGTACCTGCGTTTTGCTCTGCTGACGGCAGGGGCTATTATTCTGTTAGCTTTGTATATCTTTCCACAGCACACAACAGACTTTATTTTAATTCTCCAACAGAAATCTGTCAGTTGAATATGGCTGGAGCTATTAAAACTGTTTATGCACCAGAGGATTTGTCGGATAAAAAGCTTTATGGGTTTACAGTGCGTGGTAATGAGTTATGGTATGCACCGGCATCCGAGCCACCTGCATCCAAACAAACGGATATCCGTAAATATGCCCTGCCAGAGATAAAGGGTGTGAAAGCAGAGGATGTTACAGGGGAATATAATGGTATTTCCTATGCTATCGAGCTTGAGGGATTACAGAAGGATGATATTGTAAGGTATTTGGGAACAGATGGAACGTACCAAAAAGACCAGCCGGAAATGATAGAGACTGGTATATATGAAGTAAAGTATCAGGTGGATAGAGACGGCTGCGGAACACTTTGCGGACAGGCAGTAGTGACAATCGAGCAGGCAGAGCCGGAATATGATTTGCCAACAGGGCTGATTGGGTATATTGGAGATAGTCTTGGCAGCGTGAAGCTTCCGAAAGGGTTTTCGTGGGAAAGTGATTCAGAAAGCCTGTTTGAAAAACGGGGAAACCAAAACTATCTTGTAACGTATGTGCCAGAGGACACAAAGAATTATAAGATAATTAGCGGTATTGAGGTCGGGGTAGAGATTGACTGTAGGCATCAGTATGTATCCAAGCTCACAACACCGCCTTCAGAAGGGGAAGCTGGAATAGAGACTTATTATTGCAAGGTTTGTGAGGATACCTATACCAGTGTTATCGATGAATCCCTTCCCAAGCTTACGGGGATTGCTGCCGAGGATATTACAGAACCATATACAGAAAACACACATCTGATTACTGTTAATGGGTTAAAGGAGGGAGATGTCATTCAATATTCCCTCCCGGATGAATGGTATGAAACAACTCAGCCGGAGATAAAGGAAATCGGCACCTATCAGGTATATTATAAGGTGGAACGGGAAGGATACCAGCCATTTTATGGAATGGTTAAAGTGACTGTGATATGTTCGGAGCATGCATATACCTCTGTAATCACAAAATATCCGACTGAGACAGAAAGTGGAATCAGAACCTATACCTGTAATGTATGTGGTAAAACCTATACAGAGGATATTGATAAAAAAGTTCCAGTAGACAATGGCACCAAGGATGCTGAGGAGGATACCGGGAAAAATACGGAGAATAATTCTAAGAAAGATACGGAGGGTAGCGGTAAGAGTCCTTCACAAATTGACGAAAGAATTTATATTTCAGAATTTGAAAGCGTAAATAGTGAAGCTGATAGCATCTTTAAACCTCCGGTTACTTTGAAAAAGGTAAAGATAAGCTCTGCAAAGCGGAAAGGAAACAATAAGATAAAGCTGACATGGAAAAAGCTCGACAATGTCAGTGGTTATGAGATTTATATGAAAAAGGGAAATGGCAAATACAAAAAGGTTAAGACAATAAGCCAAGGGAAAACCGTTTCCTATACAAAGAATGGACTTAATAAGAAATATGTTTATACATTTAAGATTCGTGCCTACACTAAGATAGATGGGAAGAAAGTTTATGGGGCATATAGCAGCAGTAGAAAAGTAAAGTAGCTGGGATTATACGGCTAAAGGATATTTTGGGATAAGAGGGGAGCGTCTGAAATGGGAAATTACCCGATACCAACACATTTAATACATATTTTGAAGGTCGATGCCAAGCATTCAGATATGCACAATATCAATGGAGAAATCGTTTGTACCTGTGGCTGTGAACAGTTTCAAATTATGCAGAATGAAGATGCAGAGTATGATTCCACGATACCCTATGGGGAACAGGAGGGAATCAAGATTAATGCTATCTGTGAAAAGTGTGGAAAAACCCTGTTACTGTTTGATCAGGCAACACAGGGTTATGACGGGTTTGTCTGCCATGATTTTAAAACAGCGAAGGATGAAAGTCTGACACGATTAACATGTCGAAAATGTGGTCAGGATGTCTTTCAGGTAAGGATGTGCATAGAGGCAGAGGATCAAGAGCAGTTTATCGAGGAATGTGTAATGGAATATCCTGATGAATTTTCCGAGGATAATTATGTTGATGCATTTAATTGGATTACTGTAACGCTGCATTGTGTGAACTGTGATGATAAAAACGAATGGATAAACTTAGAGCTTTCGTAGGCTGCTGAGAAGGAGGAGATTTAATTATGGATGCCGAAGATTTTTTTGCAAAATGGGGGGAAGATAACATTATATTATATAATGCTGATATGTTACAGAAACGTGGAATTTCCCTCCAATATCAAGATTATTTATCAAACTATGGTTTGCCCCAAAGTGCTGCACCGTATCTAAATTTTAATAATATTGATGATATGTCATTTTTGTTTGATGATTACTACTATTTAGGGTTCACTGGTAATGGAGATTGGATTTGTATTAAGAGTTCAAATGGAAAGATTTTAATTGTTGACCATGAAATTTATGGTGAAGAGGAAGAAAATTCCGATGAGGATGATTATGAGGATGAGGATGACACTGATGAAGATGTTCCCGACGAGAAATTTGAGGGTATTATTCTAATGAATACATCTTTAGAAACATTGTATGGATGCCTATTAGCATATAGAGAATTTATAAATAAGCATATTCCTGCCAATTCAGCTGAATATAAAAAAGAAGTCAGAATTTTAGAAAAGAGGCTTACTCAAATTGATGCAAATGTAATGAATGTAGATGGATTTTGGAGAAATGAAGTGTTTAATTTAATATTGGAATGAGTGAGGCTTTATTAAAAGATGGGATAATTAATAGCGCATTCAAGCTTTGCACAGGAAAAGTTTGAGTAAATAATAGATTTTTTGCAAAATAAGGAAAAACAGTTATGAAATATTTACCAATACTTGAAGAATTGTTTGAGTCTGATACCGTTATTTTTATGATAATCGGATTATGTATTGCAGTTATTATTGGATTGCGATGGAAGCAGCGAAAGAGGTATAGAACGGCAATTATAATATCTTTTGTTGTCTATGCTGTTTGTGAATTCATTTCCAATATTCCTACTAATTTTATGTTAGAATTTGTTTTGTTATTTATTGGAACGATTTCAATAGGATGTTTTTTAGGATTCATGAGCTGCCTTTTGTTTAGATTATTCATTAAGGCATAGGTGATATATTCATCAGATTTGTGAGAAGGATAAAAGCATAATAATCTATAGTTGAACAAAAGGAGAGATACATTATGGGATTATTTGATAAATTTAAGGATAAAGAGAAAAAACCTAAGCTAAATGAGCAGATAACCGCTTATAAAAATATGATAGAGCTACTTGATGTGGATGCTGATACTGCTCACAAATTAAACAGATGTATCAATACTCCGCATGCGTTTTATGAAGAGCATGCAGAAAGGTATGGCGAGAGAGGAATCTTTTCTGATATGGACGATGATACAATTATCTGGCTTGGCATTGTTGATACTCTGATTGAACAGGGAAAAATGTTTGAGTTTGACTATAGTGTAGAGCTGGAAGATTTTATTTATGGAATGCAAGAAATAAACTATAATCATCTTGTTTTGGATGAGGATGGTCTTGACGAAGATTCAGATATTACAAAATGGCTAAAGATAATATCTCATGAGTGGTTAAAGTTTGGATATATCATAGCAGGAATGGATATTGATAGCGATAGCTATTGTGTATTCATTACGACAAGCAATGCTTTTGATAAGCTTGTTATGGAGGCGGAAAAGACGGGACATAAAATAGCGTTGGCACAGGATATGTAATATTCAAAATTGCTGATAACATTACTGATAATCCCCAAACCCAAGTATATTAAGCGATTATTGCCCTATACAGAATATAGAATTTCTTGACTAATATATGACCATTAGCATATAATATAAGTACAATAAATGGTACGGTTTTAGGTACAGAAAGAGGTGCTTTATGATTGCAACAAAACAGATGGATGTAAGAGCAAATATTAAAAAATATTTTGATATGGCGTTTGATGGAGAAACAGTAATTGTATCTCGTAAGGAAAACAAGAATGTTGTTATTATATCAGAATCAGAATACAATGAATTGGCAAAAGCTAAAAAAAATGCTGAATATCTGGCAAAATTAAATAGAGCAGATGAACAGATTAAAAATGGACAAGTAGTAACGAAAAATATAGATGAGCTCCTGGCGATGGAGGAATAATTTATGAAAATCACTTTTGCAGAAGATGGATGGAGTGAATACCTCTATTGGCAGACAAAGGATAAAAAGATATTGAAAAAGATAAATCAATTGTTGCAAAGCATAGAACGGGATGGAGCGTTGCAAGGTATAGGAAAACCTGAGCCGTTGAAATATGGAAAGTCTGGATCATTTAGCAGACGAATAGATGAAGCCAATCGTTTGGTTTATGAAATTTCAGACAACCAAATAATTGTGAAATCTTGCAAAGGTCATTATAATGATTGATAATAGGGATTGAGAGAATCAATCCCTATACTTATATTTGTGAAAGTTTAAGTATTTTATGTAGTATTTGAATAAAAAACATCAAATTAGTAATCGAGGTGAAGCGAAATGAACTACGATATATTATGTCAGAAAAGAGAGCAACTAAAGGAAATGCGAAAACGTATGCCGAAGGAGGCATTGGAAAGTTTTGATAAAAGTTTCGAGATTGAGTATACCCATAACTCTACTGCTATTGAAGGTAATACCTTGAGTCTGATGCAGACCAAGGCAGTTTTAGAGGATGGCATTTCTATTGGTGGGAAAACACTTCGTGAAATCTATGAAGTGGTAAATCATCAAAAAGCTTTTCGCTTTATTAAAAGTTGTATTACGGATGGAAAAACGTTAGATGAAAAAATCATAAAGGATATTCATGCCTTGTTGATGGAAAACATTCTGATAGGCGGGATTTATCGTACTGTGGAGGTTCGTATTTCTGGTGCAGGACATAAGCCTCCTGCCCCTATTGAGATGTATCAACAGATTAAAAATTTTTATGCTGATATGCCGCACTGGGCAGAGGGAAATGCAGTAGAGCTTGCCGCATGGATTCATGCAGAATTTGTAAAAATTCATCCTTATGTGGACGGTAACGGCCGGACAGCCCGTATGATTATGAATTATCAATTGATGGCAAATGGTTTTCTTCCGGTTTCCATTGCAAAGGAAAGCCGACTGGAATACTTTGAGGTATTGGAAGCCTATGCGGTAAATGGAGAATTGCAGCCCTTTACTGAGATGATAGCCTCATTGGAAGAGCAGCAACTGGATGAATATCTTGCTATCAAATAGAATTAGATATAGAAAAAGTGTCCGTATAAAAATAATACCATATTCAAATGAAATAGACGGGTACTTAGCTACTGATGATGTAATATGCTTACTTGCTCTGCTTTGGAGGTACTGAAAGCAGGTCATAGCATTTGTTTTGCGAAAACAGAGCAGCTAGAGAAAATGCGAGGTGGATGAAAGTGAAAAATAAGTTGATTGAACAACTGCAACATGTGATGCCTGATGGTATGCAGATACCGAAAGAAATTAAAATGCTATATGAATATATCGAGGATAACAATCTCTATGTAGATAAAAATGGATATCGATACGGATTCTTATATCCAGAGGACGAATTAAAAGCGAGCTGGACGGAAAAGGAAAGAGAGGGTGGAACTCGTATAACATTTTATCCCGGAGGTACCGAGAATCTCAAGTATTGGTTTGGTGGTGGAGAAAATGAGGAAGTGACCCAAAGATTATGTGTGTTTGCACAAACTGGTGGAGATGGTTCTGAAAGTGCATTTTGGATTTCGGATAATGGTGAATTAAAGATTGTCCACATGGGTTCTGGTTCAGGGTCAATGTTATCTTGTGTATTGGCAGACAATGCCGTAGATTTCTTGAGATTGCTTGCTATTGGATATGAGGAAATATGTTGGGACGAGGATTTTGCATATCCACCTAATGAGAGACCAAATGCAGAACTTATAATAAAGCCAAATGCGAAATTTAGAAATTGGGTAACACAGACGTTTGATGTTGAAATTCCAAGAACCGCATTAGATATTGTAAAGTATCCGGCATGCATGGATGATGAAAGTTCGGAAGATGAATTTTTTTACTGGATTCAAAACTTTGAAAACTTTGTATGAAAGTAAATATGAATATCATGCTATCGAACAGAACCAGATATAAAAAGGAGGAGTCTGTATGGACTTTGGAATCATCTTCCTATGGAATTTGTCTAGCCAAGCTGTATTTTTCCATTTGCTATATTTGAAATAACTTCGATTAAAAACTCATGCTCCCTATACAATACTCTTTCTGCCAATACCTCTGGTGTGTCATTTTCCATAACAGCAACTTTAGTTTGTGCTACAATCTCTCCACTATCGTATTCTGCATTTACCCTATGTATGGTAACTCCTGTCTCTTTTTCTTTGGCTTTAATAACGGCGGTATGAACATTCATTCCAAACATCCCTTTTCCACCAAATTTAGGAAGAAGTGCAGGGTGTATATTAAAAATTCTGTTATTGTATTTTTCAAGAATAGAGATATGTAATAATCTCATGTAACCTGCTAAAAAAATCATATCAACATTATATTGATTTAATACATTTAAAATTTCTGTTGCTAGAACTTCTTCACTCCCATATTTTTTTGCACTCATATGAAAACTGGGAATATTTTCATTTTTAGCACGTTGTAAAGCCATGGAATTTCCGTTGTTGCTTATTACAACTGTTACCGTTGCATTAATCTGTTCATTTTTGCATCCATCTATGATTGCTTGCAAATCACTGCCACCATGCGATGCAAATACTGCTATATTCATTTATGTACCTCCACAAATTCAAGTTCTATGCTATAACTGAACCCAATAACGCTGTTCAATATGCCATATCCATAGCATTTTGTATGAAATTCTTCTAAAAGCTAATCTTTTTCTTATACAATCTTTGCAAAAACACCCTGCAAAGAAGCAAGGAAAGCCTTTTGGACAATCTGGGCTGGTATGATTTCCCCTGATATTTCCAAATCCATAGTTGTGCATCCATCAGCTACAAGGTCAATCTCATATCCATAATCCATCGCTGCACGAACCGTCGTGTCAACACACATATGTGTCATCATTCCACACACAATCAGTTTCTTGATACCTTTTTCTTTTAAATAAGAATTCAATTCAGTTCCATGGAAACTATTGGGATAGTATTTAACAATCACCTTGTCATCTGGCAATGGTTTAATGCGTTCTGAAATCTCACAGCCATAAGTACCCTCAAGAAAAAACGTATCATCCGGTGGATTGATATGCTGGATATAAATAATGGGACGTTTTTGCGTACGACTTTCTTTTATTAATGATTGAATTTTCTTTTCTGCTTCATACGCATGATAAAGCTCGCATGTTCCGCCTGGAAAATAATCATTCTGTACATCAATAATAAGTAATGCCTCTCTCATTTTATCAATCTCCCTAAAATTCTATTTTGCCAATCTCCTGTATCTACATCTAAACTGTAGATACAGGGATTATTATTGTATTGCCACAAAAATATATAGTGTATGCCAATTATGCTTCCTTCAAATTCTTCTCCGCTGTAGACAGCATCAGCTTAATCCGGTTCAACTGATTGACCTCGGATGCTCCCGGGTCATAATCTACCGCAACGATATTCGCCTCTGGATGTTCCCGTCTAAGCTTTTTAATAACGCCCTTACCAACGACATGGTTCGGCAGACAGGCAAATGGCTGACAGCATACGATATTCGGTGCGCCACTCTTAATCAGCTCCAGCATTTCTCCGGTTAGGAACCAGCCCTCACCGGTCATATTACCGCCGGAAACATAGTCCTTGGCATAATCGGCAAGCTCCGCAATATGAGCGGGTGCATCAAAGTGCTTACTTGCTTTTAGTGCTTCTCTGGCAGGCTTTCGAAACATCTCGATTCCCTTCATGCCAAGGTTATTTACCCAAGGATTTTTCCTTCCCAATACCTCATGTTTAAAGTTGGCATTGTAGAGACAGTACAGTAAGAAATCCATCAAATCCGGCATCACTGCCTCAGCTCCCTCAGCTTCCAACAATTTTACCAGATGATTGTTGGCAGATGGCAAAAACTTCACAAGAATTTCTCCTACAATGCCTACCCTCGGTTTTGACTCTCCACTGATAGGAAGATTGTCAAATTCCTCAACGATAGCATGACAGTTCTTTTTAAATTTGCCCCATTTTGCCCCGGCTTTAATATCTTCAATACATATTTTTTTCCATTTTTCATGCAGTGCATCTGCAGAGCCTGGCTCCATCTCGTATGGACGCATACGGTAGAGGACACGCATAAACAAATCACCATAAACAATTGCCTGAAGAGCCGCATTTCCAAGCTTCGCCGTAATGTTAAAGCCCGGATTTTTTTCGATTCCCGCACTAAAGGAGATAACCGGAATCTGTGGATGTCCAGCTTTTTCTAAAGCACGGCGGATAAATCCAACGTAATTGGTTGCACGACAACCGCCTCCCGTCTGACTCATTAATATCGCGGTTTTATTGAGGTCATATTCGCCGGACTCCAATGCCTTCATAATCTGTCCCACCACAATAAGGGAAGGGTAGCAGGCATCATTATTTACATATTTTAATCCGATGTCCACAGCCGCTTTATCGGAATCTGGAAGCTCCACCAGATTAATTCCTGCATAGTGAAATGCCTCCGCCAGAATATCAAAATGAATCGGTGTCATCTGCGGGCAGATAATCGTGTAATCCTTTGCCATTTCCTTTGTAAATACGACACGGTTATAGGCAGAGGAGACAATATGCTTTTCTACCTTGTGGCGTTGACGCACCTTTACCGCACTGATTAGAGAACGGATTCGGATTCGTGCCGCACCGAGGTTATTCACTTCGTCTATTTTTAGTACCGTATAGATTCTTCCGGAATTGCTCAGAATATCATTCACTGCATCCGTGGTAACTGCATCAAGACCACAGCCAAAGCTGTTTAACTGAATGACCTCTAAATTGTCAATGGTTTTAGCATAGTTTGCTGCACGGTACAGACGGCTATGATACATCCACTGATCCGATACAATTAACGGACGGTCCACCTGCCCCAGATGGGAGATGGAATCCTCCGAAAGTACAGCGATATCATAGGAGGTAATCAGCTCTGGAATACCATGGTTAATCTCCGGGTCCACATGGTATGGACGCCCACAAAGGACGATTCCCAATTTTCCTGTTTCCTTGATATAATCTAATGCCCGTTCGCCCTCCTCCTGAATATCCTTACGGCAGGCATTGCTTTCTAAAAATGCCTCATCTACCGCCTCATTGATTTCCTTGCGGGGAATATCGTAGCTGTCCTTTAGGGCAAGATAGAGCTGTTCCTTTAGTTTGTCTGGTGCATCAAAGGGCAGGAAAGGATTCATGAAATTAATATCCTCCGCCTCCAGCTCCTCCATATTATTTTTAATATTTTCCGCATAGGAGGTAACAATCGGACAATTGTAATGCTCCCAGGCATCCTTCGTCTCATTCTGTTCATAAGGAATACAAGGATAGAAAATATTCTTGATACCCTGTTTTACCAGCCACAGTACATGTCCGTGGGCAAGCTTTGCCGGATAACACTCGGATTCACTCGGAATCGATTCAATGCCAAGCTCATAAATCTTTCTTGAGGACATCGGACTAAGCTTAACTGTAAAGCCTAACCGGCTGAAAAAGGTATACCAGAACGGATAATTCTCATACATATTCAGCACCCTTGGAATACCGATTTCTCCACGGTATGCCATATCTGGTGAGAGAGGGGTGTAGCCAAACAAACGCTTTAACTTAAAGGCATAAAGGTTTGGCACATCGCTTTTCTTACGCTGTCCACCGGCACCACGCTCACAGCGGTTTCCAGTAATATATTGTCTGCCTCCGGTAAAACGGTTAATGGTCAACAGACAGTTGTTGGCACATTTCTTACAGCGTGCCATCTGGGTTTCAAATTCCAACTGCTCCACCTGCTTAACATTTAACATGGTGGTAGGTACTGTCTTATCGTACCGCTCTCTGGCGATTAACGCTGCTCCGAAGGCACCCATAATACCTGCGATATCCGGGCGAACTGCTTCACAACCGGAGATTGTCTCAAAACTCCTGAGTACGGCGTCGTTATAGAAGGTACCGCCCTGAACAACGATATTTTCCCCTAAATCCTTCGGGTCGGTCAGCTTAATTACCTTAAGCAGAGCATTTTTGATTACGGAATAAGCAAGACCTGCGGAGATATCTGCAACGGTTGCTCCCTCCTTCTGTGCCTGCTTTACCTTGGAATTCATAAATACGGTACAGCGGGAACCCAAATCTATCGGATTTTCTGCAAATAATGCCACCTTGGCAAAGTCCTCAATCTTATAATTCAGAGATTTCGCAAAGGTCTCGATAAAGGAGCCACAACCAGAGGAGCAGGCCTCATTTAACAATACATTGTCAACGACTCCGTTTTTAATCTTAATACATTTCATGTCCTGTCCGCCGATATCTAAGATGCAGTCTACGTCCGGCTTAAAAAATGCAGCGGCATAGTAGTGGGCGATGGTTTCTACCTCCCCCTCATCTAATAATAGAGCTGCTTTGACGAGATGCTCTCCATATCCGGTGGAACAGCTTCTGACAATTTTGGCACTGTCTGGCAGCTTGGAAAAGATATCCTTTAAGGCATTCAATGTTGTTTTTAACAGGCTGCCATTATTGTTGCTGTAAAAATCATATAGCAGAGACCCATCCTCACCGATTAACGCAATCTTCGTGGTGGTGGAACCCGCATCGATTCCGAGGAAGCAGTCTCCTTCATAGGTAGAAAGGTCGCCACGTCTGACTGCAAAACGGTTGTGCTTCTCCTGGAATTCCTGATAAGCTGCTTCATTCTCAAAGAGTGGCTGCATACGCTCCACTTCGATATCCAACTCGATACGTTTATCAAATTTATGGATTAATTCTGTCAGGGAAATCGTAACCTCTGCCTTGGCATTTAAGGCAGCACCTACTGCTGCAAAAAGATGGGAGTGGTCTGGTGCAATAATTTCCTCTTCTGTTAATTTTAGGGTACGGATAAAGGCTTCCCGCAATTCTGATAGAAAATGAAGCGGACCACCTAAAAATGCTACATTACCCCGAATTGGTTTACCACAGGCAAGACCGGAAATGGTCTGATTGACAACCGCCTGAAAGATGGAAGCTGCCAGATTCTCCTTGGTTGCTCCCTCATTAATCAGTGGCTGGATATCTGTCTTAGCAAACACACCACAGCGGGCAGCAATCGGATGAATGGTATCATAGGTTTTGGCATATTCATTCAGCCCGGAGGCATCCGTCTGTAACAGGGATGCCATCTGGTCGATAAAAGAGCCGGTTCCCCCGGCACATACCCCGTTCATACGCTGGTCAATACCATTACTAAAATAGATAATCTTTGCATCCTCACCACCAAGCTCAATGGCAACGTCGGTGTGAGGGGCATAATCCTTTAATGCGTCAGATACACAGACTACCTCCTGCGAAAATGGGATATCCAGATGGTTGGAAATAGATAATCCACCAGAACCGGTAATACTTGGAGAAAGCTTGATATCACCAAGCTCTGTCTGTGCCTTTTCCAATAATTTCTTTAAGGTTTCCTGAATATTGGCATAATGTCTTTTATAATCTGAAAAAATAATCTTGTGTGCTTCATCAAGAATTGCTACTTTAACGGTAGTAGAACCGATATCAATACCTAGTGTATGCTTCATAACAAACTCTCTCTTTCTTATGGTATAGAAATTGCCTACTTATTATATAGGATATGATGAGAAAACACAAGAAAGCATCTTCACAAACTTGTTGTTAATATTTGCATAAAATTAAGCGGTTTGCCGAAAAAACAAGGTAACTTTAAGGAAATGGTGAATAACATAAAAGGAAAGAAGCATTTAGGAGTTTTCAATATGGTTGAAGGCTTTCATGAGTATTTTAAGATGAAAGAGGAGATGGATAAAGTTGTTCAGGAACAGGAGCGTATGGTAGAAAAGGTACAGACGGAGCAGATAGGGGAAGAAGAGGGAAATAGAATAATGCCGCCAAGACCGGAACCGCCAATGGGAGGACCGATGCCGCCAAGACCGGAGCCGCCGATGGGTGGACCGAGACCGCCAAGACCAGAGCCACCGATGGGTGGGCCAATGCCACCAAGACCGGAGCCGCCGATGGGTGGACCAATGCCGCCGAGACCAGAGCCACCGATGGGAGGGCCGAGACCACCGAGGCCGGGGAGACCTATGCGTTGCAGTGCGGTTCATGTTATTAAGGAAGGGGATACGTTATATAAGATTTCCCGTATGCATAATTTAAAGGTGGTGGATTTGCTGCTGGCAAATCCGTATGTCAATGTATATAATCTGCAAATCGGTGATGAAATCTGTATACCGATAAAGCCGGTACCGTATGCGGATAATCATGTACCATATATTATCCGGGAAGAGGATACCCTAGGTTCCGTACTGGAAAAAAGCGATTTGACCTTTGAAGAGCTTGCGGAATATAATCCTTTTGTAAAAGAGATGTCTCTGCCTGCCAATAATGTAATCTTCCTGCCCGGTAAAGAAGAGAATTAAAAGAGTTAATAAGAAAAAGAAAGGGGGTTTTTATCGAAAAAATCCCCTTTTATTTGTTTGACATTCGAGGTGTTCTTCTCTATAATATATTTTGAGATATTTTTGCAAAGAAGGTGCTAAAGATGATACAGATTTTTCGGACATTAGATGACGGAATCCACCAGATTAATGAGATTCAGGAAGGCTGCTGGGTGGCACTGACAGCACCGTCCCCTACGGAGTTAAAGGAGATTTCTGATATATACCGAATTGATATTGACCACTTACAGGCGCCTTTGGATGAGGAGGAGCGTTCCCGTATCGAGGTGGAAGATAATTATACGATGATTATCGTGGATATTCCGATGACAGAGGAGCGTAAGGGGAAGGAGTATTTTGTTACCATTCCCTGTGGTATTATTATTGCGGAGGATTTGATTTTTACGATTTGTCTGATTGATACTCCTGTACTATCCGTATTTATGGATGGTCGTATTCGCAATTTTTTCACCTTCAAGAAAACCAGATTTATTTTACAGATATTGTACCGCAATGCTTCTATGTATCTACAGTATCTGCGTTATATTGACAAGAAAAGTGAGGAAGTAGAACAGAAGCTGCATATTTCCCAGAAGAATGAAGAGCTTGTTGATTTTTTAGAGCTTGAAAAGTCACTGGTATACTTTACAACCTCCCTTCGTTCCAATGAAATCGTGTTGGAGAAGATGCTTAAGATTGAACAGATTAAGAAGTATCCGGAGGATGAGGATTTGCTGGAGGATGTCATCATCGAGAACAAGCAGGCGATTGAGATGGCGAATATTTATAGTGGCATTTTAAATAGTACCATGGATGCTTACTCCAGTATTATTTCCAACAATATGAATATTTCCATGAAATTTCTTGCGGTACTTACCATTGTAATGAGTGTTCCTACGATGCTGGCAAGCTTTGCAGGAATGAATGTACAAGGAGTTCCCTTTTCTGAAAGCCCTTACGGTTTCTGGATTATGGTTGTATGTGGAATTGGTATTGCAGTAGTAATTGGACTAATTATGCACCGAAAAAAGATGTTTTAGTATTTTTGCACTCTGGAAAGGAAGCGTTTTATAATTTATGGGTAAGAAAAACGGCAATTTATTATATAACCTGGAACGTAAATGGGGGCGTTATGCAATCCCGAATCTCACGATGTATATGATTGGCTTTTATGTGGTGGGATTAATTTTGATTGTTTTAACGAATGGACAGGCGTATGCAACCCTTTGTCTCGAGATGAACTCTGTGTTTCACGGACAGGTGTGGAGACTGATTTCTTTTCTGTTAATCCCTCCCAGTACAAGCATTCTTGTCTTTATTACATTGATTTTTTATGCATCCATTGGGCGGACCCTGGAACAGGCATGGGGAACCTTTTATTATAATGTTTACATTTTTTCCGGTATTATCTTTACCATTTTGGGCAATGTTTTAGCATATATTATTGTCTGGCTGACCAGTGGACCGACGCTGATGATTGGTACGAACTACTATTTACTTTTATCGATGTTTCTGGCATTTGCCATGCTGTTTCCGGATATGCAGGTGCTTTTAATGTTTATTATTCCTATCAAGGTTAAATGGATGGCGTATGCTTACTATGCGGTAATGGCATATCAAATCTACGAATGCCTGTTAGCAATTCGGGGAGGGGATACCAGTGCGTGGGGGACGGTGGTTTCCATTGTGATGTCACTGATGAACTTCTTTATTTTCTATTACCTGACGAAGCGTCGGACGCAGCCTTCCTTCAAACAGAAAAGAAAGAGGCAGGCATATAAAAAGAAGGTGAAGCAGGTTCGTCCGCAGGGAATTTCCACACATCGTTGCAGCGTGTGCGGTGCTACCAGCGACGAACATCCGGAGCTTGAATTTCGGTTCTGCTCTAAGTGTAATGGTAACTATGAATATTGCCAGAATCACTTATTTACACATGAACATGTAAAATAAATGATGCCAGGGTCAAAAGGTCAAAATGCTGTTCATGCTTGCATGATAAGGCATTTGAACTTGGGACCCGCCAAACATGAGAAAGAAGCAATTTACGCAGTAAATTAGCGGATTTCGAATGTTTGCAGGATTGCAGGAGTTGTGAAACAACGAAGCAATCCGTGGCATCAGTTGGGGGCAAAATACTTTTTGACCACAACATCATAAACTATAATAATATCAGAAAGGAAGCCAATATGAAAAAAACAAAAATTATCTGTACCATGGGACCCAATACAATTGACCGGGAATGTCTAAAGCAGCTTGCCTTAAATGGAATGAATATTGCGAGACTGAATTTTTCCCACAATGAGTATGACTATCAGGAAAAATTGATTAATTTGATTAAGGATGTACGGGAAGAGCTTAATCTGCCAATTGCGATTCTTCTTGATACGAAGGGACCGGAGATTCGTGTGGGCAAATTAAAGAATGATAAAATCACCCTGGTGGAGGGAACAGAGGTTACTCTGACAACCATGGAGGTAGAGGGAGATGAAGCACTGATTCCCATTACCTATCAGGACTTGCCTAAGGATGTGACAGAGGGTAACCACATCCTGATGGATGACGGTCTGCTAGAGCTTGTTGTGAAAGCCTGTACGGATACAACAATTATCTGTAGTGTGCTGGCTGGCGGGGAGCTTTCTTCCAAGAAGGGGGTTAATGTCCCCAATGTCCGGGTTAATCTTCCTGCTATTACGGAGAAGGATAAGGAAGACATTGCTTTTGGTATTGAACATGATATAGATTTCATCGCTGCTTCCTTTGTGAGAAATGCAGAAGCAATTACTGAGATTAAGAAGATTTTAAAGGCACACCATGCGGAGGATATCAGTGTTATTGCTAAGATTGAGAACCGTGAGGGTGTAGACAATATGGACGAGATTCTAGCTGAGGCAGATGGAATTATGGTTGCCAGAGGAGACCTTGGTGTGGAGATTCCGGCACAGGAGGTTCCCTTTGTCCAGAAGGAGTTAATCCAGAAGTGTAACCGTGCCTATAAGCCGGTAATTACCGCAACTCAGATGTTAGATTCCATGATGCGCAATCCCCGCCCGACCAGAGCGGAGGTTACCGATGTGGCAAATGCGATTTATGATGGCACGGATGCGATTATGCTTTCCGGTGAAACTGCTGTCGGCAAATATCCTGTAGATTCCGTAAAAATGATGGCGGAGATTGCAGAGGCTACAGAGGAGCATCTTAACTACGAGCTTCATATGAAGAAAAAGAAAATGAAACAGAACATGGATGTCTCCAATGCCGTAGCCTTTTCTTCCGTGGCGACTGCTTCCAATGTGGGTGCCAAATATATTTTAGCATCCAGTATTTCCGGGGGAACAGCGAGAGTGGTTAGTAAGTACCGTCCAGAGTGCCATATTATTGGATTGTCACCGGTGGAGAAAACACTTCGCAAGATGCAGATATTCTGGGGTGTAACACCGATGCGAACTAAGCATGTAGCTCATACGGATGAAATTCTTACTCTGGCGATTGATACGGTAAAGGATGCAAAGCTTGTAAAGGATGGGGATGTGGTAGTGGTTACTGCCGGAAGCGTGTATGGTGACCATGCTGTTACCAGTATGATGAAGGTATTTATTATTTAGGAAGGTATAAGTTTACTTATGAATGAGAAGCAATTATTGCACGAAATGAAAAAAAAGAAGAATCTGGATTCTTATCTGCCAGAATATTGTGAGCGTTTTGCCTCACTATATTACACATATTCGTCTATTCAGCTTGCATTTTCCTACTATACCTTATTTGAGGTACTGGCGGAAGAGAAAACGCTGTGGGCAGAGGATGTTGTTAGCTCACTAAATGCGTGTCTTATACTGGAGGGTGAGGATGCAATTGCAAAGCTTCGCGACCTGCGTTTTAAGGTAATGCAGCTGATGGAGGATGTGACTGCCTGTACCGACACCCTCGGTATTTATGAGCATATTTTTAACCGTGTGGAATACCGGTTCCGGGAAGTAACCGTTCCGGATTTATCGGTGACGGCAACGAGGATACAGCAATTTATCTTTGCGGATAAGGATACAGTAACGATTAACGAGAAGATTAAAGCTATTATTGCGGAGCTGCCACTTCGAATGACCAAGCAGCGCTTTTTCGATATTTTGACGGATAGTCTTAGTATTTATAAGGATTCTGATGAAGCAGGAGTGGAAGGATTTTTGTACCAGCTTCGTACTACTGCCGGCTTAAGGGAGGAGTTCCCCGAGATTGCTGGAGCATCCGGGATTAAGGAGCTTATCCGGGATTGCCGGGATACGGATTATTCTGCCATTACGCAGGAGACCTACGAGCAGCTTACCTCTCGTCTGAATGAGATATCTGACCAGCTTTTGCTGATTGTTAATGTATATATGCAGGTGCAGGAATGCATTAATCATTATTATACAATGCAGCTTTGCAAGCCTTATATTACGGAGCATAATCATACCGATGAGACGGCGGTTGCCATGATGGAGCAGATTCGTGACCATTTTGAGGAAGAGTCTTCAGTAGTGCTGGATGGCTGCGACAGCTATCTTTCCGCTCTTGAGGGAAAGCAGGAGGATATTATGGAACGGGTAATGGGCTTTGAAGCGCTGTTTCCCGATGTACAAGCCTCTTTTGCAGAGGATGCCAGAGTTCAGGCATTAAATATCTGCTCGCTGTTGGTTTCCTCTAGTATTTTCGTTGATATAGACAGGACAGAACAGTCAAAGCCTGCAACACCAGAGATGATTGCAAAGGTGACGGATACCCTGATAGAGGAATTTGCAGAATTCTTTAAGCAGCATAGTAAAATGGTAAATAAGGCAGTGATGAGTGCTATTTTGGGGACTGTCCCGGTCTTTTTCAACAATTCAGAAGAGATTGTGGAGTACATAAGCTATTCCTTGGAGCATTGTAATGATGAGAAGGAGCTCTGCGCTTCGATTGATCTGATTAACGAGTATATGGAGTAGTGATTCTATGACGATTAGTGATAAGCTTTATATTAGTGAGGGCTTGCAGTCGAAGCGTAAGCGGCTGCTTCATAAAATCGAAAATGGGAAGCCAGTGTTCCGGCTGTATCTGATTACCAATGCACTAAATGGTGAGGATATCTTTGATATATATTATTATAATCAATTGTTCCAGCGGTATTATCAGGTATACCGGGAGCTTACGGTTTACGGTCTGGCAGGAACAAAGGAGGAGGCGTTCGGTTTAGTAGAACAGATGGTATCAGACTGTCTTGCCGAACAACAAAATTGCGATATTCGGACATTTATGGAAATGTAGCACAGTTGGAGGAGATGCATGAGTGTATTGCTTGCCATCGTTAAATTCATAGGGATTGCATTGCTTATTTTGCTGGCACTTTTGCTTTTGCTTCTATTGGTGATACTGTTTGTACCGATACGATACCAGGCAGAGGTTTCCTGCTATAATCAGCAGCTTACTGTCAGGGCGAAGGTGAGCTATCTTTTACAGATGTTTCGCATAACTGCCGGTTATTCCATGGGGCAGCCTGTTCACTATTCCTGCAAGCTGCTTTGGTTTACATTATTTGCGGATGAGGACAGTGTAAAAAAGGTAGCCCACAAAACCAAAAAGGCTGCAAAGAAAGCAGCCAAGGTGGTCGAACAGGTCAATAAGGATGTTGATGAAGAGGCGGAAGAAAAGACAGAACAAAAAGAACATGCTGTTCAAAATACAGTGGTAGCGGAGAGAAATATAGACAATACCAGCAATAACATAAGGCAGAGTGAGTCTGAGACAAAGCATACCGGACATCATGTAGAGACACCGGACTTGGAGGAGGATGAGGAAAACTGGTATGAGGATTCCTACGAGGAGGATATATATGAGAGTAGTAAGCCTGTAAAAAAGAGTAGCAAACATTTTGGTTCTGATAATGCTTCTCATTCCCGCCAAAGAAAAAAACAAAAAAAGAAGTTTAGTATCCGTGGCTTTTGGGAATCACTAAAAACAAAACTAAAAGCCTTTGTCGCCAGATTAAAGGCATTTTACCAACGATTTTTAGAGGTGAAGGAAAAGGGATGTCTGCTAAAGAAGCTATATGATTCCGAGGTAACCAAACGGGCATTTAGCAAAGTGAAAAAACAAGCCGGCTATCTTTTCAGACATTTGAAGCCAAGAGTTATAAAGGGTTCTGTCCGCTATGGATTTCATGACCCGGCTATGACGGGAGAGGTATTGGCAGGCATCAGTATGTTTTATCCGGTGGTTGCTCCCCACTTTGAAATTGTTCCAGATTTTATGGAAGCCTGTTTCGAGGGCGAGGTTACGATAAGGGGGCATATCCGGCTAATTCATGTGGCAGTAGTTGCAATTACACTATTTTTTAATAGAGCATTAAGGAAAACAATAAAACGCTTTCAGCGTATAACAGGAGGTAATGAATAATGGCAAATGATTTTAATTCTACAGTAGGTGCATTGTTTAATGGCATGGATAGCTTTCTATCCTCAAAGACGGTGGTGGGAGAGCCGACGATGCTTGGTGATACCATTCTGCTTCCCCTGGTGGATGTAACCTTTGGGGTCGGTGCAGGAGCATACGCAGAGGGTAATGATAAAAAATCCAAGGCAGGCGGTGGTATGGGCGGTAAAATGACCCCGAGTGCTGTACTGGTGATTCAAAATGGAAAAACCCGTCTTGTCAATGTAAAGAATCAAGAGACCCTTACCAAGCTTCTGGATTTGGTACCGGATTTGATTGACCGTGTAACCGGGAAAGAAGAACATAAAACGGATGCAGAGGTGATTGATGATATTGCTGCACAGGCAGAGGAAAAGTAAATTATTATTTCATCAAAGAGTTCTATGTATGAAGCTTAAATTAAAGTGCTGCCTGGTACATTGGATACTAAGTTGTTTCATGTAAACAAACTTAGTATTCAGTAAACTAGTGGTAGTGCTTTTTTTTAAAATTATGGCATATACTACCATAAGAATTGCTATAGGTGAGCTTTATGCGTCGTATGTGTGGTTACAGCCTGTTTTGGGTAGGGGTGGGGATTCTGATATGTGAGATTATCGGGAATGATGTGTGTGCTTTTATATTAATCTGCGTCTGCTTCCTGCTTTTTTATGTGCTGTTTTGTAAATGTTAAAAAACAAAAAATAAAAGAGACTG
>JAGATQ010000032.1 GCA_017621205.1 Lachnospira sp.
CGTCTTTTCGGGACAAGGATGTCCCGAAAAGACACCACCGAGCCAGGATGGCGAATTGGTGTCGGTTGCGTCACGTATTGCTTCTAATATGGGAATATCCTAGAAATACTTATTCCCGGACAACGGAACCAATCCATAGGGCAGTCTGATTTTATGCCGTTCGAAGTTCGAAGTTCAAAGTCATCCCAAGTCACCCGAACATACAGAAGCTTTTCTTTTCCCAATTGCCCTATAAAGGCAGAATATGTTCTTGCATATCCGAAAACTCCATAGTAAAATATTAACAGTATATCGTTTCGTGTGGGAATAATCGTTGAGTAGATTTGCTGGGAGGGATTTGCGATGGAGTTTATGAAAAAGATGTTAGCCTATATCACATCAGAGGAGAATACACTGATATTGGTGTGGGAACAGCAGAGCGGATGGCATGTTGCCAGCGAACAATGTGGGTTTCTTACCTGTTCCCTGGATGGGTTAGATTTAATGAATTTTGAGAATTATGTATATGAACAGGACCGTACGACCTATCATGTGTTTTTAGAGCAGTTAACCAACACGATGGAGGGGCAGGCAGGCGGTCTTTCACAGGAGGACAACAAGGTTTCTGTTGCGGTACGTCTTTTGAATGATGCTCTTGCCTATTATAATGTGGAATGCTGGCTTGAATGGGAGCAGGGAGCATTGGTACGGTTGTTTGTTATGGTATCTGAGCTTTCTACAGAGGAGGTTTACCGGATTCGGCTGGCACAGAAGTTTACATCGGATAGAGACCCTTCTATTATTAATAATCAGGCGGTGGAACTGATTCGCGCAAACCCCGATAAAAAATATGCAGTGATACAATTTGATGTTGTTAAGTTTAAAATGATTAATGAAAATTATGGGGAAGAAAAGGGTACAGAGCTTTTGAATTATTTTACGAGTACCCTTAAGGTTATCTGCAATAAATCCCAGCTTTACAGCAGATTGTCTGCGGATGTTTATATGATTATCACCCCCTATGAGACGGAGGAGGATATTTACACTTTTATTGATAGTCTGGACCAGCATCTGCTGGGCTATGATGGAATGGAATATAAGCTGGTGTACGGTGTATGTTATGTGGGGGATTTGACTGGGGGATTGCGTCAGTATGGGGATAGTGCTGCCATGGCACGACAGAATATGAAGGGTGATGCTTTGAACCACATTGCGTTTTACAGGGAAGAGATTAAGAAGAATATTTCTTCGAGTAAATATATTGAGGACCATATGGAAAAAGCATTGGAGAATGGAGAATTCCATATGTATCTGCAGCCCAAATGCAATATATCTAATGGAAAGATTGTGGGAGCAGAGGCATTGGTACGCTGGGTTAATCCGAAAAAGGGTATCATACCACCAATGGAGTTTGTTCCCCTCTTTGAAAAAAATGGATTTGTAATTAAGATGGACCGGTATATCTGGGAGGAGGCCTGCAAGGTAATCAGGCGTTGGATGGATGCGGGTGTGGAACCGATTCCGATATCCATTAATGTTTCCAGAAAACATCTTAAGAATTCTTCTTTTGTACAGACATTAAATGAGCTGGTTGAGAAGTATCAGATTCCGAAACGTTGTCTTGAGGTGGAGATTACAGAGACTGTAGAGGAAACGCAGGTTTCGGATGGAATAGGCTTGTTGAAGGAGAATGGTTTTACCTTGCTGATGGATGACTTTGGCTCTGGGTATTCCTCCTTGAACACCCTAAAGAATACCCAATTTGATGTGATTAAGATTGACCGTGAATTTTTACAGGATTTTATTGGCTCCGACCGTGGGCAGAAGATTGTCGAGCATACGATTAAGATGACCAAATCAATTGGTTTGGGTATGGTGGCAGAGGGTGTGGAGACGGAAGAACAGGCGGCATTTTTAAATGAATGCGGATGTCATGTGGCACAGGGCTTTTTCTATGCAAAACCCATGGAGGTCACGAGCTTTGAGGAGCAATACATAAAACGGAGTTAGAAAGGAGAGTAATATTATGAGATGTAGAGCAAAAAAAGGAACTGGATTGGTCATGGCACTGCTTTTATGTGTTACACTATTTTGTGGGGCAGTAACCCTGGCGAAAGCAGAGAGTAATTATAATGTTTCTGATGCAGGTCTGTTTACCTGCGGGGCAGATGGTGTGATTACGATGTACAATGGAAGTAAGGATAACACGGAGATTATTGTTCCGGCAGCAATCAATGGAATTCGTGTGACCGGCATTGGAGATAATGTTTTTGCAGGCTTTGATAAGCTTACAACAATTGGGCTTCCTGCTTCGCTGGCAAGCTTCGGCAATGCTACCTTTAGCGGCTGTGCGGCATTGAATACCATGTTTGTTTATGATGACAGCAGTAACCCTGCACAGGTAGTGCTAAAGGATAATGATCGAGGTAGTATTACCCTTCCGGATAATCTTGCTTCTATGGGGGCAGGGGTGTTTGCTGGATGCAAGGCAGTTTCCCACTTTGCTGTTGCAGAGTCGAATCCTTATTTTAAGGCGGTAAGCTGGCAGGTGGATACCAATAACCAGAACCAGAATGATACAGAAGAACCAGTTATTGTTAGAAACCGGGGGGAGATGCTGTGCAGTAAAGACCAGACGGTGTTGTATCGTTTTGCTCCTGCATTTCACTATACAGGACAGGGGCTGTACCCATTGCCGGCAGGCCTGGTGACGATTTCGGCATATGCCTGTGAGGGTGTAGGACTGAATGGAGGCTTTCAGATTCCTGCCACGGTGACAGCGATTGGAGATTATGGTTTTTATAGTTGTGGTAATCTGAATACCATGGAATTTATTGCGGATTCCCATGTAGCATCTATCGGTGCTTATGCATTTGCCTACAATAATAATCTCAATATCACATTACCGGCAAGTGTTAATGCGATAGGTATTTATAGCTTTGCCTACTGTGTTAATATTCAGATAAGTATTGCAGCAACTACCTTGACGGCAATTCCGGAATATGCTTTTTATGAGTGTGATAATCTTCATTCCCTGGATACTCCGGTTACACTTAAGAGTATAGAAGCATATGCGTTCTATGGCTGTAACAATCTGAATACGGTCACCTTCCAAGGGGCAACGCTTGATAAGATTGGTACGGGAGCATTTCAGACCTGTAATAACCTGCATGAGATTGTGATTCCAAGCGGGGTAACTACCATTGAGAATAGTACTTTTGATGGCTGCCAGAATCTGAACAAAATCATACTTCCGGATACGGTGACGACAATTGGTGATAATGCTTTTAAGGATTGCCAGAATATACATGAGATGGTGATTCCTAAGAATGTCACATATATTTCTGCCACCAGCTTTGCCGGTGCTAAGACAGACGAGATTGATACTTCAAAGAATATGTATTCCCAGAAGTTTATAAAGGGAGCATTACCTAAGGAGGGGGAGACTTTTACAGTCGGCAGTCTGACCTATAAGGTAGTAAAATCCCATGCAACAAAGGGAACGGTTTCTGTCAGTAAGGCGGTTAGTAAAAAGCTGACCTCGGTGGAGATTGCTAAAACAGTATTATATAAGGGCTATACCTTTAAGATTACTGCAGTTGACGACAATGCTTTTAAGGGCATGAAGAAACTTAAGAAGGTGACAATAGGTGCCAATGTAACAAAGCTTGGCAAAAACGCTTTCTATAATGCCAAGAAATTAAAACAGATTAAGGTGGATTCTACGAAATTGAAATCAGTTGGTAAGAATGCCATCAAGGGGATACAGAAAAAGGCGGTAATTAAGGTGCCAAAGAAACAGTTAAAGAAGTATAAGAAGCTTTTCAAAAAAAGCAGGACAGGATATAAGAAATCCATGAAGGTGGTAAAGCGTTGACGAAATTTACCAAAAACGCTATAATATCATCTATTGAGAGATAAAGGAGAGAAACAACATGTATCGAGACAGATTATTAAACCAAATCAGTGAAGGAGATGTGGGAACAACCATTAAGGTTGCCGGCTGGGTAGAGAATATCCGTGACCACGGCGGCGTTTCCTTTGTGGATTTGCGGGATATGTATGGTGTGCTACAGGTCGTTATGCGGGATACCACTCTGTTAGAGGGACTTAACAAAGAGGATTGTATCAGCATAGAAGGTAAGATGGAGCATCGTGATGAAGAGACCTACAACCCGAAGATTCCTACGGGAACAATTGAGCTGGAGGCACATAAGGTAGAAGTATTGGGCAAGGTGTACCAGCAGCTTCCTTTTGAAGTGATGACCTCAAAGGAGACGAGAGAGGATTTGCGTTTGAAATATCGTTATCTGGATATGCGTAATAAGAAGGTAATGGATAACATGCTGTTTCGTTCTAAGGTGATTCAGTTCCTTCGTGAGAAGATGACCCAGATGGGCTTTGTTGAAATGCAGACGCCGATTCTTTGTGCATCTTCTCCCGAGGGTGCAAGGGATTATATTGTACCGTCCCGTAAATATAAAGGCAAATTTTATGCACTGCCACAGGCTCCACAGCAGTATAAGCAGCTGTTGATGGTTTCCGGTGTCGATAAGTATTTTCAGATTGCACCATGCTTTCGGGATGAGGATGCAAGGGCAGACCGTTCGCCGGGTGAGTTCTATCAGTTAGATTTCGAGATGAGCTTTGCAACGCAGGAGGATGTATTTAAGGTTGGAGAAGAGGTTCTGACTGCAGCTTTTGAAGAATTTGCTCCAGAGGGGTATGAGGTGACGAAGGCACCTTATCCGGTTTTCAGTTTTAAGCAGGCGATGCTTATGTTTGGTACGGATAAGCCGGATTTGCGGAATCCACTCCGCATTATTGATGTAACAGAATTTTTCCAGAGATGTACCTTTAAACCGTTTCATAAGAAGACTGTGCGGGCGATTAATGTCCATGCTAAGCTTTCCAAGGGACAGCATGAGAAACTCCTTAAGTTTGCACAGAGTATTGGTATGGGGGGACTTGGTTATTTGGAAGTGCTTGAGGATATGTCTTACAAAGGACCGATTGACAAGTTTATACCAGATGATATGAAGAACGAGATGAAAAAGCTTGCCGGACTTCAGGCAGGCGATACGATTTTCTTTATTGCAGATAACGAGAAGCTGGCATCCCTATATGCCGGACAGATTCGCAGTGAGCTTGGTGAACGTCTGGATTTGATTGATAAAAAGGCATATCGTTTCTGCTATATTAATGATTTCCCAATGTATGAATATGACAAGGAAGAGAAGAAATATATTTTCACGCACAATCCGTTTTCTATGCCGCAGGGGGGCTTAGAGGCATTGGAGAAGAAAGATCCTGAGGAGATTTTGGCATACCAGTATGATATTGTATGTAATGGTATTGAGCTATCTTCTGGTGCAGTCCGTAACCACAATCTGGATATTATGATAAAGGCATTTGAAATTGCAGGCTATACCGAAGAAGATCTGCGGCAGAAGTTTGGTGCATTGTATCATGCATTCCAGTATGGTGCGCCGCCACATGCAGGTATGGCGCCGGGGGTTGACCGTATGATTATGCTGCTTCGCAATGAGGACAATATCCGTGAGGTAATTCCGTTCCCGATGAATGGTAATGCACAGGATTTGATGTGTGGGGCGCCGAATGAGGTATCTGAGATGCAGCTTCGGGAGGTACACATTAAAGTGCGGGATTAATATACGATGTACTAGTCGATGGCAGGCGTTGATTTCATGAGGAGGGAGGAGTGTTATGAAGCATATTGTCAGTACCAGAGGGTCGTTGGTGCCGCTAGATGAGATAGCTGGTTTTGGTGTCCGCCCGGGTTATTTTCACATCAATGGGGCAACAGAGGTGGCAGATGGCGTTAATTTCACGATTCATTCCCACAATGCGACTTACTGTGAGCTGTGTTTGTTTCATCGGACGGAAGAGGAACCCTATGCTATACTGCCATTTCCGGAACACTATCGTATAGGCAATGTATATTCCATGATTGTATTTGGATTGGATATTGAGGAATTTGAGTATGCGTACCGTGTGGATGGTCCTTATGATGAAAAGAAAGGGCTGCTGTTTGATAGAGACCGTTTTTTGCTGGACCCGTATGCGAAGGCGGTAACCGGACAGAGTGTATGGGGGAAGAAGCAGGCAGAGGATTCCTTTTATAAAGCACGGGTGGTACGTGATGATTTTGATTGGGGATGCATCAGACAGCCCAATATCCCTATGGAGGATTTGATTATCTATGAAATGCATGTGCGTGGTTTTACAATGGACTCCTCCTCAAAGGTAAAATATCCGGGAACGTTTGAGGGGATATTAGAGAAGATTCCTTACTTAAAGGAACTCGGTGTCAATGCCATAGAGTTAATGCCAATCTTTGAGTTTGATGAGATGGCAGATTTAAGAGAAGTAGATGGCAGGAAGGTTATTAATTATTGGGGATATAGTACAGTTAGTTTTTTTTCTCCCAATACCAGCTATTCTTCCAGTCTTGAGTATAACCGGGAGGGCAACGAGTTAAAGCGTCTGGTAAAGGAGCTGAATGCTAACGGAATTGAAGTGATACTGGATGTCGTGTTCAACCATACGGCAGAGGGGAATGAGAAGGGTCCATTTTTCTCTTTCAAAGGGTTTGACAACAATATTTATTATATGCTTACTCCGGATGGAAAGTATTATAATTTTAGCGGTTGTGGTAATACGGTGAATTGTAATCATCCAATTGTACAGCAGATGATATTGGAGTGCTTAAGATACTGGGTAACGACGTACCGTGTGGATGGGTTTCGTTTTGATTTGGCATCGATTCTTGGAAGAAATGAGGATGGCTCACCGATGGCTTCCCCTCCACTTTTGCAAAGTCTCGCATTTGACCCCATTTTAGGAAAGGTAAAATTAATTGCAGAAGCATGGGATGCAGGCGGTCTATATCAGGTGGGAAGCTTTCCGTCATGGAACCGTTGGGCAGAATGGAATGGACGTTATCGCGATGATATGCGGCGCTTCCTAAAGGGCGATGAGGGGCTTACTAAGATAGCAGGGCTTCGCATGACGGGGTCGACGGATATGTATCTGCCAGAAATTCGCGGGCAGAATGCTTCTGTGAATTTCCTCAATTGTCATGACGGTTATACACTTTATGATATGTATAGCTATAATGAGAAACACAATGAGGCGAATGGCTGGAATAATACGGATGGTGCCAATGACAACAATAGCTGGAATTGTGGTGTGGAGGGTGAGACAGAGGATGCCGAGGTGAATGCACTTCGCAAAAAGCTATGCCGTAATGCCTTTGCTGCACTGATGCTTTCGCGGGGAACACCTATGTTTTTTGCGGGTGATGAATTCTTAAATACACAGGGAGGCAACAATAATGCCTATTGTCAGGATAATGAGATTTCATGGATTGATTGGAGCAGGTTAAAGAAACATGAGGATATGTTTGCTTTCGCTAAGGCAATGATTGATTTCCGTAAACGTCATCCTGTTATCCGAAAGAATCTTAATCCTTGTTCTCTTGGCTTTCCTATGGTAAGCCTGCACAGCTTAAAACCGTGGGATGAAGAGCTTACAGAGGATAACCGTCTGCTTGGTGTGATGTATGCGGGGCGGGATGATAAAGGTGGTAAGGATGATATTGTTTTTGTTGCACTGAATGTTTATTGGGAAGCACAGACGCTTGAATTGCCTGATTTGTTAGGAAAATGGCGTTGGAAGCAAGTGATTGATACTTCGCGGGAGAAGTTCAAGGTGAAGAATCATATTGGCAAAGATCGGTGTATTACGTTGGAAGCCAGAAGCCTCAGTGTCTTTGTTGCGGAATGAAATAAGTGATAGAAATGGTACAGGTGATGATAGCTGCAAAGTGGTCATGGTGATACTATTTCGTTGTTCGGGTGATGTCCGATGCAATGGAATCGTTTATACCATAACTGCATTGCAGCTATCTGATACTATCTCAAACTTTTTATGTGCGAAGTATGAGATACTATCCGGTAGATGAAAATGGATAGTTGAGCCTATTATCTGATGTTTTTGCATATAATACACAGAATGATTCAGACATTGTTGTTTAGTGGCTGTATGATTATAATATTGGAGGTATATTATTATGAAGGAAATTAGTGTTAGTGCGATTCAGGACAATTTATTTGATGTGCTACGTGAGAAGTGGGCATTGGTGACAGCAGGAACAGAGGAGAACTGTAATACCATGACAGTAAGCTGGGGTGGCTTTGGTATTTTCTGGAATAAGCCGGTTGCCACAATTTATATTCGTCCGCAGAGGTACACAAAGGAATTTATTGATAAGGAGAAGACATTTAGTATCAGTGTGTTGCCAGAGGAGTTTCGTGAGGCACTAAAGCTTTGTGGCTCCCAATCGGGAAGGGATGTAGATAAGTTTCAAAAGGCGGGGATTACTCCTGCTTTTGAGGAAGGAACGCCCTATATTGCTGAATCTAATCTGGTGATGGTTTGTAGAAAGCTATGTGAGGGGGATATTGACCCAGCAACCTTTTCTGATAAGCAATATGACGATGTGAATTATCCGAATAAGGATTATCATCATTATTATATTGCGGAGATTGAGAAGGTATTGGTGGCGGAAGCATAGAGATTTATAATATAATATCTTGTATATACGTGATAAAACGAAATGATGGTTATTGATATGGGTAGCTTGCTTAATGCAACAAAAAACAAAATAGGAGGATGAACATGTTAGCAAAGAAATACACGGCGGTGGCAGGGCAGAGCTCTGTTATTCGTGAAATTTTTGAATATGGTAAGAAACGGGCAGCGGTTGTAGGTGCGGATAATGTTTTTGATTTTAGTATCGGCAATCCTAGCGTGCCTGCACCTGAGATGGTAAATGAAACGGCAATCCGTATTATGCAGACGGAGGATTCCTGTAAGGTTCATGGGTATCCGAGTGCGGTAGGCTACGATGATACGAGGGAGGCAATTGCTGCTAATTTGAACCGTCGTTATCATATGCAGTATCATAAGAATAATATTTTTATGACGATTGGGGCTGCGAGTGCTATTTCTCTGTGCTTCCGTGTTTTGGCAGATTATGGACAGGACGATGAAATTATGGTATGCGCTCCCTATTTCCCGGAGTATAAATGCTTTATCGAGGGGGCGGGGGTGAAGGTGACAGAGATTAGTGCTGACCCGAAGGATTTCCAGATTAATTTTCCTGAGCTTGAAAGTAAGCTGAATGTCCACACCAGAGCGATTATTATCAATAGTCCGAATAATCCTACCGGTGTGGTATATTCTGAGGATACCCTAAAGAAGCTTGCTGCTATTTTAGAGGAGGCATCGAACCGCTTTGGACGTCCGATTTATATTATTTCTGATGAACCGTATCGGGAGATTGTGTTTGATGATAAAACCGTTCCGTATGTTCCACATTTTTATAAGAATACATTGGTTTGTTATTCCTACAGCAAATCTCTTTCCCTTCCGGGAGAACGTGTGGGCTATATTGCATTTACTGATGAGATTAGTGATGCAGATATTATGCTTGGAACAATCGGTGCTGTGGCACGGGAAATGGGATATGTGGGAGTTCCCTCCCTCTTTCAGATGGTAGTGCGGGATTGTGTGGATGCTTTATCTGACATTTCTGTCTATGAAACAAACCGGAATATTTTGTATAAAGCTTTGACGCAGATGGGTTACCAATGTGTGAAGCCGGATGGAACCTTTTACATTTTTCCCCGGTGCTTAGAGGAGGATGCGGAGAATTTTTGCAAAAGGGCACAGAAGTATGATTTGCTTGTTGTACCCAGTACCAGCTTTTCCTGTGACAGTCATTTCCGTCTGTCCTACTGTGTGCCGACAAAGCGGGTAGAGCGTGCCTTGCCACTGTTTGAGAAGCTGATAAAGGAGTACCGGGGGTAGTGCATGGCTGCCGAAGTGTGTAGATAGGAGCGGCTGTGCTAAAATAAAGGAGGAAATATGAGTACATGGAGAACTAATATACGGGAAGTGACTCCCTATACACCGGGAGAACAGCCGAACAAAGAGAATATGATTAAGTTAAATACTAATGAGAATCCCTATCCGCCGTCGCCAATGGTTGAAGCGGGGGGTAAGGAGATGGAGGATTGGCGTCTGTATCCGGACCCAAGTGTAACCAAGCTGGTACATGCCCTGGCACAATATCATGGACTTTTAGATGAACAGGTTTTTGTGGGGGTAGGTTCGGATGATGTACTTGCTATGTCCTTTCTTACTTTTTTTAATTCAGACAAGCCGATATTGTTTCCGGATATTACCTATTCATTTTATGATGTATGGGCAGAGCTTTACAAAATTCCTTACAAAAGAGTTCCTCTGACTGAACAGTTTCGTCTTGTAAAGGAAGATTATCAACAGGAAAATGGGGGGATTGTTTTTCCGAACCCCAATGCACCAACCGGAATTTTAGAACCGGTTAGTTTTGTGGAGGATATTGTTAGGGGTAATCCGGATAGTGTAGTAATTGTAGATGAGGCATATATTGATTTTGGCGGGGAAACCTGCCTTAATCTGATTCATCGATACGAGAATCTCCTGGTTGTCCGCACCTATTCCAAATCCCGTTCCCTTGCTGGTCTTAGAGTAGGTTATTGCATGGGGAATAAGGAGCTTATAGAGGCATTGAATAATGTGAAGCAGTCTTACAATTCTTATACCATGAATCAGGCGGCAATTGCACTTGGGACAGCTTCCTTAAAAGATGAAGATTATTTTAGGGAACATGTGGCAAAGATAATTAGTACAAGGGAATGGGTAGGGGAGGAATTGCGTAAATTACACTTTTCTTTTGCTCCAAGTAGTGCTAATTTTTTATTCATTACCCATGAACGCGTAAAGGCAAAGGATATTTTTGAAATGCTGAAAGAACAGGATATCTATGTCCGTTATTTTGATAAGCCAAGAATTGATAACTATTTGCGTGTAACGATTGGAACGGATGAGCAGATGCAGCAGTTTATTGATGCATTAAAGAGATACCTAAATGTGAAATAAGTGTGAATTGCAAAGAATTCGACGTCGAATGAAAAAGTGCCTGACAACTATAAAGTTTTAGACAGCCGAAATAACCTTTAGTATAATAGTAGTAGCGAAACATGTTCGTGAAATAAAGCCTTGACGAAGGCGAATAATTAGCCAAGGAGGTTTATGGAGGTAAAGAGTTTTTATGATTTTAGAAACAGGGTGAAGGAGGAGATACTAGATTATCTCCCGGAGCTTGGGCAGGCAGAGGTTTATATACAGGAGATACTAAAGAATAATGGAATTAACAAGCATGCATTGCAGATATTAAAGCCGAAAGAGCGGTGTTCACCATCTATTTATCTGGAATGCTATTATGAGAGATACAGAAGGGGAGAATCCTGGCAGAATATTATGGAGGAGATTGCTTCTTGTTATTGGCGGAATCGTGACAGACTGCCGCTTGCACTTGATGAGGTATTATCCTTTACAGGTGTTCAGAATCAATTGGTGTACCGTTTGGTGAATTATGGAAGGAATGAGCAGCTTTTAAGCGAAGCGCCCCATATAAGATGGCAGGATTTGGCAATTACTTTTCGATGGATTGCTTACCGGGATGAAATTGGACTGGCATCGTCGCTGGTTACGAATGAACTCATGGGACATTGGGGAGTATCAGTAGATGAGTTGTGGGATATTGCAAGGAAGAATATGCAGGAACAATTTCCAGCGACATGTATTGCAATGGAAGAGCTGCTTTTGCAGTTGGATTATAATTATCCTGTTTCACAGATGGGAGAAGAAAGATGCCTGATGTATGTGCTGACCAATTCCCAGAAGCTGAATGGTGCAGGAAGCATATTTTATCCCGGTGTGCTGGAGCAGTTCGGAAAGGAACATGAGGCGGATATTTTTTTGCTTCCAAGCAGTATTCATGAGATGATTTTAATTCCGGCAGTTTGTGGAATTGTTGAAGGAGATTTACAGGAGATTGTACGCCATACCAATCAGGAAGTACTTGCAGAAGGAGATTATTTGTCTGACCAGGTTTATTATTATGAGAGAAAGAGTAAACAGATTCGCCAGATATAAGCGAGATGCAGGAGAATGGCATGACAGAATACAGTATCATTTAATGGAGGGGTACGATGAAACGTTGGGAAATATACTTAGAGATATTATGTGAGATTATATTGTTATTATTTTTTTTATTTGCCATCGGTTATCTATTGCCAAAGACGCTGGCATTTTTGTGGCCCTTGGTGGCAGGATGGATTATTGCTATGCTGGCACATCCAATTTTAATTTTGCTGCAAAAGAAATTAAAGATGCCAAGAAAGCTAGGCTCGGCAGTATTGATTATTCTGGTTATTTTTTTAGTAACAGGGGTTCTGTTTTTGATTGGTTCTAAGCTGCTGCATGAAGGAATGGCATTTGTAGATAATATTCCAGAGAAATACCAGGAGGTGGAAGCCACTGTTCAGTCACTCTGGCAGAGTGTCAAGGGAAAGCTTCCCGATAGTATTGCGGATAAGGTTGGTTCCCTGACCAACAATGTGGTTGCAGAGGTGACAGCTTTTCTTGCTTCAGAACGGGGAGCAGGATATCTTGGAGGTTTTGTTAAATCTGTAACCAACGGATTAATTGGAATCATTGTAATGTTTATGTCTGCCTATTTTTTCCTTGCAGATTGGATTGCAATCAATAAGGGAATCCGTAATATTAAGGATCAGCAGCTTAAAAAACGGATTAAGGTTATTAAGGATAATATGCTGGGTGCCGTTGGTGGATATGTTCTTGCACAGCTTAAGTTAATGCTGATTATATGTGTTTTGTTATTCATCGGGTTTTTCATTTTGAAGGTGAATTATACATTTATATTAGCAGTACTAATTAGTATATTAGATGCACTACCATTTTTAGGTGTGGGAACTGCTCTGATTCCATGGGCATTGTATGAATTCATTGCCGGTCGGACAATGTTTGGTATCGGGCTGCTCATTTTATATGTTATCTGCCTTTTGACAAGACAGATTTTGCAGCCGCGTCTGGTAGGCGGAAGCGTAGGTTTAAGCTCACTTGCCACGTTGATTCTGATGTACGTTGGTATGAAGGTGGCAGGCATTATTGGATTTATTATTGCTGTCATGCTTGGAATTATTGTGAAGCGGTTGTTTGAACTGCACATGTTTGATGGTCCAATTAACCGTATGAAGTATCGTTTTGAGATGCTTAGAAAGGCAGACTAGTTTTGAAAAAAGCTTACAATTTGTTTGACGTGAATATACCCATGTGCTATAATTTAATAGAGTGAGGGTGATACTCACCAGATTATATTTTTATGGAGGAACAAAGAACATGAAACAAGGTACTGTAAAGTGGTTCAACGCAAAAAAGGGCTACGGCTTTATTTCTGACGAAGAGGGGAATGATGTATTTGTACATTACTCCGGAATTGTTATGGATGGGTTCAAGGCTCTGGAAGATGGAGAGAAAGTACAGTTTGAGGTTGTTGATGGTGACAAGGGTCCTCAAGCTACAGAGGTAAGTATTATTGCCTAAAGAATCAACCAAGTGAATAAGTTACAGTGTACCTTTAGATATAGAGTTTTCAGAATTCCCATTACAAAATATTGTGAAAGGGTTATATTAAAAGATATATTGCATCTATGAACCGACATTGATTGAGTAAAGAACTGTCATTTTATGATTGTAGTATCATAAGATGACAGTTTTTTCATTACAATTTTTTTGTAAAATTTATACAAAGGAGTGGCTTTTTTACATTGAATTTAGTAAAATATACATAGAGGTGATGAATATGGCATATTCGGTTTTTGCGGCGATAGATGTGGGTTCTAATGATGTTTCCATGAAGATTTATCAGATTTCTTCGGGTAGTGGTATTAAGCTTTTGGATACGGTAAGCCAATATCTTGCACTGGGAAGGGATACCTATAGAACGGGCAAGATTTCTTATGAATTGGTGGAAGAGTTATGTCAGGTTCTGTTACGTTTTAAACATAAGATGAAGGAGTATAGGGTGGCGGAGTACCGTGCCAAGGCATCAAGTGCAGTTCGGGAGGCGGCTAACCGGGAAGTGATTTTGAATCAGATTATGCTTCGTACAGGGATTGATGTACAGGTGGTGAGTAATTCAGAGCGTCATTATCTGATGTATAAGGGAATTGCCAGCCATACAGCAGATTTTAATCATATTATCCAGAAGAATACAGCAATATTAGATATGGGAGCCGGGAGTGTACAGATATCTATTTTTGATAAGCAGGCATTGGCAACAACCCAGATGCTTAGAATTGGTGCTATGCGGATTCAGGGACTGCTTGAGAATGAACAGGATAGAATTATCGGCTTTCACGATATGCTGACAGAATATGTAGGCAATGAGATGGAGACCTTTGAAAGCTTTTATATGAAGGATAAATCCATTAAGAATATTATTGCAGTAGGGGATGAAATTGCTGCCATGATCAAGCTGGTGCCAGAGCTTTCGATTCACAACTCCATCAATCAGGAGCAGATGGATGCAATCTATGCCAAGGTACAGACGATGCAGCCACAGCAGATGAGCAGCAGGTATGGAATTCCGCTTGAAGTGGCAAGCCTTTTGTTACCGGCAGCGGTGGTCTATAAATTGTTTTTGCAGCGTTCCAAGGCGGAGCTTATCTGGACGCCGGGAATTGATTTTTGTGATGGAATTGCAGCAGATTATGCTGATACCAAGAAGAAAGTGCCGTTAAATCATGATTTTCAGGAGGATATTTTATCTATGGCGAAGAATATCGCCAAACGATATCATTGTAACAATCCCCATATTAATGATGTTGCAGAGGTTGGACTTGAGATATTTGACCGGATGAGAAAGGTACATGGACTTGATAAGCGGGCGCGACTTTTACTTCAGATTGCAGTAACTCTGCACGATTGCGGCAAGTACATCAATATGAATGCGGGAGGAACAGATGCATACAATATTATTATGGCGACAGAGATTATTGGACTATCCCATAAGGAGCGAAAGCTGGTTGCTAATATTGTAAAGTATAATACGATATGGCTTCCCTCTTATGATGAACTGAATAGCAGCTTAAGCAGGGAAGAGTACATTATTATTAGTAAATTGACAGCCATACTTCGGGTTGCGAATGCACTGGATAGAAGCCATAGACAGAAAATGAAACATATCAAGGCATCCTTGAAGGATAAAACATTAGTGATATCTACTGATACGATAGCAGATATTTCATTGGAGAAAGCATTATTTCAGAGCAAGGCAGATTTCTTCGAAGAGGTGTACGGTATCCGGCCCATCATTAAGCAAAGGAGGACATTTTAATGGCAGATAAAAAATATTTAAAACCGGAATATTATGATAACCGGGAGTTGTCATGGATAGAATTTAATTATCGTGTTCTGAGTGAAGTAAAGGATAAACATATACCATTATTTGAGCGGATTAAATTTTTAAGTATTACTGCCTCCAATCTGGATGAGTTTTTTATGGTGCGGGTGGCATCGTTAAAGGATCAGGAGCATGCGGGCTATGTAAAGCGCGACATCGCTGGTATGGATGCGGGTGAGCAGCTTGTTGCAATTAATGAAAAGACCCATCAGCTTATGGAGGAACAATACCGGACATGGAACCGTTCTCTGCTTCCTGCACTTAAGAAGGAAGGGCTTCATATTATTGAGCATCATGAAGCGTTGAATAAGGAACAAGCAGATTATGTAGATGAGTACTTTGCTAAAAATGTCTATCCTGTGCTAACCCCCATGGCGGTGGATTCCTCGAGACCGTTTCCACTGGTGCGTAATAAAACATTGAATATTGCCGCTCTTATTTCCAACAAGGACAATACCCATGAGTATGATTTAGCAACAGTGCAGGTGCCTTCTGTACTTGACCGTATTGTACCACTGCCTTCCAGTGTCGAGGGGGAGAAGACGGTTATTCTGTTAGAGGAGATTATCGAGAAGAATCTGGATAAGCTGTTTCTCAATAATAAGGTGATTTGTTCTTATCCATACCGTATTATGCGTAATGCGGATTTGTCGATTGACGAGGAAGAGGCAGAGGATTTGCTTCAGGAGATTGAAAAGCAATTAAAACGGCGACAGTGGGGCGAGGTAATTAAGCTGGAGATTGAGGATCATGCGGATAAGAAATTGTTGAGAGAACTGAAAAAGCAACTGTCCGTCAATGATGAGGATGTCTTTAAGATGAATGGACCGCTGGATTTAACCTTTTTGATGAAGGTGAATGGGCTAGAGGGCTTTGACCATTTAAAATATGAGAAGTGGACACCACAGCCTGCCAAGATGCTTCATGCGGATGAGAATTTATTTGACCAGATTCGCAGAAAGGACATTCTGCTGCACCATCCTTACGAAACCTTTGATCCGGTGGTGGAGTTTGTAAAGAGTGCAGCAAAGGATCCGAATGTTCTGGCAATCAAACAGACATTGTACCGTGTGTCGGGACATTCCCCGATTATCGCAGCTCTTGCTCAGGCAGCGGAAAATGGCAAGCAGGTTTCTGTACTGGTGGAGTTAAAGGCACGGTTTGACGAGGAGAATAACATTATCTGGGCAAAGAAGCTGGAGCAGGCGGGATGCCATGTCATCTATGGCTTGGTAGGCTTAAAGACCCATAGCAAGATTACGTTAGTGGTACGTCGGGAAGAGGATGGTATCCGAAGATATGTTCATCTTGGAACAGGTAATTACAATGATAGTACGGCGAAGCTCTATGCAGACCTTGGTATATTTACGGCATCAGAACTGATTGGTGAGGATGCGACGGCGGTATTTAATATGCTATCCGGTTATTCCGAGCCGCCTGTATGGAATAAGCTTACTGTGGCACCAATCTGGCTGAGAGACCGTTTTATCGAGCTGATTAAGAGAGAGCAGCAGCATGCCGAGGAGGGAAAAGAAGCCCATATTATAGCGAAGATGAATTCTCTTTGCGACCAGAAGATTATTGCAGCACTCTATGAGGCATCGGCAGCAGGAGTTAAGATTGATTTGATTGTCCGTGGAATCTGCTGCTTAAAGGTAGGAATTCCTAAGATAAGTGAGAATATTACAGTACGTTCTATTGTTGGTAATTTTTTGGAGCATAGCCGGATATACTATTTTTATAACGATGGATGGGAAGAGGTATTCATGGCAAGTGCAGACTGGATGCCACGAAATCTTGACCGCCGCGTGGAGCTTTTATTCCCGGTGGAGGATGAGGACTTAAAAGAAGAGGTGATTCATGTGTTGGAGGTGGAGCTGAATGACAATGTGAAAGCCCACCTGATGCAGTCTGATGGAAGCTATGTAAAGCCGGACAGAAGGGGAAAGGAAGCGGTCAATTCACAGGATTATTTTTGTGAACAGGCCAAGCAGCACCGTGTTGTAGAGAAACGCAAAGATAAGCATATTTTTGAACCGATTACTGCACCGGAGACAGAGGAAGAATAGGCATCGACAAAATTTGTTATGTGCCATACTATTTTTAATTGATTTTGTATACTTTTTACAAATGCCCTGTTTTTCTTGTCAATCCCCCAATGTTATGCTAGACTAAAAGTGAAGGAATATAGCAAAAGAAGAAGTAGAAATAAATAGAAACGGGAAAAGAAATACACAAAATTATGCTTGTACTTGCCTGCCTGTATTAACCAAAGAAGGAGGTAACTACATGAGTAATAATAATCATGCAATAAAAGAAAAATCATTTGAAAGCCTACAATTAAAGGATGACTTCATGTTTAGTGTTATCATGCGTAACCAAAAATATTGCAGACCGTTTCTGGAACGAATACTTGATGTCAGCATATCCCATATAGAGTATCCGGATGCACAACATACCATTGATTTGTCTGCCAGTTCCAAAAGTGTTCGTCTGGATATTTTTGTGGAGGATGGAAAGAATACGGTATATAACATCGAGATGCAGACGGGAAGAAATAAGAATCTGCCTAAAAGAACACGGTATTATCAGGGCATGATAGATTTAAACAGTCTTGAAAAGGGTACCGGTTACAAGAATTTAAAGCAGAGCATTATTATTTTTATATGTACCTTTGATTTGTTTGGTGAGGGACGGCATATCTATACCTTTGAAAACCGCTGTATCCAGAATCTTTACTTGGGATTAGGTGACGCAACAACAAAGATTATCTTAAACACAAAAGGTTTCATGAATGATGTAGGACCAAGAATGAAAAAACTGCTTAACTATATTGATGGAAAACAGCCTGAAGATGCTTTTACCAAAGAATTGGACGCTGCGGTACAATCTGTCAGAAAAAATCAGAAATGGAGGTTGGACTATATGACATTACAGATGAAATATGATGAAAAGTATGAGCAGGGTATGGAACAGGGGATAAAGCAAGGAAAAAGGGAGGGAAAGCTCGAAGGTGCAGTTCTTACCTTAGATGAATTAGGTTATTCGATTTCGGAGATTGCACAAAGATTGAACCAGCGGGAAGATACTGTGCTTAAAATATTAAAATCACAAGATTAAATGGATGCTTGACAAGAAATTTTAAAAAGGTTAATATGCTAATAGAATATAATAATACGAGGAAGAGTTTGGTATAGTATTTAGGATGACATGGTTATCAGAGAGGATGCTATACCTGTACATTCTAGGAAAGCAGACAGAGAGGATGTCATTTGCTGAGAGATATCTATGTGGATAGAATGGAAGTACCAGCTTGGAGTGGTCCTAATCCGACCCGGTCTGATACCGTTATCATCATAATGAAGTGTGTAAGGATGCCCTTCTTTTTATCTGTGATGGAAGAAGAGGTTGTTATTCTTATGAACTAGGGTGGAACCGCGAAAGATATTCGTCCCTGGCCTTGTGCCAGGGATTTTTTATTTTATAATTTCATTTAAAGGAGGACGTATGTATGGAATTGGTAAAGCAGGCAGCAGATATGGTTACAGAATGGGCTGGCAATGCAAAAGAAGCGATGTCAGAGTATATGGAAACCGAGAAAACGGTGACCAGAAGGGAGACCCTTTTGACAGGGGCATTGATACTGTGCATTGGTGTGATTATTGGTTTTATGATGGCGCCGATTAAGAAGGGTATCAGTATTGCGAGTGATAATGTAAATAGTTTTAATGATGACGATGATGAGGAATAAAACAAAAAAGCAAGGAGAGCATATCATGAAGATTACATTGAAGGATGGTTCCAGTAAGGAATATGAAGAGGCAATGCCGGTTATTGATATTGCCAGAGATATTAGCGAAGGCTTAGCCCGTATGGCTTGTGTGGCAGAGATTGACGGTGAGGTGGTAGACCTTAGAACCGTGGTGGACAAGGATTGTGAGTTGAATATTTTAACCTTTCAGGATGAGGCGGGAAAGAAGGCGTACTGGCATACGACCTCCCATGTGCTGGCAGAGGCGGTAAAACGCTTGTATCCAGATGCCAAGGTTACCATTGGTCCGGCAATTGATGAGGGCTTTTATTACGATTTTGACTGTGAGCCGTTTGACCGGGCAGCTTTGGATAACATTGAAAAGGAAATGAAGAAAATTATCAAGGAAGGGGCGGCGTTAGAACGCTATACTTTGCCGAGGGATGAAGCAATTGCCTTTATGAAGGAGAGGAAAGAGCCCTACAAGGTGGAATTAATTGAGGATTTACCTGAGGATGCGGAGATATCCTTCTATTCACAGGGAGGATTTGTTGACCTTTGTGCAGGACCTCATCTGATGACTACCAAGCCCATTAAGGCATTTAAGCTGATCTCTTCCTCTGGTGCATACTGGCGCGGAGATGAGAAGAATAAAATGCTGACCCGTGTGTACGGTATTTCCTTTACAAAGAAAGCGGATTTGGACGCCTATATGGAGCATCTGGAGGATATCAAAAAGAGAGACCATAATAAGCTTGGTCGTGAGATGGAGCTGTTTACGACAGTAGATGTAATTGGACAGGGCTTACCGCTCATTATGCCGAAGGGTGTAAAGATGATTCAGAAGCTGCAGCGTTGGATTGAGGACTTAGAGGACAACGAGTGGGGCTATGTCAGAACCCGTACGCCATTGATGGCAAAGTCTGATTTGTACAAAATCTCAGACCATTGGGGGCATTATAAGGATGGTATGTTTCTGCTTGGTGAGGATGATGAGGATGAAAATGGCGTTAGTGCATCCGGTAAGGAGATATTTGCTCTTCGTCCGATGACCTGCCCGTTCCAGTATTATGTATATAAGGCAACACAGAAGTCCTACCGTGACCTGCCTTACCGTATGGGCGAAACATCTACACTGTTTCGAAATGAGGAGTCGGGAGAGATGCACGGACTAACCAGAGTACGTCAGTTTACGATTAGTGAGGGACATCTAATTTGTACACCAGAACAGATTAAAGATGAATTTAAGGGCTGTGTAGCATTGGCGAAGCATTGCCTGACTGTGCTTGGTGTTGAAGAGGATGTGACTTACCGGATGTCTAAATGGGATCCGAACGATAAGGAGAAGTACATGGGAACTGCCGAGGAGTGGGATAAGGTGCAGGATGCCATGCGGGAGATTTTAGATGAAATCGGTATTGACTATACTGAAGAAGACGGAGAGGCGGCATTCTATGGTCCGAAGCTTGATATACAGGCGAAGAATGTATATGGCAAGAAGGATACCATGATTACGGTGCAGCTTGATATGTTCCTTGCAGAGCGTTTCGATATGTATTATATCGACCAGAATGGTGAGAAGAAACGTCCTTATATTATTCATAGGACATCGATGGGCTGTTATGAGCGTACACTGGCATGGCTGATTGAAAAGTATGCCGGACTGTTCCCGACGTGGCTTTGTCCGGAGCAGGTGCGTGTCCTTCCGATTTCCGAGAAATATCAGGATTATGCAGAGCAGGTACTCTCAGAGCTTAAGAAAAATGGCATTGATTGTACTCTGGATGACCGGGCGGAAAAGATTGGTAAAAAGATTCGTGAGACCCGCTTAGACCGTGTTCCGTATATGCTGGTTGTGGGACAAAAGGAAGAGGAGGAAAATCTGGTATCCGTGCGCAGCCGTTATGCCGGGGACGAGGGACAAAAACCACTTGCCACCTTTATTCAGGAGATATGTGAGGAGATTCGTACAAAGGCAATCCGCAAAATAGAGGTCGTCACGGAAAATGCAAAGGGATAGATAAAGCAAAGCGGATATGCTATGTTTAAACTATTATGCCAACAGGTAATGCAAGACGGAAGCAAGGTCAGCTGATGTGGAATAGTTGAAAAAGGATGTAAGCGGGATTAAACAACATGGAACAATTGAAAAAAGATATCAAGGCATATTCTAAAGGAGGCATCCTTGTAATAATCTATATTGTTGTCGCAGATTTGCTGCTTGGGAAAATGTGTCCAATGGTGCTGTTAACCGGTTTTCCCTGTCCTGCCTGTGGACTGACGAGAGCAGGGCTTTATGTGATGTGCTTCCGTTTTGAAGATGCGTGGCGTATGAACCCGGTTATTTTTCCGATTGGAGCATTTCTTATCTATTTTTTTCTTTGTCGCTATGTGTTTCAAAGACCAGTATCTGGCTGGCGGTGGATGCTATGGATGATTTTAATTATGTTGCTTGTTGTATATATGGTTAGAATGGGGAATTATCTGGAACTTTTAAGCATATCCTTAGAAGGAGAGAAAGAGGGACTCTTTCCCCATATCATAGGAACACCGTTTTCCTATTTTAAGCGTAATCTATTGTATAAATTTTATCGGCTGGTAAGATGCTTCATGTAATGGTCGGGTGGAAGCGAGAGTTTCGCTGAATGTAACGATTATCTTCTTAGCTTGTATAATGATATGTGAAGTTTGTGTTAAGAAAATGTTGCAAAAATATTGACAATTATTGTCGAAATGAGTATACTATGATTGCGTTAGAGGGACTTGAGATTTCGCAAATATATGTAAAGGAGGATGCGAGAATGGAAGAGATGACTCTTGGACAGTGGATTGGAACCATCGTGCTTTGCATGATTCCCTGTGTTAACATCGTGATGTTAATCGTGTGGGCTGCTGGTAATGGTAATCCAATTAGAAAGAGATTTGCGCAGGCATACTTGATTGTTACAGTTGCAGTATATGTAATTGGCATTATTTTATATGCTGTAGCCGGTGCGGCTCTTATGGCATCATTAGGAGCAGCTGCTATGTTAATTGCAGCATAATTACATACATTAATTATGTGTGAATTTACAGAAAAAAGGAAGTGGATAGTCGCTTCCTTTTTATTTTTACAAGTTAAAAAAACATTTGACACGACTGGATGTATATAGTATAATGTCATTTGTTGCGAGTATTAACTCGCAAAATGAAAAGAAAGCAGAGTTTCCACTCTCACCTTAGCACAACGGTGACTTGGGTTCATAGTTTGAAAGGGTTAGATAGCTAAATGGCTAATTTGGCTTTATTCGGTTATGAGGTGGATGCTTATGCAGACCACTTTTTTTATTAGGAGGATGCCAAGGCATTCTTCTTAGAACAGATTTCATGATGGAGGTGCAGAACCATAGCTGATTGTATGATTAATGAGCAGATTCGAGACAAGGAAGTACGTGTGATTGGTACAGATGGAGAACAGTTGGGAATTATGTCTTCTAAGGAGGCACTTAAGCTCGCAGAAGAAGCAGAGCTTGACCTTGTTAAGATTGCTCCTACCGCAAAACCACCAGTTTGTAAGATTATTAACTATAGCAAGTATAAATACGAGCTGGCGAGAAAAGAAAAGGAAGCAAGAAAGAAACAAAAGACTGTAGATGTGAAGGAGATACGTTTTTCTCCGAATATTGATAAGAATGATTTGAATACGAAGATTAATCAGGCTAGAAAGTTTCTTTCTAAAGGAGACAAGGTGAAGGTGAATTTACGGTTCCGTGGCCGTGAGTTAGCACATGTGGATTCCAGTAAGCATATCTTAGAAGAGTTTGCAGAGGCATTGGAGGATTGTGCGACCATTGATAAGCCTGCTAAGTTTGAAGGACGTAGTATGATTATGATACTATCTGGTAAGTAGAGCTAATTCTATGATGTTATTGCAGCCCTTGTGGTAGACGTTGACATTGTATTATTACGATAGAGATTATTTTTAAGGAGGACAAAAGTTATGCCAAAAATGAAAACTAACAGAGCAGCAGCGAAGCGTTTTAAGAAGACCGGTACTGGTAAGTTAAAAAGACAGAAAGCGTATAAGCAGCATATTTTAACTAAGAAGTCTACAAAGAAGAAGAGAACCTTGAGAAAAGGCGTTATGACAGACGCTAGCAATGTAAAGAACATGAAGAAGGTATTACCTTATTTGTAAGATTTAGAAAGAAACGGAGGAAACTATAATGGCAAGAATTAAAGGCGGACAGAACGCTAAGAAAAAGCATAATAGAACATTAAAGTTAGCGAAGGGTTATAGAGGAGCTCGTTCTAAGCAGTATAGAGTTGCTAAGCAGTCTGTTATGAGAGCATTGAGCAGTTCTTATGCAGGAAGAAAGCAGCGTAAGAGACAGTTCAGACAGCTCTGGATTGCCCGTATCAATGCAGCAGCCCGTATGAATGGACTTTCTTATTCTAAGTTTATGTATGGCTTAAAGCAGGCTGGTATTGAGGTGAACCGTAAGATGCTTTCTGAGATGGCTATCTCAGATGCAGAAGGATTTACACAGTTAGTTGAGGTTGCTAAGAGCAAGTTAGCTTAAATTTATAGTATGATGCCAGGGTCAAAAGGTCAATATGCCGTTCATGCTTGCATGATAAGGCATTTGAACTTGGGACCCGCCAAACATGAGAAAGGAGCAATTTACGTAGTAAATTAGCGGATTTCGAATGTTTGCAGGATTGCAGGAGTTGTGAAACAACGGAGCAATCCGTGGCATCCGTTGGGTCCAAAATACTTTTTGACCTAACATCATAGTATGTGTAGTTAAAAAGCCGGAGCTTTCCGGCTTTTTTATTTTCTTGACAAACCAAACGGATTGTGATAACATCTACTCATATATAGCAAATGCAATGATAAGGAGGAGTACCTATACTCCTAGACAGCCAGAGAGAGGGCGGATGGTGCAAGCCTTTTGTTTAGATATAGGGAAGTAGCCTTTGAGCAGTGAACCGAACGAAGCATCAGCTGGGCTTTCAGTAGACTTCAACGGAATTCCCACCGTTACAGGGGAAGCAATATTTAAGGCAGAAAGCCTGCGTATTGACAGAGAGCAGAATGTAGATTCTGAATTTAGGTGGTAACGCGGATATGATTCGTCCTAAACTGATTGTGATAATTGGTTTAGGATTTTTTTTATGAAAAGGAGGATGTGCAATGATAAAAGGAACAGATTTGTTTGTAAAAGCATTGAAGGAGGAGGGAGTAGATATTTTATTTGGCTATCCGGGAGGACAGGCGATTGATTTGTTTGATTCCCTGTATGACCAGGATGATATCGAGGTGATTCTTCCACGGCATGAGCAGGCTCTGATTCATGCGGCGGATGGCTATGCCCGTTCAACAGGTAAGGTTGGTGTGTGTCTGGTAACGAGTGGTCCCGGTGCAACGAATCTGGTAACAGGAATAGCAACAGCAAATTATGATAGTGTACCGTTGGTTTGTTTTACCGGACAGGTACCATTGGGACTGATGGGAAATGATGCTTTTCAAGAGGTAGATATTGTCGGGATAACGAGAAGTATTTGTAAATATGCGGTAACGGTTCGTAAAAGAGAGGATTTGGGGCGGATTATAAAGGAAGCGTTTTATATTGCCAGAACAGGACGGCCGGGACCGGTTGTTATTGATTTGCCAAAGGATATCCAGCAGGCGATGGGAAGTGCAGAATATCCAAAGGAGGTTGCTATCAGAAGCTACAAGCCGAATGAATCCGTACATATCGGACAGATTAAGAAGGCAGCAGGTATCTTAAAGAAAGCAAAAAAGCCATTGTTTTTAGTAGGTGGCGGTGTAAATATCTCTGGTGCCAACGAGCAGATGACAAAGCTTGCTGAGCAGACGGGAGTTCCGGTTATTACAACGATTATGGGGAAGGGGGCTGTACCAAGCAGTCATTCGTTATATATGGGCAACATTGGTATTCATGGGAGCTATGCGGCCAATCATGCTGTAAGTGAGTGTGATGTGTTATTTTCTATTGGTACCCGCTTTAATGACCGTATTACAGGAAAGATTAGTGAATTTGCTCCCCATGCGACGATTATTCATATTGATATTGACTCTGCTTCTATTTCCAAAAATATTGTGGTAGATGTACCGATTGTTGCGGATGCAAAGCTGGCAATTGAGGCATTGCTTGAGCATACCACAAAGCTTTCTGTCGAGCCTTGGGTTAAGCAGGTGACACAGTGGAAGGAGCAGTATCCGATTAACATGGAGCGATATGAGGGATTGACGCCAGAGAAGGTAATACGCTACATTAATGAGCATTTTGAGAATCCGATTGTGACAACGGATGTTGGACAGAACCAGCTTTGGACGACACAGTATCTTGAGATTGAAAGCAACCGTCAGCTTCTGACCTCTGGGGGACTCGGCACAATGGGATATGGTTTTCCGGCAGCGGTTGGAGCAAAGCTTGGGAATCCTGAGCGGGATGTCATTGCGATTTCCGGTGATGGTGGAATGCAGATGAATATACAGGAGCTTGCAACAGCAGTTGCTTTGGAGCTGCCTTTAACATTGGTAGTATTTAATAACGGGTATCTTGGCAATGTACGTCAGTGGCAGGAGATGTTTTTCAATAAACGCTATTCCAGCACCTGCCTGACATATCGAAAAAGCTGTGAGCGGGATTGTATGAATAAGGATAAATGCTGTCCAAAGTATACCCCGGATTTTGTGAAGCTTGCCGAGAGTTATGATGCTTATGGAATCCGTGTTATGAAGGAAGAGGATATAGAAAAGGCATTTGCCTATGCTAAGGAGCATAAAAATGCACCGACCCTGATTGAGTTTATTATTGAGCGGGAGGCGAATGTTTCTCCTATGGTGCCGGGAGGCAAACCGCTTTATGATATGATTATGGATTGTTAGGATGACACGAAATGTATATGACATAGATTAGATATTTGGAGGCGATAAGCATGAATATGAAGAAAAGATGGATTTCTCTTTATGTAGAGAATCAAATTGGTGTGCTGGCGAAGATTTCCGGTTTGTTTTCCGGTAAATCCTATAATTTGGATAGCTTAACAGTGGGTGAAACAGAGGATACAAGTGTGTCCCGTATGACAATCGGACTGACCTGTGATGATATTACCTTTGAACAGATTAAAAAGCAGCTAAACCGCAGTATCGAGGTTATAAAGGTAATGGACTTTACGGATATACCGATTCACAAAAAGGAGATTTTATTTATCAAAATCAATAGCTGTTCGGATAAGGACAGAGAGGAAATCTTTCGTATTGTCAACGCATTTGAATTAAAGGTAACAGATTATAGCAAGAAATCTGTGCTGGTGGAGTGTGTGCAGACAGAGATGAAAAATAATGATATGATTGCATTGTTCAACCGGATTTTCCCGAACCGCATTGAGGTGGTCCGTGGTGGAAGTGTAGCCGTTGAGGCGATATCCAGTGCAGAGAGATAGGGGAGATGACTTGTTTGCAGAATTGTTTAAACCTTCTTTGTGATAAAGGTGTTTTAGGCAATTCTGCTAAGAATGTTGAAAAAATGATTGACAAACCAATGGCAAAATGGTATTCTGTTTTAGTCGGTGATTTACTGATATGCGGAAGTGTCGGAACTGGCAGACGAGCAAGACTAAGGATCTTGTGGCAGCAATGTCGTGTGGGTTCAAGTCCCATCTTCCGCATTGGATTCAAACTGAGGAAGCCTTGATTTTATTGAGGTTTCCTTTTTTTTAATTGTTACTTACTAAGGCTGCCAATGCCGAGGTGGTAATTTAGAATGAAATACATACAAATATCAGGCGTGTAGCAAAAGGTCAAACTTTAAAATGTTTGCACGCTCCTTTTTATTGTGGTAAAATATGGCATGTATCTTTACAAATAGATTGAGGTTGGGTTGGCATCATACAGGGGATTGGGGAGGATTAAAATGAAACGACAAAAGAAGCAGGATATAAAAAGATTCTATAAAAAAAGTATTATACCGGCAATATTATTATTTTTAATGTTCCTTGTAATATGTGTATATTTTGTATTTGCACTCCTATTTTTCTTTGAACAATATATAATAGATCAGAAGGTAACTGCGATTTATGATGAAGCGGAATATTGGGGGAATATCATTACAGCGGACGTTAAGGAGGGTGACATTTTAAGTAGAGTCAATTCCCTTGAGAAATATCTGGGAGAAGAAAATGATATTTGCATTACTGATGAGAGTAACAATATACTTAAGAGTTTAAAAGGCACTGTACCGAATTTTGATTCTTTGAGGGATACGCATTATATGCTTTATCCGGATGTCAACAATAAAAACGAGGGGGAAATATTAAACGAATATCTATCTTTTAGAAGAATGTGGAGCCAGCTTAAAGAGGTATTGGCAGGGGAAGATGTTAATGATAAAGACTGGCTATCACAGACAATTATTTCGGATTTTTACTGGGTGGAGATTCCGGTGGAATTGGATGGATATCACTTATATTATAAAACACCATTAATTTTGGTTAAGCGGGATATTCTTTTTATATTATCGGTAAGTGCTGAAGTCATGATTCCCCTAATGGTTCCTGTCATTTTGCTTATGATAAATGTGGTTTCTTCTGTTCGGATGCAGAGGCGTATGATAAAGCTATTATATATGGATTCTGTTACCGGTGGCAAAAACTGGTTGTATTTTATACAGCAGGGTAAGAGAATATTGGCTAAAAGGAGAATTACTGGAAATTTCTATGAAGTAGTGAATCTGCATATGAACCGTTATCAAGAGTATTGCCTGTGCTATGGCAATGAAGCGGGGGAAGTGCTGTTAACAGATATTGATACTTTTCTTCAGAAACAGATTGGAAAGCAGGAGGTATTTGCCCGTTTTTCAAAAGCAGATTTCGGATTGCTGCTGCAGGCGGATTCTGTGGAGCAGTGTGAAAAACGTTTGGAGAAGCTTTTGACAGACTTGACAGCAATTCAGGAGGGTAGAACAATAGCTTTTCAAGCCGGATTGTATCAGATAGATTTGAAAGCTTTAAAGAAAGAAAACAAAAAACATTTGAAGATGCAACTGGATATAGAAAGATTCTTTCACTATGCCAATGCAGCGAGACTTACAATTCATGAGAAGGAAGGACAATTCATCAAGCTGTTTGATGAACAGATTTTGCAGGAGCAGATGTGGAAGCATAAGGTGGAGGATACCATGGAAGCAGCTTTACACAATCATGAGTTCCAGATGTATTTACAGCCCAAGTATAATCCAGTATCGAATAAGCTTGTGGGGGCAGAGGCTTTGGTGCGATGGATTTCTCCTACAGAGGGAATGATTCCTCCCGGACGGTTTATTCCTATATTTGAAGAAAATGGATTCATAACCCGTTTGGATGATTATATGATTGCGGCTGTGGCAAAGTTTCAAGCAGAACGAAAAAAGCAGGGCAAAAAGCCCATTATCATTTCTGTGAATGTCTCTAGAGCGAATTTTACAAAGGATAATTTGTCTTCCCATATCTGTCAATTGATAGATAAATATGGGGCTGAGCATTCCGGTATTGAATTGGAAGTAACCGAAAGTGCTTTTTTTGGTGACAAGAGGATTTTGCAGAAGATTCTTAGTGAGCTGAAAGGGTATGGATTTCGCCTTTCGATGGATGATTTTGGAGCGGGTTATTCATCGTTGAATTCCCTGAAAGAATTACCGGTAGATGTTCTAAAGCTGGATATGGAGTTTTTTAGGGGGAAGGATACAGAGAAGCGTGGCGAGATTGTAGTAAAAGAAGCAATTCGGCTGGCTAAAAACTTAGATATGGAGGTTGTGGCAGAGGGGATAGAGAAGAAGGAGCAGGTGGAATTTTTGGCCGCAAATGAATGTGATATGATTCAAGGATATTATTTTGCAAAGCCTATGCCTGTTGAGGAATTTGATGAAAGGGCGGAGAGGGATGCATAAAAGTAGAAAAAGGTAGAAAAAGATTTAAGTTAAACCATGTAAAATTCTTCTATATACACTAATAGCGGTTCTGGATTTTTTATCGCTTTAATCCTACGTTGATTCGGCTGCAGTTATCAATGTTGCTTGCCATGGTTCGTAGGTATCAGCAGCTTGTTTTGCGATGGGTTTCTGTAATGATTTGCAGTGTGTCCATCGCAATTTTAGATTATGTTCTATCGCTACCATTGTTTGAATCGTGATAGTGTCTGGTACTCTTAAGTATTATATTACTTCGTGCATAATGTCTAAAAAATCAAGAAATTATATATTTGTGTCGCTAGAAGGGATGTGCTATACTATAAGCAGTTAACAGAGAGGATAGATTCGCTAGACGATATCATGTTTCAAGGTACACATATAAACACGCATAAAATTGAGGTGTAATATGGGCAGAATATTGATTGTGTCCAAGGTGGGGCAGTTAGCAGAATATAAGAATATTGCTGAGGAGTATGGGGTAGCTTTCGAGATGAATGATTTTTATAATCCCGATGTGTTGGATGATGAGAAGGTTCAGAAGGATATTATGGAAAGCTACAAAAAAGCAGGCATTCCAATAGGAAGCACAATGCATGGAGCATTTCTGGATGTTACAGTGTTTAGTCAGGACCGGAGAATCCGGGAGATTTCCAGACTTAGGATGGAGCAGAGCATGGAGATTGCTAATGAGCTTTCCCTGACGGCAGTTGTGTTTCATTCCAATGCGAATCCGTTTCTTAAAGATACAGAATATGAGGATTCTGTTATTGAAGAGACTGCTGCTTATTTAGAAGAGCTGTTAGAAAGATTTCCAAGGCAGAATATATATTTAGAGAATATGTTTGATGAGAAACCAGATATCATTACAGCGATTTCAAAACGGCTGAAACAATATCCTAATTATGGGATTTGTTTTGATTATGCTCATGCCAATGTTTTTGGTACTAATTTGTCTGAATGGGTAGAAGCAGTAGCCCCATATACGAAGCATATTCATATTAATGACAATGATTTAAGGCAGGATTTGCACCTGGCATTGGGAGACGGACAGATTATCTGGAAAGAATTTGATAGATATTATAAACAGTATTTTAGGGGTTGCAGCGTACTGATTGAGACGACAGAACTTGCGTTGCAGAAGCGTTCTCTTGAGTATATCAAGCATCAGCTTTCATGTCTTTCCCAAGAGTTGTTATGAGAAAGTAGTATGGTTATGGTATGCTAGGTTTCAAGCCATACGTCATGGGCAGGGATTACATTGATAGTAGTTCATATAGTTTATTTTATTGTTATAGGAAAAGTGAGGATATTATGGAAAAAAATAAACCCTATAAAGCAGAGGAATTGTTAGAGCAGATTTTCTATTATATGAGTGAGCTTGTAAATGAACGACGTTTTGATAATACTATTTGCCTTTTGACGGATTTGGGGAAAATACTTGTGAATTCTGATAGGGCGTCCTTGTGGTATTATGACGTGAAGAAAAAGCAATATTGGACGCTTGCAGCATCTGGCAGTGAAAGGATTGTTGTGCCGGAGGGAACCGGAATCATAGGTGCTACGATTTCCAATAAAGAAATTATTGTGATGAATCACCCCTATGAGGATGACCGTTTTAATCCGGAGGTGGATAAGGAGACAGGTTATGTAACAAAGTCTATCCTCTGTATGCCGGTGACAAATGAGAAAGGGCAGGTTATTGGTGCTTTTCAGGCAATTAATAAGATGGGAGAGGATGGGGAAGCGGCTCCCTTTGATGAGAAGGATATCAAAAGGCTTGCCATGGTGGCAGCATATTGCAATAAGACGTTGGAATCCCATCTTTTGTATGAAGCAGCTCAGGTAGATCCATTGACTGGTCTTAAGAACCGACGCGGATTCTTTGAATATTATGGTGAGCAGGTAAGGGAGGACAATGACAAGCGTCCGACAGCGGTGATTATATGTGATATTGATTTCTTTAAAAAGGTAAATGATACCTATGGGCATAATGCAGGTGATATGGTTTTGATGCATGTTGCTGATATTTTGCAACGTAATATTATGAATGGTGATGAGGTTGTCCGCTGGGGCGGGGAAGAGTTCGTGATGCTGCTTTCTAAATGCAGTATTTCTGAGGCTGTTGCTTTTGCAGAGAATATTCGCAAGCAGGTAGAGGAGTCAACGTGTGAGTTTGGTGGACAGATAATTAAGATTACTATGTCGTTTGGAGTAGCACCATTACTTATAGAGCGTTCATCTGATGAGAATATCAGAGAGGCGGACGAGCGATTATATCAAGCGAAGGAATCTGGCAGAAACCGTGTGGTTTCTTAACTTCTTGGGAGGGTGCTGTTATGGCGGAAAGAAAAAGAATATTTGTTAGCCACAGCTCTAAGAATGAGAAGGTTGTCAATGATATTCTGGGGCTGTTAAGACAATTAAGTATATCTTATTGGAAGGCTCCGGAGATGATTCCTGTGGGGTCTAATTACGCAAGGGAGATTCCGAAGGCGATTAAGGAATGCGAGGTTTTCCTTTTGGTGCTTTCAGAGGAGTCGCAGGTCTCCATATGGGTAGAGAAGGAGATTGATATGGCGGTTAATTGCCGGAAAACAATTGTTCCGGTTAAGATTGACAATACCCCGCTTAATGATTTGTATTCCTTTTATTTAAATAATGTACAGATGATTCCTTACAGTGAGAATGCAGATAGGGGAAGGCGTATGTTGAAGGATCGGCTTCTTAAACTGCTTCCCAGGGAAGAGAAAAAAGAGGAGAAGCAAGAGGAAGAACATACTGGACAGAAAGAAGCTGGTAGAAGAATGTCCAAGCGGAAGGTGGATGTTTTTTCCAAGAATCCTGCACCAATCCAATGTCAGTTTTGTGGTGGTGGACTTAAGGAGATAGGTGTGGGTGTCTATGAATGCCGGGCATGTGGAAGGGAGAATTATGACTATTTGAGAAAGGTGCGGAATTATCTGGAACAGAATGGTTCCCGTTCTGCAGTGCTGATTGCACGGGAAACCGGAGTACCAAGAGATTCAGTGGAGTATTTTTTAAGAGAGGAGTTTTTAGAGATTCCAAAGTACGCTGCCGGACGATTGTCCTGTGTTAGGTGTGGAGCACCAATCCGTACAGGGAAGTTGTGTGATAAGTGTAAGGAGATAGAAGGAATGCAGACAGGTTCTGGCTCACAAGTGAAGTGGCATTCCACCAAGAGGCGATAATTTCAAGTTAAGTAAGGTGAAGAAAGGCTGGCTGTCTGATGGAATGCTTGCATCAGGCAGAAGGGTATGGCAGGATTTGAGGAGATAATATGAAGACGATATGGGTAATCGGGCGTGACAAGAAAGAGATGATTGAGGCACAGAGGGCAATTAATTCTGATGGGAGCATGCGTGCGGTTTGTATTCTTTCTAATGAGGTGCTTCATAAGGCTATGAGTCATACAGATGAGATGGGAGTATTGAAGGATACTCCTTCTTTAATTATATTGGATTATGACAGGGAAAAGGATATGTCAGAAGAGGTGCTGTTACAGATAAAGCAGCATCAGGCATTGGCAGGTATTCCCCTGTTTTTTATGATGGAGAATAGAACCGAGGAGATGGATGAGCTGTGCTATTCCAAGGGTGCAACCGTAGTGCTTCACAAACCATTTTCTAAGGCGGAGATTCTTCGTATTGAACGTACGGCTTGGCAGCACGATGTGACGAAAAGCTATGAGAAGATGCTGCAGAAGCAGGCGGGAGATCTGCTGGTGGCAAAAGAGGTGCAGCGTTTGAATGACCAGCTACGTTCCCGTAATGACCTTCTGCACCAGATATTTGGGCGGTATTTTTCCGAGCAGGTGGTGGATATGATACTAGAGCAGCCACAGGGGGCAGCGATTGGTGGAGAGAAACGAGAGATTACCATTATGATGGCAGATTTAAGAGGGTTTACTTCTATGTCAGAAACGCTGGATTCCGATGTTGTGACGGATGTATTGAATCATTTTTTCTCTGTTATGGCGGAGGTAATTACCGAGCATAATGGTACTGTGATTGAATATCTCGGTGATGCGATTCTCGCTGTGTTTGGTGCTCCTCTTGTGACCACGGAGCAGACAGAGAAGGCAATCGCTGCTGCTATTCAGATGCAGAATCAGATGCAGCGTGTCAACGAGTACTGCGAATCTCTCCATTATCCTGTGTTGGAGATGGGAATCGGAATTCATCGGGGAGAGGTATTTATTGGCAATGTTGGTTCCGAGAATATGATGCGATATAATGTGATTGGACAGGCGGTGAATCTGTGTTCAAGAATTGAAAGCTATAGTCTTGGGGGGCAGATATTAATTTCCCAAGAATCCATTGGCAAGGTAGATTGCCAGGTGAAGGTACGAAATTTAATTGAGATTAGTGTGAAAGGAATACAAAAACCGGTGCCAATCTGTGAAGTGTTGGCGATATCGGGGAGGTATGCTTGTGCAGTGGAATATACGGCATCAGATATTTTGCATTTGATTAAGGAACGGATTGTTTTTAATTTGTACCTGCTGGATGGAAAAATGATTACGGAGCAGATGGTAACAGCCAACCTTACCTATTTTTCACGAAAAACAGCTAAGGTGCTTCTTGAGGATACAGATGGTTTTGATATTAAGGAGTATTCTGATGTGGAGATATTTGCAGCAAAGCGTAGTGGTAAGGCAGTATTTACCAATGTATATGCCAAGGTGATGAAGCGGGAGGATAAGGAAGTGACTCTTTCGTTTACACATGTGAATAAAGGATTTCAAACCTTTGCGGAGCAATGTCTGAAGAACTGGTAAGGAGGAGTATTATGAATTCAAAAACATATCATTTTGAGAGGTTTACAGAGCAATTAGAGCAACTACCCGGTGCAGAATACTATTATTATAAGGATAAGAATTTTCTTCTTGCTGAATATACGGCAGAGGGGATGATTCTTGGACAGGAGAAGGCGTTTGAATTATTAAATGAACATAACATTGATTTTCTATTGGTTTCCCATCATTTGCAGGAACAGCAGGAGTTATATTTCTTTAGTCGCACCAGAATGGTCAGGGCATTGGAATTTCTAGGGTATTTATTAGAGGATTCTGGTTTGGTAAAGGGAGATGCTGCCTACGCCCAAGGGCAGATTTCACTTGTTATGCTGCGGGTGTATGAGGCAGAGAAGGAAATATATGATACGTTGCAATATATTATGTACCGTGTGGAGCAGTATTTTAATGAGATAGAGCTTGTTGATGCTGCCAGATATGCTAAAGAACATGAGAAAGAGATTCGCAGTATGGTACGGTTTGTCAAAAAGCAGGAGAAGTGGTTTTATGTGAAGACGCTGGATATTGTAGAGGCTGGCAAAAAAATCTGTATTAAGACACTGGAAAATGAATCTGGTGTGATTGTTACTGCAAATGAAGATACCTATATTATGATTGGCTGCCGTGGTGAGGTATATGATATTGCAAGGGATAAATTTGAGCAAACTTATGAAATGAGTGATGAACCATTGGATGTGTTTGAACAGATGCTTTATTATATACCTGCGGTGGAAACAGTGCCGGAGGGTGAATATATTAGTCTGGACGAGTTGGCAAGAGTCTGTTATCCGGTGTCGGGCAATGAAATATATGCAAGACAGCTTACCAAAAGAACAAAGGTGTTTTCAATAAAGGAAGAGCAGGGGTACTTCTTAGGAGATGCGGGAGACTATATGGCAATTCGTACAGACGATTATCAAGATATTTATATTATCAAGAAGGATATTTTTGAGGGAAATTATGAACTGGCGGTGGAAAAGCAATAGCATGGCAGTGATGCTAGAAAGGATTGACAGGTATGGGTGCAAATATGAATAGTACTCCTTCGGGACAGCGGGTGCATATTGGATTTTTTGGAAATCGAAATGTTGGCAAATCCAGTCTGGTCAATGCTATAACCAACCAGTCACTGGCGGTGGTTTCCGATAAAAAAGGGACGACGACAGACCCGGTGATGAAGTCTATGGAGCTGTTGCCTCTTGGGGCAGTTGTGATAATAGATACTCCTGGACTGGATGATGAGGGGGAGCTCGGTGCTCTTCGGGTGGAGAAAACAAAGGAAATTATCCGGAAAACGGATATTGCTGTCGTAGTTCTTGCTGCACAGGAGGATGTGTCAGAGGAGGAAAAGAAGCTGCTTGCCCAATTAAGGGAAAAGAAAGTTCCGGCTATTATAGCGGTGAATAAGATAGAAACCATGATACAGGCAAAGGGGGAGCAGGCGGTAAAGGACTATACTGAGGGGCTTCAAAAACAGTATGGGGTGAGTGTAGTTCCTGTGAGTGCCAAGGAAAAGCAGGGGCTGAATGAATTGAAGGAGGCACTTGGCACCATGCTTTCCAAGGATAGCAATGGGCAGCCACTGGTTGCTGATTTGGTATCGGAAAATGATATGGTGGTTCTTGTGGTGCCCATTGATAGTTCCGCTCCGAAGGGGCGTTTGATATTGCCCCAGCAGCAGGTGATTCGGGATTTGCTAGAGGCTGGTGCGGCTTCCGTTGTCGTAAAAGAGAGCGAGCTTGACCATGCCCTAAAAGAGTTTCGTAGGAAGCCGGCTATGGTGATTACGGACAGTCAGGTATTTGCAGCAGTAGCGAAGGATACACCGAGGGATATTCCTTTGACTTCTTTTTCTATTTTGATGGCACGGTATAAGGGATTTTTAGAAACAGCGGTAAAAGGAGTTGCAGCCATCTCCAATCTAAAGGATGGAGATAGCATTCTGATTGCAGAGGGCTGTACCCATCACCGCCAATGTGAGGATATCGGAACGGTGAAGATTCCAAAATGGCTGAGGGAAAAGACAGGCAGGGAGCTTAGGGTTGATACCTGTTCCGGCAGGGAGTTTCCGAAGGACCTGTCCGGTTATGTGCTGGTTATCCATTGCGGGGGCTGTATGCTTAACGAGAAAGAAGTGAATTACAGGATGCAGCAGGCGGTAGAGCAGGGAGTACCATTTACCAATTATGGAATTGCGATTGCTTATATGAAGGGGATTTTAAGGAGGAGTATCGAGTTGTTTCCGGAGCTTGTTAGGTTGATTTGATTAGTGTAAGGATTTTGCATATTGTGTAATCTAAAATAGTGATATAAAAAGGCGGTGAGAGTACCGCTTTTTTATATTATAAAATGTTCTTTATTTTCATTTATTCCATCAATCATTGCACTTTATTGGATTTATTTATAATTGAATAATAATATGTCGTATGGTATCATGGGTTGAGTGAGTGTGGAAAATTTTTGGCATATATAGCGAAAGATTAAAACAATTAAAATTAGGAGGTAATGAGTATGAGGAACAAAAGCTTTAGCAAAAAGAACAGGAATGGTTTTAAAGAGCAGTCATGGACGGAGGAGACAGGCAGCATAGGAAGACGGAAGGGTATGGTAACAGCATTGCTGGCATTGGTGTTATTGTCAGGAACGTCACTTAGTGCCTATGCGGCAACGGTGACGATTGCACCTGTTGGTTATGAGAAAGTAGGGACAACTTATGTGACAAAGACAAGCTTTATACCAGATAAGAGCGGTGGTACGTTATATGTAAGAACCAGACCGACGACGCAGACAGATGCAAAGCTAAATATTAGTCTTGGGAAAAAAATATTAGCAGAAGGTACGTTTCCTTATCAGACACAGGGACCATATATTTCAGCGACAATGTCTAAGAATAAGCAGTATGATGTACAGGTGCGGGCAGTTTCCGGAAAGGTCAGTGGGCAGATTAGCGGATATTGTTCGTATGGCAATTAGGTTGGAGAAAAACAATTGTTGTTGCGTTCACGTTAGGAGCAGATAAAAGCGATGGTTACATATGCACTTAATTTCTATAAGTATAATAAGAGGATGACAAGGGCAGCCGTTTTCTCGGTGCTGCTAGGTATGGTAACCTTGGTGGTGACCCTGCTGCTTGTGCGTGGCTCCATGATGACGGAGTACGAGGATGGGTTATGCAGTTCAGGAAATTATAATTATATTGCCCTTCACATCACGGAGGAGCAGTACAGTGCTATGAAGAATAATCCGGCATTCGCACAGGTTGGCGTGTTGCGGGAGGAGGGGACAGCAGAGCTTGCAGACGGGAGCGTGGCACTCGTCAGTGCGGATGAGGAAAGCATGGATCTCTATCATCCAATGTGTCTGGAGGGCAGTCTCCCTGAGAAGGAGAACGAACTGGCAGCACCGGAGAGGTTCTTTATAAGGCTTGGTATCCGACCTGTGATAGGGGATACGGTGAACCTGTCTGTAACATACGACGGGGAAGAGACGGAGCAGCAGTATGTGATATGCGGAATACTGGATAACATAGATAGAAATTGGGATAATGCCAGCCAGAGTGAGTTTACCTATCCGGAGGTGTTTGTGGGGCAGAACCATAGGGGAGAGATACTATGTGCTCTCATGACAGAATCGGCTGATGAAGCTGCTTCGGATACGGTATACACATTTTTAGAGGATGGGGGATATGTCTATTGTGGTGATGATGGAAAAGCAAGGGTTGAAGCATCGTTTATAACCAATGCACAGGAGATGTCGCAAGGCGACGTTGCGGCTTCCATGGGAACTACGAAAAAGAGGTTTGAATCGGCAATCCTTATTCCGCTGTTTTCGCTGGTTATTTCACTGCTCGTGGTTATTCTTGTATTCTGCTCGTTTAAAAGCTTATATCAGAAACGGATGAAGACCTTTAGCCTGATGGGGCTGTGGGGTATGAGCAGGCGGACGATGCTTGGCTGCCTGCTAGGGGAACTCGGTGTGATACTCCTTGTTTCTATCATGCTTGGACTCATTATGGGGGGGGCTGTATATGAGTGCATTTTCTTGCTTCAGTGCCTTGACTCGTCTACACCGTTACAATCCGGTCTGACCGTAAACCGTATTATAAAAGCAGTGACGATTCCTCCGTTTTTATATGCTGCTTCAGTGATATTTTTTTCCTCCCTGTTTGCGATGATCGCTGTGATAGGCTATTTGGAGTTTCCAAGTGTGAGCGGCAAGGGGAAAAAACGCAAGGTACCCGGACGCAGGAAGCCTATAAAGAGCTATGCCGGACAATTGGCCTGTCTGATGAAAATAAAAAAGGGGCAGATAGTAGTTGTGGCAGCTGTTGTGTCTGTAATATTTATGTGCATTTATTTTGGTTCCCTGTTTATCTATGCCAAATATGATACTGCCGTCTCTATGGAAAAGGATGAGCTTAATAACCTTGGGTTAACGGATTTGGATTACCTTGCGAATAAAAATTTTTATTTGGCACAGTTTGAAACATGTAGCCTGAACCGGCATGACAGGGGCGTGACAAATAAACAGTATCAAAGGCTTCTAGGGGAGGAAGCAGTAGAGAAGGTACAGGCTGTCATAGAGATTCCAAGCATGAAGGTTATCGAAGACAATCCATCCGGTATGCTTTCTATGTACTCGGTGAGTGAGTATGTGTCTTATGCAATGGGAGAAGAGATAGATAGAGGATATGGCGAGCTGATAGAAAAAGCACAAAAAAAAACAGGGTTATTCAATGGCAGAGTATGAGAATACTTATAATATACCGATGCTCGCTGCCAGTGTAGAGGATGTAAAGCAGAAATATGGACGAGATGTCGTGAGCGGCAGCATCCATGAGGAGAAGATAAACCGTGGGGAAGAAGTCGTACTGGTAATGGCAGACGATGGAACGAAACCGGAATATGCGGTTGGAGACAGGATTCATTTTACGGATTTAAAAATTACAGATAAAGATATTGAGGATTATAATTTTTCGAGCAGGAATATACCGGATTGGGTAGAGCCGGATTTTACTTATGATTATTACTATGACGAAACCGGAGAAACGGTAAAGCAGGATGCGTATGCCTTTGGAAGCAGATGGGATTTTGAGGCGGTAATCGGTGCGGTTGTTAAAAAGGAGGATTTTTTTGACGATTTTTACGGTGTCGATAATTTATTGCCGGAGCAGGCGGGCATGTATTTTGTAACCTCGACGGATGGGTTAAAGAATTTTGGTGTATCCGACCACAATTATACGAAGCTTGGCGTAAAGCTTAAGGAGCATACAACGAAACAGATGGAGGAGAGCTTCGAGAAGACGTGGTACAGCATCTGTAACGCAGATACAGATATGGATGATGTTTCCTCAAAGCAGGTGAGGGATAGGATAAGGACAGAGCAGAAATCCCATTTCTTTGTTGTGGTATTACTGTTTGTGATTTTAATGATATTTTCCTATTTTATGATACGGGCATACATAAAAATCAAAAAAACGGACTGCCAAGGTAATCTTGAGTTACTTTCCTATCTGGGATGCCGAAGCTTTGACATTACGGGAATCTTTTTAAGAATCCTGCTGCTTGCCGAGGGGGCTGCCTGTCTGGTCGGCTGGGTTACAATCTATTTCTATGAGAGAAGAATTTTAAACATATACAGGCTATGTGGCTCTCCCATTACCATGAGGGATTTGCTGGAGAGTAATGCAGGAATGCTGCAGATGAATTTTGAAATTGGTTCGCAGCTAAATATGGGAGGGTTTATCAATCTGTTTCAGTATCCATATATAAGGTTTTATATTATTTCGCTGTTAGTTGAAGCAGTTGTGATTGCCTTGTTATGTGTGTTTGGAACGAAGGATATTGTTTTTTCAAATAAGAGGAGAAAAAATCATGTTAGAAATTAAGGAATTGACAAAGGAATATGGAACAGGAGAGCTTTGTATCAAGGCGTTGGATAACGTAAGCCTTGTGATTGAGGCGGGGGATATTCTTGCAATAACCGGAAAAAGCGGCAGTGGGAAAACGACACTTCTTAAAATGATAGGGGGGATTGATTATCCGACGGACGGTTCTGTGCTATATGGTGAAAAAAATCTTTCGGATTATTCAAATTCTGAAATTCTCCAATACCGTAACCGGGTAGTAGGGTTTGTTTTTCAGGATTTTAAGCTGGTTGAAGAGCTTAGTGTTGAGGAAAATATCGGTGTTCCTGCCAAGATAGCAAAAACGAAAATTGATGAGGAGTACTACCAGACAATTATTGAAAATCTGGAGCTTGGTGGTATTGAAAGGAAATTTCCCAACGCATTGAGCGGAGGACAGCAGCAGAGAGTGGCGATTGCAAGAGCACTTATTAATAAGCCTCGTATGTTGCTTTGCGATGAACCGACTGGAAATCTGGATAAAGAGACCGGGAATCATGTGATAGAGTTATTATTTCATATTCGGAAGCTGTTTCAAACTACCATTATTATTGTGACGCACGACTCGGAAATTGCTGGCAGATGTGATAAGATTGTGGAATTATCCGATGGGCATATTGTCAGTTAAAAAAATAAAAGCCACAATAATAATTAAATGTCTATTGGTACTTGTCGCATAGGTGTTCTAATACTCTAATTTATATTCACTTTCTAAAACTATTCTATGTTTTGTTGAGATGTCCTCTTGACATAATTCCACAATTTTAATATAATTTATATACCCCTAGGGGGTATAAGGAGGCTGCTATGAAATGTAATTGTCAGACAGGAGAAGCATTAAGTTCAGAAGACATCCGTCATAAGGTAAGGCAGGAAGAAGAGAAGAAGGCTTTACTGACCCGTCTGAAGCGGATTGAAGGACAGGTACGCGGAGTTCATCTTATGGTGGAGGAAGACCGGTACTGTGTTGATATTGTAACACAGGTATCCGCAATATGTGCTGCTTTAAACAGCTTTAATAAAGAATTGCTGGCAAGACATATCAAGACCTGTGTATCAGATGATATCAGGGAAGGCAATGAAGACGCTGTGGATGAGCTTTGCGAGCTTTTGAAGAAGTTGATGAAGTAAGCTTCATAAGTAATTATGATTTAGTAATGAAATGTGAGTTTTGGGCTGTTACTATTATGGTATAGTTTATGAAGGTGCATGTTTTTCTTGAATATGTTTACAATAAAAATGTATAGTATAGGTAATTGTGAAATAGCAGAAATATTGAATTATATCATCTAATTATCTATCGTATAAAGCGAGGTGATACCATGAAAAAAGAAGTATATGATATTACAGGAATGTCCTGTTCTGCCTGTTCTTCCCATGTGGAGAAGTGTGTATCTAAATTGGAAGGCGTGAACAGTCTTACTGTGAATTTACTCACCAATAGTATGCAGATTGAATATGAGGAAAGTGCCCTTTCTAAGGATGAGATTATAGATGCTGTTACCAAGGCGGGATATGGTGCCAGCTTAAGAGGAGATGAAGCTTTCGCCCAGAAGGCAGATAAGCAGGCTGCCAGAGAAGAGCAGAAGCGGAAGCGGGAACAGGAGGATAGGAGTATGAGAAATCGGCTTATATGGTCGGTTGTCTTTTTAATTCCTTTGATGTATGTATCTATGGGACACATGTTATATTCTGCCCTGTCTTTGGAACTGCCGTACATTACAAGGAATTATTTACATGGTAATGCCAATGCGGTTACTATTGCATTTACCCAGTTGTTGTTATTGATACCTATTTTACTATTAAACCGGAAGTATTTTACGAAGGGTTTTTCTACTCTTTGGAGGGGGAGCCCCAATATGGACAGCCTCATTGCAGTTGGGGCAGGGGCAGCAGTGCTTTATGGAATCTTTGCAATTTACCGGATTGGATATGGGCTGGGTCATGGTAATCTGGATTTAGTGGCTCAATATAGCCATGACCTGTATTTCGAATCAGCAGGTATGATTTTAACACTTGTTACGATTGGTAAATATCTGGAACACCGCTCGAAAAGTAAAACCAGTGAGGCCATTACGAAGCTGATGGATTTGACACCGAAGACAGTAACAGTGTTAAAGGATGGCAGGGAAGAGGTAATTGGTGCAGAGGAGCTCAGGGCAGGAGACATTTTCCTGTTGAAGCCGGGAGAAGCGGCTGCGGTGGATGGCATAATTGTATCTGGGACTTCTTCCTTTGATGAATCTGCGATTACCGGAGAAAGTCTTCCCGTCGCAAAAAAACAGGGAGATTCGATTGTGTCTGCTACCATCAACCTGAACGGTGTGGTGCAGGCGAGAGCGAGCAAGGTGGGCGAGGATACAACGATAGCCCAGATGATACGGCTGGTGGAGGAGGCATCTGCATCGAAAGCCCCGATTGCCAAGCTGGCAGACAAGGTGGCAGGAGTGTTTGTACCTGTAGTAATTGGGATTGCCCTGCTTACCTTTATAGTCTGGCTGTTTGCCGGTGCAGCCTTTGAGTTTGCGATGTCCTGTGGTATTGCAGTGCTGGTTATATCCTGTCCCTGTGCCCTGGGACTGGCAACACCCGTTGCCATCATGGTAGGAACCGGAGCCGGTGCAGAGCATGGTGTGCTGATTAAGTCGGGAGAAGCACTGCAGGCATTTCATCAGATTGATACCGTAGTGCTTGATAAGACAGGGACGATTACAGAGGGAAAGCCAAGGGTGACGGATGTGAAGGTCTTCGGAATGGAGGAACAGGCGTTCGTACCCATTGCCGCCAGTTTAGAGTGCTCCAGTGAGCATCCGTTGGCAGCAGCAATTGTGGAATATGCAAAGCAAAAGCAGTATACGCCTGTTTCTGTAGAAAACTTTGAAGCAGTATTTGGGAAAGGTATCCGGGGCAGTGTGCAAGGTACTGATTATATTGCCGGCAATGAAGCCTTTTTGCTGAAGGAGGGGGTTATTCTTAATCCCGAACAAAAGCAGATGCTTACTACTCTTGCGAAACAGGGAAAAACTCCAATGTTATTTGCGAGAGCACAGGAAAAAGGAATGGAGCTGCTTGGGATGATAGCGGTGGCAGATGTGGTAAAGCCGACCAGTAAGGAAGCGGTGGAGCTGCTTCATAAGGAAAATATTTCCGTTATTATGCTGACGGGAGACAATGAGATAACTGCCAATGCGATAAAGGAGCAGGTTATGATTGACCGGGTTATCGCAGGAGTGCTGCCGACGGGGAAGGAAGCAGAAATCAAGGCATTAAAGAAGACTGGAAAACAGGTTGCCATGGTGGGTGACGGAATTAACGATGCTCCAGCTCTGGCAGCAGCGGATGTAGGTGTTGCCATTGGTGCAGGTACGGATATTGCCATTGAAAGTGCGGATATTGTGTTGATGAGAAATGATTTGCGGGATGTGTCTGGGGCAATTCATTTAAGCAGGGCAGTCATCCGTAATATTAAGCAGAATCTGTTCTGGGCATTTTTCTATAATTGTATTGGAATTCCGCTGGCGGCGGGGGTGCTGTATCCGGTATTTGCTTTAAAGCTTAGTCCTATGTTTGGGGCATTTGCCATGAGCTTGAGCAGTGTTTGTGTTGTGTCGAATGCGCTTCGGTTGAAGGGCTTACGATGGTATAAAAATAATGGTGATGTGAAAGAAGACGTTGCAGAGCCAGAAAAACTAGAAGAAAGTGAGGTAACAATGATGACAAAAACGATTACGATTGAGGGAATGTCCTGCGGGCATTGTACTGCGAGAGTAGAGACTGCCTTGAAAGCACTTGACGGTGTGCAAGAGGTTATCATGAGTTTGGAGGATAAAACTGCGATAGTCTCTGCAGAGGAAAAGGTGTCGGAGGATATGATGAAGGGGGCTGTTACAGAAGCTGGGTACGATGTCGTTTCCATTGCATAGTGAAAGGGTAAGGAATGCACAGCTTAATTTAAAGAAGAACGTACAGCATGGATAAAGGCATGTAATTTCTCGGGGTCCTTGCAGGGCTTATCTGCATATTCTACCCCGGAGGAGATATCTACACCATCCGGTGAGACGGCGGCGATTGCCTTGGTCACGTTGCCTGCGTTTAATCCGCCTGCCAGCAGACGAAGCTTACCATCCCTTGGCAGTGCTTTCAGCATATTCCAGTCAAAGGTAGTGCCGCTGCCCGGTTCGGCAGCATCAAACACATAGCCGGCAATCTGTTGATAGGGACGGTACTGTTCGTATTGCTCCATATCGTGAACGTTAAAGGCTTTAAGAATGGGAAGCGGGCAATGGAGTATCAAATCTTCGCTGAGCCTTCCGTGAATCTGAATATAATCAAAGCCTGCCTCGGCAATTAGTTCCATCTGCTTTATGGTTGGCTCCACTACAACGGCAACGTTTTTTATGGATTGGTTCAGATGGCTGATAAGTGTTTTGGCAGTGGGGATATCTATGTTTCGTTTACTTTTAGGGAAAAAAAGCACCATTCCTGCAAAATCTATCTGATATTGATTCAGATATTCTGTATCAGCAATGGTAGTAATACCGCATATTTTTATTTTCATAATAACCTCCCAGAATGTTTCTTGTAATATAATAGCATAAATGGGAGCTTTAAAACATGTTTTTTATTTGAAATTTTAGGAGGAATAGACAATGGCAGAATTAATAATAACGAAGGACAATTTTGATAAGGAGGTATTGCAGGCAGACAAGCCAGTACTGTTAGACTTCTGGGCGTCATGGTGTGGTCCTTGTAAGATGCTTGCACCTACGATTGAGGCACTTGCGGAGGAGCTTAAGGATGTAAAAGTTGGAAAGGTGAATGTGGATGAGCAGGAGGAGCTTGCAATGCAGTTTCAGGTGATGCACATTCCGACTCTGGTTGTATTAAAGGATGGTAACGTATTACATCAGGAGGCAGGTGTGAAATCCAAGGAAGAAATTCTTGCAATGCTGGGAAAATAATATATGGGATTGTTTCTAATCACAAAACAAGCTGGTATGGTTATGTATCTGTAAATTGGCTATATATAACCATTCCAGTTTTTGCTATTCTATTTCACGAAATGACAGATATCCTTTGGTGATTATGATATCTGTTCCAATGGGACATAGGAGGTAATGAATATGAAGCAAGAGACGAAGAATGCAGAAGGAAGGCTTACAACAAGAGATATTACGCTTGTTGGTGTGATGGCAGCACTGGTATTTGCGGGAACCTATTTTTTTAAGATTCCTTCTCCCCTTACAATGGGTTACACCCATCTTGGTGATTGCATGATATTTCTGACGGTGTATTTGTTTGGATGGAAAAAGGGAGCGTTGGCAGGAGCAATCGGTGCAACCTTGTCGGATGTACTTGGTGGGTTTGTTGTCTGGATTGTGCCAACCTTTTTTATTAAGTTTATTATGGCTATGGTTGCGGGTATCTTATATGAAAAACTGGTTTCCAAGGGAAAATATTTCTTCTTGTTTACCTTTACATTGGGGGGCATATTGCAGATTTTACTTTATACACTCGTGAAGGTGGCATATTTTGGTCTGCCGACAGCATTAGGCGGCATCCCGGGGCTTGCGGTGCAGACAGGATGTGGCATTGTAATTTCTTCAGTTATGATTATCTATATGGAGAAGCTTCACGTTGCAGGCAGAATCAAACAGATGGGAGGTGCAAGGTAATGAAGAAGATGGATGCACATGCCCATATCGGTGATTTTGGTGGTTGGGCAGGTTTTTCTCTGACGGCGGAAGAACTAATAAAGCAGATGGATGAATATGATATCGAAAAAACGATTCTCTGTGCTTCTAATAGTGAGCATAATGAGGAGGTAAGAGAGGCGTATGAAATGGCACCAGACCGTTTCCTGCCACTTGTATATGTCAATCCCAAAAGAGCGGAAGTCACCTTAAAGCAGCTTTATCATTATATTAAAGATTGTGGTTTTAAGGGGATAAAAATGCAGCCCTTAAGCGATGCTTTCGTGGCAGACGATGAGATTGTAGACCCGGTTATGGAGGTAGCGCAGGAGCTTCAGGTTCCGGTTTTTATTCACTGTGGACATCCCCCTTACTCCCTGCCATGGAGTATCGCTTTGTTGGCAGAACGGCACCCCAATGTAAAGACGGTGATGATACATATGGGACATGGGCATGGTGTGTACATTGATGCAAGCTTAAAAATGGCACGCAGATTGGATAATCTCTATCTGGAAATGTCTGGTATGCCGATGGGCTGCAAGATAAAAGAGGCTTATGAAACGGTGGGAAAAGACCGGATTATGTTTGGAACAGATGCTCCCTTTCATCATCCGACAGTAGAGATGCAGAAGGTTCTGACTTCCGGCTTGGAAGGAGAAGCCCTTGAGGATGTTTTTTATAATAATGCGGCTAAGTTAATGGGAGTTTAAGAGCGGGTTCTCTTAGTGTGTTTTATATCCAAACCCAATCAAGCAGTTACCATAATTTTTGTATGTCTGGTAATTGGGAAAGCAGCGTATGAATACCTGCATAAAATCATATAGTGATAATAAGTAAAGCTTGGAATTAATTTATGCAATCACAAAAATTGGATGCGGAATTAAATCTTGCCCTTAGTTTGTCTTTTAAAGAGCGGGAGAGAAGTGGTGCATTGCTGGTGGGATTTGAACCAATCAGCCGTAGCTGGGACTTGATTGTTCGTTATATTGGAGATATTTCCTTTCTGGAACAGCAATATGGTGCGGTGATTACCTACCTGCTTGGCGGCTATGCCATTATCAATATTGCAGAATACTATATTGACCAGCTCGTAATACATGATGAAGTTATATATGTAGAGAAGCCCAACAATATTTATGTCAATGTAAGGACAGGGATTCAGGTTTCCTGTATTAACCGGGTGCAGGTAGGAGCGGCGGCTCTGACGGGGAGCGGAGTGATTGTTGCAATTATTGATAGTGGCATTGATTATGCTCATCCGGATTTTAGAAATGAAGATGGCAGCAGCAGAATACTGGCTCTTTGGGACCAGACTGCAAGGGAGGGAGAGCCCCCGGATGGTTATCGGATTGGTACATTATATTCTGAGGAGCAAATCAATGAGGCGTTAGGTAAAATTCGTGTAAATGAGCGGCTTGCAATTGTTCCAGAAGTAGATTTGAGCGGTCATGGTACCTTTGTAGCAGGAGTGGCAGCAGGGAACGGAAGAGCCAGTGCAGGTGAGAACAGAGGAGTTGCTTACGGGGCGGATTTGCTTGTGGTGAAGCTTGGCAATCCAGCGGTAGGAGGCTTTCCAAGAACTGTGGAGCTGATGCAGGCAGTGGATTATGTGGTACGGTTTGCCAATGAGAGAAGGCAGCCCCTTTCCATTAATCTAAGCTTTGGTAATAACTATGGTTCCCATGATGGAACATCATTATTAGAAACGTATCTGAATCAGGCGGTGGATGCTTCGGTTGGCAGCATTGCTATTGGTACGGGCAATGAAGGTGATTCCGATAAGCACACCTTTGGAACACTAAAACAAAACATTGCTGTAACTGAGCCGTTTGGTATCGGAGCAAATGAGGCAGGAGTGAGCTTGCAGTTATGGAAAGCCTATGTAGATGACTTTTTCATTTATCTTATTGCACCGGATAACAGCCAGATTGGTCCACTTCCCCAGACGATAGGGGTGCAGCGTTATCAGCTTATGGGAACCGAGATTGATGTGTATTATGATATGCCAAAGCCCTATCAACAACCACAAATTATTTTTTTTGATTTTGTTCCCCAGGGGCAGTTTCTTGCCTTTGGAGAGTGGCGAATCCGGTTAGAGCCGAGAAAAATTGTAGTGGGAAGATACGATATGTGGCTGCCGGTAAGTGGGGCAGTTAGTCCGGATACCCGTTTTTTGCTTCCTAATTCGGAGGGAAGTTTTACAATTCCGTCCCCTGCTGTTAAGGGGATTGCGGTGGGAGCATACAATAGCCGGACGGATGCAGTTGCATCCTTTTCTGGCAGGGGAGAATACCGGCTTTCACAGGATAAACCGGATTTAGTGGCACCAGGAGTAGATATCTTGTCCTGTTCCCCCGGTGGGGGATATACGGTGAAAAGTGGTACTTCTATGGCAACCCCTTTTGTAACGGGGGCGGCCGCTTTACTAATGGAGTGGGGAATTGTAAGGGAAAATGATACTTATCTGTATGGTGAAAAACTAAAAAGCTTTCTCTTAAAGGGTGCAAGGGTATTGCCGGGATACGATAGCGTACCCAATATACAGATTGGATTTGGGGCATTATGTCTTGCCTCCTCTTTTCCCGAGGGGAGTAATCTTTTTACCGGATAAATGAGGGAAGGCTGTTTAGTATATAACATCATTATATGAGTAGGAAGGAGAAAATGATTGAAGAAACTAAGAAAAGCGGCATTAGTGGTATGTTCTAATCCGCAAAGGAAAGAAGATATTAAAAAAATTGAGGAAATAAAGAAGCTGCTAGAGAGCCTTGGGATTACGGTGCTTCCCCCGCAATACCTTTTTGCAGGGAGCGATACTGTCAGGAGTGCATCTGCTAGAGAGCGGGCAGGATATGTGAATGCCGCCTTTGCAGATGATGCGGTAACCGATATTTTTGATATTTCCGGTGGAGATATTGCTAACGAGATACTGCCCTTTCTGAATTATGAGGTGATTGCCCATAGTAAGGCAGTTTTTTGGGGATTTAGCGACTTGACAGTGGTGTTAAATGCCATTTACAATAAGACAGGAAAGCAGAGTATGCTCTATCAGATTAAGCTTGCTTTTCAGGAGCCGTCGGGAAAACACCTTAGGGAGGTAGCCTCCTATCTTACACAAGAGGAGCAGGAGCTTGTTACCTTTCCTTATGAAATGCTGCAGGGAGATGCCATGGAAGGTGTCGTTGTCGGGGGGAATATCCGATGCTTTTTAAAGCTTGCGGGGACAGAGTATTTTCCAGACTTAACGGGGAAGATTCTTCTTTTGGAGGCGTATGGTGGAGGTGCAGGCCAGATGATTACATACCTAAGCCAGTTAAAGCAGCTAGGAGCCTTTGACAGGATAAATGGAATTTTACTTGGAACCTATACGAAGATGGAGCGAGCAGGAGAAAAGCCGGATATGATTACCTTGGTAAAGGAGATTGCAGGAGAGAACATAGCCCTTGCCAAGACGGGTTATATCGGGCATGGAGTGGATTCCAAAGGAATCGTGATTGGTAAGAAAATTGTTTTATAATACTTAGGAGGTGTCTTGATTGGGCAAGGAAACATTTCGATTAAAGAAGGCAGGATGGCTTGTATTATGTCTGGCAGGTTTGTGCCTCTTTTCTGTTTTGCTGTTACAGGCGGGAAAGATAAGGGCAGAGGCAGAAACCATGACTACAGAGGTAGCCACAACGGAGTCAAAGGAGCAGACACTTGATGCCTCCACAACACAGCAGGCAATTTCTCCCTCCATTACTTTTTCAAAAAAGAAAAAGAGCTTAAAGGCAGGAAAGAGCTTCCGGTTTCAGGTGAAAACGGTGGGTATTACGGATAAGGTAACCTTTAAGGTATCGGATACCAAGCTTGCCAAAATCAATTCCTCAGGGAAGCTGACAGCTCTTCGGACTGGTAAAGTAAAGGTAATTGCCATTGCGGGAGAGTACAGTGCATCTGTTTCGGTTACGATAAAACCGAAAAAAATCGTAGCCCTGGACCCGGGGCATTCTGCTAAGATGACGGGAGGAACGGAGCCGATTGGTCCGGGTTCTTCAGTGAAAAAGGCAAAGGATGCCACAGGGACAAGAGGGGTGTCGAGTGGTCAGATGGAGTATGAGCTTACGATGAAGCTTGCCAGAAAAATGAAACCGCTTCTGGAGGATAAAGGATATCAGGTTGTGTTGACAAGAAGTAATAATAAAAAGGCGATTAGCTGTGTGGAGCGTGCCAAGGTGGCGAATAAAGCAGGAGCCGATATATTTATAAGGATTCATGCAGACGGAATTAATAACGCTTCCGTATCCGGTGCTTCCGCTCTTTACCCCTCAAGTAGAAATCCCTATGTTGGTAAGCTGAGCAGTAAGAGTAAAAAATTATCCTCCTGTGTACTGAATGCAATGTGTAAGAAAACGGGGGCTAAGAACCGGGGCTTGGTTGCAAGGGATGATTTGAGTGGCTCCAACTGGGCAAAGATGCCGGTAACCTTGATAGAGGTAGGCTTTATGACCAATCCGGAGGAAGATAAAAAGCTTGCCCAGAATTCTTATCAGGACAAGCTTGCTAAGGGTATGGTACAGGGAATAGAAGCGTATTTTGGTTACTGATTGCTAAAGACAAGACAAGCGGCACCAAGCAGCCCGGAGTCTTCGCTGAGTGTGGTTTTCCGCAGCTTGATATGTGGTCTCAACACTTCAAATACGCGTTCCTTAACTAATTCTTCCAGTTCTTCCACAAAACCTTCTATCTTCAAGGAAACGGAACCACCGAGTATTACGATATCTGGGTCGGCATAGCCATAGATGCCGGCGATATAGTTGGCAAGATAGGATTTTGCCTCGGTCATTATATGTAGGGCTGTCTCATTGCCTGCCTTGGCAAGGTCATTGACCTCTCCGGCATGGGTGACGGATAGTCCGGCATCTAGTGCCCGTTTCGTAATGGCAGTACCGCTTGCAACCGCTTCGATAGCCCCGGCAAAAAGTTCTCCCTGTTTTGGTCCCTGCTCCCACACAATGGTGTTAGCAACTTCGTTACCAAAGCCATGTGCCCCTAAATGAATCTTCTTATCAATGATGAATCCAGCACCAATTCCAGTAGAAATCGTTAAAAATTGTACAAAGCGGTAGTCCTTCCCTTCGCCAATGACTGCCTCTGCTAATGCCGCAAGGTTGGCATCGTTGTTTAAATAGGAGGGAAGCTTTGTAAGCTCACTGAGCTGCCTGGTTAATTTATAACCATGCCAGCCTTCCGTCAGGTTTGGCGGGGTGAGTATCGTGCCCTTTGGGATATCTAGCGGACCTGGACAGGACATGCCAATACCCATAATTGGTTCCTTGTAGCCGTTGATAATATTGGCAAGCTCATTTACGGTTTCCTCTGGATTCGTTGCGTTCGTTGAAAATTGTTTCCGCTCAAGGATATGGTAGGTGTCATCGATTAGGGCAACTCTGGTGTTGGTGCCGCCGATGTCGACGGCAATTGCGTAGTTTGGCATAAAATGCTCCTTTCTGAGTCTATCTGTATACATCATTCAATAAATAGTATTCATATTTTATTATTAAAAGCTAAAACTTGCAAGGTTTTTGGAAAGAAAGGTGCATTAGCATGACATAGTCCACAGAAATATGTACTTCTTGTCTGTGGTGGAAGAGTATGATATGATGAAACCAGAAGAGTGATTTAAACTTTGCAGACAAGAATTATATTAATTGAAGGAGGATTATTATGAAGGTATTATTAGTTAATTGTAGCCCGGTAAGAGATGGTGCGACTGCGGAAATAATAAAAATTGTACACTCTTATTTAAGTGAAGAACATGATATTAGAAGTATTTGTATTGATGATTATGATATAAATTTTTGTAAAGGGTGTAGAAGTTGCCATAAAACAGCGAAATGTTTTCAGGAAGATGATGTACTAAAGGTAATTGAACAATATGAATGGGCAGATATTATTATTTCTGTTTCCCCATCCTATTGGGCAGATATTCCTGGACAATTCAAAGCATTTATTGACCGATGCACGCCATGGTGTAACACCCATGAGCCGCATGCTACAATTAGCGGTGGCAAAAGGGGATATTCCATTGCACTGCGTACAGGTCCAAATATGAAAGAGTGTAACAGGATAATTGAAAGTATAGAGCATTTTTATGGTCATTTGGAAATAGTGCCAAGCGGAAGCTTAGGACTTTGCTCCATTGAATATAAGGAGGCACTGAAGGATAGAAAGGATGAAATAAGAGAATTTTGTTCTAAAATATAAAATAAGGAAAATGGTTTCGGGTTCTGTTCTTAAACCGATGAAATTGGATATTTGCAATTATCTATCAATAATTTATGGGGAGGAATTAAGCATGGCAGTTTCCAATATAAAAGCAACCTTTCAAGGTGATGTTCAAAGAGTGTGGGAAGTTGTAACTTCTCTTGAAAGCTATTCATGGCGTAGTGATTTGAGTAAAATTGAAATTATAAACGAAAATCAATTCATAGAGTATACAAAAGAGGGATATGCTACCACTTTCACGATTACAGCAACAGATATACATAAGCGTTGGGAATTTGATATGGAAAATGATAATATGAAAGGTCATTGGATTGGTATTTTCACGGAAAAGGATGGACAGACAGAAATTGATTTTACGGAAGATGTCATTGCAAAAAAATTCTTTATGAAACCTTTTGTTAAACTATTTTTGAAAAAGCAGCAAGAGTTATATGTTTTAGATTTAAAGAAGGCATTATCCTAGTATTTTTACGTGCATAATTTTTCTTTAATTACGAAAAGCAAAAATAGGATTTTGGGGAGCATTTTAGGAGGTAATATATTGGGAGTGCTAGATAGGAATATGCAAATTAACAAGCACAATATTGTGAATTTTTTATTGGATAAAGCTGGTTTTTCTTCCTTTCGGTTCGACTGTAATTTTTCATTGATATTTCAATGTAACCCAATAAAAAACAGAAAATTTCCTTTTTCTGTAAGACTTAGTATTGAAGGTGACTGGTGGTTTGGTGATGAAGATGAATGGAAAAGAATTGTAGAGGAAATGACAGCCGGTCAAGGTTATGCCCAGCCGGATGAACCGGTATTAGCTTTTAAATTAGCAGCATTACGCTGGTCTGATGGTTCAAACATTCAAAGAGTAAATTTGTCTGAAAATAAATTATTTATTTCATTTGATTCCGGCGAAACCATTTCAATATTGAATTATGCAGATTATGATTGTGAATGTGCATGGGAGATTGTGGAGTGTGGGTACAACGATGACAAGCCGGATGATTATTGGTGGGTATCATGCGACACATCTGGAAATATAGATTATAATATTCCGCTGGATTAGAAGTTGAGGAGGAATAAAGTGATGATAGAGACAGAACGATTGATTTTGAGAGAATATACATTGCAGGATTTTGATGCGATATATGAGATACTATCAGATGCAGAAACTATGCAACATTATCCTAAGCCCTTTGATGAAGAACGTACTATGAACTGGATTGAATGGAATCTTCAAAACTATAAAGAATATGGATTCGGATTGTGGGCTGTTGTTTTGAAAGAGACAGCAGAACTCATAGGTGATTGTGGTCTTACAATACAAAATATTGATGGGGAAGCTCTTCCAGAAATAGGCTATCACATTCATAAGAAATATTGGAGAAGAGGTTTTGGAAGTGAAGCGGCAATAGCGGTTAGAAACTGGGCATTTGAGAATACGGAATATGATTGTCTGTATTCTTATATGAAATACACAAATGTCGGCTCGTATTCTACTGCTATTGCAAATGGTATGAAAAAAATAAAAGAATATCCTGATGAAAAGAATGGTATTTCCTATGCTTATGCCATAAAACGAGAAGAATGGGAAGAATTAAAATGATACCCCCAATTACCAGATAGAAAGGAGGAGAGTGATAGCATGAGTGAGATGAAAGAAAAAATGCATACTGGTGAACTTTATCTTCCGGGAGATGAAGAGATTATGAAGGAACAGGTTGTTTATCAGGATAAGCTATGTGAGTATAATATGACAAAGCCATCCGAATCAGAAAAAAGAATGGCGATGTTAAAGGATATGCTTGGCGAATGTGGTGAGGGTGTATATATTGAAGCGCCATTTTATTCAAATTTTGGGGGACATCACTGTCATTTTGGAAACATGGTCTATGCCAATTACCATCTGACCTGTGTGGACGATACGCACATCTATGTTGGTGATTATACCATGTTTGGACCCAATGTGACCATTGCCACTGCCGGACACCCGATTTTACCAGAGCTTCGTGAACAGGTGTATCAATACAATATGCCAGTTCACATTGGCAGAAACTGTTGGATTGGTGCGGGTGCTATAATTATGCCGGGAGTTACGATTGGTGATAATACTGTAATTGGTGCAGGAAGTGTCGTGACAAAAGATATTCCTGCAGATGTTGTTGCAGTTGGAAATCCTTGCAGGGTTATGCGTGAAATCAGTGAGCATGATAGAGAATATTACTACAAGGATAAAAAGATTAACATAGAGACTGTCACAAGGGAGGCTCACAATGGATATAACAAAGTTTGAACTATTTAGTCAAAAGTGTTTGAAGGAATTATATGCCTTCCTCAGGCACCCGTACTTCCATAACGCTTCAATCCGATATTCCAGAAATGATATGCTATCACTGCCATGGCGAAAGCAACAATAGGTGCAATAAAGGGAAGCCAAAAAGGCTGTAAATTTTTACCAAGAAGATTGGCTACAGGGTAATATCCGGTAAGGGCATAGGGGATGATAAAGGTCAGTAATAACTGCATTCCTTTGGAATAAATTTGTATTGGATAATCACAAAAGTTTTTGAGTCCATAATTGTTATCGGTTAGTAAAGAAACGATTTCCTCGCTTTTCACTGTCCAAAAACTGATGGTGCCAGTAATGACCGTAATTGCAGAAAAAATAACAAAGGCGGAAAGCAAGCTGATACAATAATAACTAATCTTTCTTACAGTCCATTCGATTGATAATTTTTGCAGGCTGTATATCCAAAAAAATACGGAAAAGAAAAGACGGGGTAAAAAAGTGTATTGAAACTGCTGCAAAACTAAATATGTGAATGGACTGATGGGGCGTGTCAAATATAAGTCGAATTTCCCGCTGCGAACCAGCTCCCCGATATCCCGCATTGGACTCCAAAAGAAGAAGCAGCTGAAAGAATAGGCTAGCCAGCTTGTTGTAAACATAAAAAGAACCTCGTATTTATTCCACCCTGCAATGGTGTTGAAATTATAAAATATGACATAGAAGCCGGTAAAATAGACTCCGATTAGAATGGTATTGGCTAGTAGCTCAAGCAGGAGTGAGAGATGGTATTCTAATTTGCCTTTCATATAAATTATGATAAAACGAAGATATAGTTTAATGTAATTCATGATTCAGCCTCCTTGTACGATTAATTTTCTTTTTCCAATCGTCCAGACAATTTCTGTTATACAATACAAAAGTATCATCCACATAAATTGAGTGATAATTGCTTCCCGGATGGCACTTGCCTTCATCTGGCTTGTCATAATTGTCACGGGAATTGCATAGATTGCACGAAACGGAAGGAATAGATTTATTTTATATAATAAATCGGGAAACATTGTTACCGGAATCCACGCTCCAGATAACAGCTTATATATTGCACCTAGAAGCATATTTAGGGGCCATGTTACAATCAGCCAAAATGCTAGTAATCCAATAATGAGGGAATATAAGAATTGAATACAATATGCCAATAGGATGGAAAGTACACCATGTAAGATTTGTGTATGACATAGTATCGGCTGCTGCATAATCATAACTGTAATCACACATAATGGAATGCAATAGAATACAATTTTTATCACACTGTCTCCCAAATGTCTTGAAAAAACCATTTTTAAAAAATCTATCGGTCGAATCAATTCCATCGCAATATTTCCGGTTGAAATCTGGGCATTTAACCATTCAATTGTATTGCATTCTATCAGTGCGGAAATTATAGTGGCAATGACAATATAGTTTAAGGTATCTTTCTGATTTACTACCGGGTTTATTTGGCTGTTCGATGAAAACAGGGCATTCCAAATAGAAAATTGTAAATATAAGTATAGTATTTTAGAAAAAAATTTAGCCCACATGGCACTAGGATATACCAGGTGTTCCTTCATACCAATAATAATATAATCCACATATTTCTTCATAAAAAATCACCCTCATATATATTTTTGATTATCGTTTCAAGTGTGTTCTCCATTGCAGCATTTTGATAGACTTCTTTTTGATGGGAAAGATAGTATTCACCCTTTAATTCTTCCAATGTACCATTATATAAAAGCGTTCCTTTATCAATGATTATCATTTTTTTGCATAGTGCTTCAATGTCTGAGATATCATGTGTTGTTAAAATAATGGTTATTTTTCTCTCTTGGTTTATTTTACGAACAAAATCCCGTATTTTTGCTTTGGCTAGAACATCTATTCCGATGGTTGGTTCATCCAGAAATAAAATTTCAGGATTGTGCAAAAGTGCTGCCGCTAAATCTGCCTTCATTCTTTGTCCAAGACTTAGAAGCCGGGGAGGTTTGTAAATAAATTCTGGCAAATTTAAAATATCTGAAAATAGCTCTATATTTTCCTTATAAGCTTTTTCAGGAATGCGGTACATATCCTTGAATAGCTTAAAGGATTCGATAACTGGAATATCCCAACAAAGCACGCTTCTCTGTCCAAATACAACACCAATTTTTAACATAATCTGCCTGCGGTGTTTCTTGTAATTCAAACCATTGATAGATATCCTTCCATGGTCAGGTGTCAGAATTCCCGTCAGCATTTTTATAGTCGTAGATTTACCTGCGCCATTGGCACCGATAAAGCCTACAATATTGCCAGTTGGAATGGAAAAAGAAATATTATTTACAGCGGTCATAGAGGAATACTTTTTCGCTCTGAAGTACCAGATGGAATTATCTGTAGTAGAACGCTTTTTTATGTTATATGTTTTTGTCAAATTTTCGACTTCGATACTCATATTTGTTGCTCCTTTTTCCTTTTTCTAGTATAATATCATCAGATATATTATCAGTAAAATTGAAATAACCGAATAAATTATTCATTTTTATAGATGGGTGGTGTTATAATGACAATCATACAACTAGAAACATTTCTGAAGATTACGGAGACCAATAGTTTTACATCTGCTGCGAATTTGCTGGGATATGCACAATCAACGGTTACTACACAAATTAAACAGCTTGAGGAAGAGCTGCATTGTCTTTTGTTTGAACGATTGGGAAAAACGATTGTTCTCACTTCGGAAGGTGAACGCTTATTAACATACGCACAAAAAATGTTACAGCTGGAAAGAGAAATATTACTGGAAGTGCCGAAAACCAAGGAGCCTGCTGGCATATTGAGATTGGGAGTCTCTGAATCATTATGCTATCATACATTGCCACAGATTCTTTTAGAATATAAAAAGAGATTTCCGAATATGAATATCCAACTCGAATTCATTACCCATACTACCTTTCCATCTTTGTTAAAAAGTGGAGTTTTGGATATGGTATATACATTGAATCCCTATATAGAATCATCAGAGCTGCTTACGTTATATAAGAAACCAGAAACATTGGGATTCTATGCTAATCCGGAATATCCGCTTGCCGACAGAAAGAATATCAAAGAATTGGATTTGGATAATGTTCCACTGTTACTTACCTCGCAGGAATGTAATTTCAGATCAATGCTGGTTGAAGCATTGATGGCATTCTCCATTGCACCCAAAATTGTTTTAGAAACAAGTAATAAAGAAATATTAAAGCAATTTGCTATCAATCAGTTAGGGGTAGCTTTTATGCCGGACATGGTGGTGCAGCAAGAAATAAAAAATCATTCCTTGAAAAGGTTAGATTGGAACGGAAATAAATTTCCGATATTTTCACAGGTTTTTATTCATAAGGACAGGCATCGAAATGTGGCAATAGATGCATTGGTTGAAATGATATCAGAAGGCAGTCATTGATGGTATTTTGTTCGGTTTGTGTTATAATGTTTTATATCATTTTTTAATTAAAGTTTTGGAGGGGCTAGCTATGAGATTAGATGGATTTGGTTTATTGGTAAATGATATGGGAACAATGATTCGGTTTTATAGAGATGTGCTTGGATTTGAAATTAAGGAGGATGAAGATACCTCCAATGTATATCTGGTGAAGGATGATACGCTGTTTTTGCTCTATGGACGAAAGGACTTTGAAGCCATGACAAGCAGAAAGTATGAATATCTAAAGGGCATCAACGGTCATTTTGAAATTGCGTTATATGTGGATACCTTTGAAGAGGTGGATGAAGAATACGAAAAGGCAGTCAGTAAAGGAGCGGTTTCAGTATTAGAGCCCACAACAGAGCCTTGGGGGCAAAGAACATGCTATATAGCTGACCCGGAAGGAAATATGATAGAAATAGGGTCGTTTAACAGACCATTTCGTGGGTAAATTCAAGGTGGGGGAATTGTTTTAGGGGAGCGGAATATAGCAGAAAAGCATTAACACATCTATTGATGAGGAGCATGATTATGAATAAGATATCTTTTTATACATGTAATGATATTGAGATTATTACTGGTATAGGAATGCATGAATTTCCGTATCATTCGCACAACAGCTATATGGCAGGGGCTGTCTTAAATGGTTGTGGTGAATTTTGTATTGATAATCATTTTTCAATATTAAATAAAAATGATGTATATATAGTACCATCTAATACAGGTATGTCAATGAAACCGAAGAACGATTTTTCTTATATTACAATATGTTTCAAAAATAGTCTTGCTGATATGTTGAATAGATATGAAGCAGAACAATATTATTATAGCGATTTGGGAGATGTTCTATTGAAGATGTGTAGTGATTTTCAAATAAAATTAATTGATGAGATTACTTTTGCCAATACGCTTATAGAATTGCTTGATTTAAAAGTATTAAATACCCCATTGCAACCTAAAAATCCGACGGTAATGATGGCGATGCAATATATCAATGAGAATTGTGCGGAAAAATTTGATTTGGATTGTTTGTCTGAGAAGGTTTTTTTATCAAAATATTATTTGGTGCGGTTGTTTAGAAAGGAATTGGGAATTACACCACATCAGTATTATCAGCAGTGCAAGGTTAGAGAAATAAGAAGGATGGTACCATATTTTTCACAGAAAAATATTGCTTATGATTTGAATTTTAGTACGCAAAGTCATATGAATAGTGTTTTTAAAAAATATATGGGAATAACTATGAAAGACTACATATTATCGATTGAACACAAGTAAAAAGAGCAATAATTTGATATATTATAGTTTCCTCTTATATTATAATTGTTTTAAATATTATTAAAGGAGGAATTGAAAATGAAGGAATATATTTCTAATGAAACTGGAAGAACATTTATATTGCGTATGGAGAGGGGGGATCTTCTCAGAGAAGAAATAGTCGGGTTGTGCCAAAGAAACAATATTAAAAATGCAGTTGTATTATCTGGAATAGCAACCTTTGATATTGTAAATATTCAAATGACCAATACTTTTGGATATCCAATTGAGTATGATGTGTATAATTTAACGGAACCTTTAGAGTTGGCTTCGCTGGACGGAACAATTATTAACAGTGAGCCTCATATTCATGGCGTGATTGGAAATGGTAATCATACATGGGCAGGGCATATGTTAGATGGTTGTCGTATTTTATATTTGGGGGAGGTTGTAATACAAGAGGTTCTAGGAGTTGATCTCATAAGAAAGCCTGATAAGGATAATGTTTTTCTTATACATGCAAAATAAGACGATAATAGGAATGCATTGGACATATTTATGTTTGGTGCATTTTTGTGTTATAATGGCTTCAGCATTTGAGTCAATAACAGAGCCTTGGGGGCAAAGAACCTGCTATATAGCTGACCCGGAAGGGAATTTGATAGAAATAGGGTCGTTTAACAGGCCATTTCGTGGGTAAATTAGTATTTTTGGCTGCTGAAAGGAGTGTTGAGGATATGGCTAATGAATATTCTGTAAAGAGCGATAACGAAGAAGATGTGATAGAAATTGACAATAGTGATTATGAAAAATATAATGAAGAACTTGTAGAAATTTTTGTAAAGGCTGCTGGCAATGCATTCTTTTCTTTGAAAGAGAACTATAAAGAGCAATTTTATTACTACGCATTTATCTTTGATGAGGGAATGCACCCCTATATTTCGGCATGGTCTTATGAAGCACTGGATAAATCAATTAGTGATAACAAAATAACTGATGAAGAAATAAGCTGGTGGAAATGGGATTACTCTGACTCTCCTTATGTTGTTTATGGATATGATGAGTTCTTTAATGAGGTAAATGAATTACTTAATAAAAGAGCAAGTGAATTATCTGATGATGAGCTTTATGATATGGAATGGGATATACGAGTCAATTCGATGGAGGAAGCAATGAAAAGGCTTGACCAATCTGGTTTGTTTGGAATTAATGATGACCGGAAAAGAGTGGTTATTAATGTGGAAATAGCACCCCCTGATTGTTCAGAGTACAATAGAGCACTGCGATTAAATCCAGAATCGTCTTTATTATCTGAATATTTAGAATGTTGTGAAGAACCAGAGGATAATTAGTTTTTATGCTGATAAGAGGCAAAGTAAGATTACATAAAAGTCTACTTTGGTGAATGGAGGTATTATAGATGGAACGAAGCGATGTTATCTTATTAACCGGAATAATTGCAGGATTAATATGGATGGGGGCATGTGTAATAATAGAGGGTAAAAACAGAAAATATGTAATCATAGCAGGTGCAATGATAGATATTGTATTATTGGTGATTTGTAGGAACTGTGGAATGTTGTTCATAGGTGTGTTGGGGGGACTTTTTTGCGGCCTGTTTGGTTTCTTCTATAGTGCAAGTAAATATGAGACGGCAGTCCGGGAGATGAAAGGAGTCAAGAACTGGGTGATTGTCTGTATTATTTTTTTTGTTATGCTATGTATGACCATGTCTATTGCCTATCCGGAGCTTTTTCATATGTGGTTAACAAAAACAGGGAGGGTTTACAATGACAATTAGACTAATGAATATTGAGGACTATGAAAATGTATATCATTTATGGATGCATACAAAGGGGATGGGATTGAATACAACAGACGATTCAAGGGAAGGAATCGCCCAATACCTGCATCGGAATCCTAATACATGTTTTGTAGCTGAAGACAATGGAGAGCTTGTGGGTGTTATCATGAGTGGACATGATGGACGCAGGGGTTTTATTTATCACACGACTGTAAAAGAAGAATGCAGAGGACAGGGAATTGGAAGAAAGCTGGTCGATTCAGCATTAACAGCATTGGAAGCAGAAGGTATACATAAAGTGGCATTAGTGGTATTTGAGAAAAATGCATTGGGCAATGTGTTCTGGGAAAAGCTTGGTTTTACTGTGAGGGATGATTTAATATATCGGAATAAAAATATACATGAATTCCAAAGAATTGATTTAATTTAAAGCGGGGGATGCTATGGAAGTAAAATATTATAGAACAAATTTGGAGGTTAAAAAATGAAGCGGATTATAAAATCAATGGAAAACCAATATCTTCTTCCATCACTTGAATTGGTCGAAGATGTTTTTACAAAATGGGACAGCCCGGAAGAAGGCAAAGTTGTACGGCAATTGGTTGAAGAAATTCGGGCAAAAAAATATTATATTCCCGAACTGGAAATCCTTATGGTTGATGAGAAAGAGGAAGTGATTGGATATGCGATGTTCTCACGTTTTCATATCGAGGGAAGGTATGAGAATGAATTGCTGATACTGACGCCTGTTGCCGTGAAAACAGAACTGCAAAGACAACATATTTCAAAGGATATATTAGAATATGGTTTTGCTATTGCTAAGAGCATGGGGTTTAAAGCAATTCTTGTTGAGGGTGACCCACACAATTATAACAATCGTGGTTTTCAATCAAGCTATAAATTTGGAATAGAGGCAGGCCCCAATATAAAGCTGCCTCATTCAGATTGCCTGATGGTGAAAGAATTAGAAACGGGTGCCTTAGATAGCATGAGTGGTTTCGTTGATTATTCTTTTTATGAGGCCCTTCGGGAGGAATAATTTCAATCTATCGTAGTTAAGTAATAATTTTAGTTTGTTGGAGTGATAAATTCCAGTTAAAAATTTTTAAAATGCACCACATAGGGAGAACTGTATGGATAAAGAAGACTATAGAACATTAACAGAGCAAATCCGGCCACTCCTCTTGAAACGAATGGATTTTAAGGACGGGGTTGTGTTGGAAATGAATGAAGAAGCAATGCAACAGGGGCGTGTGCTTGATGTACGTTGGAAAGGGAATATACATTTTGTTTTAGAGATGTACTCCATAGATTTCGGATGGTACTTTGCAGAGAGAGATGGGGAGATGGTTTCCTGTATCCATCGTGTGAGCAAATTTGATGAGCGGTTTTATCATGCGGTACAACATTTTCTAGGGGAAATCAATCAAGGTGATTTTGACCATAAGCAGACCGTGAGTGAACAGGTTATTCAAATCATTGAGGAACGACAGTTGACAAGCTGTATGAATAACACCAAGTGGAAGGAGTTTCTCCATGTGATGACGGAAGAGCTGTCTGTGAAAGTGCCCTATGCCTTTCGAACACTTTTTGACGTGGACGGAAGAAACGATGATTTTTTTGATACCTGTTATTGTCAGGAATGCTTTAACGGGTATCATTTTAAATCACTGGAATGGGTAAAAGTAAAGCCTGTTTTCTGTGAGAGAAAGCATCGTGGAAGGTTGATTGACGATGAGGAAATCTGGTATGATTTGGAAGAAGAATTTGTTGGGAATATGAAGAAATATTCGATTCCGTATGAAGTGGAGGACGGGATTTATACCATTTATGGGTATCGGTAGGAAGGGGTTGGCTGTATAAGGAGTGTTTTTGAATGATAGATTGAGAAGAGAAAAAGCTCGTATTCCCCCTTGCACGATTCATAAAGATGTGAGAAGATAAAGTATCTATTATCATGATGAAAGGAGCTATTATTATGGATGAGAATAATGTAAATGGTTTGAATCAGGAAGTCAGTGACGAGGATGTAGAGAATGTGTTAAAGATGCTGGAGGAGTTTGGAGATTCCAATGAAGGACGCTTAAAGGTGCGTACTGGTGAAGAGGTGGAGTCCGGTGAGATGAAACGCCAGTATCATTATGGCAGATGTGATGTGGGAAGTCCGTTTGCCAAGGGAACCCCCTTTGATGTGGATGATTCCTGCCAGTAGTGGAAACAGTGCAGACCATGCTGCTATTGCAGGCGGCTCTATAGTATCGTTCTTTCTGATAGAACAAGGCATTAGCCATTCAGGCTGATGCCTTGTTTACTTAGTTTTAACATACCCGTTATCTATCCTTGATGGAATGTCAGATAAAAGTGGTATAAGATAATCTTAAGTTTTGTGATGCAAAAAAATGTTTGAATGGAGGAAAGACTGATACAATGAAGAAAAGAAAAAAGAAAATGTTGAAAAAACTGAAAAAGGAAAATGCGGTTTTGCGGGAAGAAAACCAAATGTTAAAGACAGCTGTTTTGCAGGCAGAGAATACCAGTAAGACAAAAAGCGCTTTTTTATCCCATATGTCCCACGACATCAGAACACCGATGAATGGTATTGTAGGAATGACAAGCATTGCAATTAATCACTTTGATGATAAGGAGATGGTTTATGACTGCCTCAGGAAAATAGACAGTTCTTCCCAACATCTGGTGTCTCTGATTAACGACATTCTGGATATGAGCCGGATTGAAAGCGGCAAAGTAGTGATTAACCATGAGCCGATGGATATACGGGAGGTCATCAACAGCTGTGTTTCAATCGCAGAGAGCCTATTGTCACAGAGAAAGGTGGATTTAATCAAAGGCTTTGAATTGTAGTGGGCAAAAGGGAACCGGTCTTGGAATGGCTATCACAAAAAACTGGTTGATTTCATGGGTGGTGTGATTGAGGTGGAAAGTAAACCGGGCGTCGGCAGTAAATTTGTAGTGGAAGTAACTTTTGATATTGGCATAGAAGATAAGAAGAAAATGGAAATGGGTAAGGAGTCGGAAGTTAGTCTTGATGGCATGAAGTTCCTGTTGGTTGAAGATGTTGAAATGAATATGGAGATTGCAAAAATTATGCTTGAGGATGCAGGTATTGAGGTGATAACAGCAGAAAATGGACAGGTGGCTGTCAATATTTTCCATAACTGTCCAGAGGGCACCTTTGATGCTATCCTAATGGATGTACGGATGCCCGTCATGGATGGTTTGGCTGCCACGAAAATAATTCGGGCATTATCGAGAGTGGATGCGGCAACGGTTCCGATTATTGCTATGACTGCGGATGCCTACGAAGAAGATATACAAAAAACAGCGGAAGCCGGTATGAATGCACATCTGACAAAACCTTTTAATCAGAAAGAATTACTGCAAACCTTGAGAAATCTATACGTTGATAGGACTACTATTTCTTAAGGCTTATTGTTTCAAAAACGGAACCAGCGTTATTTCAAAGGTAAAGCGCTCCTCGTCAAGACGGAATTCCTGTGAAAGTTTGGGACCGCAGCTATTGGAGCCAATGCCGCTCTGCATATAATCCAGACAGAGAATACAGGCATCCTCGGCATCTAATTCGTAGTTATGCGCTTTTCTTGTAAGCTCCTCCTCGCTATAGATGGAGGCATTAAAGGAAAAGCTTTTTTCACTTACTGCAGTAAGGCCGATAGAGGAATCGGCAGCCGTGACATAGTCGCAATCCCAGTGGCTTCCGTTTTCCTGTGGGCGGATATAATCCTCGTGAAGCTCGGTGATGTCTGCCTCGTATACCTCGTGGCGGCTGGCTTGATGCTTATCTACATAGCTTTCCACAGGCCCCATGCCATAATAGTTCATATTACAAAGCTTCCTTGGAAGGAACATGCGCAGACCAAATCTTGGAAGATAGGGAAATTCCTTGTTTTTCTGAACCTGTATTTGTACACTTATACTGCCAGAGCTATGAATCCGCCAGATGGTGTCCATGTGTAAAACCGGCTGAATCGTGTCTGCACATAAACAAGAGTGGCAGGTAATCACAATATCCGACTGCTCCTTTGTATATGTGGTAGTATAAGCCCTGCTTGCTGCTGTATCATAATGTGCACGCAGCCACTCCCGTTTGATATTGCGGTCGTTGTCTGTAGGTGCCCGGAAGATATTGATATCCATCGGCTTTATAAGCAATTCTTCTCCCTTATATTCCATACTGGTAAATAGTCCTGTCCGTTTATCAAAGCAGTAGGTATAATCCTCGCTGCTGATGATAAGAGTGGAGGAGTGTTCTTCTACATGTTGAACCGCCGTTCCTTCCGTTGCAAGCTGTTTCCAGAAAAGAACAGTCTGATTTCGGTTATCCTTTACCTGCAGAGGAATTTCATCAAAGCCCAGTAATGTACCCTCTAAAACCAGCGGGCTTGTTTTTTTCGCATAGTAGAACAAGCGGAGAAAGGTTTTTCCCTTGTCCGGCAGGTCACACATAAGAGAAACAGAACCGTTACAGTGGGGGGCAATGGGAGCATTGTCAATCGTTCCGGTACAATAATTTTTTCCGTTGCAGTTTACTTCGTATTCAATGGTTACATAGTCATCTAATACAGTGAAGTCCATATAGTTGTGAAGCTTGAGAATGCCTGTGTCCTGTTGATAGGAAACCACTCTGGCAGGGCGGTGGACATTCTGGTATTCCAACAGGCTGGTATGGGGCGTCCGATCCGGATACACCATTCCATCGATACAGAAATTGCCATCATGGATGGTCTCACCGTGGTCACCGCCATAGGCATACATGACTTTACCATCTTCCGTAATTCCCTTGTAGATTCCCTGGTCACACCATTCCCAGACAAAACCGCCACAGAGCATATCATATTTTTGAAACAGTTGGAAGTACTGTTCAAAATCTCCTGGTCCGTTTCCCATGGCGTGGCAATACTCACAAAGAAGATAGGGCTTGTCCAGATTACCCTCCACCTTTTGCTGTATCTCCTCCAGGGAAGGGTACATACGGCTGTATAAGTCCAGATTGGAAAAGTCATACTGTTTATCCCTGTTATGATAAAAAGCACTTTCATAGTGGGTCAGACGGCTGGAATCCAATTTCTTTGTCATTGCCAGTACTTTTTCAAAGTTGCAGCCATAGGCACTTTCATTTCCCATGGACCAGATGACAACACAGGGACGGTTCTTGTCCCGGCTGATAAGACGCAGGACACGCTCGGTAATCGCAGCCTCAAATTCCGGGTTATCCGCAATAGGAATATTCCAGCGGGATGCCCTGTTGTCCCAGAAGGTATCCTTGTAATATAGTTCTACCGGACCATGGGCTTCGATATCCGCCTCATCAATCACATAAAACCCATATCGGTCGCAGAGCTGGTAAAAAAGCGGCGCATTGGGATAGTGACTGGTGCGGATCGCATTGATATTATGCTTCTTCATCAGCGTCAGATCAAAAAGCATCTGCTCCTGGGAAATAACACAGCCAGTCACCGGGTCAAAATCATGACGGTTCACACCAGAAAATTTTACAGGTACACCGTTGATTAGAACGACTTTATTTTTAATACAAATCTGACGCAGACCAACTTGTTCGGTGATGGTTTCGTTGTTCGTACTGATAACCAAGGTGTAAAGGGAGGGGCATTCCGTATTCCATAAAATAGGAGAGGTTATCTCAAAAGCAAGAGCGGTAGAATCGGATTCCCTGTCACAGTTAATTCGCTTTTCCTCTATCAGATTCTTTTGCGGGTCATATAGGGTAAGGCTGGTGTCTGCCACATGCTTTGCATAATCTAATGTGACGTTCACAGTGGCTTTGGCATACAAATCATTCTCAGGAAAATCCGTTGTTATAAAATAATCATAAACCACATTTTCCGGGCGGAGCAGGAGATAAACATCCCTGAAAATACCAGTCATGCGGAATTTGTCCTGATCCTCCAGATAGCTGCCGTCACACCATTTCAGCACCAGCACTGCCAGTGTATTTTCTCCTTCTTGAAGATAGGAAGTTACATCAAATTCACTGGTAGAGTGGGAAATCTGGCTGTAGCCCACATAGCTTCCGTTGAGCCAGACATAAAAACAGGAGTCTACACCTTCAAAATTCAGATATGCTTTCGGTGTCATGGTATCTTTGTTATAGGAAAAGCAATGGACATAAGCACCACAGGGGTTGTCCTGTGGCACGTAAGGAGGGTCAAAGGGGAAAGGATAACGGACATTGGTGTACTGGTGGCTGTCATAGCCGTAGCATTGCCAGACACCGGGCACGGGAACCGTATCAAAATTCTTCCAGATAGTGGTCTCCTTGTAGAAGTCCTCCTCTAGGTCATAAATGCTATTATAATAGCGAAAATTCCAATCGCCGTTTAGCAAAATAAAACGGTCTGATGCTTCACGACCCAGCAGTGATACATCAAGCTGACTGGAAGCTGGGATATAATAGGCACGGTTCGGCATAGTGTTTTCCTGAAATATTTGTAAATTTTCATAATGTTTTGGTATGTTCATAATGCCCTCCTATATTAAGAATCTTGTGTTATATCTTATTGTATTTGTATTTTTATATAAAGTAAAGTGTTTTATACGGGGATAATAAAGAAATAATACCAGATAGATGAAAGGACAGGCAGAGCATTGGAATTAATAAACATTTTATAAATTTTTATATTTTAACTTTTTAACTTTACAAACAAAATATAAAAAGTTAAAATAAACTTATAAGGAGGGTTGACTATGACAAACAAAGAGTATAACGAGGTTGTTGCAGAGATTGAAACACTTCCATCCGGTGGTATTACCTACAAGAAAATAAATGGTAAAGAGTATGCTTATTATCAATGGAGAGAAGATGGTAAGCAACATTCCAGAAGAGCAAAAGATGAAGAATTAGAACAACTTACAAAGCAGATTGAGCATAGAAAATATCTTCAGAATCTGATAAAAGATATGGATATACGGAAGAGTGATGAGAAAAAAGTATCTTATCAGCTTCGGTGTGCAGTTAGAATAGGAAAAGAATTGGAGCATTTTGTACGGCCTGTTGCGAAGTGGAGGAAACGGGAATGTTATCAGAAACTTCAAGATTATATTTATGGGGATACGAATGACAGAGTGTATATTTTGTATGGTCTTAGAAGAACTGGCAAGACTACTTTAATACGACAGACGATATTGGAGATGGATGCTTCCATGCGAAGCAAGACAATTTTTATTCAGATACAGGATAATAAGACATTGGATGACATAAATCAGGATTTGAGGTATTTGGAACAGAAGGGATATCGCTATGTGTTTATTGATGAAGTTACATTGTTGGATGATTTTATTCAAGGTGCAGCTTTATTTTCTGATGTATTTGCATCAAGTGGCATGAAGATTGTATTATCAGGCACAGATTCTCTCGGTTTCATGTTTACACAGGATGAGGAATTGTATGATAGATGCATTATGTCGCATACAACCTTTATTCCTTATCGTGAGTTTGAAAAAGTATTGGGGATTGTTGGCATTGAAGAATTTATTCGTTATGGCGGGACAATGAGTCTTGGTGGAAAAAATTACAACGAAACTTCTATGATTTTTGCCACTAAGAAAAGCACAGATGAATATGTAGATAGTGCTATTGCACGCAATATTCAGCATTCGTTAAAAAATTATCAGTATGAAGGGCATTTTCGTTCGTTGCGGGAATTGTATGAGAAAAATGAATTAACAAATACCATTAACAGAATTGTAGAGGATATGAATCATCGGTTTACTATAGAGGTTTTGACCAGAGATTTTAAGTCAAATGATTTAAGGATATCTGCAAATAATCTGAGAAAAGACAGAAAGAACCCCACAGATATTTTAGAGCGTATTGATATAAATACAGTAAATGAAACGCTCAAATCATTGCTTCAAATTAAAAATAAAACAGAACAGTCGGTAAAAATACAGGATGTACATCGTTTGGAAATAAAGGAGTATCTTGATTTGCTGGATCTTACAGTGGAAATCGAGAATAGATGGATGTCTGATTATAACCGAAAGGAGACACGAACTGTATTTTCGCAGCCGGGTATGCGGTATTCGCAGGCGGAGGCACTTATCAAATCGCTTATGCAGGATGAAATGTTCAGGGAACTATCTTTGGAAGAGCGAAGACGGATAACCGAGAGAATTATTGAGGAAATCAAAGGAAGAATGATGGAGGATATTGTTCTTCTCGAAACTAAGATTTCTAAAATGAACTGTGAAGTGTTCCGGTTGCAGTTTGCAGTTGGAGAGTTTGATATGGTGGTTTTTAATCCGGAAGAAGGAAAATGCGAAATTTATGAAATTAAGCATAGCAAGGAAGTTGTTCTGCAGCAATGCAGGCATTTATTAGATGAACAAAAATGCAAGGACACAGCATTCAGATATGGTCCAATTACTGGTAAATATGTGATTTACAGGGGAGTGACAACAACATTGAAAGAAATGGGGATTGATGTGGCGGAAGATGTGGCTTATTTAAATGTGGAAGAATATTTAAAGGGGGTGTAGGAAACACCCCCTAAGCTAAAACCATATCAATGAATATCTTACTCAATCATTCCCTTTTCCTTCATAGCACGAACCTGTGTAGAGAGACCAAACAGGGTAATAAAGCCTTCTGCATCATGGTGGTCATATAATTCACCAGTAGTAAATGATGCCAGATCTTCACTATATAAAGAATGTGGACACTTGGTACCAGCCTTGATAATGTTACCCTTATAAAGCTTGAATTTTACTTCCCCGGTAACCTTCTCCTGCGTCTTCTCAACGAATGCCTGTAATGCTTCACGAAGCGGAGTGAACCATTTACCCTCATAAACCACCTGGGCAAATTTATTAGCAAGGTTAATCTTCATCTCGGTAGTTTCGCGGTCGAGTACTAATTCCTCTAACTGTTGATGTGCTTCCATAAGAATGGTTCCGCCCGGTGTCTCATAGACGCCACGGCTTTTCATTCCAACCACCCGGTTTTCAACAATATCAACGATACCAATACCATGCTTGCCACCTAAACGGTTCAATTCACGGATGATATCAGACACCTTCATCTCATTGCCGTTTATAGACTTTGGAACACCCTTTTCAAAGGTCATGGTAACATACTCACCCTCATCTGGTGCCTTTTCCGGAGTAACACCGAGTACAAGAAGATGGTCGTAATTTGGTTCATTTTCTGGTAATTCAAGCTCCAGACCCTCGTGGCTGATGTGCCATAGGTTACGGTCACGGCTGTAGCTGGAATCTGCAGAAAATGGTAAATCAATGCCATGCTGTTTGCAATATTCAATTTCTTCCTCGCGGGAATTAAGAGTCCATTTGTCATCCCTCCATGCAGCAATAATCTTGATATCAGGAGCAAATGCTTTAATACCTAATTCAAAACGAATCTGGTCATTTCCCTTTCCGGTTGCACCGTGGCAGATTGCAGACGCACCTTCCTTGCGGGCGATTTCAACTAACTTCTTGGCAATTCCCGGTCTTGCCATAGAGGTACCCAGCAGATATTTATTCTCATAGATGGCATTCGCCTGTACACATGGTACAATATAATCATCACAGAATTCGTCAGTGATATCTTCAATATATAATTTGGAAGCACCAGAAAGCTTCGCGCGCTCCTCTAATCCATCTAATTCACTTTCCTGCCCGCAGTCTACGCAGCAGCAGATTACTTCATAATCGTAATTCTCCTTCAGCCAAGGGATTAATGCAGTGGTATCCAGACCGCCGGAATAAGCCAAAACAACCTTTTCTTTACTCATGTTATGTTCCTCCTAAATTCTTTAAATATGTTGATAGACAATTGTGAAACAGAAAACATGGGAGTACCTCATTGTCTGTTCCCATTTGCGATACTTCAATGATAAAACATACCTTAGGTTTATGCAACCTTTTTTTGCAAAAAAAATGTCATTTTTGAATAATTATTCTATACGTTTGCATAATTATTCGCTGTTGAATAAATATGCAAACCAACGAAAATATCTTAAGAAAACAAGGAAATAGGGATTGCATAATCATAAAAAGAGTTGTATAATTATGAACATCTGTTAGTAAGGTGATACACATTGAAGTGTCGCAAATGGGAGGAAGATATTATGATAAAAGTAGGTATTATCGGTGCCACCGGATATGCGGGTGAGGAGCTGGTGCGCATTTTATTGCAGCATAAAGAGGTAGAGATTTGCTGGTATGGCTCCAGAAGCTATGTGAATCAGCCCTATGCAGATATTTTCCGCAATCTGTTTGAGGTTGTCACAGATACTTGTCTGGATGATAATATAGAAGAGCTGTGTAAAAAGGTTGACGTGGTATTTACGGCAACACCACAGGGCTACTGTGCGGGAATTCTTACAGAGGAGGTACTTTGTAATACGAAAGTCATTGATTTGAGTGCAGATTTTCGTATAAAGGATGTTAAGGTTTATGAAGAGTGGTATAAGCTTGAGCACAAGTCCCCACAATTTATTGAGGAAGCAGTATATGGCTTGAGTGAGATTAACCGGGAGCAGGTCAAGGGAGCAAGGCTGGTTGCGAATCCCGGCTGTTATACAACGTGCAGCATCTTAACGCTCTATCCGCTGGTGAAGGAAGGGTTGATTGATGCACAGTCTATTATTGTGGATGCGAAATCGGGAACAACCGGAGCTGGCCGTGGTGCAAAGGTGCCGAACCTGTTTTGTGAGGTTAATGAGAATATGAAGGCTTACGGGGTGCTGACCCATCGCCATACACCGGAGATTGAGGAGCAGCTTGGCTATGCGGCAGGAGAAGAAATTCGTTTGATTTTCACCCCGCATTTAGTGCCGATGAACCGGGGAATTTTAGTGACTGCCTATGCCAATCTAAAGCAGCCGGTTACTTATGAGCAGGTAAAGGCGGTCTATGATAAATACTATCAGAAGGAGAAATTTGTCCGGGTACTTGGCAAAGATGTTGTGCCGGAAACCCGTTATGTACAGGGAAGCAATTACGTTGATGTTGGATTTAAGCTTGACGAGCGTACCAACCGGATTGTTGCCATGGGGGCGCTGGATAATGTTGTTAAGGGTGCTGCCGGACAGGCGGTACAAAATATGAATCTGCTGTTTGGTTTTGCCGAGGATGAAGGCTTAGGGCAGCTGCCGATGTGCTTTTAGGATACAGTAAGGAATTGGAGGAGAAGTTATGCAGGAAATTAATGATAATATGTCAGAAGAGATGAAGAAGGCGGCGGTCTTAAACGAGGCGCTGCCGTTTATCCGGGAATTCAACGGAAAAAAGGTAGTCGTAAAATACGGTGGAAGTGCCATGGTGGACGACAAGCTGAAATTAAGTGTGATTCGTGATGTTGCCTTGTTAAAGCTGATTGGTGTGAAGCCTATCATCGTTCATGGCGGAGGTAAGGAGATTAGCAAATGGGTTCGTTTGACAGGAAAGGAACCGACCTTTATTAATGGCCTTCGGGTAACGGATGAGGAAACCATGGAGATTGCAGAAATGGTGCTGAATAAGGTGAACAAGGGATTGGTTGCCATGATGGAGAGCCATGGTGTAAAAGCAGTTGGTATCTGTGGTAAGGATGGCAGTATGGTGAAAACCAGAAAGAAGCTTGCTGATGGACAGGATTTGGGCTATGTTGGAGAGGTGACTGATGTAGATAGCAAATTGCTTGATGTGCTTCTGGATAATGATTATGTTCCGGTAATTGCCCCGATTGGTATTGGAGATAACCATGAAAGCTACAATATCAATGCGGATGATGCTGCCTGTGCAATCGCTACCGCAATCGGTGCGGAAAAACTGGTGTTCTTAACGGATATTGAGGGCGTTTTTATGGATCCGAATGATAAAAAGACATTGATTTCCGAGATGGACTTGCCACAGGCACGCGATTATATAAGAAATGGTGTTGTGGGAGGCGGTATGCTTCCAAAACTGAATAATTGCATTGAGGCAATTGAAAATGGCGTTGCCAGAGTGCATATTTTGGATGGGCGTCTGGAACACTGTCTATTATTAGAGTTGTTTACAACAAAGGGAATTGGAACAGCAATCTTAAAGGAACCTCTATTTAAATAGCGGGGATAAATTTTATAGATATTTAAGAAATTATCTATTGTAATTAGGTTGTCTTTTCGTTACAATGTTATATGTATGGATTCTTATGAGTGATGGGTTCTTCTTAAATCTAATGATTAGGAGGAGTTCAGAATGAATAAGATAAAGGAAAAAAGAAGATACCAAAGGTTTGGCAGGATTTGTCTGCTCACTTTCGTATTTTCTTTTGTCGTATTGATAGGTGGATGTGGATTTGCAAAACAGTCAGGGGATATTTTGTTGTCTACAGAGAATAGGGAATCGGATTCCTATGGTACAGGCGAGGCTGTCCAAGGTGAGAAGGAAGTGTCATCAGAGGCAATGACATCGACACAGCAGACGCAGGGAACACTTGCTGTTTATGTCTGTGGTGCAGTGGTTAATCCGGGTGTGTATGAGCTTTCGGAGGGTGCAAGAATAGTAGATGCTTTGTCTTTAGCGGGTGGATATCGTTCTGATGCGGCTTTAGAGTATCTGAATCAGGCAGAATATGTCGAGGATGGACAGAAGCTTTATGTTCCGACCGAGAGAGAGGCAGAGCAGATGGAGGAGGATTCTAAGCAACAGGATAGGGCGTTGGATTCTGTGAAGAAAGATGAGACGGCGGATTCCGGTCAGAACAATGCAGATATGGCATCCCAGAAACTTGATATTAATAGGGCTTCACTAGAGGAGTTGATGACTCTGCCGGGGATAGGGCAGGCGAAGGCACAGGCAATTATTGCGTATCGCAAGGAGCATGGGCAATTCACCTCTATCGAAGAATTGAAGAATATCAATGGTATCAAGGACGGTGTATACAATAAAGTAAAAGATAGCATAACAGTGGGGTAGTTACATGGGAAAGAAAGTATTAGTAGTGGATGATGAGAAATTAATTGTTAAGGGAATCAAGTTTAGCTTGCTGCAAGACGGGATGGAAGTAGACTGTGCTTATGATGGGGAAGAGGCATTGGAAAAGATACGGGAAAATCCCTTTGATATTGTTCTGTTGGATGTCATGCTTCCCAAGCTGAATGGCTTTGAGGTGTGCCAGCAGGTTCGTGATTTTTCTGATGTTCCTATTATTATGTTGACGGCTAAGGGCGATGATATGGATAAGATTCTTGGTTTAGAGTATGGTGCAGATGACTATATTACAAAGCCCTTTAATATTTTAGAGGTAAAGGCACGAATTAAGGCCATTTTAAGAAGAAATAAAACGCAGGTCAAAGAGGAGACGAAGCCGACGACGATTGAGGCAGGCGAGATGCGTATTGACATAGAGAGCCGCAGAGTGTTTGTTGCTGGTGAGGAGGTCAATCTTACTGCCAAGGAATTTGATTTGCTGGAGCTTCTGGCAATGAATGCAAACAAGGTTTATGGCAGGGATAAGCTGTTAAACATTGTATGGGGGGCAGATTATCCTGGGGATGGACGCACGGTAGATGTTCATGTGAGACGGCTTCGCGAAAAGATTGAGGTCAATCCCGGTGAACCGAAATACATTCACACCAAATGGGGCGTAGGCTATTTCTTTGCAAGCTAAGAGAGGGGTTTTTATTATTAATAAGATTAATATTAGAAATGGTCTGTTTAAAAGTATGCGATTTATGATATTCGTGTGCTTTTTTGTTCTGATTACTGCATTTATCATATTATATTCTGTCATAGTGCAAAAGACCTTAGAGAATCGCTCCTTGGAGCAGAAACGTAATTATACAGTGAACCGATGTACAATTTTGTTAAATCAACTGGTCAATTCCGGTTTTTTTAATGGCAATGGCACATTGAATATGGAGAACCAGATTGACCAGCTTGCAACCTTGCTTGACGGTAGAATAATGGTTGTGAATTCCAGTTACCGGATTTTAGCAGACACTTATCAGCTTAATCAAAACAATTATCTGGTATCAGAAAATGCTGTTAAGGCAATGACTGGGGTGATGGAACAGGAGGAAAACAACCGGATTCATGATGGATATATTGAGTGTTATATTACAGTAGGAAATTCCTCCTCGACACTAAAGGAGACAGAGGGGCAGACTTCTCCTAACGCAATTCTGCCAGATAAGAAAAGTAATGTTGAAACAACGGGTATGATGGTGGTATTTGCCTCTGTAAAGGATTCCTATGCCATTTTGGATGAGGTATCGGAACAGACGAATATGTTGTTCGTTCTGTTTATTTTCTGTGTTGTAATTGTAGCTGTGGTAATCACCGTTATTTTGACAGGGCATTTTCGTGAGTTTACAAACAGTATTGATGCAGTAGCCCAGGGACGTACTGACGAAGCGGTTGTTGTACATGGCTTTACAGAAATGAGAAATCTTGCGGAGAGTTTTAATGGGGCGGTGGCGAGATTGGATAAGCTTGAGGAGTCCAGACAGGAATTTGTATCTAATGTGTCCCATGAATTAAAAACTCCAATTACTTCCATCAAGGTTCTGGCAGATTCCCTGATTTCGCAGGATGATATACCATCAGAGATTTATAGGGAGTTTATGGAGGATATCGTGGAGGAGATTGACCGCGAGAATAAAATAATAAATGATTTGCTTTCTCTTGTGAAAATGGACCGCAAGTCCGACATGGTATTAAATGTTACGACGGTTAATATAAATGAGCTTGTGGAGCTTCTCTTAAAGCGGCTCCGTCCATTGGCAGCGAAACGTAATATTGAGATTGTATATGAAAGCTTCCGGGCGGTTACAGCTGAGATTGACGAGGTAAAATTGACCCTTGCGCTCTCCAATCTTGTTGAGAACGCCATCAAGTATAATGTAGATGATGGCTGGATTCGCATTACCTTGAATGCTGACCATAAGTATTTTTATGTTAAGATTGCTGATTCCGGCGTTGGTATTCCAGAGGATTGTCAAGAGAGGGTGTTTGAGAGATTCTATCGCGTGGATAAGGCACGTTCCCGCGAGACGGGTGGGACCGGTTTGGGTCTTGCGATAACGCATAGTGCAGTATCTATGCATCATGGAACGATAAAATTGCACAGCGAGCATGGCAAAGGAACTACCTTTACTGTGCGGATTCCGCTTACCTATTCGGTATCTATGGCGGCAAGTAATAAGCACGCTGCGAAAGAGGAGAAGAAAAAGCTACAGAAAAAAAGCAAAAACAAGGAGACGAGGGTGGTTACGCCACAAACAGTCGCTGTACCAAATGTTTCAGAGGTACAGGGTAACTTAGGAGAGGTGTTAACTGCTGTAGATGAGAATTTAAAGAAAAATGATGAAAATGTTTCTGGTGGGACGGAGGAAGCACAGGAGCATGTGAAGCCATCTGTAGTTACGGAACCTGCACCGTTAGCAGATGCGGAGCCGGAAATGGTAGTAATGCATACAGAGGAGATGGACACACCGGAGGTAGTCGTGTTATCTGAGGAGGAAATGAAGACATCCGACAAATCAGATAAGGAGACATTTGTGAAGGAGGGAGATTTGCCTTCAGATGCAATGGCAAAACAACAGATAAAAATGGATATGGATCATTCTGAGATAAGTGTGCCGGAGCATGATGGAATGGAACAGGCTGATGTTCAGGGAACTGCAGCTACAGAAGGGGACACTACAGAACATACATCCTTCAAAGAAGAAGAGGGGGGAGAGCAGGGATGAAAAAGTTAGGATTATTGCTTAGTCTGCTGATTGCCTTGATTCTTTTTTTGCCCGGCTGTGGAAAAGGAAACGATGATGAAGTTATCAAGGCATCTGAGGAGGAGTATCTTCTTTATTATTTGAATTCAGAGGAGACAAAGCTTATTCCCAAGGCAGTATTTTTTGATAAGAAGAAATCGGTAGAGGAGCAGGTGAAGTCAATGCTGACCAAGCTTACGGAAAGCCGGACGACTTCCTCATATAAGACGATTTTGCCAGATATGGTTATATTACAAAGCTATACGTTAAATGATAATCGTACGATTACTTTGGATCTGAGTACGACCTACTACGAGGCGGATACATCGGCACAGGTATTGTGCCGGGCTGCATTTGTTAAAAGCCTGACACAGATATCTGGTATAGATGCGGTGGAGTTTACGATAGATACCCAGCCTATGACGGATAGGGATTCTCTGGTGGGAAGCTTGACAGCGGATATGTTTGTCGATAATGAAACCAAGGATGAGAGTGGCTTTGTTCAGGTGGTAACGATATATTTCACCAATGTAACCGGAGAATATCTGGAGCCAATACAGATTCCGATGAATTTGGGAACCAATGTATCAGCAGAGCAATTAGTAATTGAGGAGCTGCTTTCGGGGACTGATGAACGTGGCTATTATAATACGATGCCTAAAGGAACGCGATTGCTTTCCGTGTCGACAAAGGATGGTATCTGTTATGTTGATTTCAGTGAGGAGTTTGAAAAACCACAAGATAATGTGAAGGATCAGACGGTTATTTATTCGGTAGTTAACTCCCTTTGTGAGCTTTCTACAGTAAGCAGGGTGGCATTTACTATTAACGGGGAACAAAAGGAACTGTATAATGGACATATTCCATTTGACCAGATTTTTGAGAGAAATCTGGACATTGTGAATCAGGAGAACCAAGAAAATCAGGAGAATCAGGAATAGGAGAGACAATTGAATCAAAGACCATTGCTACTAATGCTTGCGTGCTTTGTATTTGGGGAAATCGGCGTCTATGCAAAGGAACAATGGATAATTATAATAGGAGCAGCAGTGTTGCTTAGCTTATTGGCGTCTTTTATGTATGTTAACAAAAGCTATCTTACACTGTTGCTTTTTGTACTCTGTTTTATTGTGGGACAGATACGCTGCAGTCAGGCTATGAGACCGGGAATCTTAGAGAAACAAAACATTGACCAGCTTACTGTGACTGCGACGGGGCAGGTGGATAAAATCGAACATACCGCCAGCGGCTATCGTGTCTATCTGAGCAGGATAGAATACACCTTTCTACATAATTCTAAGAATGTAAGATGCAATACCAACCGCAGGATTATGTTTTCTGAGGAAGAATGTACATTGCGGCTTGGACAGTGTGTTAAAGTGTCGGGGGAACTGTCAAGGCTTTCTCCTGCTACCAATCCCGGTGGGTTTGACAGCTTTCTCTACTATCGCGGAAGGAATGTAGAATATCAGTTATGGGTTGAGAAGCTCGTGGTAATGAATACACAGTATTGGGAGCTGTTGGACTATCTGCGCTGTTTACAGGAGGATTTACGAAAACAGATAGAATTGCTTTTAGATAAGTCGCAGACTGGGGTACTGACAGCAATTTTATTGGGCGATAAGTCCCAGATAGATAAGGATATTAAAAGGCTTTATGAGGATGCAGGCATTGCTCATCTGATTGCTATTTCCGGTCTGCATATTGGTTTCTTTGGAATGTTATTATTTCGTCTGCTTCGTTCCCTTCGTTTTACATATCTCACATCTGCCTTGTTCTCTGGCGGTATGCTATTGGCTTATGGAGTTATGACAGGCTGCTCTGTTTCCTGTGAGCGGGCGATTATCATGCTATTGATATCGTTTTTGGGAAAGGTGATTGGCAGAGCTTATGATATGCTTTCTTCCATGTCTCTTGCAGGGCTTTTATTGCTTTTTATGGAGCCGTTGCAGCTTCTGGACGCAGGTTTTTTACTATCCTTTGGTGCAATTATAGGTATCAGTGCCATATATCCCATGATAAAAAAGTCGCTTAATGTATTTTTTCCTTCCTGCAAATGCGGGCGGCTAGCAGACAGCTTTGTTCTCAACACTTCTGTTCAGCTTGCAACATTCCCCATTATAGCGTGGTTCTTTTATCAGCTTCCGGTTTATCAGCTTTTTCTGAATTTGTTGGTGCTGCCTATGATGTCTCTATTACTTCCTATCTCGGTAACAGCAATCGTGGTTTCCTTATTTTCTCTTTCGTTGGGAAAGCTATTCATGCTTCCGGCACAATGGATATTGCAATTCTTTGCATTAGCTGGAGGGATTACAAAGAATTTGCCCGGCTCTCTTCTGGTGTGTGGACAGCCAAGGCTCTGGCAGGTTTTTCTTTATTATGGAGTGTTGGCAGCAGTATTATTCTTGCTTCAACATAAGAGATACAAGCTGGTTTTGCCAGTGTTGTCCCTGCTGTTGTTTCTTATATTAGATTCTGTTTCTCCTGCACTCTCTATTACTATGCTGGATGTGGGGCAGGGGGATGGTCTGGTAGTCGAAACACCGGGAGGTCACGTGTTGCTGATAGATGGAGGAAGCACGAGTAAGAAAGGGCTTTATGAATACACCTATGAACCGTATCTAAAATCGCAGGGAATTACTAAGCTGGATGGGGTTGTGATAACCCACAGTGATGAAGACCATATCAATGGCTTACAGGAGCTGATTCAAAAGAATTATCCGATAGGTGCACTCTATCTGCCGAGGTTGAAGGAGCCAGATGAAAACTATCTTGCCTTTCAGTCAGCAGCGAAAGAGAAACGGATTCCCATTACTTATCTGGCAAAGGGGGATGGCTTCTCAGTGGATGGGATATCCTTTACCTGTCTTCATCCAGATGCCAATATTAGTTATGAGAATGCGAATTCTTACTCTACAACGCTTTCACTTTCTTACGGTTCCTTTTCCATGCTGTTTACCGGAGATTTAGAGGGAGAAGGGGAAAAGGAAGTAAGCGAAGCACTTTTAAAACGTCATTTAACCAATTATACAATTTTGAAGGTTGCCCATCATGGTTCAAAAAATTCTACCTTGGAGGAATTTTTAAATATTGTATCACCGGCAGCGGCATGGATTTCCTGTAGTGAGGACAACCGCTATGGGCATCCCCACAAGGAACTTTTGAAACGGCTTACGAATGAAGGAGTAAGGGTGTATGATACACCACATAGCGGGGCTCTGCGTGTTGTGGTTAGGGATGAAATCCGGGTTTATGAGTATTTGAAGGAGACGTGGTAGTAAAGATCATATAGAATAAGGTGTCCCCCTGCAAGAAATTTTAAACAATTGCATATATGATTCCAGCTATGTTATAATCATTTCAGAAATGATAACGTAGAGAAATCGGAGTAAAGTGATGCAGGAAATCAAAAAAAACATAAAAGAAGAACAATTTCATCGGCTTTATCTGCTATATGGTGCTGAGGATTATCTGCGTCACAGCTTAAAGCAGGAGTTAAAGCAGGCATTAGTGGGGGAAGATGTGTCCATGAATTATGCCTATTATGAGGGGAATAAGGTAGAGGCAGACGAGGTCATTGCCTTTGCTAAAACGATGCCCTTTTTTGCCCAGTGGCGTCTTGTTATTGTGGAGAACTGTGCAGTCAATAAGAAACCAACGGATGCATGGCTTGATTTTTTGGGACAAATCCCTGATACGGCAGTTGTTGTGCTTGTGGAGCGTGAGATTGATAAGCGGGGACGGTTTTATAAAACTTGTAAAAAGCATGCATATATGGTGGATGTGGATAAGGAAAAGGGGGGCTATGTTCAGCAGTGGATAAAAGAATGGCTGACAAGAAACCACGGCAGTATGAACCGGGATGTCCAGAAATTTTTTTTAGAACGGGTTTCTGATAACATGGCACTTTTAGAGCGGGAGCTTGAAAAACTTAGGGATTATAAAATGAAACCGGAACAGCTAAGTAATCTGGAGCAGCTTGAAGGAGTAGTGTTTGAAATCACGGTGGAGGATATCGAAGCGGTTTCCGTGAAAACAGTGGAAAACCAGATTTTTGAGATGATAGATGCGGCTGCTAAGCAGAATGCTTCAAAGGCATTTATGCTGTATCAGGATTTGTTATCCCTGAAGGAATCTCCGATTAAGATTTTGGTGCTGCTGCATCGGCAGACCAATATTCTTTTACAGATTAAGGATCATATCCGTTTGAAGCACAATACAGGGGAGATTGCATCCGCTTTGAAGCTTCCTCCCTTTGTGATAAATAAAAATAGTGCTATTGCAAAGCAGTATTCCTATAAGAGGTTAAAGGATTTATTTGCCTTGGGGGTACAGTTAGATGAGGATATCAAACTCGGTAGAATCAAGGACCAGATAGCAATAGAACTGTTGTTGTCTGAATACTGTAATGCAAGATAGAGAGATTGGAATGAATAAAAAAGCAGCCGACACACCTTCGGCTGCTTTTCTTATTCTTTATTACATTGCATTTACAAGCTTTGTTAAGCGGGAAACCTTACGGGCTGCATTGTTCTTGTGGTAAATACCCTTTGAAGCAGCTTTGCTGATTTCAGAGATTGCAGTAGCAAGTCTTTCCTCAGCGGCTGTCTTATCGCCATCGGCAACAGCAGTCTCCACTTTCTTGATTAATGTCTTAATCTTTGTTTTGATTGTCTTGTTTCTTAATGTCTTAGTTTCAATGACTAAGATTCTTTTCTTAGCAGATTTAATATTAGCCAAGATTTACACCTCCAAATAATTAACTTGTTTTTCGATTCTTTACTAATGATGTACTATATCACTGACATATCGGTAAATCCGTGATATGGCACATGAGATACTCTGTTTTAGTGCTACCTTTGGACACGGACAATATAGCCTAAAACATACCTTTACATAATAGAAGAAGAAAAGCAATCTGTCAATGGCTTTTTGTAAAAAAGTGATTTTTTTCTTGCAATGCGGGCATGCTAATGAAAGTAATAAGAAAGGGCGGTGAAAATTATGAAGCAGGATGTAAAATCCTTTTATCATACCTCCTGTCATACAGATTTGGCAGTGGAGATGAAGGAAGAAGTGGAGCGGAAGCAAAAGCTAACCGGCATTGAGGTCATAACAAAGAACCACCGCTATCATGGAATCAAAGAGACAAGAATTGAAATTACAGACAGCAGAGGGGAAGCCGCTCTTGGCAAGCCTTGTGGGCATTATATTACCTTGGAGATGGGGAAGGGTTCCAAAAGAGGGGTAAAAAACAAGCTGTCACAAATTGTATCAGAAGTGCTTAATGATTATTTAAAGGATGCCAAGCATATTTTATTTGTCGGTCTTGGAAACCGTCAGGTAACACCAGATGCATTGGGACCCGAGGTAATGGAACAGCTAACGGTTACAAGGCATCTGAAAAAGTTTGGATTAGAGACACAGCAGGATGTGAAGATGCTTTCAGCCCTTGCTCCCGGAGTCATGGCACAGACTGGAATGGAGACGGTAGAAGCGGTGCGGGGCGTGGTTCGTGAAATTCATCCAGATGCGATAATTGTGGTGGATGCATTGGCTGCCAGAAGCTCTGAGCGGTTGAACCGGACGATTCAGCTTTGTGATACTGGAATCTGTCCTGGGGCAGGTGTGGGCAATAACCGGCAGGAGATGAACGAGGAGACACTTGGCGTCAAAGTGATTGCTGTCGGAGTGCCTACCGTCATTGCTGTTCCTACTATTATTTGTGATGCCATGGAACAGATGCTTTCACTTCTTGGTGCAAAAAATGCAGATAAACAGTTGGAGGAGCTTGATGAGGAGGAGCAGTTCCAGCTGGCAAGTGAGCTGGTGGAGCCGTATTTTACAGATATGTTTGTGACTCCCAAAAATATTGATGAGGAGATTCAACTGATGAGTGAATGTATTGCCCAGGGTATCAATGCGTATATCGAGGGGGAAGATGCATAAACTAGAAATAGAGGTGATGAATGTGCATAAGGAAAAGGATGGAATACAGGTAAAACAACATGCACCGAAGCAGACCAATTGGGTGGTTTTATTATTGCTGCTGTTCGGTTTTTGTTTTTTTATAGTACAGATTGGAAGACATGAGGGGGATCAATCTGGGGAATATATGTTGCAATCACAATTTCATCAAAAGGTAAACAAGGCTGGATTAGAGATGCTGCATCTGTTAAGCCCCGCGTTGTTTATTGAGGAAACAAGCCGGGAGGAACAGGCAGGAAGCTTATTAAGCAGGATCAGTGCGATTATGAATCCACTTCTTTCCTATAAGCAGGAATACAGGCAGCCCAAGAATTTTGTAGTGGCTGCCCAGACAGTTCCTGTTTCTTATCTGGAAAATGGCGGGCAGGAGGAAGATAGTGGCTATCAGCAGGAAATGGCTACGACACAGGAGGTCAGTCATTCAGAACCCTTAGAAGTAATATCGGATGAGGAGCAGGTGGATGTAGAACAGAAGGTAATAGAGGAAAATAACAAGGTGACAAAAAAACATACATATAGTAAGAAATATACCAATAAACAGTTAAATAATTTTTCCTTCCTGAAATCACAGATTTATTCTGTTGATGCGATTACTCCGGTAACTGCTAAGGATTTAAATGCTAAAAAATTGTTAAATAAGGATTTGACAATAACAAAGGATGCGAACCAACCCAAGGTATTATTATATCATACGCATGCCAGTGAAGCCTTTGCTGACAGCAGGAAGGGAAAACAGGAGGATACGGTTGTGGGAGTTGGTGATGTACTGGAACAGGAGCTTACATCTAAATATGGAATTACCGTGCTGCATGACAAAACAGTATATGATGTAGTAAACGGAAAACTGGACCGCTCACAGGCGTACAATGTTGCAGGAGACAGCATTGCGCGTACACTGCGGGACAATCCAAGCATTGAAGTTGTAATTGATTTGCATAGGGATGGTGTTGCAGAGGGAACAAGATTGGTGACCACGGTCGATGGAAAGCCTACCGCACAGATTATGCTTTTTAATGGAATGAGCAGGATTAAAGGAAAAGGTGAGATTGCCTATCTGAAAAATCCGAACCGTGCAGCGAATCTGGCATTTTCCCTGCAGTTACAATTAGCAGCCGAAGACCGTTATGATGGAGTGATGCGTAAGATTTTTCTAAGGAGCTACCGTTATAATCTGCATTATAAGGAGCGAAGCCTTCTTGTAGAGGCAGGAGCCCAGACCAATACAGTGCAGGAGGTGAAAAATGCTATGACTGTGCTGGCACAGGCATTAAATGATGTGCTGAGTAAGGAGGGAGAATAGAGAAAATATTAAAACAGGCCTGGGGCTGATACAAAAATTGTTAAAATTTCAAGTTGTTTCCACTTTTGGGGTATGATATACTTTTTTATAATGCAAATTATTATCTGATTGCGATTTGCAATCACTTAATTATAACAAGGAGGAGCATAGAATGTATAGTTACGATGAAATCAAGAATGTTGACCCGGAGATTGCACAGGCGATTAGCGATGAGGTAGAACGCCAGAATAGCCACATTGAGCTGATTGCTTCTGAGAATGTAGTGAGTAAGGCAGTGATGGCTGCTATGGGAAGCCCTTTGACAAACAAATATGCGGAAGGCTATCCGGGAAAACGTTATTATGGCGGATGTGAATGTGTAGATGTGGTCGAGGATTTGGCAAGAGACCGTGCCAAAGAGTTATTTGGTGCAGAATATGCCAATGTACAGCCTCATTCTGGAGCACAGGCGAATATGGCTGTCTTTTTTGCAGTGTTAGAGCCAGGGGATGTATTTATGGGAATGAATCTTGACCATGGTGGACATCTGACCCACGGTTCTCCTGTTAATATGTCCGGTAAGAATTACCACTGTGTTCCTTATGGGGTAAATGATGAAGGGTTTATTGATTATGATGAGGTGCTTCGCATCGCAAAGGAGTGCAAGCCTAAGCTGATTGTGGCAGGTGCCAGTGCCTATGCAAGGACCATTGATTTCAAGAAGTTCCGTGAAATTGCGGATGAAGTTGGGGCAGTTTTAATGGTGGACATGGCACATATTGCCGGGCTTGTGGCAGCAGGTCTGCATCCGAGTCCGATTCCCTATGCAGATGTGACGACAACTACTACCCATAAGACTTTAAGAGGACCAAGAGGTGGTTTGATTTTATGTAGTAATGCGGTAAATGAAAAATATAACTTTAATAAGGCAATTTTTCCGGGCATTCAAGGTGGACCACTGATGCATGTGATTGCGGCTAAGGCGGTTTGTTTTAAAGAGGCATTATCTGATGATTTTAAAGAATACCAGAAGCAGCTTGCAGACAATGCACAGGTATTATGTAAAGCATTGATGGATAGAGGATTCCAGATTGTGTCTGGCGGCACGGATAATCATTTGATGCTGGTGGACTTGCAGAAGCTTGACATGACTGGCAAGGAAGTGGAGAAGCTTTTGGATTCTGTCAATATTACTGCCAATAAAAATACCGTTCCAAATGATCCGAAGAGCCCGTTTGTAACAAGCGGTATCCGGATTGGAACACCAGCTATCACTTCAAGAGGCATGGTGACAGAGGATATGGAAGTAATAGCCGATGCGATGAAGTCAGCCATTATTGATAAGGATAATGATAAAGCCAAGGCACTTGTTAAGACATTGACAGATAAATATCCATTGTATCGGGAATATTAGATGCCAGGAGTTGTGAAACAACGAAGCAATCCGTGGCATCAGTTGGGAAGAGAATAACAATAATATTACATATGATAATAATGCAGGAGACATGTGATGAAAAAATATTTTCAAAATATAACAATAAAAAAAGTAGTATTTATGACGCTTGGAGTGTTCCTGATTGGACTTGCGGTATCTCTATGCCGTTTGTCCGGTTTTGGGACAGACCCGTTTTCCTGCATGAATATTGGTGTTAGTGCTGTTATCGGAGTGAGTTATGGTAATTACCAGCTTGTGGTTAATCTGATATTGCTTGTGCCGATGCTGATTTGTTTTCGTAAAGCGATTGGAATCGGTACGATTGTTAATATGGTGGGAGTAGGTTATAGTGCAGAGCTTTGCATGTTTCTATGGGGCAGATGTGGCATTACCATAGAATTTACTACTTCCATTTTCCCGCTTAGGATTGTGCTGTTAGTAGCAGCAGTATTGGTGCTTTGCTTTGGTGTAGCTCTTTACATGGAGTGTGACCTTGGGGTTGCACCATATGATGCGCTGGCACAGGAGATGGAATTGTGGACAAAGGGAAAACTAAAGTTTTCTATTGGAAGGATTATTACAGATGTTGTATGTGTAAGTATCGGGTTTATATCAGGGCATATAGCACAGATTGTTACCGTTGGTGCTGCAACCATTGTAACAGCTTTTTTCACAGGTCCCTTTGTAACATTTTTTAGGAGAACGGTTGCTTCCCGGATTGTTTCATAAAATAATAAACACATTATTTTATTGTTATGCACATAGCAAAATATGACATTATTTACTTGAAGAAAGGGAAGATTTGGTATACTATTAAGGATATGGATAATAAAAATATGTTTAAGTGTAGCATATTCTAAAGATGTGACGGAGAGGATTAAAAAGGTGTAACGATGGGCAAAATCGCAATTATGACAGATAGTAATAGCGGAATTTTACAGGCAGAAGCACAGGAGATGGGAATATATGTGCTTCCAATGCCATTTTTTATTGATGGGGAACAGTTTTTAGAGGATATCACTCTGACACAGGAGGAGTTTTATAAGAGACTGGAGGAAGATTGCGATATCTCTACTTCCCAGCCGGCACCGGGTGAGGTGACGGAACTGTGGGACAAGCTTCTTGAAGAGTATGACGAGATTGTCTATATCCCTATGTCTAGTGGTTTGAGCAGTTCTTGTGCAACAGCGATGATGCTTTCTGAGGATTATGATGGCAGAGTGCAGGTGGTAAATAACCAGAGAATCTCTGTAACACAGAGGCATTCTGTGATGGATGCAATGAAGCTTGCGGATGCAGGGAAGACGGCGAAGGAGATTCATGATATTTTGATGAGGGATAAACTGGAATCCAGTATTTATATTACGGTAGATACATTAAAATATCTGAAGAAGGGTGGACGTGTAACACCGGCAGCAGCAGCAATTGGAACCGTACTTAACTTAAAGCCGGTATTGCAGATTCAGGGAGAAAAGCTGGATGCTTTTGCCAAGGTACGCGGCTGGAAGCAGGCGAAAAAAACGATGATTGATGCAATGCGAAAGGATTTAACAGAACGTTTTGCTGGTAAGAAGATGCGTCTTGCTATGGCATATACCTGTTCAAAGGAAGAGGCTAAGGAGTGGAAACAGGAGCTGATGGAGAATTTTCCGGGCTATGAGATTATTGACAATCCGCTATCTTTAAGTATTGCTTGTCATATCGGAGCAGGTTCCATGGCTGTTGCATGTTCAATATTGGAGGAAGTATAGAAGGCAGAGGAAGCCTTGGGATAGAAAAGGAGATATTTTGAAATCAGTTTACATTGCAGAGAAACCAAGTGTGGCACAGGAATTTGCTAAGGCATTGCATAAAAATATGAACCGGAAGGATGGATATTTAGAATGCGAGGATGCTATTGTAACATGGTGTGTTGGTCATTTGGTTACGATGAGTTATCCGGATGCATATGACCCGGCATTAAAAAGGTGGAGCCTAGATACTCTGCCTTTTTTGCCTACAGAATGGAAATATGAAGTGATAGGCAGTGTCAGTAAGCAGTTTCATATCGTGAAGCAGCTTTTGAACAGGGAAGATGTAGATCGAATCTATATTTGTACAGACTCCGGACGGGAGGGGGAATATATTTACCGTCTTGTGGACCAGATGGCAGAGGTGCCTGACAGTAAGGATAAGAGAAGGGTCTGGATTGATTCGCAGACAGAGGAGGAGATTCTTCGGGGCATTAAGGAAGCGAAGCCTATGGCTGAGTATGATAATATATCGGCTTCTGCCTATCTTCGGGCAAAGGAAGATTATCTTATGGGGATTAATTTTTCCAGACTGCTCACACTGAAATACGGATATGCCCTGAAGGATTATTTAAAGCAGGATAAGAATGTTGTGATTGCAGTAGGCAGGGTAATGACTTGTGTGTTTGGCATGATTGTAAACCGGGAGAGGGAGATACGCTCCTTTGTTAAAACACCGTTTTATCGTGTTTTGGCAGATGTAGACTTCAAGGAACAGCACTTTGAAGCCGAGTGGAGAGCAGTGGAAGGAAGCACCTATTTTGGAACCCCACTGTTGTATGGGGATAAGGGCAATGGCTTTATAAAACGGGAGACTGCCAAGCAGCTTGTTACTGCATTGTCAGAAAAGCAGCCAATAAAAAGCCATGTTGTAAAGATTGAAAAGAAAACGGAGAAGAAGAATCCGCCGATGCTGTTTAATCTTGCAGAGCTGCAAAATGAGTGTGCTAAGCTTTTTAAAATTAGTCCTGATGAGACCTTAAAGCTTGTGCAGGAGTTGTATGAAAAGAAGCTGGTAACCTATCCGAGAACGGATGCCCGTGTGCTGTCAACGGCAGTGGCTAAGGAGATTCATAAGAATCTTTCGGGCTTAAGGAGTTATCAGCCTGTGGGGGCATATGCAGCCTATGTAATGGAGAAGCAAGGCTATAAGAACTTAGCAAAATCCCGCTATGTCAATGATAAACAGATTACAGACCACTATGCGATTATTCCTACAGGACAGGGGTTAAATTCACTCAATGCAATCGGGGAGCTTTCCCGCAAGATTTACGAGGTCATTGCAAGGCGGTTTGTAAGCATTTTTTATCCGGCAGCAGAGTATCAGAAGGTTGCGATTGAAACTGAGCTTTTAAATGAGCATTTTTTTGCCAGCTTTAAGGTGTTGAAAAAAGAGGGATACCTTAAAGTAGCAGAGCATGCCTATGGGCGTAAGAAAACGGTAAAGCAGGATGCCTCAGAGGAAGCAGGTTCTCTTGAGAATTCTTTTGAGCAGCAGGCGAAGCTTTTAGATATGGTTTCTGAATTAAAAAAGGGTAGTACCCTTATATTTTCTACCCTGTCTATTAAGGAGGGAGAGACATCTCCCCCAAAGCCGTATACCTCTGGTTCTCTTATTCTGGCAATGGAAAATGCCGGAAAACTGATTGAGGATGAAGAGCTTCGGGCACAGATTAAGGGCTCTGGTATAGGAACGAGTGCGACAAGGGCAGAGATTATTAAGAAGCTGACGTCTAACGCCTATATTTCCCTAAATAAAAAGACGCAGGTGGTGGCACCGACACAGCTTGGGGAAATGATATATGATGTGGTGGCTGCCTCCATCAAATCCATGTTGAACCCTGAACTTACCGCAAGCTGGGAAAAAGGGTTAAGTATGGTGGCAGAGGGAGAAGTAACCGCAGAGGAATACATACAGAAGCTGAATAAATATGTAGGCGATAGGACGGCAATGGTAAAGCAGCTTAACAACCGCTATTCCTTAAGGACAATTTTTGACCAGTCGGCAGAGTATTATCAAAAGAGTAAAAAGGCAGCAGCACAAAAAGGCAGGCAAAAAGTGGCGGATAATAATAGTAAATGATAAAACTGATGGCAGCAATGCCTAAGTAAATAAAAATTATGGGAGGTATAGAAACGATGGAAGCATTAAAAATCTGCAATATGTATGATACGAAGGAGACTCTGGCAAAGGAGCTGATGGAGCAGTATGAATATCCTTGGGAGGTTTTGCCGCATATTGGGGAATTCATAAAGACAATTGGTAAGACATTGCCTGTGGACGAGTATGAACAGCGCGGTGAGGATATCTGGATTCACAAAAGTGCCAAGGTATTTGATTCTGCTTATATAGGTGGTCCCTGTATTATTGGAAAGGATACGGAGGTAAGGCAGTGTGCATTTATCCGTGGCAATGCACTGGTAGGCAATAACTGTGTTGTAGGTAATTCTACGGAGCTTAAAAATGTAATATTATTTAACGTGGTACAGGTACCTCATTACAATTATGTGGGGGATGCAATTCTTGGCTTCCATTCGCACATGGGAGCAGGCTCTATTACCTCCAATGTGAAATCGGATAAGACTCTTGTAGTGGTGAAATCCAAGGAGGGGCAGATAGAGACCGGTCTTAAGAAGTTTGGTGCTATGGTAGGGGATTATGTTGAGGTTGGTTGTAACAGCGTGTTGAATCCCGGTACAGTCATAGGCAGACATACAAATATTTATCCTCTATCCTGTGTGCGTGGGCATATTCCTGCCAATAGCATTTTTAAAAAGCAGGGCGACATTGTGCAGAAGGAAGAACGGTAGAGGTAAGGTTTAACATGAGGTGTGTGATACAGATGGGCAAAAAGAAAATTGCAGTTGCTTTTGGTATGCTGTTACTGTTGTTTCTGGTCGGAGGCTGTGGACAACGGGAACTGACCAAGGCAGATATTAAAGGGACAGAGTATTATCAGGATTTGGAAGCAAAATATAGTCAGTTAGAACGCAAATATGAAAAATTAAAGGAAGAGACTTCGTCAGGGGAAGAATTGCCAGAGGATGCAGAGACTTATATTAAAAGCATTAAGAGAAGTACCTTTCATAAGGTGCGTTATTCTGAAAATAGTACTGGCAATTATGAAATATCGGATAATGTGTCTCTTTGTAACTGGTTAAAAAAGCAACTGGTTAGGGGAATTGTAGAGACGAACCAGAATGCTGAGGAATGGAAAAATGAGCAGGCAGCATTATATCAGTATACATTGTATAATGAAGATAATTCTATCTGTCAGTGTCATGTGTACGATGGGGATTATGTTGTGTTTGATGCCCTGCCTGACACAGTTTATTATGTTGCACAGGTAAGCCGGATAGGAGATGGCTGCTTTGGAAGAGACGATGGGAGAAAAACGATTAAGCGTTCCTTAGTTGCCAGATTGTATGACAGCCAGCTTATGTTTGAAAATGGGGAGGTAAAAAGTATTGCCGAGAGTAAGGAGCTTGCAGTTGCTTTTGAAAAATGTAAAGGCAAAATTGCCAGTAAGAAACCTTCTGATGTGGAGGCAGGGTCTAAGAAGGAATATATTTTTAAATGTGATGGTGATACTTATATGATGGAGGTGTATGAGAGCTGTTTTTCGATTACACAAAATGGTGGGGATGTGACGTGGTATCAGTCAGAAAAGGAACTGGTTCAGCAGTTTTTAAAAACGCTGGATTAGAGATTCTGAATGCAAAAAGTCGAAAAAAATCATGAAATAGTATAGACTAATTGGCAACTTTATGCGAAAATAGAAGATAGTGGGATTCGGATTACGAAGCCTAATATTAATACATAATTGAAAGGAGTTTCAACATGATTTATTCACAAGAAGTAGAAAACATGTGTCCGGTAGCTCAGGGCGTTCATCATGGATGTGCACCAATCCCTGAGGAAGCTAAGTGGGTACAGGCAAAAGAAGTAAAGGATATTTCCGGTTTTACACATGGTATTGGCTGGTGTGCACCACAGCAGGGTGCTTGTAAGCTTACCCTTAATGTAAAAGAGGGTATTATTCAGGAAGCTTTAGTTGAGACAATCGGATGCTCCGGTATGACGCATTCTGCGGCTATGTCAGCCGAGATTCTTCCAGGATTAACTGTTATGGAAGCGTTGAATACTGACTTGGTATGTGATGCAATTAATACTGCGATGAGAGAGTTATTCCTTCAGATTGTATATGGTCGTTCCCAGAGTGCATTTTCTGAGGATGGTCTGGCAATCGGTGCAGGTCTTGAGGATTTGGGTAAGGGACTTCGTTCCCAGGTTGGTACGATGTACGGAACCTTGAAGAAGGGACCACGTTACTTAGAGATGGCAGAGGGTTATGTAACAGCAATTGCCTTAGATGATGAGGATTTAATTATCGGTTACAAGTTTGTGAATCTTGGTAAGATGACAGACTTCATCAAGAAGGGCGACGACCCGAACACTGCTTATGAGAAGTCTTGCGGACAGTATGGCCGTGTGGATGATGCTGCTAAGTTAATCGACCCACGTACTGACGAAGAGATTGCGAAATAATAGAAGGAGGTAACGAGATAATGGCATTATTTGAATCGTATGAGAGAAGAATTAAACAGATTAATGAAGTGTTGGCTAATTACGGTATCTCCTCTATCGAAGAGGCAGAGAAGATTACCAAGGACGCTGGTTTAGATGTCTATAACCAGATTAAGGGAATTCAGCCAATCTGTTTTGAGAATGCATGTTGGGCATACACTGTGGGTGCTGCAATTGCAATTAAAAAGGGATGTAAACGTGCTGCAGATGCTGCTGCTGCAATTGGGGAAGGTCTTCAGGCTTTCTGTATTCCAGGCTCTGTGGCGGATACCCGTAAGGTAGGCTTAGGACATGGTAATTTAGGTAAGATGTTATTAGAGGAAGAGACCAAGTGTTTCGCATTTCTGGCAGGACATGAGTCCTTTGCTGCTGCGGAGGGTGCTATCGGTATTGCAGAGAAGGCAAACAAGGTTCGTAAGGAGCCATTAAGAGTTATTTTAAATGGTTTGGGTAAGGATGCAGCTCAGATTATTTCCCGTATCAATGGTTTTACCTTTGTAGAGACAGAATATGACCCATATACTAACGAGGTGAAAGAGATTTCCCGTAAGTCTTATTCTGAAGGACTTCGTGCTAAGGTGAACTGCTATGGTGCGAATTCTGTACCAGAGGGTGTTGCAATTATGCATAAGGAGGGGGTTGATGTATCTATTACCGGTAACTCAACCAATCCTACCCGTTTCCAGCATCCGGTAGCTGGTACATACAAGAAGGAGTGCTTAGAGCAGGGTAAGAAATATTTTTCAGTGGCATCTGGTGGTGGTACTGGACGTACCCTTCATCCGGACAACATGGCAGCAGGTCCTGCTTCCTATGGTATGACTGATACATTAGGACGTATGCACTCTGATGCACAGTTTGCTGGTTCTTCTTCTGTTCCTGCCCATGTAGAGATGATGGGATTAATCGGTGCAGGTAACAACCCAATGGTTGGTATGACCGTTGCTGTTGCTGTTGCCGTACAGGAAGCAGCAGACGCCGGGAAGTTCTAAATATATCTTGTGAATGGAAGATGGCGAAAGACAGAAAGCACCGTAATTTTATAGGATTGCGGTGCTTTTTTGGTGTTAAAATAAAATTGATATCCATTTGACAAACAAAAGAAGGATATGCTAGAATATCCCTAGCTTAAGGAGAGGGGTGGAAAGATGAGAAGATAATTTGCTTTTGATTGCATGAGCGTATTTTACAGTATATGGGTATCTCCTGTACTGGTTTATCATGTTGCCAAAAGTGGATTATGTTCTCATAACCCCTCTTTTTGTATACAGAAACATAATAAGTGAAGTGTCAGCTTTTATATGGGGTCAGGGTATGTAATGGAACTATTTGGCAGCAAATGGTTCTTTTTTTGTTGGAAGGAGGAATAATTATGGCACAGATAAATGTAAATAATCTGACGTTCGCTTATGAAGGAAGCTTTGATACTATTTTTGAAAATGTATCCTTCTCGATTGATACCGATTGGAGATTGGGATTTATTGGGAGGAATGGGAAAGGGAAAACAACGTTTTTGAAGCTGTTATTGGGGAAAGAGGAGTATACAGGAAGCATTACAACCTCGACAGTATTTGATTATTTTCCATATCCTGTTACAGCGGAGCAAATGAGTTTATGTGCAGCGGAGTTTATAGATGAAATGAAACAACAGTGTGAGCTTTGGCGGGTAATGTGTGAATTAGACCAACTGGGTGAAACCGCAGAAATTCTGTATCGGCCCTTTCAGACCTTGAGCCCCGGGGAGCGCACAAAAATTTTGCTGGCAGTGTTGTTTTCCGGGGAGAACGACTTTTTACTGATTGACGAGCCGACCAATCATTTGGACGAGGCATCCAGAGAAACGGTAAAAAGCTATTTATCCTCCAAAAAAGGATTTATTCTTGTATCTCACGATAGAGATTTGTTGGATGCCTGTATTGACCATGTGCTTGTGTTAAATAGACAGACAATTGAAGTGCAGAGAGGGAATTTTTCAAGCTGGTGGGAAAATAAGAACAAAAGGGATACCTTTGCAAGGGCAGAAAATGAGAAGCATAGAAGGGAAATTGCCAAGCTGAAGGAGGCTGCCGGGCGTACAAAGCAGTGGGCAGATAAAAGCGAAGCATCGAAAATTGGTTATGACCCAGTAAAGGAGCATGACAGGGGAATAAGTGCAAGACCCTATATTGGTGCGAAGACCAAAAAGATGCAGAGCAGGGTGAAACAGATGCAAAACCGGCTAAATAGGGAAATCGAAGAGAAAGAGGGACTTTTGGAAGATTTGGAACAGCCTGTGGATTTAAAGCTTATGCCACTTTCACATCATAAGGAAACGCTTGTAGATGCCAGGGAATATTCCCTGCAATATGCAGATGCTCCCAATCCGGTATTTACTGATTTGTCTTTCGTGATTCATCAGGGGGACAGAGTTGCTCTGCATGGTGGAAACGGCTGCGGGAAATCAAGCCTTATCAAAATGATTTTGGAAAAATCCGGTAATGCTAATACGAATATGCCTGTTATCGAATCAGGGCGATTAGAAACTGCATCGGGTTTGATTCTCTCCTATGTAAATCAGAATACCTCTATGTTAAAGGGCAGCATTTCCGAGTTTTGTGTAGAGCGAAATCTCGATGAAAGCTTACTCTGTTCCATACTCAGGCAGCTTGGTATGGAACGGATGCAGTTTCTTAAAAAGCTTTCTGACTATTCAGAGGGTCAAAAGAAAAAGGTGCTGATTGCCGCAAGCCTGCTTACACCAGCGCATTTGTATGTATGGGATGAACCGCTGAATTATATGGATGTGTTTTCCAGGATGCAGATTGAAAAGCTGCTTTTAGACTACCAGCCAACCATGCTGTTTGTGGAGCATGACACAAGATTTCGTCAAAGGATAGCAACGGCAACAGTAGAGATATTAAAATGACGCTTCTTTGACATTGTTTGTTGCAAAATCTCCTATTTCTTAGTAAAATAGACAATGTATGGCAAAATGGATAACTAATTTTTGAAGAGATACGTTATTGAAGGTCATATAGATTTAAAAACAATAAGCTATACATGAGGAGATTATCATGGAGTTTGATTATATTATAGTGAAGGCAGAGGGAAGAGGAGAGGCACTTGGCAGGTTGACCAAGAATAAACCGCCGGTATTGGTTCCTATAGACAATTGCCCGATGCTGTTTCATTTGTTTCATAAATATCCGGATAAACAGTTTATTATTATCGGGGATTATCAGTATGCTGTGCTGGATTGCTACTTAAAGGCATTTGCCAAGGTGGAGTATACGCTACTTCCGGCAATGAACGAGGATAAGGAGCTGGTAGGGCTTTCGATTGCACTGAATCTGATTCCGGATGGAAAGGCTTTTTTAGTGATAGATGGAGATGTAGTTCTTAAGGAGGACTATGAATTTCCTTTGGATGTAGGAAATTATGCAGGGAAGCTGCCCGACGGCAGTATGGGTTGTTTTCTGATAAAGGATAGCAGCCAGCTGAAGCAGGAGAGGATTATTGAGAATTTACAGGATAGTCTTACAAAATTTGATATCTTATTACAGCCTGTCGTACTAGACGATGCAGTAAGATATGATACCGAGGAGGCGGTTCGGCAGGTTGTTGACCGTCATTGCCGTCCCTTTAACCAGATGGAATGGTGCAAGGAATTTATCTTAAAAGAGGGAAGAGATGAGCAGGGGCAGAAGCTTGCGACAAGGGAGATTTCATGGTACCGCCGTATGGAAGAGCTGGGGTTTGATAAGCTCCCCCGTATTTATAGTTATGAACCGTTTATTATGGAGCGGATTAACGGAGGCAATATTTACAATTACCAGTTAACATATGAGGAAAAAAGAAACATGCTTGCTGATATTATTGCTGTTCTTCGTAAGCTTCATGCCCTTGGCAGTATTCCGGCTAGTAAGGAAAGTATGCAGGAGGCCTATGCGGTTAAGACATTTAACCGTCTGAATAAAGTAAGGTCTGTGATTCCCTTTGCTGATAGGGAATACATAACGATTAATGGAAGGGTTTGCCGCAATATTTATTTTCATCAAAAAGAATTTGAGGATTTAACGAAAAAAATAAAAGCAGATAAATTTGTGTTGATTCATGGTGACTGTACGTTTTCTAATATTATGGTAAGGGAGCAGGATGGTAAAAAGGAGCCTGTTTTAATTGATCCGAGAGGATATTTTGGTTATACGGAGATGTATGGTGATGCTACTTACGATTGGGCTAAGCTATACTATTCTATTGTGGGGAATTTTGACCAGTTCAACAATAAGAATTTTACACTGACGTTTTTAGAGGATGCGGTTATGGTTGAAACGGCATCCAATCATTGGGAGGATATGGAGGAGGAGTTTTTTGCCTTGCTGGCGGGTGAGGCGGACCATTCTATTATTCGCTTAATATACACGATATTCTGGTTATCCTTAACCTCTTATGCATGGGAGAATTACGATTCTATCTGTGGGGCTTTTTATAATGGAATTTATTATCTGGAAGAGCTGTGGGATATGTAAACTTGTGCATAAGCATTAGTATCAAAAGAAAAGTATAAAAATATTATACAAAATTAACAACTGCCTATTTCATAATAGGCAGTTTTGTTGTATACTGTTGATGAAAGCCTGTAACCGAGCAGGGGTGAAGCAGCTAGAGGATTATAATATGATACATAATTCAACACAACGACAATTTCATATTGATTATGCTCTTTTAACGAAGCAGGGTGAGCGGCTATATAATGAAGACAGTGTACTGGCGATGCCCAGTGTGATACCAGCGACTTTTGCTGTGGCGGATGGACTTGGTGGGCATGGTTTTGGCAATATTGCCTCCGCTATGGTGACAGCAACAGTCAAAGAAATGGTGACCATATCAAAGGAACTGGCAAGCTTATCGTCTGAGGAAGCCATTGCCAGTCTGTTTCGTCAGGCTCAGAGTGATATCTGCCAGAAAAAACAGGATGGGGGCTATGGCGATATGATGACAACGATGGTGCTTCTTCAGATTGGAGAACAGATTAGCTGGGGGCATGTTGGTGATTCCAGATTATATTATTTTCAGAATGGAGAGCTTGCCACACAGACGTTAGATCATAGTGTGCCACAAATCCTTGTCTATATGGGTGAGATAACGCCACAAGAGATTCGTCATCATCCGGATCGGAACCGCTTACTCCGTGCCATGGGTAAGGAGTGGGAGAGAGGCGATGAGTTTTCGATTGGTGAAAGCATTACGCCCGAGGCAGGTCAGAGTTTCCTGTTGTGTTCAGATGGATTTTGGGAATACATTGTGGAGGAGGATATGATAAGCTGCTTAAGGCAATCTAAAGATGCAGGTGAATGGCTGCAATCCATGGAAAAAATTGTTTTAGACAATGGGAAAGGCAAAAACATGGATAATTATTCGGCAATCACAATTAAATTATTATAATGAATTTAAAGGAGGTAGATTATGGGACTATTAAGATTTTTTCAATCAAATGAAAGAAGCGAGGCACCAGAGGAGGAACAGATTAGTTCGGTTACTACATTGACTGCGACCAAAGGGCAATATGAGGGTAGTATTATTGAATTTGATGGCAGTATTGTGATTGGCAGGGACCCCGCATGTTCGGAGTTGATTATTGATGATAGCAATGTAAGCCGAATGCATTGTACAATTACTTTTGACCCGTCTGACAGAATATATATCATAACGGACCATTCCACGAATGGTACTTTTATTGGCAGGGAACGGCTGGAGAAGGGTAAGAGTAAGATTGTAAACAAAGGCTCATTTGTTATTATCGGACAGTCTGGTAATAATTTCCGGTTAGATTAATTTATTTTTGTGGTTGTCTGCAAGTAAAAATATTTCTTTGATAAAGTAGTATGTAGAAAGTAAGAAGGTATGGTGGCAAAATGGGAAAGGGACAGTTTACTCTTCCAATTCATACAATTATAAAGAACCGATACAAAATCATCGATGTAATAGGGATTGGTGGCTTTGGAATTACCTATAAGGTAGAAGATGCTTATACAGATAAGATATTTGCTATGAAGGAATACGCCCCTAATGCTATTTGTTACAGGGATGAGGAAGGAAAGTATCTGCATCCCCTTTCGGATGGATGTGTTGCATCCTTCGAGCATGGCAGGAAGAAATTCCTCGAGGAGGCAGATGTCTTGCGTAGGTTGGATGCTATACCCGGCATTGTTCCGGTTATGGACTGTTTTAACCAGAATCAGACCTCTTACTTTGTGATGCAGTATTTGGAGGGAAAAACCTTAAAGGATTATCTGAAGGCACATGATGGAAGGCTTGGCAGTGGAGAGACACTGGCGATAATTGGAAATGTAGCCTATGCACTTCACCGGGTTCATGTAAAGCAGGGAATCTTTCATCGGGATTTGAGTCCGGATAATATATTTATTACCACCAATAACGATGTGCGGGTGATAGATTTTGGCAATGCTAAGAATAATTTAAGTGGAAAGAGTGAAACGGTATCCATTGTCCTGAAACCGGGCTTTGCACCACCGGAGCAATATTCCAGCAAGGGTGTGCAGGGCAGCTTTACCGACGTATATTCTTTGGCAGGAACAATGTATTATTGTCTGACGGGCATGATGATTCCTGCGGCACCGGAACGGCTGAGCGGAGAAGAATATATCCCCCTCAGGACTATTTTCCCGGAGCTGACCCAGTCCTTTTCCAAAGCGGTGGATCATGCACTGATGCTTGATTACCGGGAGCGGACGCAGAATATGGAACAATTTATGCTGGAGCTTGGCCTTGATACCACATTGTATGATGACAAGGTTATGATTTCCCCTTATGTAGAGATGCTTCAGGGAGAGAATGCAGGACGCCGGTGGAATATTTTAAAGGATACCTGTATCACGGTAGGACGTTCCAAGACATCCGACATTACGATTCCTAAGAACCTTTATGTCAGCAAAAATCATTGTGAAGTTTACTACGATTCAGAGAAGGATATATTTTATTTGGAGGATTATTCCACGAATGGAACCTATGTAAATGACAATCGTCTGACGCAGGGAACGTTGCATGAACTGTTGCCGGGGCAGACCTTTGCCATAGGGGATAAAAATACAGTTTTGAAGGTAGGAGTAATGCATGTGTGAAACAAAGAGAAAATCTTATCCGGCATCACTGGGAGTTTCCAGCTTGATAGGTACAAGACCAGACCAGCAGGACAGTGTGTATGGGGAGGTTCTCCCCGATTCTACGGTGGCAATTCTTTGTGATGGTATGGGTGGGTTACAGAGCGGAGCATTGGCAAGTCAGTCTGCCATACAAACCTTTGCAGAGGATTATGAAAAACGGGATACAACCATGAAGGTTCCGTTTTTTCTCCGGCAAGAGGCTATTGAGATGGATACGGTCGTACATGAGCTGATGGATGAAGAAAACCAGTCTATTAATGCAGGAACGACAGTGGTTGCAGTAGTTATGCAGGGGGATGAGCTTTATTGGCTTTCAGTGGGAGACAGCCGGATATATATTATCCGGGGAAAAGAAATCATGGCAGTAAACCGGGACCATAATTACCGGCTCCGGTTGGATACTGCATTGGAGAATGGTTCTATTACGGAGGAGATTTACAGGCAGGAGGAGTACAAGGCGGAGGCATTAATTAGCTTTTTGGGTATTGGCAATGTATCTCTGATGGACATTAATTTAGAACCTTTTACATTAAAACGTGGGGATATTATTTTATTATGTAGTGATGGGTTGTACAGAACAATGCCAGATGATGTTATGAGGCAGATATGTTTAGAATATTTGCCCAATGCACAGAAGGCAGCAGATATGCTTACAGAAACAGCAGTATTGTCATCATTGGAAAATCAGGACAATACATCAGTAGTTGTAATTCAATACCATGGATAGAAAACAAGAGGAGGATATGTAGATGAGATTAGCTAGATGTGAAAAAGGACATTATTATGACAAGGATAAGTTTACTACTTGTCCACACTGTAATGATATGCAGATTGCCCCAAGTGAAACCGTAGCTTTTGAAGACCCTGGCGCAAAAAAGGAACAGGAAGTTGTTGTGCCAGAGACGCCTAAGGTTGAGGTGGAGGAGCGGGTACTGTTTTCCGCAGCAACTCCCGTGGATGAAGAGAATAAGGAAATTGAAGATAAGTTCGAATCAAGGTCTTCGTCTGTAACAGACGACGATTCAGATGATTTGGATGAAATGGTGACGATTCGGTTAAGTGAACAGGAGGCTGTGGTTTCAGCAGCACTTGCCGGAGGGGAGGACGCTGCCATGTCTAGGGAAGATACGATGGCAGATAAGGATATAGCAGAGGAGACGAAAGAAGAGCCAATAGCAGAGGAAGCTTCAGAAATAGAAGACAAACCATCATGGGAAAAGCCTCAAGAGGAAGAGCCAGTAGCAAAGGAAACTTCTACAATAGAGGATAAACCATCATGGGAGGAAAGCAGAGAGGAAGAGCCAAAGGTAGAAGAGAAAGCTCCGGAAGCAGAGGAAGCTTCCGTGACAGAGGACAAACCATCATGGGAGGAAGCCAAAGAGGAAGAGCCGAAGGTAGAAGAGAAGGAGCCGGAAGAAGAGGAAGCTTCAGTAACAGAGAATAAACCATCATGGGAAGAACCCAAAGAGGAAGAGCCGAAAGCAGAAGAGAAAGAGCCAGTGACAGAGGAAGCTTTTGCAACGGAAGACAAACCATCATGGGAGGAAACCAAAGAGGAAGAACTGAAGGTAGAAGAGAAAGCTCCGGAAGCAGAGGAAGCTTTTGCAACGGAAGACAAACCATCATGGGAGGAAACCAAAGAGGAAGAACCGAAGGTAGAAGAGAAAGCTCCGGAAGCAGAGGAAGCTTCCGCACCAGAAGAGAAACCATCATGGGAGGAAAGCCCAAAGGAAGAGTCAGTAGTAGAGGAAGGACCAACAGTAGAGGATACCTCGACAACAGAGGAGTCATCTGAAGTAGAACAATCTGTAGCCGCAACAGCAGAATCGAAAGAGGAGACCTTAGCAGATGCAGTTCCGGGCCGGATTCCAGATGAGGCTATTTTACAGGATATGAATTCGAATCCTGTAATTGGCTGGTTGATTGCTATTGAAGGAATACATAAAGGCAGAAGCTATAATGTGAAACAGGGACGAAATTTTGTTGGGCGTTCTACAGCAATGGATATCTGTCTGTCTGGCAACTCTAAGATTAGCCGGGAACGCCATGCTATTATTACCTATGATCCCCGGTCTAAGAAATGTTATTTACAGCCGGATGAATCCCGCGATTTAATCTATATTAATGATGATTTGTTGTTTGGTCCAATGGCAATGAAGCATAATGATGTGATTACAATGGGCGAGGAGCAATTTGTATTTCTGACTCTGCAATGCGATAAGGCAGATTGGATTTAGAATAAAAGATTACTATATTCGATGAAACACATGGGTTCGGATAGTGTTTCTTACGAATATAGTAATCTTTTTTATTTAAACATAATATATTAAAGAAGTTTTCCTTTTTTCTTTTTATCATCGGCAATGCCGGAAAGATGTGTATCGGTTGCCATCTTTAAACGGAGCTGTGTACCTACATTGCGTCCCATTCCTTTGTTTTTGGACTGGTTGGCGTAGGAGTTTTCACGGCCGGTTTTCAAGGATAGCTTGACATGCTCTGGCTGTTTTTTGATAACAGCCTCCTCTCTTAATACTTCTGTAACGGAAACCGTTCTTGAGAAGTCCTGTGTCTTTAAATCTGGTTCCTTAGAGGGAACAAACTCCTTAGCACGTTTGTCCCTAAGAGAGAGAAAGAGCTTAAGCCGTTCTTCGTTGGCAATTTTGTTGGAAGAGAGTGCTTCCTGCATCTCCATCTCATTAAAAAACAAACGGCTTCCTTTATAATTTAAACACATATATCCTTTGCTGAGAGAATGATTAACGTAGTAATAACTATCATTGGCTAAAAGCTGTTCGGATAAATTTAGTATTGGATAATGCTTTAGGCTTCCGCCGATTGGCTGTATATAATTATGGTATACGATTAGGTTATTCACTGTCGAGCGGGCTGCCTTAATATCTGCAAGTAACTGGTCTGGTTCAATATCAATAATCTTGTTATTGTTCGTATCATAAAGGCGGTAACCAATAATAGTGCCATGCGTGTCCTGAAAGGTTGCAATCATATGCAAATCCTTTATGGATTCATTCTCCGTCGTCAGGGCAAGCCGAAGCTCCCGCACACTTTGGAAGCGGTCTTTGGCGTGAACGCTAAGTCCTTTGGTAATGGCATCACATTGCGCCTTAGTAATATCAAGCTGGTAATCCTCTAGTGGAATAAATTCATCATTTACAAGACGGTCCATTGCCTCTGGGAGGCGTTGGTTGGTTATCATTTTGTACATGGTGGCACATAATGCATATACATCAGTCCATGGCCCCTGTTTTCCCTTCGTGCGGTATTGCTCCTCCGGGGCAAAGCCACGTTTTAATATAATGGTAAGGCTTTTGCCGCTTTCGTCATTGGTAAGGCGGGCAGCACCGAAGTCAATAAGCTTAAATGCCCCGTCAATCCGAATCATAATATTATCGGGGCTGATGTCACGGTGTATGATATCTTTTTTGTGAATCTGCTCCAATGCCAGCAATACCGGCATCATCAATTCAAAGGTTTCTTTCGGGCTTAACGTACCATTAGTTTTTAGATATTCTTTCAAGGTAATGCCATCTACATATTCCATAATAATGTAGGCAGTATTGTTTTCGTGAAAAAAATCGTGGATGGAAACAATACCATCTAAATCATCAAACTGTTGTAAAATCTCTGCCTCGTGTGTATATTTATCAAAACCATTCTTATAGATATCCTCATCTTTCTTGTCAAAGAAGTAGACAAATGTTGACCCACCATGGGTGCAATCCCGACTGGCAACATTGGAGGGAAAATATTCCTTAATTGCAATTGGAATGTCGTTAATTGTATCCCAGCCAATATAGGTTATGCCAAATCCGCCTTCTCCAATCACCTTGCCAACAATATAACGATTGTGAAGGCGTGTGCCTAGTGTTAAACAGCGCGGGTTAACCTGATAGCTGTCATCCCGAAAGCCACAGTGCGGGCAGGTTTCGTTATCATTTGAAATAACAGCCATACATCCATAACAAAGTCGTTCAGTTTCTTTCATGAAAAATCCCCCGATTCTAAGAGCATAGGAGAGCAATCCTCTCTACTATAATAATACAGGGATTGAAGGGAAAATGCAATTATATTTTCGTTGTGATTGTCAAAAAAAATTGTTATAATTGTGGAAATGGATGAAAGTCTTCAATGAGGAAGATTTCTAAAGATTCTTAGTGTGTTTTCAGTATATTAATTTAGATAAAGCAGGTGATAAATTTGAAAGAAACAAACCACACTTCCTATCACAAAATTAATCAGGATATTCAGCAGAGGATACGGGAGGATATGGATAAAAATTTGGACAATCCCTACGCATTTTCAGATGATAAGGTGCTTAGAAGAAATCCGGACAGGGACAAAGCCAATCTTTGGCGTCCTGCATTTGTGCGGGATACCGAGAAAATTATCAATATTCCTTATTATAACCGTTATGCGGATAAGACACAGGTGTTTTCTTTTTATAAAAATGATGATATATCCCGCCGTTCCTATCATGTCCAGCTTGTGGCAAGACATGCGAGAAATATCGGCCGGATGCTTCGGCTGAATGAAGATTTGATTGAGGCGATATCCCTGGGGCATGATATTGGGCATACTCCCTTCGGACATGCGGGTGAGCGGCTGCTTAGCCAAAAGCTTAGGGAACATACGGGGCGGTTCTTTAATCATAATGTACATAGTGTGCGGGTGCTGGATTCCCTGGCAAAATGGAATATCAGCTATCAGACCTTGGATGGAATTTTATGTCACAACGGAGAATTGGAGTTGAAGGAATACCGTCCGAAGCAGGAGGGCTCTTTTGAACTTTTGGAGCAGCAGATGGAGGAGGCATATTGTAATCAGGATGTGATTAAAACCTTTGTACCAACGACCTTAGAGGGCTGTGTGATGCGGGTGTGCGATATTATCGCATACCTTGGAAAGGACAGGCAGGATGCCGTGCGTCTTGGAATGCTGCCCAATGAAAGCCCCTTTTCCAATGATACCATTGGGCATTCCAACAGCGAGATTATCAACAATATGATTGTAAATATTATTGAGAACAGCTATGGAAAGCCGTATCTCAAAATGGACGATGCATACTTTGATGCTTTTCGCAAAGCGAAGAAGGAGAATTACGAGCTGATTTACCGAAAGGATAGTATGGAGCAGGTGTTCAAGGAGCAGGTCACACCGATGTTTGATGCAGTTTATGAGGCAGTCTTACAGCAGGCGAAGGAGAAGCGGGAGGATTCTATATTTTATAAGCATCATATTGCAGTACTTAAGGACATCAATACCTATAGTCCCGATTTTTCCATGGAGGAATATCTGGAAACCGAGCCGAACCAGCTCACGGTTGATTTTATTGCCAGTATGACAGACGATTATTTTATTGATTTGTATCAGGAGCTGTTTCCTAAGGGTAAATATCAGATTCATTATGAGGATTATTTCTCAAGGGGATAGGGATGGCAGAAGCATTTGTGATAGTAATAGGTTGATAGCTCCTAACCTTAAAGAGCAGCTTCGTTGGGTGGTAATAGAAAGATTTAGTGGGAAAGCTTACCGAAACTTATCGGGGTAGACTTTCCCACTAATTTTATTCCTTCTTTTATTCTTCCCCACTTTCTTTAACGCCCTCGGTAGGCTTTGTATTGTTTAATTTGCCGGGGGATTCAGGAGTGATGTTGTCAGATGGATTGGAACTATTGTTATCGTCCTCCTCATCTTCCCAGTCTGTATCCCAGTCGTCATCGTCATCGTTATCATTATACTCATAATCGTTATCATCATCTACATTGTCCGGTTCGTCTCCATTTAACTTGCCGGGTTTGCTGCTGTTATTAGATACGTCATCATGAGTGGATGTGTTGTTATCTGGCAGTGTACTATTACTATCAGGGTCGGCTGGTTTGGTAATTTCTTCTGCTTTGACTGGCTTTTTAGGCGATTCGCTTGTGGCAGGGGAGGGAGCTTGTTCTGTTGGAAGCAGTTCATATTTCTGTGCCAAGGCTGCTAACTCGTTCATGGACATGCTAGCCAGAACAGTAATATCGAGAGTATCATCAAGCTCTAATATCTGGTTAATGAATTGGAGCTTACCAATGGAGATGTTCAATTCATTGGCCATCTCTTCTAAATCATTATCCTTAGAAACCTCTTGCTTAATGAAGTTGGCCTGTCTATCTACAACCTTTAACGAGTTTACAAAGTCCTCCTCTATTTTATTTTGTATCTGCCTTGCCTTCTCTCCTTTTTTGTTGGAGACAGAGATTAAAACCGTGTTCTCATCATCCTGTAAGTAGCCATGCTTTAGCATGGAGCCAATAATGGCGTTAACAGCAATATTCAAATCGACGTTGATTAATTCCATATCCTCAAGAATAATGTCTGCATCCTTATTTTTGGCGTTAACAGAAATAACCTTGTTTTTCTTATTGGTGCTAAGCTCGATACTCGGATTTACATCGATTGCTACAAGGGTATCTGTTTTGATGTATACACTATTTATAGCAGCTCCTGTGCTGAGGCATAAAATAAGTAAAAGGCAGAGTGAACACAGGAGGGCAGGCTGCAAAAAAAGTCTGCTGTAAACATCTTTCAGCCATGAAAGAAAGCGTTCGCCGTGCTGTTTTTGTGGCTGCTGCCTAACAATGGAGTCCGGACTTGTCATAGGGGTAACATCTGTTGCTAATATATTCTCTAGAAACTGCTCCATGTCTGGCATACTGGCTGTGACTGCCTGATTAAATGCTCGTTCAATTGACTTCATGATATTCACCTCCTATTTGTTTTTTTAGTTTTTTAAGTGCCCGGTTATAGCGGTTTAAGGTTGCTGTTAGGGATAGATTCATTATATCTGCAATCTCCCTATGCTTCATGCCGGATATCGCATGGAGTGTTACAATCTGGTAATCCTCCTTAGAAAGCACTTGCATTGCCTGTTCGAGTAGAATGTGATTTTCTGCCTGGGCGGCTGTGTTACTGATGATGGCACTGCTTTCATCAAGCTCCTGCTGTGGATGTGCCGAGTCTCTGCGAAGCTTCATGAGAGCCAGATTTTTGGCGATGGTATAAATCCATGCCAAGGGTTTGCCATAGGGTTGATAAATGCCGGCGGCACTCCGTATTTTTAGGTAAGTATCCTGCATTAAATCCTTGGCATCCTCCGGATTCTTCACATAGCTTAGCAAATAGGCATAGATGGCGACGGAGGTTGCCTTATAAAGACTTGCGAATGCTTCCTTGTCCCCTTCTGCAATATCAGCAAATATGCTCTCATCAATTACAATCTGATTATTTTTTTTGACATATGCTTTTTTCGTTTTTAATTGTTCCTTCATGTTGCATCCTCATTTATATAATGTTATAGCTTAGTTATTTATCACATAAATTTTATATTTTATTGCTCTCCCTGCCGATGCCCAATATTATTATGGGAAGACTTGATAAAAAATAGGGGAGAGTTATTAAAATGCTTCATACTATTATAGCCTTTTTTTAGTGATAGATAAAGGGATTTTCTCAATTTTCGGTTTAAAAGCTTCTGAAAGTCTGCTATACTAGGTATAGTATAGCAAAGTGACAGCACACACAAGGAGGTAGGAGTATGAAGCATCCTGTTCGTGTAGTAAAGAAGGATAACAGTAAGGTTCCGTTTAACGTAGAGAAGGTGGTCGTTGCGGTAAAGCAGTCGGCTACCCGTGTGATGGTGACTTTTACGCAGGAGGAGATTGCTTTTATTTGCCAATATGTGGAGCAGCAGGTAGAGGAGATGAATGTTCCAGAGGTCACGATTGCCCAGATGCATAATGTGGTTGAGGGGGCTTTGGACCAGGTGAATCCCAAGGTGGCAAAGAGCTATCGGGATTACCGCAATTACAAGCAGGATTTTGTAACCATGCTGGATGAGGTATATAAGAAGAGCCAGTCTATTATGTATATCGGGGACAAGGAGAACTCCAATACAGATAGTGCTTTAGTTTCTACGAAGCGAAGCCTGCTTTTGAACCATTTGAATAAGGAGCTTTACAAGAAATTTTTTCTGACGCAGGATGAGATTGATGCCAACAACGATGGCTACATCTATATTCATGATATGTCGGCGAGGCGGGACACAATGAATTGCTGTCTGTTTGATGTGGCAGAGGTACTCCATGGTGGTTTTGAGATGGGGAATATCTGGTATAATGAGCCGAAGACATTGGATACTGCTTTTGATGTAATTGGGGATATCGTGCTGAGTGCGGCAAGCCAGCAGTATGGCGGGTTTACGGTGCCAAGCGTGGATATTCTTTTAGAGCCCTATGCCAAGAAATCCTACAATATCTATATGGAACGGTATAAGCGGCTTGGGGTAGAGGGGGAGCTTGCCCATGAAGAGGCACTTCGTGATGTGGAGACAGAGATGCGGCAGGGCTTTCAGGGCTGGGAGTATAAGTTTAATTCCGTATCTTCAAGCAGGGGTGATTACCCATTTATTACAATAACCTTTGGAACGGGGACAGGTACCTTTGCTAAGATGCTTTCGATTACAGCACTTAGGGTTCGCAGAGGAGGGCAGGGAAAGAAGGAGAACAAAAAACCGGTACTCTTTCCTAAGCTGGTATTTCTGTATGATGAAAAGCTCCACAAAGAGGGAGGAGAACTGGAAGAAGTGTTTGAGGAGGGCATCGCCTGCTCTGCTAAGACCATGTATCCAGACTGGCTTAGTCTTTCGGGAGAAGGATATATTGCAGATATCTACAAGAAATATGGGAAAATTATTAGTCCTATGGGCTGTCGTGCCTTTTTATCACCATGGTATGAACGGGGCGGCTTTGCTCCAGAGGATGAGGAGGATTCTCCGGTATTTGTCGGAAGGTTTAATATCGGGGTGGTAAGCCTTAACCTTCCGATGATTTATGCAAAGGCAAAGGAGGAGCAGAGGGATTTTTATCTGGTATTGGATGAGTATCTGGAAATGATTCGTCAGATTCATATCCGCACCTATGCTTATCTTGGAGAAATGAAAGCATCCTCCAATCCGTTGGCATATTGTGAGGGAGGATTCTTAGGAGGGCATCTTGGCATTCATGATAAGATTGCACCACTGCTTCCCTATGCGACAGCATCCTTTGGTTTCACTGCGCTGAATGAACTGCAGCAGCTTTACAACCAGAAATCGCTGGTGGAGGATGGGGAATTTGCTCTGGCAACCCTACAGCATATCAACGATGTGGTGGCACGGTTTAAAGAGGAGGACCATAATCTCTATGCAATCTATGCGACACCAGCAGAGAATCTATGTGGGTTACAGGTAGAACAGTTTCGGAAAAAATATGGTATTGTTAAGAATGTGTCTGACAGGGAGTATGTCAGCAATGGATTCCATTGTCATGTGTCAGAGGATATTTCTCCTATTGAGAAGCAGGATTTGGAATACCGGTTCTGGGAGTTTTCCAATGGCGGCAAGATTCAGTATGTAAAGTATCCGATTGACTACAATCTCGATGCAATCAAAACCTTAGTCCGGCGGGCGATGAGGATGGGCTTTTATGAAGGGGTCAATCTGTCCTTGGCGTACTGTGATGATTGCGGATATCAGGAGCTTGAAATGGATGTTTGCCCGAAGTGTGGCAGTAAGAATCTTACGAAGATTGAGCGGATGAATGGCTATCTTTCCTATTCCAGAGTGAAGGGGGATACAAGGCTCAATCCGGCTAAGATGGCAGAGATTAAAGAGAGAAAATCAATGTAAGCCTGATTGGATTAATGAAGTTAGCTAAGTTAAAGGAGGGCAGGGCTTGAATTATCACAATATAACAACGGATGATATGTTGAATGGAGATGGACTTAGGGTGGTGCTCTGGGTAGCGGGCTGCACCCATCGCTGTGAGGGCTGTCATAATCCGGTTACATGGGATGCTAAAGGGGGATTGTTTTTTGATTCAGCGGCGAAGGAGGAGCTGATGAGCGAGCTTAAAAAGCCGCATATCAGTGGCGTTACCTTTAGTGGTGGCGACCCGCTTTATCCCGATAATATTGGGGAGATAACGGAGCTTGCCAAAGAATGTAAAAAGAGGTTTCCTGAGAAAAGCATCTGGCTCTATACGGGTTATACCTATGAGGATGTGGATTACCTTAAGGTTATGGATTATGTGGATATTCTGGTGGATGGGCTGTTTGTGCAGGAGCAGTTTGACAAAAAGCTGTTCTGGCGTGGCAGCAGCAACCAGAGAGTGATTGATGTGAAGGCGAGCAGAAGTGGGAAGGGGATTGTATTACATAGTTCATAATTGGGAATTTTCACAATATTTATATTAGGAAAGCATGCAATAATAAAGTAAAGGAACAATGCAAATGCTATGGAGGATAACATGAAAGAGATAAAGATTAAATATTTTACAGATGCAATAGAGAAACTAACTTATATTGATGGTAAATCTGATTGGATTGATTTAAGGGCAGCGAAGGATGTGACGATGAAGGCGGGAGAGTTTCAATTGATTCCTTTAGGAGTTGCGATGGAGCTGCCGGAAGGGTATGAAGCCCATGTTGTGCCGAGGAGCAGCACCTATAAGAATTTTGGCGTGATTCAGACAAACAGTATGGGAGTCATTGATGAGAGCTATTGTGGGGATGATGACCAGTGGTTTTTTCCGGCATACGCATTACGGGATACAAAGATTCAAGTGAATGACAGAATCTGTCAGTTCCGAATTATTAAGCATCAGCCAGTGATTCAATTTCATGAGGTGGCTGAGCTTGCCAATGAGAACCGGGGAGGACACGGAAGTACGGGGAAGAATTAGGTACAGGCTTTGTAAGTCCCTGAATTTATATCATTAAAGTAAGGAGAGAAAAATGGCAGAAATCAAATTAGGTTCCCATGTGGGGATGGCAGGAAAAGAAATGTTTTTAGCTTCTGTGAAGGAGGCAGTGAGTTATGGGGCGAATGTCCTGATGCTCTATACCGGGGCGCCACAGAATACGAAGCGCAAGGAGATTAGTGAATTAAATATTGAAGCCGGATGGGAATATGCAAGAGAGCATGGAATTGAAGAGTTAATTGTACATGCTCCCTATATTATTAATTTGGCGAATACGGTTAAGCCGGAGATTTTTGAGCTGGCAGTAGAGTTTTTGGAAAAGGAAATTGTCAGAACAGCGGCGATGAAAAGCAGGATACTGGTGCTGCATCCGGGTTCTCATGTGAATGCGGGAGAGGAAGCGGGCCTTGCACAGATTATCAAGGGTCTGAACCAGGTGCTTGACAACAATGATGATGATGTCTATATTGCGTTGGAGACAATGGCAGGCAAGGGCAGCGAGCTTGGGCGAAGCTTTGAGGAGCTTCGGGCAATCTATGATGGTGTTCATAAGAGGGAACGTCTAAGGGTCTGCTTTGATACCTGTCATGTAAATGATGCAGGTTATGACCTTGTTAACGATTATGAGGGAGTATTTCAGAAATTTGATGAGGTGCTTGGACTCGGCCAGATTGCTGTGTTTCATATCAATGACAGCATGAATCCATTAGGAGCCCATAAGGACAGGCACGCCAATGTGGGAGAAGGTAGTATTGGCTTTGATACGCTTTACAAGGTAGTACATGATGAGCGTTTTTTTGCGGTTCCTAAGATTTTGGAAACGCCTTGGCGATGTGAAGAGGGTTCCACAAAGAAGACGCTTCCACCATATAAAGAGGAGATTGCAATGCTGTTAGGATAGCTTTGACAGCTTTTTATTGACTTCCTTTGCAATATAGGAGTGCTTATCATATAGGTAATCCCCCGGGCATGCCTTTGGTGCAAACCAGCGGTGAACCGTCATATTTTGTTTGCTTACCTGCCCGATTAAATTTTTATCTCCCTTCCATTTTAATTCTTTAATGTGATTGCGTTTACAGATATCGGTGACTAACCGGATTAAGGCGTTCAGTGCCTTATCGGATACATGCCATCCGGTGCTGGCATCCCCGTCATTGGCGACCTCAATCGTGACGGCACGATGGTCATTAGCAGGATTGGAGGAACACCAGGAACGGTCCTTTTCTTCCACATATAAGGCAATATTGCCTTTGCTGTCAATGCCGTAATTGGAGGAAGCCTGATTTTTGGATTGGGCAAATATATTACCGCAGGACTCCAAGGTTAGATTACCCGCCATGCAATGGATGGTAATGGTATCAATGACATGGTTCCTCGGTGAGGTTTTATTGGGACTAATTTTCTTGTAGGTTACAAGAGGACTGTTTGTATAGTTCATAATCATCAACTCCTTTTTTATTTTGTATGAGCTCATACTTTATTATGTTTCTAAAGCTGTTTCAAATCAATGCGATAGTTGTATAAAAATTGTGCAAATATTGGAAGAAAGGATTAATAAATATGACAGAAACGCTTCAGGTGTCAGCAAAGAAAAGGGATTACACCATTCACATTCATTCTTATGGTGTAACAGATACGATGGTTACCTATCTTGCAATGCCTCAAATGATTCCTAAACTTACTGATTTGTATTGGCGTATTACAGAGTTGGGTTATCATGCTGATTATTCCTTAGTGACGGTGGAAATAGAGGATTGGAACAGGGAACTGTCTCCATGGGAATTCATAGAACCAGTTGGAAATATGTCCTTTGCAGGTGAGGGGGAACAGCTGTTGTTGGATTTGGAGCAGTCAATCATACCCTGTTTATGTGAACAGCTTCAGGTAAAACAAGATAAGGTTTCTTTTATGATTGCAGGATACTCTTTAGCGGGGCTGTTTAGTCTTTGGGCGTTATATCAGACGAAATTATTTCAGGCAGCGGTTAGCTGTTCTGGTTCCTTATGGTATCCCGGATTTTTAGAATATGCTATGGGACAGGAGTTAAAAGGGGATTGTGACATTTATTTAAGCCTTGGAAGAAGGGAAGAAAAGGTTCAAAATCCCTATATGGCAAAGGTTGGAAGAGTAACAAAGAAATTGTATAAGAATTATCAGACGGATGCCAGAGTGAAGCATACAGTTCTGGAATGGAATGAGGGCAACCATTTTAAAGAACCGTTGGAGAGAACTGCTAAAGGGATAGCATGTGCGATGAAATGGCAATGGCAAAACAGGCAAGGTTCAGATTAGTATTCATTTATTCTATATAAAAAGAGGTTAGGTATACATTATGAAAAACAAAGTATTAAAAATAGCAGGAATTGTTAGCGCAGGTGCCAGTATATTTATGTTGTCCGGCTGGTCCTTTTTTAAAATGATGGTTCGTTGTAAAGAGAAAAAAAAGCTGATGAAAAAGAAATGGTTTCAATTATCTCATATTAAGATTAATCATCCAAGACATAAATTTGAAAAGGAATATGAAGAGGGCAAGGCTTGGTGCATGATGCAGGATATGCAGGATTGTTATATGAAAAGTAAGGATGGGTTGATGCTGCATGCCTATTATCTGCCAGCAGCGAATGCCAGAAGATATGTATTGTTAAGCCATGGATACAAGGGCAGTGGTTTTGGAGACTTTGCCTATACCGCACAGTTCCTTCATGAGCATCAATGCAGTTTACTTTTTATTGACCAGAGATGTTGTGGGAAAAGTAAGGGGGAATATATTACTTTCGGTGCGTTAGAGCAGTATGATGTGCAAAGGTGGGCATATTATATTGCCAGACGGAATAAGAGGCGGCTTCCCATCTATCTTTATGGGGAGTCTATGGGAGCGGCAGCCGTGCTTATGGCATCGGGACACCGATTACCCGGTGAAGTAAGAGGACTGATTGCAGACTGTGCTTTCTGTTCCATGAAGGGGCAAATTAAGGATATGGCAGCGAACTGGTTTCATTTACATTGGATTGGATTGATGTTGTTGCGATTGGATTTGTTTTGCAGAGTATTAGCCGGTTTTTGTATGAGGGAGGCGGATACAACGGAAGCGATGCTGAGGAATCAGAGACCGGTTTTATTTTTCCACGGTGCAGCAGATACTTATGTGGCTCAGAAGAATTCCAGATATAATTATTCGATATGCCAGGCTCCCAAGGAGCTTGTAGTAATACCGGAGGCAAGGCATCTGTGTAGTGCCTATGTGGAGCCAGAACTGTACCGGCAAAAGATATTGAACTTTTTTACTCGATATGACGCAAATTGATGTTTATAAGAAGAGAGTTTCATTTACGAAATTCTCTTCTTTTGTTATGTGGAAAAATATGATTCGTTATTATCCGGTTAAGAATAAGCTATGATTTGCCGATTGTTGTTGCATGGTATCAGACAATTTTGGGTAAAATGTTTGTTAAGTCCTTTGGGGTCTGGAAATAAAAAATAAAATGTGATAACGTCACAATAGAACATATAAGACAGGAGGAGTTACACATGCAGGAATATTATCCTTTAACAGCAGCACAGAAAATGCATCATAACTGGATTCTGAAATACAAGACACAGCAGGTTTCGGGGGTTAGCGTCGTGGCATCGCTGAAGTCCCCCTTGGATTTCGGTCTTCTAAAAAAATGTATTCAATTAGAATTACAGCGTTATGGATGTATGAGGGTTCGTTTTACAAAACCTGACAAGAATGGAGAGGTAAAACAGTACATCATAGAAAAAGATACCAGAGATATTCCTCTTAAGGATTTGTCTGGTATGAGTATGGCTGAGGCAGATAATCTGATGCAGCAGTGGGCGTATGAGACCTTTGATGGGGACGATATTCCGATGTGTGAAGTGACATTGGTAAGGCTTCCGGAAGGGTACAATGGGTTTTTTATTCACATGGACCACAGGCTCATTGATTCCTGTGGTTTAGTAGTAATGATTAATGATTTAATGAAGCTTTATACCCACTATAGATTTGGTTCTGAATATCCGGAAGATTTAGCAGATTTCGAGATGGTGCTGGAGAAGGATTTAAAAAGAGCCAATAACGAGAAACGCTTTGCGAAGGATAAGAAATTCTGGGATGACCAGCTGGATGCTTTGGGAGAGCCGCTGTACTCTGATATTCAGGGACCTTCTGTTCTTGAGGAAGCAAGAAAGCGGCATGGTAATGAGAAATTAAGGGCTGCGGATATTGAGTTGGAAAAGCTGTTTGTGGAGGTGAAGGATTATTGTCTGGAGCCGGAACCAACGAGAAATCTGATGGATTTTTGTATGAATCATCAGCTATCCATGACTAATCTTTTGTTACTGAGCATTCGGACATATTTGTCAAAGGTCAATGATGGGCAGGAAGATATTACGATTCAGAATTTTATTTCGAGACGTTCCACCCATGACGAGTGGACATCAGGCGGCAGCCGGACGATTATGTTTCCATGTAGAACCGTGATTTCTCCGGAAACGGATTTTTTGTCAGCCGCCTACGAGATTCAAAATGTGCAGAATAAAATTTATATGCACAGTAATTATGACCCTGCATTGATTGAGGAGGAGATGAGGAGACGTTATCATACGCCGGAACATACCACTTATGAAAGCTGCTATCTCACATACCAGCCGATGCCGGTGAAGATGGACAACCCCCATCTTGAAAATATTCCACAGCATGCCAAATGGTTTGCTAACGGTGCAGCTACCAAGAAAATGTATTTGACCGTATCCCATACGGAAAATGGAGGAATGAATTTCTCCTATCATTATCAGACCGTTCAACTGGAGGAGCATGATATGGAGCTTTTATATTACTACATGATGCGGATTTTGTTTAAGGGAATTGCTCACCCGGATATGAGTATCGGGGAGATCATGGAACAGATATAGGATAATTTCTTAATAACAACATAAATAATATAGAAATGAGGAGAAGAATATGACACAGGAAATGCAGTTTAAGACAATCGTAGCACAGTATTGTGAGGTAAAGCCAGAGGATATGAATAATGATATGAGATTCAGAGAAGATTTAGGCTTTAGTTCTCTTGATTTTATGGCTTTTTTGGGAGAGTTAGAGGATACCTTTGACATAGAACTGGAAGGGGAAGAGGCATTGCAGGTTCGCACCGTTTCTGAGGCTCTTGATTTGTTGGAAAGTTTACAGTAGGAGAGGTATAGATATGGGAAGATTGATTCGTGATATAATAGAAGATAGTGTAAAGAATTATGGAGACATTAAGGCTGTAAAATGGTTGAAAAAGAAGGAGATTTTCGAGAGAAGCTATAGCGAGCTGATGGAGAATGTTGTATTGGTGAGAAAGGGGTTGCTGGCAGAAGGTTTTCAGGGAAAACACATCTCTCTGATTGGAACCAGCTCCGTGGAGTGGATGGAAAGCTATCTTGGTATTATTACAGGGAATACGGTTGCTGTGCCTCTTGACGCAGGTCTTCCGGGGGAGGATTTGATTGATCTGATTAACCGCTCCGACTCCGAGGCACTGTTTTTAAGCCCTAAGAATAAGGCACTTCTTTCTGAGCTTCTGGCACAGTGCCCGAAGCTTAAGAAAATCTGGATGCTGCAGGAAGAAGTAGTAGAAGTCCCCGATGAAAAGGTTGCTTCTTTAGCAGAGCTTAAGGCAGCAGCGAAGGAGGGGGATGCCGATTCAGACAGACCGAATCTGGAGGATGTAGCGACGATTATATTTACATCCGGCACAACTGGGAAAAGCAAGGGCGTTATGCTGACACAGAACAATCTGGCATCCAATGTGGAGGCTGTCGAATATACAACAGAGCCTGGAAGTACATTGCTTAGTGTGCTTCCCATCCATCATGCATTTTGTCTGGTGATGGACTGGCTCAAGGGATTCTCTCTGGGGGCGACGGTATGTATTAATGATTCCTTTCTGCATATGGTGAAAAATATGGGCGTATTTAAACCGGATGTAATGCTGATGGTTCCGATGATGATTGAGACAATTTATAAGAGACTTGCCAGTGTAGATGCTGCCATTCCGAAAAGGGCGGTAGCGGCTAATGTGTTTGGCGGTAATCTTAAAATTATTTTTACCGGAGGAGCACATCTGGACCCATATTATATTGACCAGTTTGCTGAGTATGGGGTGGAAGTCCTTGAGGGATACGGCATGTCAGAGTGTTCACCGGTAATTAGTTCCAATACACCGGATGTCCACAAGGCAGGCTCAATTGGTAAGCCTCTCTCCAATGTAGAGATTCAATTTGAAAATGGTGAGATTCTGGTAAAGGGCAGCAGTGTTATGAAGGGATATTACGAGATGCCGGAGGAGACTGCGGAAACATTGAAGGATGGATGGCTTCATACCGGAGATAAGGGATATATGGATGAGGATGGATTCTTATTTATCAATGGACGTGTAAAGAACCTGATTATCCTTTCCAATGGAGAGAATATTTCCCCGGAAGAAATTGAAAATAAGCTGGCGCTTGATGCATTGGTTGGTGAAGTGATTGTAACCGGAGAGAATAACGGACTTACCGCAAGAATTTATCCAGAGCAGGAAGTCGTTGCAGCCAAGGGAATGGATGAAGAGGCAGTTCAGAATGCATTACAGGCATTCTTAGACCAATATAATAAAAACCAGCCTACCTATCGTCAGATTACCGGGCTGGTGGTGAGAAAAAATCCATTTATCAGAAATGCAACAAAGAAAATAAAAAGACAGGAAGCGTTGATTGATGAGCCGCTTCCTACGGTATAAGTGTATTGTTCATTATTAGCAGGCTATGCTTCCGGCAGAATGTGTGGGAGCATGCCTGATGTAAAAGCCTGTGTCAGAATGTCGGCGATGGTTTCCGGAGGAATCTGAAAATTATCCTTTGCCCATTTGTGGAGTACGCCGATGGTGCTGCCGATGGTGCAGGCAATCATATAGGAGCGCTCCTCCTGGCTGTGATGAGAGGGAGAGGTATTCTGTGTTGCCTGTCTGACGTAGTGGTGGAACATAGTCACAGCTTTCCCAAAAAATTCGTCTTCTTTTGGATTGCGCAGAAGATTCGCCAAAAGAGGATTGGTCATGGTGTATTCACAGATTGTTAAGTAATAGGATTTACATACATCCCAGTCATTCTTGGGATGAAAGGTATTCATGAGGGCAAATATATCATTTATGGTTTTGTCTTCAATGGAGGTTATAAGGGCTGGAATGTTATCGTAGTGGTTGTAAAATGTACTTCGCACAATTCCAGCTTTTTTTATTATGTCGGACACGGTTATTTTATTTAATTCTTTTTGTTTCAGAACTAAAAGAAATGCATCATGGATAGCTTCATCGACTATATAATATCTTTCGTCCTGTATTTCATTCATTATACTGTCCTCCTTATTGTGCTCATAGGTGCTTTCATCACTCGCAGAGTAGTTCTATTATAATATATAAGCTTTGGAAAAGCAATGAACCTTAAAACATCCTTTATATGTTCCATGTAGAATTCTTACAAAATCGTAATTCGTAATTTCCGTTTTAATATGCTATAGTTGTTCATGAAGAATAGTCAAAAGATATTTATTTTTTTAATTTGAATACAACTTGGATACATGTTGATGTTAAGGTGTGCTTATGTAGTTCCCATATACAGCTACAGAGCTCATGTACCGGAAAGGATTCATAAAAAATTAAATATATCTTAATATGATTTGTGAGAAATATGTGATATACTATGCATAGTATCATTTACGAAAGGAGTGAAAGGGGAAGTATGGGAGAAACACACAGATGTGTCATAGACGTGAAGGACCTCTATAAGGTGTACCGGGTTGGCAATAATAAGGTCCGGGCATTGAACGGAGTAGACTTTCAGGTGTATGAGGGAGAGTTTTGTGCTATTGTTGGTGCATCCGGTTCTGGTAAATCTACTCTTTTAAACATGCTGGCAGGCTTAGAAAAGCCAACGAAAGGTTCTATTGAGATTGTGGGACAGCATATTGAGGGCTATAAGGAAAATGAACTTGTAAAATTTCGTCGGGATAATATCGGATTTATATTCCAGTCTTTTAATCTGATTAATACCATGAATGCCGTGGAGAATGTTGCATTGCCACTTACCTTCCGTGGTGTTCCTAAGGCTGTGCGGTTAAGACGGGCAAAAAAAATGATTGATTTGGTAGGGCTTAAGCCCTATAGCCGTCATAAGCCGAACCAGATGTCCGGCGGGCAGCAGCAGCGTGTCGGCATGGCGAGAGCATTGGTGCTGAATCCTAGTATTGTATTTGCTGATGAACCTACAGGTAACTTGGATTCTAAGACATCAGAGGAGATGATGGCACTGATGCAGGAGGTCTTAAGTAAGCGGAATAAAACATTGGTTATGGTTACGCATGACAATGATTTGGCTGCCTTGGCTGACCGCCAGATTCGTATTAAGGATGGCAAAATTATTAGCATAATATGTAAGGATGAAGGAGGAGTAAGAAGTGATGAAGAAGTTTTGTAGGATGGTAGCAGTGATACTGTGTATGACATTGATATTGGACTTTGCTAAACCTGTTTTTACCTATGCCGCCCCGGCAGCAGGAGAGGAGGCAGGTACAGGCAGTAATGCTGGAAGTACAGGCGAGGGAACTGGAGGAGAAGGTTCTTCAGGTGACGAGGCGATTGATACCTCGGATATGATTTCCGGAGCAGATTCTGATATTGCGATTTCTGGCTTGTCAGTAACAGGCAGTCAGGCAGGCAAGACGATTAAGGTAAAGTTTACAGTTAAAGCCAATAGTAATTCAAAACGGTATTTTATTAACGGAATCAATAAGGTTTGTCCAGTTGTTTCGGAGGGATTTCCGTTTGAAACAACCGATGAGGCATATAAGATTATTAATGGTTCCGGCAATACTTTAGAATGCAGCTATAGTTTTGTGGCAAAGGATAATCTGGAGACAGCATACTATCCAGTTTCTTTTATGGTAGTTTACGGAAGAAAGAGTACAACAATCGGAACAGATGCTTATGCGGACAAGGAATATTTTGTTACCAAGAATATTAGCATAAAGCTTGTGGCAAAAAAGACGGCGGCAACGACGGAAACTGCTTCTGCCGATGACGATGTTTCTCTTGTGGTAAAGCGTTCCCCGAAGGGAAGCTATGGACAGAATACAACTATTTCTTTTACTGCAGTCTCCAAGAATTGCAAGATTACTAAGGTAACGCCTGTTATTGCAGAGAATTTTCCTTTTGAAACGCAGGGGGATGCCTACAAGACGGTTAGCTCGAAAGGGACGAAATCCCTTCCTTGTAATTACTCTTTTAAGGTTCGTACAGATGTAGCGACAGGGTATCAGCCGGTGAGCTTTTCGATAACCTATATAAAAAATGGGCAGTCCTGTACCGTTACGAAATCGTTAAATATCAGCTTAACAGGTAAGAAGGAGAAAAACGGCAGTGGCGGTGGTGGCGGTGCTAAGAGTACACCAAGACTGATGGTTACGGGATATAATACCAATACGGATAAGATTTATCCGGGAGAGTCATTCCATCTGACACTACATATTAAGAATAATGCGAAACGTGCGGTGTCCAATATTAAGCTTACCCTTTCTACCGCAGAGGGAGAATTCCTTCCGACAGATGGTGCCAGTACTGCTTATATAGAGAGTGTTGCAGCAGGAGCAACGAAGGATATTGATTTTGATATGAACGTTGCTGCGGGATTAAGCGCAAAACCATACCAGATTACAGTTAAATCGGAATATGAGGATAGTTCTGCTACTGCATTTACTGCAGAGGATAGCATTTCTATTCCCATATCGTTAAAAGACCGCATTAAAATTACAGAGATGACACCACCGGAGGATTTAACGTTAGGTGGTAGTTCGGAGCTTTCCTTTACCATTAACAATATGGGGGCTGGAAGCCTGAACAATGTATCGGTTATCTGCGAGGGGAAGGAGTTTGAAGCAGAGGAGGCGATGGTTGGCAATATTGCAGCAGGGGCGTCAGGCTATGCTTCCGTTGCATTGACTGGTACGAAGATGACAGAGGATGTGGCAGAGGATAATTGTAAGATTATCATTACCTATGAAAATGCCAGTGGTGAAACGGTAACATATGAAGAGAAGACTACGGTTCTTGTGATGGAGGAGATGCCGGATATAGATGAAAGCAATCTGATGGAAGAGGAGACGAAGCCAAAAGCGAATCCATTTGGATGGGTGCTGCTTCTTGTCATTGTGGTTGCTGTAATTGTAGCTATAGTTGTAGTAAAGAAGAGAAAGAAAATGCGTAAAATCAGAGAAGAAGAGGAGTTGATGGACGATGACCTTCTATGATATGTTGGCGATGAGTATCGGCAATTTATGGAGGCGTAAGCTTCGTACCTTTTTAACACTCCTTGGTGTACTGATTGGAACCTCTTCTATAGTTGCCATGCTTTCTATTGCCCTTGGCATGAAGGAGATGGTGCTGGCAGAGTATTCCCAATTTGGTTCGGCAACACAGATAACAGTAAGTGAAGGATATTCAGAGGATAACAGTAATAAAGGGAATGACGCTCTGAAGCTGACAGAATCAAACATAAAAAGCTTTGAGGGGTTAGAGCATGTTGTGGGTATGGAGCCAAGTATAAATCTGGATTTAACCATAACACAGGGGCATTATACGGGTTGGACAAGGTTATGTGGTGTTTCTAAGGAATCATTAAAAAAGAAGGAAATTGGAGAAGGACGTCTGCCGGATAGTAATAATCCCAATAAGCTGGAAGTTTTGATGGGAAATACAGTACTGACTAATTTTTATGATGACCGGGACATGGAAAATAGTGGATATTATTCGACGGGGGAGCTTCCTGATGTTGATTTAATGAAAAAGGTATTTAATGCTACGAGTTATAATGAAAATGCAGTAGAACCGACATCAGATACAACATCTGAAGAAGGAAAGGAGGAGTCGGATGATACGGTATCCGAAACAGATAGTTCTGGTGAGGATGCATATATTGTGAGGATTAGCATGAAGGTGACCGGTGTGGTAAAGGGGACTCCAGATGAATACTCTATGGATTCTGATAGTATGTTTGTCGATATTGACCAGTTAAAGGCGTATCTGACGAAGAACTTTAAAAAAGGGCAGATTCCGGGGCAGCCAAAGAATTCTAAAGGGAAACCGTTTAATGAATGGGTCTATAATCAGGTAACCGTTGAAGTAGATGATTCGGAGAATGTAGATTCTGTTTTACAGACGATTCAGGACATGGGCTTTCAGGCTAGCAGCAATAAGGAATTGATTGAGTCGGCACAGCAAATGATTGGAATTGTAGAGCTTGTGCTGGGTGCAATTGGTATGATTGCGTTTCTCGTTGCGGCAATTGGTATCGCCAATACTATGATGATGTCTACCTATGAACGAACCAAGGAGATTGGTGTGATGAAGGTGCTTGGCTGTGATATGAAGGATATCCGCATGCTGTTTTTATCGGAAGCGGGATTTATCGGATTTATCGGAGGTGTTGCAGGATTAGTGTTTACGATGACACTTTCCGCAATTGCAAACATTTTTTATGCTGCTTATGCAGCATCACAACCGGGGATGTCGGGGCTTGATGCCCGCATTTCTGTGATTCCATGGTGGCTTGTACTTGGAGCCATCGTATTTGCGACCCTTATGGGAATGCTTGCGGGATATTTTCCTGCAAATCGTGCGATGAAGCTGAGCCCGTTGGCAGCGATACGAAATGAATAATATATGCAAAGAGATGCCTGTGAGATAGCAATATCTTTTAGGGCATCTTTTTTCTGGTAATTTATAAATCTGTCAAAACTTAGGGGATACAATCATTGTTTTTTTCTCTGGAATAAGGTAAAATGTAACAAGGTGTTAAGAGAAGTTACCAGACTAGGATAAGAGGAGTGATACGATGGCAGATATGAAAAAGCATGATAATGATATAGAGATGGATAAAAAATCCTTTATATTAGAGAATGAAGCGATGATTTCTGAGGAGGATGAGGATGTCCTTTATACTGAGGAAAGTGTTGGGGAAACGGAAGGTGCGATAGTAGAAACGGACCCAGCAGAGGAAATAGGAGAAGAAATGGTAGAAACGGACGCAGTAGAAGAAGAGAAGGATGAAATTGGAGGGTTAGCAGAAACCGAAGAGGAGAGTGAGGGAGCGGAAGGAACAGGAGATATAGAAATAACTATAGATGAAGAGAAAACTGCGAAACTGATGGAAGAAGAAATAGCAGAAGAATCGGAAGAGTCACAGGAAGCAGAGGTAGAAAGGGATGGAGTCCAAGCAGAACCATTGGTATCCACAGAGAAGAATGCGTTACCATTACAGCAAAAGGCGGGTTTTCGGGTTTTCAATTTTACCAATAAATTAATTTTAATGTGTCTGATTCCCATGATTGTAGTTAGTGTTGCAATTATTAATATTAGCTCCAGTATGCTAACAGAAAAAATTGAAAATCAGATTGAGGGGGCTCTCCAGATTGTGACCAGCTCTTTGATGGAGACATACAACAGTTTATATGAAGGTGATTATTCCCAGGATAAGGCAGGACGGTTAAGTAAGGGAGATACGATGATTTCCAAGAATACAGATTTGATTGATGCCTTAAAGGAGCAGACGGAGTTTGAAAGCTCTATGATATATGGTGACCGGCGTTTGATTACAACAATTAAACGGGAAGCAGGCGGGCGTATTCAGGGAACCAATGTAGATAAGGATATCTACGAAAAGGTTATGAAGGGAAAGAGTGTGTTCCGCACGGATGTGAAGATTCAGGAGACGGAGTATTATGCATATTACCAACCACTTTTAAATTCAGATGGAAGCGTGTGCGGTATGGTTGGTTCTGCAAGACCTTCTGCTGAAGTACAGAAGATGATTCAGAATGAGCGTAAACGCATTATTAGTATTTCTGTTATTATTATTGCTGTTAGTATGATTCTGATGTTGTTCATGGTAAAACCAATGGCAAAGACAATGAAGAATACGAAAGAGTATCTTTCTGACTTGGCAGATGGAGATTTAGCCGTAGAACCGGATGAAAAACTGATGAAGCGTAAGGATGAACTGGGGGATATCTATCACACGACAGTGAAGCTTCAGCATGAATTCAGAAAAATTGTTAACAATATTAAGGATTCTGTTGATAATTTAACGACAGAAGCAGACGGTTTGACGGAGATGGCACAGGGAACCCGTTTGACAGTGGATGAGGTATTTGATTCTGTGGAATTGATTAACAAGAGTGCTACTATGCAGGCAGAACACACTGTTCATGCTGCGGATAATGTATCGAGAATTGGCGAACAGATTGAATATATTACACAGGAAGTAGATACATTGACGAAGGAAGCAGGAAAGATGGCAGATGCGGAGCGGGAGTCAGAATCTATTATCAAGAAGCTGAACCGCTCTAATGAGGATACGATAGCTTCTATAACCAATGTTGCCAATCAGATTAATGTTACCAATACTTCGGTAAAGAAGATTAGAAAAGCTGCATCCATGATTCAGAATATATCTGAGGAGACGGATTTGCTATCCTTAAATGCAAGCATTGAAGCAGCAAGGGCAGGAGAGGCTGGAAAGGGATTTGCTGTGGTGGCAGAGCAGATATGTAAGCTTGCTGACCAATCCAGTAGTGCTGCAGAACAGATTGAGAAGATTATTGAGCAAGTGATTAGTGAATCTGCCAAGATGGTTGAAATTATGGAAATCGTGAAGGATAATGTGGACGAGCAGCAGAATAAGCTCGAGGAGACGAAGCAGAAATTTAATTCTGTTGCTCTGGGTGTTGATAGTTCTCGTGGCAGTATCGAAAATATCCGCCAGAAGATGCGTGTATTAGGGGAATCCTCAGATGCTATTTTGCAAGTCATTGACAATCTGGCAGAGATTTCAGAGAAAAATGTTGATTCTACAGAGGACACGATGGCATCTGCCAGAGATATGACGGCAACAATGGAGGAGTTAGAGTATGCATCTACTTCGCTAAGAGAGTTATCAAGCCGGTTGGATAATTCCCTGAACATATTTAAGATGTAATTGATAATGATAGATGAGAGAAGGATGAATAGTATGTCGGAATGTAATCATAATTGCAGCTCCTGTGGCGAGGATTGTAAGGAACGGACGAGTGAGAGTATGTTAGCACCGTTACACGAGCGGTCAAAGGTAAAAAAAGTAATTGGCGTTGTTAGTGGTAAGGGTGGTGTCGGAAAGTCTCTGGTGACTTCTCTGCTTGCCTGTGGTACGAATGCCCAAGGGAAGCAAACGGCAATTTTAGATGCAGATATCACGGGCCCCTCTATTCCCCAATGCTTTGGTGTGCATGGACTTGCTGATGTGGCGGACGATGCTTTGCTTCCTATGCAAACCAAGACAGGGATTCAGTTGATGTCTATTAATTTACTGCTGGAACAGGAGACTCAGCCAGTAATTTTTAGAGGTCCGATTATTGCAGGTACCGTGAAACAATTCTGGTCAGAGGTAATCTGGTCCGATGTAGATGTTATGTTTGTAGATATGCCACCGGGAACCGGGGATGTTCCGCTTACTGTATTCCAGAGTATTCCGGTGGATGGTATCGTGATTGTCACCTCTCCACAGGAGTTAGTTGGCATGATTGTTAGGAAGGCAGTCAATATGGCACGGACGATGGATATTCCTATTTTGGGAATTGTTGAGAATATGTCTTACTTTGCATGTCCGGATTGTGGAAAGTGTCACAATATATTTGGAGAGAGTAATATTGAGGCGATTGCTGCAGAATATGGAATTTCCAAGATAGCCAGGCTTCCGATTGATCATAGAATTGCGGCGGCTTGTGATAGTGGAAGTATTGAGGAATTGGATGGAGACTTTATAAGGGAGCTTAACGATTTGGTTGCTGATGAGTAGGGGATATGCTGTTTAATTTATAGGAGAATAAAAGATGCATTTGGGCTTTTCTTATATAGGTTTAATTTATTTGTTAATGTTATTTATACCTAATCTATTCTGGACTAAGAACCAACCCAAGGATTATGAAAAATATGTGGTAAATGAGAGCAAGGTGCTGCTACTTTTTGAGAGAGCCGGAGAGGTATTAGTGTGTTGCTTTGTTCTTATATTTTCCGATTTTAATTTGAATGGTATTTCCATGCGATCGTTATGGCTATTATTCTCATTTGTCATTATGCTTTTATACGAATGGTATTGGATTCGTTATTTTAGAAGTCCTAAGACATTGAAGGATTTTTACAGTAGCTTGTTAGGCGTTCCGGTGGCGGGAGCAACGTTACCGGTAGTGGCTTTTTTCTTATTGGGGGTGTACGGAAGGAATCCGTTGTTAATAGCTGCTGTTATTATATTGGGAATTGGACATATTGGAATACATAGGAATCATTGTAGGGAAATACAGGGGATAGAGGTAGGGAATGAATAATAGGTATGTTCAACTGCAAAAAGGTATGGAGACTGCGTTTGTTGATTCGTCTGTATCATCAAATTTAGCGTATAAACCAGAATTTGTTTCAAACAATTATAAAGAAGGAAGAAAGGTGCTTTCCTCAATTGAAGGGGAGCTTTTAGCATGCCAGGAATTTTGTATTAGTGTTGCTTTTATTACTATGAGTGGTTTAACTCCTTTATTACAGACATTAAAGGAGTTGGAAAAACGAAATATAAAGGGCAGAATTTTGACTACGGATTATCTGAATTTTAGTGAGCCTCGTGCTTTAAAAAAGCTTTCTGAATTTAAAAACATTACCTTGAAGATGTTTTTGACAAATGAATCGCAGGCAGGCTTTCATACTAAGGGTTATATTTTTCGTAAGGAAGAAATATATCGTATTATTGTTGGAAGTTCTAACATGACATTGGGTGCACTCACCAGAAATAAGGAATGGAATACAAAAATTGTTTCTACGAAGTTGGGGGAATATACAAGAGATATTGTAACTGAATTTGAAAAAATGTGGAATGCAGATGCTACGAAAGGTTACAGCGAATTTATTGAAGCATATTCACTATTATATAGTGTGATTAAGAAACAGCGTCAAAGCATTAAACAATCCAATGTTGCTTCAATAGAGGCATATAAGCTACGCCCTAATGCTATGCAGTTAAGTTTTATAGAGAACTTACGAAGGCTTCATAATGCTGGAGAACGAAAGGCACTACTTATTTCGGCTACTGGTACAGGAAAAACGTATGCATCTGCATTTGCTTTGCGTGAAATAAATCCAGCTAAAGTATTGTTTTTAGTACATAGAGAGCAAATTGCAAAACAGGCAATTAACAGTTATAAAAAGATTTTTGGAGAAACAAAAACCTTTGGATTGTTATCAGGAAATAAAAAAGAATATGAAGCTGATTATCTTTTTTCTACAATGCAAATGATGTCAAGGGAAGAAACCCTTGTAAGGTTTAGAAAAGATGAATTTCAAGTGATTGTTATTGATGAGGCTCATAGAGTAGGAGCCAATAGTTATCAAAGAATTATTGAGTATTTTCAACCTGATTTTTGGCTGGGAATGACAGCATCGCCAGAACGTACAGATGATTATGATGTATATAATGCCTTTGACCATAATATCGCTTGTGAAATTAGGTTACAGCAAGCATTAGAGGAAGATATGCTATGCCCATTTCATTATTTTGGTATTACAGATTTGTGTGTAGAAGGAGAATATATTAATGAAGAAATTGCTTTAAAAGATTTCAATAGATTGACATCAGATGATAGAGTAGAATATGTGATAGAACAGATGCAATATTATGGTTATAGTGGTAATAGAGTGAAGGGGTTGGTTTTTTGTAATTCCCAAAGTGAAGCTATGACTTTCAGTGATAAATTTAATCAGAGAGGGTTTCATACCATTTCCTTGACAGGAGAAGACAGTCAGGAAAAGAGAGAGATAGCGATTGAAAAATTGGTGGCAGAAGAAGGGGAAAAATTAGACTACATATTTACTGTAGATATTTTTAATGAGGGTGTTGATATCCCGGAGATTAACCAAGTAATTATGTTGCGACCAACGAAGTCTCCTATTATTTTTGTGCAGCAGTTAGGTAGAGGCCTTAGAAAAGCTGAAAATAAAGAGTATGTGGTGATTTTAGATTTTATTGGTAATTATAAGAACAATTTTATGATACCAATAGCTCTCTCAGGTGATCGTAGCTATAATAAGGATAATATTCGTAGATATGTATTAGAAGGGGAACGAATCATACCGGGTTCTTCAACCATTCATTTTGATGAGATTGCTAGAAAACATATTTTTTCGTCAATTGATGCAGCTAATTTTAATGATATAAAATTAATTAAAGAAAATTATTTTAATCTTAAAAATAAGCTTGGACGTATTCCCCATTTACAGGATTTTGATAAATATGGTGAAATGGATGTTTTGAGAATTTTTGATAATAAAAGCTTGGGCTCTTATTATAAATTTTTGGTTAAATATGAAAAAGAGTATACCATACGCTTAACTCCAAAAGAGGAAAAGGTAATTGAATTTGTATCTAAAAAATTAGCAAATGGAAAGCGGATTCATGAGTTGATAATGTTTGACCGAATGTTAACGTATCGTAATAGGCTGATGAAAGTTTTAGATAAAGACCTTAGTGAAAAATATGATATACAAATGAAAGAATATACAAAACAAAGTGTAATTAATGTATTAACGAATAAATTCCCTTCGGGAGCAAGTAAAAAGGTCTATTCGGATTGTGTATTTGTGGAAGAGGATGAAAACAAGGAAGATTTTTGTATTACAAAAGATTTTGAGCAAATGATGGAAAATCCGCAATTTTGTAATGTGCTGAAGGAACTTATTGAATTTGGTATTTCTCGTTATGATACAAATTATTGTGAACGGTATAAGGATTCCAACCTTGTTCTATATAAAAAGTATACATACGAGGATGTCTGTAGATTATTGGATTGGGAATATAATGAGGTTCCTTTAAACATTGGAGGATATAAATTTGACCAGAAAACCAAAACACTTCCTGTTTTTATAAATTATGATAAAAGTGATGATATTCAGGACACAATTAAGTATGGTGACCATTTTATTAATCCTGCTAGGTTAATTGCTATATCAAAACAAAGTAGAACAATTAATTCGGAGGATGTTCAAAACTTTCTACATGCAGAAGAGAGAGGAATTAAAGTGGATCTTTTTGTGAGGAAAAATAAAGATGATAAGATATCAAAAGAATTCTATTATCTAGGTCGAATGAATTCTACAGGAAAAGCAGAAGAGTTTATTATGGAAAACACAGAAAAGACAGCGGTGAAGATTGAGTGGCTATTAGAGACTCCTGTGAGGGAGGATATATATGAATATATTATAAGCGAATAAAGGATGTGGAGGTGAAAGTTTGTTAAAAATAGTAAGGGTGGCAGCTGCAATTATTGTCCATAATAATAAAATACTTACAACGCAAAGAGGATATGGAGAATTGAAAGGGGGATGGGAATTTCCCGGTGGTAAAATAGAAGAAAACGAAACTCCTGAAAATGCATTGATAAGAGAGATAAAAGAGGAATTAGACATAGAGATAGATGTTCGGGAGTTACTACATACAGTCGAGTATGACTATCCCGATTTTCATTTATCTATGGATTGTTTTATTTGCAAAATCCAATCGGGAAATATAGTTTTAAAGGAACATCAAAATGCAAAATGGCTTACAAGACAAGAGTTAAATAGTGTAGATTGGCTCCCAGCAGATAAGGAATTGCTAGAAAAAATAGAAAGGTGGTTCACTATGGATAACACTAAGCTTATTTCATTTTTAATAAAAGCAAAAAAAGCAACATACGCAGGAAAAGGAGCAGAAACCTCTTCATCAAGACCTGAATCTCACGATTTGATTTATAGGGAAGAGGATTACATGTATTATGATACATATTTGGGAGGAGAGCAGTTTGTAGGAGAAGAAGCTTTATGGATTAGTGAAAAACCATATTGGAGCATGAATTACGCTGGACGTGTTATAGGGGACCCTTTTAGTGGTGATTTTTTGAAGGAGGCATTGCTTCATGTTCCGGTTGAGATGCCATTCCGTGGACCGGAGAAATATTCAAATGGTGACTATACATATCAATGTCAGGTAACTGGGGATTTTGAATGGTTTCAGGGGTATGAGACTATTTTGTTTCAAGGGAAGATTGTATATGAATGTTATTTTCACGGAAGTATTATAAGATAGATAACCTAAAAAAAGAATATTTATTCTCTCAATTTCCCTCTTGCTCAATTGGATATTTGAAATTTCTTTTTTTAAATTCCATTGTTCTCTATAAGAAGTAGTATAAAAGAGTTTGTGAACCCCTATAGGGGGTTCACATATCCAAGGAATTTTCTTCTAGTAGAAATTGCTCTATGCCAATATAAAATACTCCTTGTTCGTCATTCCATGGAATAATATTATCTTTCACTACCACGATTTTTTTAAAGGAATCATTGATGTTATAAAGGGAGCGGGTTTCCTGCATTCTTTTTTCGTTATCGCCAATGTTGAATGCTGATTGGATATAATATTTTTTACTTCCCTTATTAGCAATAAAATCAATTTCAAGCTGGGTGCGTTTGCTTTTTTTGTTTTCATCTTTATAGTTATATGTTACAACACCAACATCAACACTGAATTCCCTATAACAGAGTTCATTGTAAATAATATTTTCCATGATATGGTTTTCTTCCTGCTGACGGAAATTGAGCCTTGCATTGCGAAGTCCCACATCACTAAAATAAAACTTAAATGGAGAACCAATATACTTTCTGCCCTTGATATCATATCTTTTCGCCTTGTAAATTATAAAGGAATCCACAAATAAATCAAGGTATCGAGCAACTGTACTTTCATCTATATCATGTTGTTTGACACTTTTAAATGTATTGGCTATTTTATTTGAATTTGTAAGGGAGCCAATAGAAGAGGAAATAATATTCAAAATATCGTCAAGAACAGACTTTTCATTTAAAATCTTGTTTCGTTCCATGATATCACTAAGATAAATCTTGTCAAAAAGTGTCTCAAGATAGATAGTCTTTTCCTCATGTCCAATTTTTTTCATTACCAGTGGTAGTCCGCCATAAGTAAAATATTCCTGCCATGCATCCCGTTTATCTCCTCTGTAAGCAGCATAGAATTCACTAAAAGACAATGGATTCACACGGATTTCATCACCTCTGCCACGAAATTCAGTGAGAATGTCTGATGACAACATTTTTGAATTACTGCCAGTAACATAAATATTAATATTATCGTGTTTCATAAGTCCTAGCACAACATCAACAACTCCTACTTTGTCTTCTACTCCCTCCACATAAGGATTTCGAATAGTCACTATTTTTTGAATTTCATCAAGAAACACATAGTAGTTTTTGCTTTTGTCTGAATAAGACTTCTTATATACTTACCGAGTTCAATTGGGTTTCTGTATCTGATATTTTCATCATCATCAAGGGCAAGCTGGATAATCTGTTCATTTGTGATGCCTATCAATATCAGATAGTTACAGTAAATATTGAAAAGGAGATATGATTTACCACATCTTCGTACCCCTGTTATTATTTTTACAAGTCCGTTATTTTTTTTGCGATGAGTTTATTCCAATATCGTTTTCTTTCAATCATAGCTACACCTCTTTCGGAAATTTTGCGTATTTACGCAAAATTTCCGAATCTGTTTTCCTAATATCATCATTTTTTTCATATATAAATATAGCCCTATTTTACTTGGAACTCCTTGACAAACCTCAGCTCCAATGTTTATAATCATATCAATGTCTTAAAAAATCTGTTAATCGCTGATTGACAGAAAGATATCATAAAAAGCAATGATGGGAACAAGTAATGAATTGTGAAAGATACAGAGAGCTGCCGGGAGGTGAGAGGCGCATGGGAAGCAATTCGTGAATACATCCCGGAGCATCACACCGAACAGAAGGTTCTTAGTAGGCTGTGACGGTAGCACCCGTTAGCGTGCCGGAGTATATGGCGGAGTATCAGTTACATCAGCCAGTTGTACTTACAGAGGCTGTCAATGTGAGTTGGCAGTGAAGAAAGGTGGTAACACGGACTAAGGTCTCGTCCTTTTATTAAGAAAAGGGCGTTTTTTTATGCCTTTTTCGATATATTATTTATTTGCAGGAGGAAGAAACAATGACAATTTATAACGAATTAGTTGCTAGAGGATTGATTGCCCAGGTGACGGATGAAGAGGAAATCAAGGAACTGATAAACAATGGGAAGGCGACCTTTTATATTGGATTTGACCCGACCGCAGACAGCCTTCATGTTGGACACTTCATGGCGCTTTGCCTGATGAAGCGTTTACAGATGGCAGGAAATAAGCCGATTGCCCTAATTGGTGGCGGTACTGCCATGATTGGAGACCCGTCTGGCCGTACCGATATGCGCCAGATGATGACCAAGGAAACCATTCAGCACAATTGTGACTGCTTTAAGGAACAGATGAGTAAGTTTATTGATTTTTCTGATGATAAGGCTTTGATGGTTAACAATGCAGACTGGCTTCTTGACCTTAACTATATCGACGTTCTCCGGGAGGTAGGAGCGCATTTCAGTGTTAACCGTATGCTGACGGCGGAATGCTATAAACAGCGTATGGAAAAGGGACTCAGCTTTTTAGAGTTCAATTATATGATTATGCAGAGCTATGATTTTTACGAGCTGTTCCAAAGATATGGCTGTAATATGCAATTTGGTGGGGATGACCAGTGGAGCAATATGCTTGGCGGTACAGAGCTGATTCGTAGAAAGCTTGGCAAAAATGCCTGTGCGATGACGATTACCCTTCTGTTGAACTCTGAGGGAAAGAAGATGGGAAAAACCCAGTCTGGTGCCGTATGGCTTGATCCGAATAAAACCTCTCCCTTTGATTTTTATCAGTATTGGAGAAATGTGGCGGATGCGGATGTATTGAAATGTATCCGTATGCTGACCTTCCTGCCATTGGAGGAGATTGATGCCATGGATGCATGGGAAGGAAGCCAGCTCAATCAGGCAAAGGAGATTCTTGCATTTGAACTAACCAAGCTGGTACATGGTGAGGAAGAGGCAAAAAAAGCACAGGATGGTGCAAGGGCATTGTTTAGTTCCGGTAATGCGGCAGATATGCCAAAGACAGAGCTTTCGGATGAAGATTATACAGACGGGAAAATTGATATTTTAACTCTTCTGGTAAAAGCAGAGCTTACTACCTCGAAATCAGAGGCTCGCCGTGCAGTACAGCAGGGCGGAGTCAGTGTGGATGGTGAGAAGATTACTGATATAGCGACGGTATTTTCTAAGGAAAAAATTCAGAGCGATAACATCGTGGTGAAGAAGGGGAAAAAGAATTTTAGAAAAATTGTGTAGGAGGGGAAATCCCTCCTATTTTTTCGCCTGTAATTTTTTCCGTTTCTGCCAACTATAAAATCCATACAAATCATTGATGAGAAACATGACAAAGCAAAGCACCGTGGACAAATAGGAAGGATTTTTGATACTTGCCAGTATCCAGAGTGCGATTAGTACAAGGTCATTAGCAGCGTAGCCAAGTGCATAAAAAGGACTTCTTAAAAAGGTCAGATAGACTGCAAAAAAACTAGTGGCAACGGAGAGGGTGCTGATGGGAAGCTGGGCGGTATGAAGGGCTTTTAGGATAAAATAAAATATACTAGTAACCACCACTGTAAAAAGAATTACCTGTCCCCATATTTTTTTGTTTAAATGGGCAATTTCTACTTCATGACCGTCCCCTTTTGCGGGATGTTTCAGCCAGCTTATGGCAGAGGCAATTGCCATGGGAGCAGTCATGCCCATATAGGTAATCATTTCTCCATAATAATGGGTTTGCAGGGAAATGATGCCATAGAAAACACTGAATAAAACAACGAGTAGTTGTCCAAATACGTCTCCCTTTGCCAGAAAGATAAGGGCAGTAACGCCGATGATAGAATTTGAGATAGTAAGCAGGCTGGCAGAGCCGCTTATAAGAGAGGGAACGGTAACTACAAAAAGGGAAACGAGAAAAAGTCCCCATTCAAAACGGTTCAGACTAGTAAATGGATTGCGAATTGTAGTATGTTGTTTCATGATATTCTCTCCTTATCATTATATGGTATCTAATTTAACGCACTTATAAAATAAAAAACTCGTAGCATTCATCTTCTAAGACCTAATGATGAATGTACGAGTGCAATTGCACAGCTACCCGGTGGCAGCATCAATTATTAAATAATGGATTATGATTATGCTACTGCATTACCATTTATATTAGTGGTAGTCTAGCATGAAATAAATAAATTTGCAATAGGTTTTGTAAACAGCAGGTCATCCCCTATCGTAACAGCGAATCAGCCACGCTTTGAACTGTTACGATAGGGGATGACCTGCGTCACTAGCCTATATCATAGTTTAATCTATTTTATTTCGAACAGCGGAACTGCAGCTCCTCCCAACGGCGGTCCACTTCTGCCTGAAACTGTTCAATCAAATGTTCATTTCCCTTTTTAAATAGATGTTTGAAGCGTCCCTGTTTGATTAAGAAATCTTCAATGGGAAGCTTTTTCTTTGGTTCATAATTTAGAATCCACTGTCCATGGTCTACCTCAAACAGTGGCCAATAACAGGTTTCCACACCAAGCTTGCAAATCTCCATGATATCCTCGGTATTATACCGCCAGCCTCTTGGACAGGGAGCCATAATATTTAAAAAGCACGCCCCTTCTGTGTAAATTGCTTTCTCGGATTTCTTGTGTAAATCACTGAAGTTGGAAAGGAAGGTCGATTGTCCAACATAAGGAATATCGTGGGCAGCTAAAATAGCGGCCAAATCCTTACGGTTTTGCACCTTACCATTGCTTTCACTTCCGACTGGGGTAGTGGTAGTATCGGCGTACATCGGGGTTGCCGAAGAACGTTGTACTCCGGTGTTCATATAGGCACCGTTGTCATAGCACACATAAACCATGTCATGGTTTCGCTCCATCGCACCGGAAAGGGACTGGAAACCGATATCGTAGGTTCCGCCATCTCCACCAAAGGTAATAAACTTATAATTGTCCTTGACCTTACCTTTGCGTTTTAAAATATTGTATGCGGTCTCTACACCAGACATGGTTGCTCCGGCATTTTCAAATGCATTGTGAATGTAGCTGTCCTCGTAGGAGGTATAGGGATACATGAAAGTAGATACCTCTAAACATCCGGTAGCATTACCCACAACAGCACGGTCACCCTCGTGTAATGCACGCAGTACCGCCCGCACAGCGATGGTACCTCCACAGCCGGCACACATACGGTGACCGGGAGCCAGACGTTCCGGCTGACTCATTAATTCCTTAAAACTTCTTTTTTTCTGTTCTGCCATTTCGTCCACCTCCTAACGACTACGTAATCCGATATAACGGAATTGTTCCACTTCTTTACCATTGGCAGCTTCTTTCAGCTCGTCAAATACTTCTAAAGCATCCTCCACACGATAGTCGCGGCCGCCAAGTCCATAGATATAGGACACTACCTTGGCCTGTGATTTTGCTCTGAATAAAGCAGCCGATATTTCTGCGGTTAATGGACCAGCCTGCCCATTGAAGCCTTCACTTCTGTCCATAATGCCAATTGCCTTGCAATTCTTTAATGCAGCAGCAATTTCTTCTGCCGGAAATGGACGGAATACACGAAGTTTTAATAAACCTGCTTTTATACCCTTTTCCCGTAATTCATCAATAGCATCCTTAGTAGTTCCGGCAGCGGAACCGATGATTACAACAGCGTAATCCGCATCCGAAAGCTTGTATTCCTCGAAGAAACCATAGCTTCTGCCAGACATTTCACCAAATTCTTTGCCCACATCTAATATTACCTGTTTTGCATTTTTCATAGCTTCGACCTGTGCTTTTTTCGTTTCCATATAATAGTTGGAAACCGCATAGGGTCCCAATGCCATTGTCTCCTGTTCATTTAACAGATAATTCTCTGGCTGATATTCTCCAACAAAATTTTTAACCTTATCATCTTCAAGCAATTCGATATTGGCTAAGGCGTGGCTGGTGATAAAACCATCCTGACATATCATAATTGGAAGATGAACATCCTTATGCTCGCTGATGCGGTATGCCTGAATGAAATTATCGTACACCTCCTGATTGTTTTCCGCATAAATCTGAATCCAGCCTGCATCTCTTGCCCCCATGCTGTCGGAATGGTCACAGTTGATATTGATAGGACCGGACAAAGCACGGTTTACCAAGGTAAGTGCCAGAGGCAAACGGTTGGATGCTGCTACATACAAAAGCTCCCACATCAATGCCATACCACAAGAGGAGGTAGCGGTTAAGGCTCTTGCTCCTGCAGCGGATGCCCCGATGGTGGCGGACATAGCACTGTGCTCGCTTTCAACCGGAATGAATTCGGTATCTATTTCGCCGTTGGCAATATAATTGGCAACTAATTGCGGAATCTCCGTAGAAGGAGTAATGGGGAATGCTGGCATCACATCGGGATTGACCTGTTTAATGGCGTATGCCACTGCTTCATTGCCGGATAATCGTTCACGAATAGCCATATTATTGTCCCTCCTTCATTGAAATTGCACCAAAAGGACAAACCTTGGCACAAATGCCACAGCCCTTACAATGCTCGTAATCAAAATCTTTTCTCTTTCCGTTTGTTACCGGAATACTGGAATCCGGGCAGACTGGAGTACAGAGTAAGCACTGGGTACACTTATCTGCGTCAAAGACCGGGGTGTTGGTTCTCCATTCTCCCGTGTTAAACAGTCTTGAGGTACCCGGACCGTAAATCTGGTTACCCTCTGTAATATCCTGCCAGGGACTTTTTTCTGTAATTTTACTGATATCACTTGCTGCCATTACTTAACCTCCTCAAATGCCATGCGAAGAGCTTTCATATTGCCCTCGATTACTTCTGGCTTTTTCGCAAATTTATGCTGGTATGATGTCTCCATCTGGGATAAAAATTCATCCTTTTCCATCACTTTGCTTACTGCAACAATTGCGGCAAGCATGGGAGAATTAGGAAAATATTTACCCAAGGCTTCCTCGGAAATCCTGCGGGCATCAATCGTATAGACCTTGCCCTTATAGCCCTTTAGATGAGGGATAATCTCCTCCTTTGGTTTCTGGGTGTTGATAACGATACCTCCATCCTCACTTAAGCCGGCAGTTACGTCAATGGCTTCAAGCAGGGTTTCATCCACCACCACCACATAATCAGGGTCATAGATGTTGGAATGGACCCGAAGCTCATCATCACTAATCCGATTGTAGGCGGTAATCGGCGCCCCCATTCGTTCTGGACCGTACTCTGGAAAGCCCTGTACATTTTTGCCATGCTTAAAGCAGACATCCGCTAGTAATAGAGCAGCGGTTTTGGCACCCTGCCCGCCACGGCCGTGCCATCTGATTTCTACTGTATTTTTCAATTTGAACACTCCTTATATTTTTACTAATGTATCATCCTTGGTTTATATCTGTCAAAAGATTATTATTGGCAAACCGTTTCTAGTATAGCATTATAATAAAGAAAGGAAAAGTTTTATCGACAAATTTTTTATTTTTATTGGAGAAATAATTCACAATTGTTATAAATTGGCATGTAACTGGCATGCTAAAGAGCGTGAAAACTGGTCTGCTACTTGTGATGGAATTAGTGGTAAGATAGGATACTAGTATAGTAATGTGAGGAAGAATGTTATGTCGCATAATCATCAGAAAAAAATTGCAGTCATCAATGATATTTCGGGGTTTGGCAGATGCTCCATCGCAGTGTCCATGCCGATTATCTCATATATGGGGATTCAATGCTGCCCTGTGCCGACCTCAATTTTTTCTAACCATACGGGATTTGAAAGCTATTATTTTAATGACTATACCCCTTATATGAGGAGCTATATTGATGAGTGGAAGAAGCTTGATTTACGGTTCGAGGGAATTATGACTGGTTTTTTAGGTTCCAAAGAGCAGATAGAGATTGTTAGGGATTTTATCAAATGGTTTAAGAATGAACATACAATGGTGATTATGGACCCTGCGATGGGGGAGAATGGGCATCCATATCCTACCTATACAGATGAGATGTGTCAGGAAATGAAACGCTTAATTGAATATGCAGATATTATTACCCCGAATGTAACTGAGGCATGTATATTAACGGATACAGAATATAAGGAGAGGGGTTGGAAGAAGCAGGAGCTGTGTGATATGGCAAAACGTCTTCTTGACACAGGGGCAAAGAAGGTAGCTATCTCCGGCGTACGAATGGGGCATTATGTGGGCAATGTGATTGCACAGCAGGGAAGCGAGCCGGTGCTGTTAAAGCATGAGCGGGTTGGTGCATATCGTTCTGGAACGGGGGACATCTATTCTGCCATTATTGCATCCGATAGCATTAACGGAGTTGATTTTATGGCTTCGGTAAAAAAGGCATCGGGTTTTGTGAAACGCTGTATGGGTGTTACAGAGAAACTTGCGATACCGGATACGGATGGACTGGCATTTGAAGAGGTGCTTTATACTTTAAAGAGAGATTAATAGAACAGTTTATTATAATTACTAGCGTAATATATGCTTCATGGGCGAAATTTGAGTTATTATTATTTTTTATAGAAAGGAAAGATGATTATGGAAAAAAGTATGACGATTCTTTATGAGGTACACAACAATTTGTATGTCAATATGACAAACCGTTGTTCCAGCTCCTGTGTGTTTTGTCTGAGAAATAACAGGGACCGCATGGATGCGGACAGGGGAAGCCTGTGGTTGGAGCATGAGCCGAGTGTGGATGAGGTGAAGAGGGCATTTCAGGATTTTGACATGAGTCAGTATGAAGAGGTAGTGTTTTGTGGATTTGGGGAACCGACGGAGCGGATTGAGGATATGCTTGAGGTTGCCCAGTTTGTAAAGGATACCTATCACAAACCAATTCGATTGAACACGAATGGGCAGGGCAATCTGATAAATGAACGGGATATCGTACCGGAGCTTGAGGGAAAGATTGATACGATTTCCATCAGCTTAAATACACCGAACGAGGATAGATACCATGAATTGGTCCGCAGCCGTTTTGGCAATCAGGCATTTCAGGCAATGCTTGATTTTGCAAAAGAAGCGGTACAGTATGTTCCGAATGTGATTCTTTCTACGGTGGATACGACGATTACCAAGGAGGAGGAGCAGGAGTGCCAGAAGATTTGTGATAGTCTTAATGTGACTTACCGGATTCGGGAGTATGAGGAGAATTAGGAGTAGAACTTCTGGAATAAAATCAACAATATAAATAAAATATGGTAGAGAAGAAAACAGTTATGCGTAGTTGATACGATAGCTGTTTTTTTTATGCAGAATAGGGGGAAAGTGGGTTGGGTGAAGGGTTAGAATTAGTAGTAAAGGTTATTGAATTTTACGGGGGAGGGGGAGAGGTGTTGGTTGTTTGGAATTGAAGGAGATAGGGGTACAGGAAAAGAAAGGGAGGTGGTTAGAAATGCAGGGATAGTTATTTTGCAATATAAAAATTTGTAAGTTTTTGTAGAAAATAGTGGAAATTTATAAAACAATGTGTTATTATAGGGTTTGGGATGGATGATTGGAGGTTATTGGGGAGGGGAACTAAAGGATAACAATTTATTATCTATCAGTTATGTGAGCAGGATAATTCAAAGTTATCCGTCGGATTTAGATACTGAATTAAGCAATTAATAATAACCAATTACCGATTACAAAGC
>JAGATQ010000033.1 GCA_017621205.1 Lachnospira sp.
CCATTAAAAATCATTTGTGGGAATGCGGAGATAAAGCAGTTTTACACGAAATCTTTGGTGATTTATATTGTTGCAAAGCTCCAACAAATGCAGCTTTTATTGACGCTCTTTCCTACTATGTTATGGAAACGTTAAGCAATCATTAGTGATTGATGCTCAGGCTTCGCACATAATAATACTATAAATACCAAGGGATATCTCATCACTATCGCACAATAGGCAATATTATAGCCCCTTACCATTCGGTGGTGCGGATGGAGAACTTGCAGCGTCTATGCGTTATCTGTCTCAGAGATATACCATGCCCTATAATGAGGTAACGGCAATATTAACGGACATTGGTACTGAAGAGCTAGCTCACATCGAAATGATTTGCGCTATCGTTTATCAGTTAACTGTCAACGCAGATATCTGTGATATTGAAAACACGCCATTTGCATCTTATTATATTGGCCACACAAAGGGCATTTATCCTGTGAATGCTGCAGGTGTACCATGGTCTGCAACCTTCTTCCAATCCAAGGGTGACCCGATAACCGATTTGCACGAGGATATGGCAGCAGAGCAGAAGGCAAGAACGACCTACGACAACTTGCTCCGCCTGACAAAAGGCACCTCTGCTTATGAGCCATTAAAATGCCTGCGTGCCCGTGAAGTCGTTCACTACCAACGTTTCGGGGAAGCCCTGCGCATCGTTCAGGATAATCTGGATGCAAACAACTTCTACGCTTTCAATCCGGAGTTTGATATTCCGGGCATCACAAAAAAGAACATGAAAGCCAATCAGCCAAACTGCCAGAAAAAACCAAGCTGCGGATGCAATCACATGCAAAAAAATGATGGTGCAGCAGGAAAGCCAGTTAAAAAATGCCCTAGCGACAACTGCAAAAAAAACATGCAGCAACGTAACTGTGTACAGGATATCTTAGGATAGGTCTATATATTAAAACTGTAACTCATAGTTATCAATCAAGGGCAGTCACAAAGACTGCCCTTTTACGTCCGAAACAAATATCCATAAAAACTCTTTTAACCTGCCTTAATATCAATGCAAAATCTTCGCCACAATAATATCATTCATTCTCAGCCTCGTTTCATCCTTCGGCAGCACCGTCAGGTTTCCCCGCAAAATCAGATATACAAACAGCCCCTCCGTATCCCTGACCTCCGCAATGCTTTTCCCTTTTAATTTAACATCTACAAGGATTTCCACTATATCTACAATATCCAGCTCCTTATAATTGGCACTATAGGAATTCCTCTGATACTGCTCCACAAAACCTGCACTTATAATACCAGTAGGAATCGCTACCGTACCCACTCCCAAAAAGGCAATAATAATCGCTATAAATTTACCCATTGTTGTGATGGGATAAATATCGCCATACCCTACAGTTAACAGCGTAGACATCCCCCACCAGATTCCACTAAAGGCATCACGAAACACCTCCGGCTGCACCTTATGTTCCACATTGTACATAAATAGGGAGCTTGCAAGCAACAGAACCAGAATAATGAAGATGGAGGAAGCAAGCTGGTTTTTCTTTTCGTATAATACCCTTGTGATAATATGGAAAGAATCCATTCTCGCATTCAAGCGGAATAAATGGAAAATACGAACAACCCGAAGCATACGGAATACAACAAAGCCACTCAAGAAAAATGCCGGAAGAATCGTAAATAGGTCAACCACTCCCTCAAACGACACAATGAACTTCAGCCTTGCCATCGCATTACCCTCATTCGGGTATAGGTAATCTGCAGTCCAGATTCTTAGAACATATTCAATACAAAAAATAATGGTAGTAACATATTCAACCCACTTAAAAATAAGCATATAGCTTGACAACGCTTCAAAGGTCTCCATGAACATCACAGCAATATTCAACAAAATATTAAGCACAATAAAGATATCAAAGCATCTGCTGACAAAATTGCTTTTATCCCCAATCTGTATAATATCAAATATTTTTCTCTTTAAAGACATAGTAACAACTCCACCTTATATTTACACATAACCAGCCTAATCATACCAGATAATAACTCCCTGCCTTAACATAGCAGTTTTCACTTATTTCGTATCTGCCTCCGCATATTCCCTTCTCTTCATCTCCTCCAACAACCGGAAGCGGTTCTTATCCGTATCATAAACTGGATTCATCACCAACTCACCTAATTTCATAAGATTTGTAATCCTTGCAATACCCGCAATATTACCATTCTCCTCATGAAGTACATAGATTACGCTATTCCGTAACTCCTCCTCCGATATATCCTTACCCTGCTGTAAAAGAATTGATCTCACTTCATATACTTCCCCTTCTTCTAACAATTCAATCGCATTATCACGCTCACGAATCATACGAAGATTCTTTTTGGCTAAGGTAACATTATAAAGCTGCTTTCCTTCCCGCACAATCGTTTCCAGGGCATCAACCGCCTCGTCATATTGCCGTAATACAATATAATAGCCTGCAATCTGCCCCAATAAATTAACCCGCCGTATTAGCATTTTTGCCTTATCAAGCTCCTCCTTCGCCTCATGAATCAAATTTGTTGCAAGGAAGCGTCCCTCTAACGTCAGAATCTCATACTCCATCATAGCACGGCGGCAATTCTCATAATGCTGCTCAGACATAAGCACGACATTGCGTGGATACCTTCCCTGCTGTATCTCATTTGCCGTCAGTTTCACCTTTTCAAATATGGCTCTCATCTTCTTCCAATCCTTTAATCCCGCATAACAGGCAAGAAGATTATTATAATATATCAGAAGCGGGTAACCCTTTAAATTATCTTCACTCATATATTCCCTCAGACAATCCAGTGCCTTATCGTACTCTCCCATGTGGCAATAAGCGGCAGAGACATTAATCATATTACTATTTCTAATCTGGATACCCCGCTTTCCCTTTGGATTACCCCAAAACCCAGTACGCATCAATCCATGTACCACCTCTAAAAACAGCTTAGGATTGCCATCAACATATAAAATATCAATATAGCGGAATAATTTCTGATTAACCAGCATCGTAGCTGCCATCAATATAACAAATGCAACCAGCCAGAGCACAATCATCTGTAACAGCATCGGCATTTTCCCACGAAGCAGATAGTATCCAAAAAGCACAATAAAAAATAATCCTACGATGGATACTACCCTGAATACCTGTTTGCGTGTATTGTACTGATTAATTATCCGTTTTCCCTCATCACTTAATGTATATCCCTGCATAACTTATCCTTTCCTCATTTTATCCGGACTATAACATCCTTAAAACAAACAAAAACTACCATTTCATTATACCCCTTAAAGCCCGGCTTGAAAACAGGAAAATGAAATGGCAGCCTATTTTTATATTATATATCACAATAAGATTAGTATATTTTATAATACATCATGGTAAATGGACTATTTTACCCCCATACGGTTTACCGCACTGATTAATGCCAATACCGATGCATTAATAATATCATCCTCTGTGCCAGCTCCCCAGAACACATTACCCTGTTCATCCTGAATTCCTACATAGGCTGCTGCCTGTGCATCAGAACCATGGGACATGGCATGCTCCTCATAGCATACAATTTTATATTGCACCTTACAATGCCGCTTAATGGAATTGCTAACCGCATCCAGACGCCCCTTACCGTGTCCACTGTAATTTTTGATAATGCCCTCACGAAGCAGGCTTAACTGGGTTCCAAAGCCATCCTCCTGCGTAAAATGCACCTCCAATAATTCCAGATTATCCGAGCGGTTGACATACTCCTTCATAAATAAATCATGAATCTCGTTCGGTTTAATCTCCCTGTGGTCGTGGTCAGATATTCCTTTAATATAATATCCTAAATCCTCCTTCATCTTAGCCGGAAGACGGTAACCATAGTTCTGCTCTAAAATAAAGCTGACACCACCCTTGCCAGACTGGCTGTTAATGCGAATCACATCTGCCTCATACACCCTTCCGATATCGGTCGGGTCAACCGGAATATATGGCACTGTCCATTGTTCCTGCTCACGCTCTTCCCGAAACTTCATACCCTTCGCAATCGCATCCTGATGGCTTCCGGAAAATGCGGCAAATACTAACTGCCCCGCATATGGACAACGCTCATGCACCTTCATTCTCGTAACCCGCTCATATACCTCTTTAATCTCCAATATATTGCTGAAATCAAGCTTCGGGTCAACCCCATGCGTATACATATTCATAGCAACCGTAATCAAATCGACATTACCAGTACGTTCCCCATTGCCAAACAGGGTTCCCTCTACACGGTCTGCCCCGGCAAGCAATGCAAGCTCCGTATCTGCAACACCTGTACCACGGTCATTGTGTGGATGCACAGACAAAATAACATTGTCACGGTTATGCATATGTTTACTCATATATTCAATCTGGCTGGCATAAACATGCGGCATACTTAAGGATACCGTTACCGGAAGATTGATAATAACCTTATTATCTTTCGTTGGCTCCCACACATCAATTACCGCATTGCACACTTCCAAAGCATACTCCGGCTCCGTTCCGGTAAAGCTTTCTGGTGAATATTCAAACTGGAAATTCCCCTCCGTCTCCTCGGCTAAATCCTTTAACAGCTTGGCGCCATCCACCGCAATCTTAAGTATCTCTTCCTTTGATTTCCTAAACACCTGCTCTCTCTGTGCGTAAGAGGTGGAATTATACACATGTACAATCGCCTTAGGAGCACCCTTTACCGCCTCAAAGGTTTTACGGATAATATGTTCTCTCGCCTGCGTTAAAACCTGTATCGTCACATCCTCAGGAATCAGCTTCTGATCTATCAATGCTCTTAAAAATTCATATTCTGTCTCAGAGGCCGCTGGAAAACCTACTTCAATCTCCTTAAAGCCCACCTTTACTAACAGCTTAAAAAACTCAATCTTCTCCTCTAAGCTCATCGGGATAATCAGTGCCTGGTTACCATCCCTCAAATCCACACTGCACCATGCCGGGGACTTCTCAACATACTCCTTATTTACCCAGTCATTACACACCTCAGGGGGCATATAATACTGTCTCTTGTACTTGCTACAATTCATCATATCCATTCCTCCAATTCTATAAATTCCTGTCAACAAGCTACAAATAGGTTACCCTATACTGTATCTGCATGGCACTGGTGAAGACTATCGCTTACATTAGCAACGTAAACCCTATGCATATGTATTATAGATGAATAAGGTTATACTACAATTAAAAAAGCCTTGCGTCTCTAATTACTAGAGACGCAAGACGTAGCTTACGCGGTACCACTCTAATTCATACAAGTGTATGCTCTCTGGCAGATACGGATGATACTATCATCTTATATCCTCCTTCTGTAACGGAAAGGCTCCGGCTTAACCTACTTGGAAATCAATCCCCGTTGGGCAAGCTACTCTTGAGGTGAGTTCAAACAGTCTCCATAATTGCCTCGCACCAGCCGGCAACTCTCTGCTTACTTCCACTGTCCTACTATTCCCCAGTCACTGTAGTTATATTATTATATGCCTTATTGTAACGAATATGACAAAGGAAGTCAACCCTAAAATTTATCTTTCTTTTAATAATTCATCTTTCATTTCACCCAGTTTCAATGCCCCTCCCTGCTTCAGAGTACCACCCTGTGTGGCATCATTTGACTCAAACTCCGTATAAGCATCTATATCTTTTAAGTTTAAGTTATAAACAATACCATATTCCTTATCCGTAAGCTTCGTTCTTTTTTTATTCAACTTAAAATAAGAATTACCCTTTTGCAGCTTAAAATGCTTTAACGGAGTCTTCGTAAAAAAGGCAGAATACAGATTAATCTCTTTTACAGATTTTAGTATTGTCAGCGTTTTGGCTTTCTTCCCAAACGGATACATCTCCAAAGTTGTCTTTTTCTTATTATAAAGAATTCCATTCTTTACAGAAAAATATTTGTTCTTCTTATCTACACCATAAGAAGTAAGCTGCTTACAGCCATATCCCATAGCATAGGTATCTACTCTACGAACCTTCCTGCCAAGTACAATTTTCTTCAGATAAGAATTATATACGATAGAATATGTCATCACATCCTTTACAAAATCAGGCATTCTAAAGGTAGCATTCTTCCTCTGGGCAGGATAGCTAAGCAGAGTGTCCTTATTATATAATACTCCATCTACCACCTTATACTTCTTGGAAGCAGAACCTGTGACCGAAAAGCTCTGCAGGTTAGGCAGACAATAAGCATTCAGCGAAGCAAAATCTTCTGCCCCTATCTTGGAGGATACTATCGTAATATTAGCAAGATAATCACTTTCAAAAGCAATATCAATCCTCTCCGTTTCGTTCGGAAAAGTAAAGCTTGTAGCAGTGCTTTTCTTTGGATAGCCTAACAAGCTCTTCTTATCCTTCGTATAAAGGACACCATTGTCACTGCAAAAATTGATATTCTCCGGAGCTACTACAAACTCTGCCACCTGTGGCAAATCATCTTCATCGCCTTCCGGATTCCAATATTTTACTTTTTTACCAATCACCAGACGTTCCAGATTTTTGCATTTATCGGAAATAGCATCATCTGCAATCGTTACGACTTCATCAGGAACAACATACTCTTTCTCCGGCTTGGCAGCGGGATAAGCAATTAAGGTCACACCATCGTACGTAAACAAAACTCCATCCTTCGCCATAAAAGAAGTATTTCCTGCTGATACAGTTATCTCCTGCAGCTTCTTCAAGTAGAATAATGGATTACTATCCTCAAGTTCATCCCCACCATAGTATAGCTTCTTACAATCCCGTGGAATATTAATCTTCTCAAGCTCCTTCGGAAGACTGAATAATTCAAGCTTGGTCAAGGTATCCGGAAAATGCAGTTGTGTCCCTTGCAGCTTGGCTGGTACACAAATCATCTTCGTCTGTGCCTGATTATATAGCACACCATCCATCGTACTAAAATGTGGATTCCCCTCCACCACGTTAATGCTTTTCAGTTTTACAAAATTCATCAAATTGTCAAAATTACCATTGCATATTCTGGAAATAGTAAACTCTTCCAGATTCCTTCCATACACAATGGAATACTGGTTGAGAACAGATTGCACTGTTTCCGGCATCACATAACTCTTGCCCTTATAATTTCCCGGCAGCTTAACCAGGGTTGTCATATCCTTATTATAAAGCACACCATTCTTAGCAGTATATTTCTTATTACCCTTCTTTACCTCAATCCGTTCCAGATAATAGTCTAACAAAGGCGAACCATAGTATGTAAGGTTATATTTACCGCCAGCCTGTTTGATATTCTTGCCAAGCACCAGAGTCTTTGCCTTCATAAAATAAATCAGAAAATCCTCCTTCACCTTGGTTGCCTTGGGACCATATACTACCTTAGTAACCTTTTCAAACTTCTTGTACTCATCATTGTATAACTCATAAATCTCATCTGCATCAGCAGTTGTCGTATCACAGTTAATAACAAAAGTCTTCTCGCCATTAAATTTATCCAGATTTTTGCCATTAAAGGTAAACACCTTTCCAGCAGCAGATACCTTAATGCAGGATACCCCCCCAACTACACCAAAACATACTCCGCCCACAAGGCAAAGCAGTAATATAATGTAGCTAATTCCGACATAGTTTTCTCTCTTCCTTATTATGTTCTTCATACTCTCCTCCTTATTCTTTATATATTTTTAATGCAGACTAGGGCTGGAGAACCCAGCCCTTACTATTTGCAATATTATTATTGATATTCTTACCACAGTGCAACGGGATTCACATACAAGCCCTCTATTGCAAGTGACTTATCTAATGTTAAGCTTGGTGTCTTTTTCTTCTTGTAGTAAACATTCTTGCCGTCCGTTGTAAGTGTTTTGTTCCCCTTCTCAATCTTAAACTTCTTCACTTTCGTTTCCTGCATAAATTCAGAATAGATATCAAAGGAGGAAACCGTCTTAGGAATCACATAGGTCTTTCCTTTTTTACCATACGGATATGCCTTTACAGTAGTTACTTTCTTATTATACAACACCCCACTCTTTGCAGTAAAGTATTTATTTGATTTATTTACTTCAATTGTGGCAAGCTTTTTACATCCATATCCAAACCACTTACTGCTGATATAGTTTACTTTCTTCCCTAATACAACCTTCTTTAAATATGGATTATTAAGAATCGCATCCTCATCAATCTCCTTAACTGTATCCGGTACAACAAAGTTCGCAGTATCCTTTGCCGGCGGATAATAGTAAAGCTCTTCCATATCATAATCATAGAGTACACCATTCTTTACCTTGTAACTACCATTATCACCTGTAGAAAAGCTTTCCAGCTTTGGAAGAGACATGGTCAGCCAGCTCGGCATTTTGGCAGCCCCCTGTAAATCCAGTTCCTTTAAAAAGTCATTCGCAAAGACGCCATAATATGCGATATCCTCAATACTATTTTGAACCGTAAACGTCTTATCCGGCTTCTTCTTTGGATAACCACAGATAGCATTCATGGATTTCGTATACAAAACTCCGTCCCTTGCACAAAACGTACCATTCTCATCCACTACCTGATATTCTGTCAGATTGGGAAGATTGATTCCATTGTTCCCCAATGCCTTAACCCCTTTACCAAAGGTCAGCTTCGTCAGTGCAGTACACTTGTTCGAAAGCGCATTCTCATATATATTTTCTACTTCATCTGGAACAACAAACTCTGTTCCTGCCTTCGCAATCGGGTAACAGATTAAGTCTTTACCGTCTTTAGAATAAAGAACGCCATCCACTGCCTTCAAGGATTGGTTTTCCTCTGCTACCGTATATGCAGCCAACGAAACCAATGTATCATCTCCACCAAAGACAGCCGTATTACCACCGCCTTCCATAACTACGGTAGATGGAAGATGAATCTTTGTAATCGTCGGATGATTATAAAACAGGTTATAGTAAATATTTACAATTCCCTCCGGCAATGCAATCTCTGTCACACTGGATTTAGCCGGAATACCATAACACATTGTCTTCTTACTATTATAAAGAATATTACCTTCCACAACAAAGTTCTGATTACCGTCTGCAACCGCAACACTGGACAAATTAGTAAGAACATTTAACGCATACCGTTTACCATAAGTCTCATTATCAGTGTCATCAGAATATACATTCGTTGTGTCTCTTGGAATAGTGAGTGTGCTTACTGTTTTGGGAAGCATATCTATATTCAGGGACTTTATCGTATCGGGTAAAGTAACTATCGTATCCTTTCTAGCAGACGGCCAGCAAATCAGCCTCGTCTGATCCGCACTATATAACACACCATCCAGTGCTGTATATTCCGTATTGCCGGCAACCACGGTAATCGTAGAAAGCTTGGGCATGGTAGAAAGCTTCTTTAGGCTTCCCTCATAATTCTTTCCAATCTGGAAAGTGACAAGCTTGCTACAGTTTGCAATGGCATCATCACTAGCCAATCCGGTTACGCTATCCGGCATACTATAGCTGGTCTTATTGTAATTCTGTGGAATCTTTACAAGCTTAGTCTTCTTCTTATTGTAAAGAACTCCTGCCTTCGCACTATAATTATCATTGCCTTTCTTTACCTGAATCGTGGCAAATTTCTCTAGATTGTTCGTAATACCAGAATAACTTGTATTCCATTTTGACTCTGGAAAATCTGCTACATTTTTTCCAATCACAACCGTCTTAACATTGGGGAAAAATGCCAGAACATCTTCTTTTACGACGGTAACCTTATCGCCAAATTCTACCTTATTTACCTTAGAAAATGATTTCTGATTTTTATTGTAAGCCGTCTTTAATGCATTTTTCATCTTTGTGCTCACATTTTTACCAATGACAAAGGTCTTTTCTCCTTTGAATTTTGCTGCATTCGTACCACTAAAAGTAAACCTCCCCGCCGCACTTGCACTCAACAATCCTTCTGCATTTACAAACGCCAGGGAAAATACCATAACCAGCGCCAGCATCAATGCCGTCATATGCCGCAATACATTTGTTTTTTGTTTACTGCACTTCATATTAACTCCTCCTTGTTTTATCTTAAATATTGAAACGAATGGTTTCCGTTCTATTTAGGTAATGAATTATCATCCCATTTTATCACATCAACAAATAAATTTTTATCAATATACCCCTTAAACCAAACTTTCCAAAGTCTTACGGATTTCTTTAATAAAATTCTGACTATTTAAGACTGTCACATTGTCAAGGGAAGTTATCAATGCCAAATCCTTCGTCATCTTACCATCCTCAATCGTCTTCAAGGTAGCTGCCTCTAATTTATCTGCAAAGGTCATTAAATCAGAAAGTCCATCCAGTTCTCCACGCTTTCTAAGTGCCCCCGTCCATGCAAATATCGTTGCCACAGAATTGGTAGAGGTCTCCTCACCCTTGAGATGCTTATAATAATGACGCATCACTGTTCCATGTGCTGCTTCATACTCATACTTGCCATCCGGTGTCACTAAAACAGATGTCATCATAGCCAGAGAACCAAAAGCAGAAGAAACCATATCACTCATCACATCACCATCATAGTTTTTGCAAGCCCAGATAAAGCCACCCTTTGCCTTCATAACACGGGCCACCGCATCATCAATCAAAGTATAAAAATACTCGATACCAGCCGCCTTAAATTTCTCATCATATTCTGCATCATAAATGTCCTGCATAATATCCTTAAAGGTATGGTCATATTTCTTAGATATCGTATCCTTTGTCGCAAACCACAAATCCTGTTTCGTATCCAACGCATAATTAAAGCAAGCTCTTGCAAAGCTCATAATAGACTTCTCCGTATTGTGAATACCCTGAATAATACCCGGGGCATCAAAGGTGTGAATCAACTCCCTCGTCTCGCTTCCATCCTCAGCAGTAAATACAAGCTCTGCCTTTCCTGCACAAGGAATCTTCATTTCTGCGTTCTTATATACATCACCGTAAGCATGCCTTGCAAGGGTAATCGGCTTCTCCCAGTTTTTCACACAAGGTGCAATCCCCTTTACCACAATCGGAGTACGAAAAACTGTTCCGTCTAACATCGCACGGATGGTTCCATTCGGACTTTTCCACATCTCCTTCAAATTATATTCTGTCATACGGTCCGCATTCGGCGTAATCGTTGCACATTTTACCGCAACCCCATATTTCTTCGTTGCGTTGGCAGAGTCTATCGTCACCTGATCATTGGTTTCATTTCGATATTTCAACCCCAAATCATAATATTCCGTCTTCAAATCTACAAAAGGAAGAATTAAATCATCCTTAATAAACTGCCACAGAATCCTTGTCATCTCATCTCCGTCCATCTCTACCAACGGGGTTGTCATCTTAATCTTATCCATGTTTCGTCCTCCTAATCTGAATTAAAAAACGCACTATGCCTCTGGCATACCGCGTTGCACCATTGCACACTGTAAGCTTTATAACATTCTCACATCAAGCTCTATTATAAGCGACAAGCTCCTCTTTTGTAAACCTTGTTGAAGGAATTTTTACATAATTTTTATTTTTTAAACGAAATCATGAATTTCAAAAATAGGATTGAAAAAACCAGACAAAACCTTTAGAATAGGACTGTGTGTAAATTTTTTGTAAAAAACAGGTAAAACGATATACGGAGGATACTATGACTATTTTTGATGTAATCACTATGTTAGGCGGTGTTGGATTATTCCTGTTCGGCATGAGCCTGATGGGAGATAACCTGGAGCGGGTTGCAGGTGCAGGATTAGAGCGTTTGTTAGAAAAGCTTACGAGCAACCGTTTAAAAGGATTTGGACTTGGTATTGCTGTTACCGCCATCATACAAAGCTCTGCTGCCACGACGGTAATGGCAGTCGGATTTGTAAATGCCGGAATTATGAAGCTGATACAGGCAATTCCGGTAGTATTCGGTGCCAATATCGGTAGCACTGTCACCTCCCAGATTCTAAGATTCAGTGGTGGAGACGGTGACAGCCTTGCACTACAGCTTTGCAAGCCAGCCAATATTGCACCGTTACTCGTCTGTGGTGCTGCATTTATCTTATTAATTAGCAAGCACAAAAAAACAAGGGATATTGCCGGAATCCTGATGGGATTTGGTATTTTATTCATCGGTATGAATACCATGGAAACAGCATTATCACCACTCAGCAGCTCCAGTGCTTTCCAGAACCTCTTTTTGAAATTTTCCAATCCACTGCTTGGATTTTTAGTTGGTATGATTGTTACAATGATTCTGCAAAGCTCCTCTGCATCTGTTGGTATTCTGCAGGCATTGGCATTTTCTACCGGAAGCCTGACCTTCACCACCTGCTTTCCAATTATTATGGGACAGAATGTAGGAAAATGTATTACTGTAATTCTCGGAAGCCTTGGAACCGGAAAAAAGGCAAAGCGTCTGGCAGTCTCCCACGTTTGTTTCAACGTACTTGGTGCAACAATCATCATGGGAGTGATGTATCTTATAAGGGCAATCGTACCTTTGCCATTCTGGGATCATGTTATGACCAAGGGTAATATTGCCGATGTACATCTGGCATTCAATGTCATTACCTCTTTGATTCTGCTTCCTTTTGTAAAGCAGATTGCCGATTTAACCGGGTTAATTATCCGTGGCGATTCCGAGAGCAAAATTGATACGGAGCTTTCCCTATTGGATGAAATCTTCCTTTCAAAGCCAGCCTTTGCTCTCGAAAAGTGTAATACGGTTATGCAGACGATGGCAGATACGGTAGCAGAGAACTTCAAGCTTGCCACATCTCTCCTAACGGAGGAATGGGATGACAAGAAATACCAGCTTATGCAGGAGAACGAAGCCTTTCTGGACAAATCAGAAACTGCATTGACAGATTACATAGTAAAGATGACCGCTCATGCCTTGAACCACAATGAGCGAAAAGAAGCCAGCAAGCTTCTAAACAGTGTCAGCGACTTTGAACGAATGGGAGATTACTGTATCAAAATTGCAGAATGTGTCATCTTTAAACAAAATCAGAATATCCACTTTACAGATGTAGGCCGTGAAGAACTCAGTTATCTGATAAAAGCAACGGAACAAACTCTGACACAATCCTTGCATGCCTTTAAAGAAGAGGATATTAACAGTGCCATGAAGGTAGAACCCCTTTACCAGACAGTAGATACCTTAAAGGATATGCTAAAGGAGCATCACATTGCCCGGCTGGCTATGGGAGAATGCAGTACTGCTGCCGGAATCTCCTTGATTGAACTTGTCACCAGCCTTGACCGCATTGCTTCGCACTGCCTTAATGTCACCCTGCATACCATGCAGAAGCTGACTACAGAACATAACTTTGATTTCCATGAGCAAAAACATATTATGCGGGAATCCAATAAGGAATCAGATATTGCGTTGATTCAATATTATAACGGTCTTTATGTTACTCCTGTAAAAAACATTGGTGAACAGTATCGGGAGCATATAAAAACCACGAAGAAATTAAAGGAATCGGAAGAAGCCAAGAAAATTGCTGCTGCTGCCGAACCGAAAAAGCATGACAAGCAGGAAGAGAAAAAGCTATCTAAAAAAGCAAAGGCAGAACATTCCAAGGAGGATATGAAAAAGAAGGCAGAACACTCCAAGGACGAATTTAAGAAAAAGGCAGAACACTCTAAGGATGAGTTTAAGAAAAAAGCCGAGCACAAAAAAGAGGAATTCAAGAAAAAGGCGGATTCTAAAAATACGAAAAAGAAAAAATGATGCTCAAATTTCCTACTTACAAATGGAGCTTTAGACTAATTGATATAATATTATTTGAGCGGAAGTGGATTACCCACTCCCGCTCATTTCTAATACGTCTTCAACCGAATATCCGAACGAAGCTTACTTTTCTCTAACAACGCCTCATAAGCACGGTACTTCTTATCCGGCATCTCAATCGAGGCTTTCTTTGACAAATCCTTAAATGCATTTACAGCTACCTTTTTTAATTTACCAGATTTAATAATAACTGTCTTACATTTTCTATTCTTGGAAAACATTTCTTCACCCAAGGTTGTTACATTTTTACCAATCGTAACCTTGGTCAGCTTTTTACATTTCTGAAATGCATGATTTGAAACAGCAGTAACCTTATAAGTAACATTATTGTAGGTTATATTGGCGGGTATAGCAGCAGTCTTAAGCTTAGAAGGCTTCAACGGTGCTACGACCGTTACCGCTCCTGACTTAAGAGAGGAAACGGTAACCTTATACCGGAATCCATCTGCATTAAATTTCTTCCCTTTCGCCAGTGGCTTTCTTGCTTTAATTGTTACGGTACCAGGTACATTGTTACTCCCAGGCTGCTCAGGCGTGATACCCGTACCACCATTGACACCAAACTGTTCCCGGAAGAGCTGTTCCCGAAGTGAAAGCTTTTGCAGCTCTGTTTCTCCCACTAACTGCTTTTGTGCATCCGTCAATGCATTGTAGGACTGCCTAGCCCGCTCAATAGCTGGCAGGGACTGTGCCGTCACCTCTCCAATCGCTTCAATCAATGCAATTGTTTCATCCGCATAATCCTTATCCGTCTTCACCGGCTCAACAACCGGCTCTGGTTCCACCGGTTCCGGCTCCGGCTCTACATAATGTATATTTCTCTGCCACTGGGCATACATAATGATATCACCGGTCATTTCATATTCCTGCCCCGGCATTACCGTATACCCATTACCATTGACTGCCGTGTTCCAGCTTACAAAATCATAGCCCGGCCTGCTATACTCACATTCGGCAATCGTAATCCTCGTACCCTCGATATATCTGGCACTATGGGAAGTCATATCCCCGATGCCTCCCGTACCATTGTAGGATATATCGTAGCGGACAAGCTCCTGTATCGTAACTGTAGAAGTTGCCCAACGGTCTGGCAAGTCCTTAGAGGTTGCCCGCACTGTAATGGTTCCCGCAGTCTCCTCCCTGTCAATATGCAGCGTCCCTGTCTCATCAATGGTCGTTCCAGACATATTCTGCCCGACAACCTCCCATGTTGCCTCCTTTGTCAAATTACCCGTGCCCCGAACCACGACAGTGAAGCTATAATTGGAACCTTGAGGAATCGTAATCCTGCTCGGTGAAATATCAAATCCATTAATTGTAATCATAACCTGCCACTGGGCATATAACACAACATCCTCTGTAATCGTAAAGGTATCTCCCGGCCGGTAGGTGGTTCCACTGCCGTCCGCCTTGGTATTCCAGCTTTCAAAGGAATACCCGTTACAGTTAAAACCCTTATTTCTGCTATCTCCCGTAACACCATTGGCAAGCACGGTTACCTCACTATTCTTCTGGTATGGGCTTGCCACATCCTCCACTACACCCGTTACTGCTGCTCCTGTTGGTGCATTCTTATTGTAAGTAACCTTATACTGTTCCTCCGTATCCTGACCAGCGTCTGCGGCCCCCGTTACATCCTGCTCTCCTGCTGACGATACATCCACAAGCTTTCCACTCCCCAATGCCACATGCTTATCTGACAGTGCCCGGCTCTCTGACTGACTAACCGGGATGGAAAAAAATAACAAAACGATAGCCAGTGCCAACGCACTAACCCTTCTAATTTCATTACGGCAAACTTTAGTAATACCATATATCCATTTCTTCATATCAATCGCTCCTAACTTTCCACGCTTCCAAAAAACAGCAAACAGGGTATCTAACTATATATCGGCATTTTAACACAAAAATCAAAGATAAATGTTAGAAAAATACACTATTTCTGCTCCAAATGATATTTTTGAACAACCTCCTTAAGCTTCGCCTTCGGCATCTCCATATAATTCTTTTTAACAATCTGTTCAATCATCTCTGCGGTTCCCTCATAACCAAACAGCGTTGAGTCCATCGTCATGTGATAATTGCCAGCCTCCTTCCAGTCTTCATCTGTAAAATGCATATAATACTGGTATGTCTCACTATCCTGCCGCTCAACCATCTCCGCCGCTTTTTTCAAACTAACATTATATTTTTCCTGCATATAAACAATGCGGTGCTGCTTATCCGCACAGATATGAATATGAAGGGCTCCGGGAATCTCCCTTAACAGATAATGGGAACAATGCCCTATAATAATGCAGTCCTCCTCCCGCGCCAAACGTTCAATCACCCGCTTCTGAGCATTAAACAGCTGCCGGTAACTCTCCATATCCTCATTTACCAGCGTATAATTTTCTAAGAAAAATGCTTCCACTACATTCGTGTAAAGCCGCTCATTATGTTTTCGGACATAGTCGGTAGTAAAATTACCCTCTCTGGCAACCAATGCCACCAGCTCCTTATCATATACCGGAATGTTCAACATCGCCCCTAAAATCTTGGCAATCACACGTCCCCCACTTCCAGCCTCTGAAGTAATCGTAACTACAAGCCTTTTCCCTTCTTCAAGCTTTAATTTCGCTTCGTAGACAAGGCTTCCCTCATGCTCGAAATAATGATTGGTAAAACGAAGCTTTTTCGTGAAAAAGTGGGAAACAGGCCCAACCAAAAACGCTGTAATTAAAGTTCCTTCCCGAACCCCCTCAATATGCCCAATCGCAAAAAGAGCAATTACTGCGGCAAGCATCGTCATAATCGCATCGTTTAAAAATTTGACAAAACCAAATTCCTTTCTCGTGACATCGGCAATGGCTTTTACGAATGCCTCGGAAGAAAGCATAACCACATCCGCCACCACCTGACAGCTAACACCGAGAGCCCGGATAACACAGCCAGCCAGTACGAGAAAAATTGCTGTGTAATAATGATGAACTGTAATGCCCTTTAGCATCATCATCGCCAAATCAATACAGGCGGCAAAAAGAAAGGTCACCGGAAGCTGCATAAGCTGGTATTTTTTAAAATTACTCCGAAGCAGCAAGAACTGCAACAATAATAACAGCAAATTAAAAAGAAATGTAAAGCTTCCAAAGGAAAGCGGCAGTGCTAAGCTTAACACATAGGGTATCGAAGTCGTCGGCCCGGTTCCAAGAACGGATTTGGTAATCAAAGCCACCCCAATCGCATTACACCAGATACCTATAAAAAATACAATATACCGTTTGATTAGTTCAGATTTATTTCTCATGTTATCTCCTTCTAACGAACAAAGGAAACAATTAAAACCATACTCCCGGTCAGCAGTACCGACTCCGTTTGGCTGGTTATAATCAGATGGTCTCCTTTTTTAATCTCCTCTTCGTTACAGGTTCCTGCCCCTTCAATCACAGATACATTGATAAACGGATGGCAGTTATGTGTCCAAAATTCCCCTTCAATACTCCACTTCTGCACCGTAAAATATGGGCAGCTCACATAGGTCGTAATCATCGCTCCGCTTAGTCCGATTGTCTCAGGCTGCAGTGGATAGTCCACATGAGGCGTACAGATACAATCTATACTTTCCTTCGTATGTAAAGTACGTTTTTTCCCATTACTCAATCTATCATAATCATAGACACGGTAAGTAACATCACTGGACTGCTGCGTTTCTAACAATAGTGTCCCACCCTTAATAGCATGCAGGCAGCCCGGTTCAATATGAAAAAAATCCCCTGGCTGAATCGGAAGCTCACGAATCAGCTCACGAAAACGCCCCTCCTCAATATATTCCTGCAATTCCTTTTTATTTCTTGCATGATGTCCGATAACGATGGATGCATCCTTCTTACAATCCAATATATACCAGCACTCTGTCTTGCCAAGAGAGCCATGTTCCCTCTCCATAGCATACGCATCATCCGGATGCACCTGAATGCTTAAATCCTTCTCTGCCCCAATCACCTTCACCAGCAGTGGAAATACTGCATCCTTAAGATTGCCAAACAATTCCCTACGATTGGCATAGCACCACGATAACGTCCTCCCCTTATATTCTCCATTGGCAATAAGACAATCTCCATGGGGGTGTGCGCTGATTCCCCAGCATTCTCCCGCCTGCTTTGGTGCTTCCTTATAAGCAAAATCTACAAGGGCCGTCCCACCCCAGACAGTCGATTGAAATATCGGTTGTAATCGCAATATCTGCATATTTCATCTCTCCCGGCTCTTTTATATTTTTTTACTTACCCAGACTTCGTACATTGTAATTACCAGCATAATATACACTTCATTTACGAAGTTCGAGTTACCTATATTATAATACATAAAAAAGAAGCTTCTGTAAATAACACCTTACACAAACATATATTTTATTCTTGTAGTCAAGCCTTAAGAGTGATAAAATATTAAATTGAAGATTATGAAAATATTTGAGGGCAATATCGGCGATTAGCCATGATATAATTGCCAAAATATATATCATTCAGGGAGGGAATCTACATATGAATGCGAAAGCCAAAAAATCATTACAGGAAATCATATATGTCGTAATTCTTATATTAGCCATTATTGTATTGTTTTTCTGGTATACAACACAAAATCGTACCCGTATGGAAGAACGAAACAAAACTTACGCTGCCGACTCGGCACAAATGACGGCAAACCGCATAGATGAAGAATTAAAAAATGCCAAAAAACGAATCAGCACCTATTCCTATTTTATAGGAAACAGCTTAAAGGAACCTCGAATCAGTGCAGAGACCTTAAAGGAGATGGAAGAAAACACAATATTTGATGCAATGATGTTTACCAATCTTAATGGCATTGACTGCGCTTCTGATGGACGGACAACAAATGTAAAAAACGAAGACTTCTTTATTGATGGCATGAAAGGAAACAGTGATATTGATATTACATCTGATTCCTATTTCTATGACGAACCAATGATAAGCTTTTATTCCCCGATTCACTACAAGGGAGAAATCATCGGAGTACTGCGTGGGGCATACATGGCAAAAAAACACCTGCAGCATATGCTGAAAACCACTTATTTCAACGAAAAAGCCGATGTGTATCTTTGCACACTGGATGAAAAGGTAATTGCATGCTCATGTGGCAAGGAACACGATGGCAATATTATTGATAATCTGCTGGAATCCGGTGTTATTGATAACGCAACTGCCACCAAGTCAAAAAAGATATTTCAAAAAGGAGGCTCAGGAGCTTTTCTCTGTGATTCCAACAGCAAGACAGATAATATCTGCGTTATTAATCTTCCAGATAACGATTACGTCCTTGTACAGACCTTCCCAAAAAAGATTACACAGAAAATGACCCGGGACGAAAACCTTGTTGGTGTAAGGCTGGAAGCCATTTTGATTGGATTGTTTATCATCTATATCATTTTATTGTTAATCCGTGCAGGCAAGGACATGAAACAAACACTTCATGCAGAACGTTCCGTCGCTGACCGTAAGGAACGACAGTACCGTGCTGCCATTACCTCCAGTGCTTTTTGTACCTTTGAGTTTAACTTAACAAAGGACCTCGTTGAGAATGACATTGTATGTATAATAGATGACAAACCTGTGTCCCTGCTTGAGAAAGCAGGCTTAGAGACAGACTGCAGGGTCTCCGAATGCTTTGAGGAATGGAAAGCCTTTATTGCCGAAGAATCCATGGAAGAATATAGCAAAATCGTAAACACAGAATATTTAAAGGAAGAGTTTGCCAAGGGACAGACAGAAGTAAATCTTGACTATTGGGTCCACGACTCCAAAGATACACAAATGTGTGTCCGCCAATCCTTTATTATGACTCAGGATTATGAAACAAATGATATTATGGTTATGGTAGTATCCAAGGAAATTACCGATATTGTGAAGAAACAGAAGGAACAGACACAGGCACTTCAGGATGCATTGATGCAGGCACAACATGCCAGCAGAGCAAAGACCACGTTCCTTTCCAATATGTCTCATGATATCCGCACCCCAATGAATGCAATTATTGGTTTTACAACCATTGCAGTAAGCCACATTGATAACAAAGAACAGGTTAAGGATTGCCTTCAGAAGGTTCTCTCCTCCAGTAATCATTTATTAAGCTTGATTAATGATATTCTTGATATGAGCAGAATCGAAAGTGGGAAAATACAAATTAAAGAACAGGACTGCAACATCTCAGAACTGATGCATAATCTGATTAACATTATCCAGCCACAGGTAAAGGCGAAGCAACTGGAACTATTTATTGATACCTTTGAAGTTGTCAATGAGGATGTCATTGCAGACTCCCTAAAATTGAATCAGGTATTTATTAACCTAATGAGCAACGCAGTAAAATATACCCCGGCAGGTGGAACCGTTTCCCTACGGATTATGCAAAAAACAACATTTCATCACGGATATGGAGATTATGTATTTATTATCAAAGACAATGGAATCGGCATGTCTAAGGAATTTGTAAAACACATATTTGAACCATTTGAACGGGAATCAACGGTAACACAATCCGGAATTCAGGGAACCGGACTTGGCATGGCTATCACCAAAAATATCGTCGAGATGATGAATGGTACTATCACGGTGGAGAGCGAAACCGGTAAAGGCAGCACGTTTACAGTAGAGCTTACACTTAAGCTGCAGGATATTGAAAAGAATGCGGAACAGCTAAAAGAGCTGAATGGACTTCGTGCCATGGTGGTGGATGATGACTTTAATGTATGTGACAGCGTAAGCAAAATGCTGAAGCAGCTTGGAATGCGTGCAGAATGGACAACCTCGGGCAGAGAAGCCGTATATCGTGCAAAAATGGCACATGATGAGGGAGATTCCTACCACACTTATATTATTGACTGGCAGATGCCTGACCTAAGCGGTATAGAAACTGCAAAGAAAATTCGCAGTCAGGTTGGCGAGGAAGCACCTATCATTATTTTAACCGCATACGATTGGTCCGATATCGAAGAAGAAGCAAAGGCAGCAGGAGTAACTGCCTTCTGTGCAAAGCCTCTCTTTATGTCTGACTTAAAATCTGCCCTGCTTGCTGCCAACACCTCAGAAGATAAGGAGGAAAACACTTCATGGTCAATGGCTGATTTTAGCGGCAAACGCATCCTTCTTGTAGAGGATATTGAATTGAACAGAGAGATTGCGGAAGTCATATTGACAGAAGCCGGCTTCCTTGTAGAATCTGCCCCCGACGGAACAGATGCGGTAGCAATGATGGAAAAAGCGGAAGAATACTACTATGATGCAATTTTAATGGATGTACAGATGCCAATCATGGATGGATATGAAGCAACACGCACAATCCGTAATATGCCAAGAAAGGATGTCAAAGATCTACCAATTATTGCAATGACAGCAAACGCTTTAGAGGAAGATAAAGAGGCGGCATTAAAAAATGGAATGAATGCCCATATAGCAAAGCCTTTGGATATGGATATCTTTATCTCTGTACTTAGCAAATATTTAAATTAACAGCACTTTCCAACAAACTATAAAAAAGCATTCGCAGCATTGTGTCATTGCTACGAATGCTTTTTATAATTTGGAATTTTATTAAAGGGAACAGGATACCTATCGCCGTATACATGCAGTTATTTCATTGCAAATTCTGTATCTCCGATAACAAAGCTTTTTACATTATCTAAAAGTATCATATTGCCATAAACGCCATCTTCTCTCCATGACCATGAGCCATCACCATTATCCACAGGGCCACATCCACATTTAAGTTCAACCACTTCTCCGCTTTTCAAATGAATTTCCATTGGCATATCAATGAAATCACTGCCTGACAGCTTATCTTTTGTTGTAACCCTGACAGAAAACCCTATCGGAGATATCAACAGTTCATCTATCGTTCCTTCGCTATTACCATATTGGAACCTTTGCCCTGTAGCAAGATTCACAGAACAATCTTTTGTTTCAAAAGGAATATCAAAATCCCATTTCCCTGAAACATTTTTCAGCTTATCATCAACCCGCAATTGCATATCTTCTAAGGATATCCATACCTTATCTTTTATATGCTCCATATACGTAAGTGCAATATAATATTCAATACAATTGGCATGATTGCTGCCGTCCACATTACCGGTTACCCCATGCATACCTGAATACTCCCCATTATTGATTCCCTGAAATTCCACAGCATCCGGCACTTCGCCACTATCCAATAAAGTACCGCCATCCGATTTCTCAATTTTAAAAACAACTCCCAAATTTTTACCATCGCCAATGATTCCTTCTGCCGATATCTTGTATCCACTATCTTCCGCCACAATGTCTGTAGAAGCTCCCATTGTACCAGCCACCTCTACTTCCTCCTCTGTATGGATTCCAAATACCTTCTTAAAGGAATCCGGTATAGGCAGCCATCCCGCAGCTACACTAATTGTACCCATTCCTATCATTACACAGGCACAGGCGGCTGTAGAGACAAGTGCCTTTTTCCATATCTTTTTACGATTTTTCATTTTACGAAGCTCCCTTAACATATGCTTTTTGGCAATTTTGCTTTCATAATCAGATAGTTTCTCATTTTCAAATTCCTCAAGATTCATTTCTGCATGATTCAATAATTCATAAATATCTTCCATAATTACACTCCTTTTTGCATTCTCAATTTCTTTTTTGCCCGTGAAATCCGATTATAAATAACGGATTTTTCAATATTCAACTCCTGACTTACCTGTTCCACTGGTTCCTCATTTGCATATATCCTTATCAGGATTTCTCTGTCCTGTGGTTTGAGTATTGAGAGCAGTTCTTCCGTTCGTGCTGAAATTTCATTATCAAGAATTGCCAATCTATCTTCACTTTGTAATTCATAATTTTCCATTTCATCATAAACGATTTTATCCGTCTCATACTTGTGCTTTCGCATATAATCAATTGATTTATATTTTGCAATTGCAGCAATCCAGTTTTTAAAGCTATTCTTGTCCGGCTGAAAAGAAGCAATATGCTCCCATACGGAAAGAAGTACATCATTAAAACACTCCTCCTGCTTACCATTAAGGCACGACATATTTTTCCTGATTACAGCCTTAATAAGACCTCCATATTCATCAATTACATACATCAATGCATCCTCATTTTTCATATATAACTGATCAATAAAATTATCATTATCTATCGTCATCAACTACCCTCCCTAACAAAGCTTCCCGGAAATTTTGTCTTACAATTAATTATACGAATAAACTTTGTCATTTCTATCAAAATTATAAAAAAATAATTACCGCAAAAAATTTATGCGACAAAAAGTAAAATATATTTGACAATATGTCGCACGTATGATATACTCCCTATGGAACAGGAAAAGTAATAAAAAATGGAGGGAGAATGATGATAACTGAAAACATTTCCTATGTATTGGGTTTTTTGACCGGTCTGATATTAGTCATACTCATATCAACAGTAATACACATGAAAATGAATAAAGGAAAGAAGAGCTATGATGAACGGCAGCAGCTTGCAAGAGGACGGGCAGCGCAATATGGTTTCTTTGTAACCATTTTTTACATGCTCATGGCAGGAATCATAAAGCCAAAGGGAATCCCTATGGATACCCTTATGTATATCGGAGCCTGCCTCGGTCTTTTCATATTCGGCTGTATCTGTATTATCAAGGATGCCTATTTCACTATTTCCATCCAGAGTACAACAGCCAAAATTCTATTCTGTTCCCTGGTTTTCCTTGCCTCTATCATAAATCTGATACTTGGAATATACGGAAACACATTGGGAAACAAAGCACACCTTTTAAATCTTATGCTGGGAATTATGCTTGCAGCCTTGCTGCTGATTTTGCTTGGTAAAATATTATATGATAAAAATAAGGAGGATGACCATGAAGCTTGAAGTTAAAAACATCAAAAAGTCTTTTGGAGATAAGGAGATATTAAAGGATATATCCTTTTCGGTAGAAAGCGGGAAAGCATTGGGGCTTTTAGGAAGAAACGGTGCCGGCAAGACAACCACAATCCGAATATTAATGGATGTATTCCATGCCAATTCGGGGGAGATTCTTCTGGATGGAGCGAAATTTGAACCACAGAAGATACAGATTGGATATCTGCCGGAGGAACGGGGCTTATATCCGAAGCGTGTGATTATCGAACAGATGGTATATCTGGCAAGACTCCGGGGAATCGACAAAAAGAAAGCGGTTGCCAACTCCAAAAAATGGCTTGACCGCCTTTCAGTCGGACAATATGAAAAGAAACTATTAGAAACACTCTCCAAGGGCAACCAGCAGAAGGTGCAATTGGCGGCAACACTGGTATGTGACCCAGATATTGTCATTCTGGATGAACCATTCAGTGGTCTTGACCCGGTAAATTCCCAGATACTGAAGGATGTCATAAAGGAATTGATTGCTGAGGGAAAAATCGTCATTTTTTCCAGCCATCAGATGAGCTATGTGGAAGAGTTTTGTGAGGACATTGTGATTATCAACCAAGGCGAGATTGTACTGGACGGTAATCTCTTAGAGATTCAGAAAGAGTGTGGAAAAAATCAACTGGTCGTAAGTGGTGAAAATCTTAGCAAAGAAGAATTAAGCGTACTTTTAAATAACCAGCTTGCAGATTGCATAGAGGTAACCGGGGAAACCAAGCAGGATGTAATTGTAAAGCTGTTGAATGGAACTTCCAAAAACCAGCTCTTTAAGCGTCTTGCCAATATTGACACATTAACAGTGGAACATTTTGAAATATATAAACCATCGTTAAATGATATCTTTGTAGAAAGGGTGGGTGAATAAAGATGAAAAAATTTATGACTGTTTTTGAGTTTGAATTAATAAGCTACATCAAGAATAAATCCTACATGGTTACAACAATCCTAATTGCAGTTATCATTGGAGCATTGATGTTTCTTCCCAGTATCTTTGACATGTCAGATATGTTAGGCATCGAACAGACACAGCAGCAGGAGGATACGGATATAGACAAGGAGGAAGCAACGGACACTGAGGAAGAAAGCGACACCTTTGGTATCGTTGACAAAACCGGATATCTAAGCGACACTGCCATACTAGAACAGGCATTTGGAAATGCAGAATTTAAAACTATGGATAGTGAAGAGGACCTTAAAAAAGCAGTGACTAATGAAGACATCAGTGCAGGCTTTTATGTCACAGATGACACAAGCTATAAGTACTACGTTTTAAACCGTGAGATGTGGGATGAAAATCAGACAGTCTTTGATACGCTCCTTTCTACTATCCACAAACAGATATACTGTCAGAACAAGGGAATAAACTATCAGGAATTTGCCGAGGGGTACGAATCCCCAATTAATTGTGATGCGGAAGTGTTAGGCAAGGATGCAGCAGATAATTACTGGTATTGTTATGCATTAGTAATCATTATTTTCATGGTAATTATTATCTATGGTGTCATGATTGCAACCGCAGTCACAACTGAGAAAAGCAACCGTTCTATTGAGGTATTAGTCACCAGTATTGATTCCAAATACCTGCTGTTTGGCAAGGTATTTGCCGGCACTGTTGCCGTGGTTGTGCAACTGGCACTCATAGTTGGTGCCGCCTTAACCGGCTATGCCTTTAACCATGACGCCTGGGGCAATAAGCTGGATATGCTCCTTGATATTCCGGCTGATGTACTGGCAGCCTTTGCTATATTTGGAATTGGCGGATTCCTCTTCTACGCCTTTTTATATGGAGTCTTAGGAGCGTTGGTATCCAAGACAGAAGATATTAATAAATCCGTCGGCTCTTTACAGATGATTATCATGATTGTATATTTTGCGGTAATGTTTCAACTGCAAAATCCGGATGGTATTATCATGAAAATTTGTTCCTATCTACCCGTAAGCTCCTATTCCGCAATGTTTGTAAGAATCAGTATGGGAAGCGTAGCTACTTGGGAGATTATCCTGTCAGCAGTCATATTGTTTGTATCGATTATCTTTGTCGGATGGCTCGGTGCCAAAATCTATCGTATGGGTACATTACGCTATGGCAATCCGATTAAGATAAGCAACGCACTAAAGGCATTGAAGCAGGAGGAATCATGAAAAACCTTCGTTTAAAAGCTGCACGGGCAGGAAAAGACCTTTCACAAGCAGAGCTTGCAAAGCTGTGCGGTGTCTCCCGGCAAACAATTAATGCGATTGAAAAAGGGGACTATAACCCTACCATTCAGCTATGCATTACAATATGCAAAGTCCTAAGCAAAACCTTGGACGAATTGTTTTGGGAGGAATAACTATTGCTTTCCATTCGCTCTCAGATTATATATGTACCATCACCATTCCGGCATATATCATATACAAAGTGAAACTAAAAAATTGAGGCTGTTATCCGGCCTCAATTTTTTATGTCTTCTTTTTGCCAAGCCTTTTCATTGCCTCCAATATCGGCTGGCTATCGCTATCCTCCCTGCCATATCGAATCTGGGCATAATATTCTGTCAATTGATTCACATGAACCCCATGTTCTTCTTCAATCATTTTTGCAATATCCCTGCAGCTATCCCAAGCCCGTAACGGAATGACCGGCTTATATTTCAGAATGCGTTTGCGGTAATACCGCCTTGCCCTGTCATTAACTGAGATACTTCGATGCTTTCTTTTCGCAGGCTTTACCGTCTCCACCTCGATTGTCACCGGATTGGTTATATTTTCTCCTTTTTCAGACAGGCTTCGGCCTAACAGCAACAACCGGATAAACCGTTTCAAAAGAGTGTATAGTATCCATAAGAGTACTACCCCTACCATCAGATATGCTATCCAAAGAAAAGGGGTATCAGAAGTATCCTCCACCGGCTTTATCACTCCCCCCTCCTGTAGTTCTATTGGTTCCTCCGAAAATGCGAAAGAGGGAATTAATTTACCAAGCAAAAACACCATTGCTAAAATAAAAATACGCAGACACTCTGACAATATTGGAAGCAGCATTTCAAATACACTCTGCACCAAATGAACATTCCCAATATAAATACCAACAAAAAATATAATAAGAAGCATTCCAATAACAAGAGTATTTTGGGATACCAGTCTTCTCATGGTATCCTCCTTTGTATCCTGCGTTGATGAATAATAATTGGAAAGTCCCTCCACATAGCGCATCATATAATATAAAACAATCAATAAGACCGGAATAAAGTACGCCACAGCAAGAAACACTGCCTCGCCATGATAAAGACTGAATAGATAAATGACAAAGCTAATTAAAAAGGTGGGCCACGGTGCGCCAACAAGAGGGGTCACCGTTCCTCCCCTTGCCACAAACAAAAGAGCATCCCGAATCAAAAAGATTACAACCCCCGCCACCAGTATCCGGACACCCATTCCATAAGGCAGATAATAACACCCTGCCAACAGGACACAATGTATACCAAACACAACAATATTATTGAAAGAAACCGACCGTATGATATAGGAAATACAAAACAAAAGCATGGTGATACCCATAACCGCAAATCCGAGCTGCACTTTTAAAAAAAAGAGGCTTAAAAAACTGATAATAAGAATGGCAAACAAGCTCTCATATAACATTCGCAGTATCGTTCTGGTATGTTCTATTTTTCTCAGCATATTCTCACCTCATTGCATGGGCGGGCGGCTCCTCTGCCCCACATTTCACTGTATGTATATAGGAGCGCACAGCTGTCTCATCTCCAAGGGAATAACAGGGAACCAGCATCTGTACCAGCATTCCCCTTTCTACCAATTCATCTACCACCTTAAGCAGCTTCTCCTTATGACAGGGAGAAACGATGATATAGGTGACATTAGAATTACCGATTGCAATCTCCTTTTCAAGCATATCTATAAAAACCTCAAGTCCCGCAGCTTTCCCAATCCGTGACAGACAGCGGTCAATCGTCAGAACATGGGCATAATCCCCTCCAGCGGCAATGGCATCGCATTCTCCTGTCACCACATCCTGCCCATTAGACGCAAACGCCACCGGAATCTGTTCCCCAATAAAACGATGGACGCAGGCACTCACAATGGAAATGGCACACTCATTCAGCTCATCACTGCTACTGTCCGTCAATGCTTCCAGATTCAACAATACTTTTATCTGCTGTGCCGAGGTATGCTCATATACATTTACCATCAATTGACTGTTGTGTGCTGTCGCCTTCCAATTAATCGAGCGGATGGAATCACGGTTCGTGTAATCACGAATACCACTGAAGGTATAAGGATTATCGATTAAGCTGCTCTGATTTATCATTTCCCCAAGCAAATGATTATAAAGCCTGTCCAGCTCCACATCACAATATGGCTTCGGCATCACACTTAACGCATGCCCGCTTTCTATCAGCTTCGCATGCTGCTTCGTCAGAAAATAATCCCTTGTCAATAAATTAATGTGACGGATTTTATAGTATCCTCTCTGCGTTACAACAAAAGGTAATTTCTTGGTAATCCGCTGGTATCCATTTACAAAAAAGGTGTCATTTCTATAACAGGAATCCGTTACGGTGACATGCTCCTCATCAAAAAAGTGAAAGCATTTCGGACAGGAAAACTTCATAAGCAGGATGGACAGAGGCATCCTTTTTTCATTCTTAATCTCCTCTATCAGCTCCAGCTCCTCACCGGCACATACCTCCTGCCTAGAAAAAGAAAGCTGCAAGTATAGTTTTTTATCCCAATATCGTTTATAAAGATATGCCTGCAGCCAATAGACAAACACCGCAACCAGAAACGTAATGAATAATTTCATGCTGTCCCCCAATCCTCCACAGGAACCGGAACCGTTTTTATGATTTCCTCAACCAGCCTCCGGCTTTGATTGTTTTGTCTGATACCTCCATATACCCGTATGCGGTGCGCCAACACATAAGGTGCCAGAAAACGCACATCGTCCGGCTCCACATAATCCTTTCCCCTGATTGCAACAAATGCCTGTGAACAGCGGAGCAGGGCAAGCATTCCTCTAGGGCTGACACCAAGCTCTACATTCTCATGCTGGCTGATTGCCAATACTATTTTTGCAATATACTCCCTGACACAGTCCCGCACCGTAACTGTTTTCACCGTCTCACTCATCTGTTCCAGCTGCTTCCTTGTACATACCGGAGAAAGCTTTTTAAGGGGTTCTTCTACAAGGAACCGTTCCATCACCTCAAGCTGTTCCTTTATGCCCATATCCTCCATGGCAAGCTTCATCATAAACCGGTCCAGTTGTGCCTCGGGAAGCGGATAGGTTCCTACCGTTTCAACAGGGTTCTGTGTTGCGATGACAAGAAAGGACGACGGCAGGGGCAACGTCTCACCATCAATAGTAACCTGCCGCTCCTCCATCGCCTCTAACAATGCCGACTGGGTGCGGGGCGTTGTCCGGTTAATTTCATCTGCTAATAAAATATCTGTAAACACCGGCCCCTTCATCAACTGAAACTCTGTCATCTTTTGGTTAAATACATTCAATCCCACTATATCTGCTGGCATTAAATCCGGAGTTAATTGTACCCGCTTGAAGGATGCGTCAACACTTTTGGCAAATGCTTTCGCCATAGTCGTTTTACCAGTCCCCGGCTTGTCCTCTAAGAGGATATGTCCCCTTGCCAGACTGGCTGTAAGTATAAGGTTAATCACCGTCTCATTGCCAATCATAACCTTTGAAATATTGGATTTGATTGCATCGCATAGCACTTGCAGTTCTTTGATTTGCATATTGTTATCCTCTTTTCTTAAAGACAAACTCCTCTGCCATAAGCTCACGGTTTCGTAAGGCTGAGCAGCTTTATATGCTTTGTTAATTTATACTTAATTATAAAATATTGGACTGCTGTGTGCAATGCATAATTACAAATTCGTTATACACTTTATACCGAAAAGGAAAAATACGTGTTATTTCACAACAACCCTTACCTTCTTATACACACCATTTTGTGCATAGGCATAGATATAACAGCTTCCCTCCTTCTTCGCTTTCACAACACCTTTTTTGCTCACTACTGCAACCTCTTTATTATCAGATTCATAGGCGATTCTCCGGTGATGCTTAATGGGTTTAACACTCTTTATTTCCTTTGCCTTGATGGCAAATTTTCTCCCCTTTTTCAGGGTTATCTTACTCTTATTGACCTTAACCGCCTTAGCCACTCCATATTTGCCGCCTGTGGTTGCTGTATGGATAGTCTTTGATACGGCAATGGTAACCTTTTCACCATTTACTATCTTATATGCTGTCACTACATATTTGTAATAGGTTCCCTTTTGCAGTCGTTTCTGGGTATAAGAGGTTGTATCCTTACCAACATCTTTAAGCAACTGATAATGGTTCTTCTTACCGCATCGGTTTCCGTAAACCTTATAACCGTCCGCCCTTGGAACCTGATTCCATTGCAGGGTAACTGCTTTGCCTTTCAGCTTTGTGCTTCTTGCCTGCAGGGTATGAAAAACAGCTCCCTCCACATCCTCAGAGGACTGTGTCACAATAGAAGCATCGGTTACTATCTGCACGTCTGCAGGGATATTTACTGCATCCGCTGTTCCGGAAACCCTCTCTGTTCTGGTTTCTCCACATACGGTACAGGTAAAGGTTTTTATGGCATCTTCTGTTGCCGTTGCCTGTTTTGTAATAATTCCACCATCCCACTGGTGTCCCTTTACAGGGATTGTTTCCCCCTCCTTTATCTTGATTTTGCAGTCATCGCAGCAAGTATCCCCTGTATAACCAGTCTCTGTACAAGAAGGCTTTTCCCCTATAAGCACTGTATTTTCATGAGGACATCCGGTACTGGTATCGTCACTGCTTACTTTGCCAGCATAAGTCCAGACTTCAGAAGATGCTAGATTTAAGTACAAAGCTGGCGCCACTGCACGATCAATATCTACCTCCTCACCACGGTAAATTTGATTGCCGGGCCGGATTGCGCTGTACACAGCACGAACCGGGAGATTACCCGGAGACCGTAGCTGGCAGCCTATGGAGTACAATGTCCCGGTTGTTCCACCTGCTTCAACATAAGCTGTTCTTGTCCAGCCTTTTGCCTTATCACCAAACACACCTAAATTCATATCAGAAGCAGAAGAAAATCCATACTCCTGATTTGTCACATCAGCAAAAGACAATAGGAATACTTTATCCTGTGTGTCCTCTCCACCTTCCGTGTTAAAACGAGGATTATCTGCATTTTCTATCACCATCGCCTTAATGGCATTTTGCTCTAAAGCTGTAAATGCACCATCAATAAAATTATCATTACGGTAATCCAAACCGCACACATTGCTGTCACCTCCATAACCATTTAACCAGCTCCGCATGGTACAGGTTTCCCATGTAACGGGAAGCCTTTTCTCGTTATATCTCTGCACATCCAGACTCTGGGCTGCCACTAAAAAGGCATAATCACCTTCTACTGACAGCACCCGCCACTTAATCGGTTCTTTCTTCTGCCCTGTGGCATCTGACTGTGGATAATTGCCAAAATATACGGCATCCCATGTCACGACACCTTCCTCGTCCTTTGACGGTCCTACTAAAGTTCTCCTCGCCGCACTTGCAGGTTCTCCTATTCCCATCGGCATCCCTGACAGCAGAGTCAGTACCATGATACCAGTCAATATTCTTGTTAATACTCTTTTGCCTGTTGCCATTTTCATTCCCCTTCCATTTTCATTTTAAAACATACCTGAGGCAATCTTACATTCCATTGTTTCTGCATCAAACTGAGCTATTAAATATCCCCCATTTTTATCAACCCATGTATAACCATTCGTTGTTGTTGATTTCTTCTCTAACACTCCTTCAACTCCTCCAATAATTTTAACAAATTCATCATAGGTCAGCTTCTCTCCGGCATCAAGCTTTTCCTTAATTTCACTAAACTTGGAAAAATCATTTTTGGCATTTGCTATAGATTTATTCTTGAAATCTATTCCAATTTCTGCATTTCCACTATCAAAAAATTGGACCTGAACCCCTGTATCTTCTGTTAACTGCCAGTAATATACTTTACCATCACCTTTACTACTGATATCTTCCCCTTCAAAGCCAATGATTTCATTTATCTCTGCCAGCGTGTTATCGGGATTGATTTTCTGAATACATTCAAATACATCATAATTTCCTTTTGTTTCCATTCCTGAACTATCCATATCTTCTGATGATGATTCAGAAGCTTTCGATGAGACATCACCCACTTTATCCGCCTCCTCTTTCCCGCAAGCACAAAGTAAACCGCATAGCAGTATACCTAACAGCATAATCGTCCCTAATTTTACATACTTTCTCATTTTCATATCCTCCTAAATTGTATTATAAACAGGTCATTGCTTTCATTATATCATATACAAGTTTTCTGTTTTAAACGAACTGACACGCTGCAGATTCTTGACATTTTATTTTCACATGAATAAAATAGAAACCAGTATATCAGGCATGAGCTTTGAAATAATAAGACAGTAAAACAGATACGGAGATTACACACATGTCAATGCCAATCCATGACGGTCGTACCAATGACCTCTATCAAACGTTAGCAAAATGCGAAGACTTAAATGATATGCAGCTCTTTTTAGACCGGCATAGTAAATATTTTACGGACTGGAAAGCATTTATCAACTATCTGCTCGATTCCGGCGGATATACTTATACACAATTTGCCCGCCTGTGCGGTATCAGTCGGAATACTATTCTTTCATGGTGTGAGGATGGAAAGCTCCCAAGAAGCCGGGAACAGTTTGTTCGCATTGGATTTGCTATAAATATGTCCCTTGACGATATAAATGATTTTTTACAGCGTTACGGAAAATATCCAAAGCTAAATGCCAAAAATATAGAGGATGCCGTTACCATTTTTTCACTCTGTAACCATTTAAATTATGACCAGTGTCTGGAACTGAAAAACCACTTTGTCTCCATATTGGAACATGTACTGAATGAAAGAAAATACAACAAGGAATACACCTATTTTTCAACAAATCAGATAGAATCGGAGCTTCTTACTATCAAGAGTCTGCTGGACTTTGAAACATTTGTAGACCAGAATGCAGAGGCCTTTGCTAACTGTTATGTGAATCTATCCGACTTTATAGACAGCTACATTTTACTAAACACCCTCGGTATCAGTGAAGCTCCTTGTACATTAAACGCATTTTTGCAGGAAACGATGGATGACCCCAACCTCATCGCCGGGTACAATACCATGGTCAGCAAACTCCGGTGTCACGGAATCATTCCATCCCGGATTCGTCTAATTGCTCTGGGCATTCATCTTCGGATGACTGCCAATGATATCAATACTATGCTTGGTTTGGCAGGTATGGAACCACTTTGTGCCAAAGACAAGCTGGAAAGTATTATTTTATTTGCAGCAGAATGCGCTATATTACAGAATCCGGAACTTGAATTATCCAATGCACTTTTATTAAAACAGTACACAAATAATGTGAAATTAAAAGAAAAATGTGATTTCATCATAAACAAATTTGAAATCACCGATTACAGGTCAGACAACGACATAGATTTATTTGAGTATATAACACATGTACTTTTTAATATAGATTCCGATATCGCAGATGATTTGCTGTTCCTGCTCGGTAAAAAAGCAAAGAAAAAACTGCTGTAGCCACACAAATGAAAAATTTATTTAAGAAATAGAGGTTATCATTATGTTTTCTTCAAAAAATGAACAATTCCTTCACTCTCTGGAGCCTCTCTTCAAAAACTGGTATTTAGAGGATACCATTGGAGAGGGCAGCTCCGGAACCGTATATAAGCTAACAGATCAAAAGGGAAATTATTGTGCCCTCAAGGTTATACCTGTAACCTTAGATGACACAATCAACCCTCTTTCCTTTGAAAAACAGGATTCTCTCTCAAAAGAATCCTATCTGGATGAAATAACCAATGATATCCTTTCTGAGGTTAAAGTTATGCAGACTTTAAAAAACCAGGAAGGAATCATAAAATATCAGGACTATACTATCTTAAAAGTGCCAGATTCCTACAAACGGTTTATTTTAATTAGAATGGAATTATTAAATCCTCTTAATAAAATTCTCCGTATGCGGGAAACCGAATTTACAAAACAGGAAACAGCACGCATCGGAATTGCATTATTGACATCCCTTTGTGAATGCCGAAGCTATAACATCATCCACCGCGATATCAAACCTTCCAATATTTTTGTCACAGATGATAACCGATATCTGCTGGGAGACTTTGGGAGTGCAAGACTTTTGGAAAAAACCATGATGGCTTCCCATAAGGGGACGCTCGCCTATATGGCTCCTGAAATGGCTGCGGGCAAAAGCTTTAATGCCACTGTAGACATCTATTCTCTGGGATTGGTATTGTACCAGCTGCTCAACAACCGTCGTCTGCCTTTTTTAGATTCCCCATTTAAATTTGCAGATATTGAGATGTCCATAGAAAAACGACTTTCCGGAGCTTCTTTTCCATATCCTGAAAATGCGGATAAAGAACTTGGTTTCATCATTTGCAAAATGTGTGCCTATTCTCCCAAAGACCGTTATGCTTCCCCGGAAGAATGCCTGACAGATTTGGAAAATTATCTGAAACATGGCAAAAGAAAACGGAAAAAAAGGGAACGATTCAAACCCGCTATTGCAGGAAGCCTTTTGCTTATTATACTGTTAGCTGCATTGGGTATCTCCACTTTCATTCCTGGTAAGGAGCCCACCCCTTGTATCACTTCCGGAAATGCCAATACCACCGGTGTTATTGCCAGCGACGATAACTATCTGTATTATAGCCAGGATATACCCGGGCAGTATGGTATCCGTGTCTCAAAAAAAAGCGGGAAAAAAGAGGTTCTTTGTAATTATATCATGCACGGTATCAATATTACAAAAGATTATGTTGTATTTACTTCGCGAACCCCTGTAGAATCAGATGAAGACACATCATATAGCCACATTACTAACCATATTACCGGATTATACAAAATGAACAAAGACGGCAGTAACCTTACCTGCCTTGATGATTCCACGGTTTACAATCCAATCGTATACGGGGAGTATGTTTACTATTTAAAAAACGAGGGTAATTCAAATATTTTATGCCGGATTCCAATTGTTGGCGGTGAAGTAGAAACATTTTCCAAATTTGATGCATTATTTACCATTCATTTTTATCTCTTTAAAGATGAGCTTTATATTTACGATCACGATGCCTACCAGCTAGTTACTTTTAATATTCATACCAAGGAAAAAACTATAATATTAAACGAAGCGATATGCACCAATTTTTGCATAGAGGATGGATTTTTATATTGCCAGATTCCCACTGAGGATGGCAATAGTAATAAAGTATATGTTCATCCACTAACCGCATCCGCTCCGTCTGCTATCAATCTTGATAATGCTGAAACGATAACCTTTCCTCAACAGATATTTGAATTTAATGTCAAAAAAGGGATAATCTATGCCTCCTCCGACATCATTGCTTCTGAAAGTGGGAAACCGGAAGATGATGGTATATGGCGGGCAAACAGGGACGGTGGCGACGTAAAGCAAATCTATACCGGTAGTGCTACACAGCTTCAGATTATAGACCAGAAACTTTATTTTGAGGATAATCTTCAAGTATATTATATGGATTTAGATGGCAGCCACCTTAAAAAATTTGATGATATCACCTTCTATTATGGCTTGCCCCTAACAAAGAGCAAAAGTCAATATCTTTCGCTCTACTGCACTGCTTTTGAATACGGAACGTCCTTCCTATCCCTTTAACCAATTACATTCTATGTATATCTTTATTTCATGTCGGAATACTAGTATTAGATGATTGTAAAATACAGTTGAACACTTATAACGTTGTATAAAATATATTATCTGATGCGGGCAATACCCGTTGCACTGCTTATAGATGATACATTTTATACAACCCCACATCAGTTTGCGTATCATTTTACAACTATCTAATATAAACAGGAGGTCGTACTATCATGAGATATACTGATAAAAAGAAACCAGTTAAAACAATTCCAAATGGGGTTTGGGAAAGCAGCAGACCAGAGCAGCCCAAGGAGAAAAACAGCCCTTTGAGCCCATCTACCGATTTACAGGGCAATGGTTATCCCACCCCTACGAACCGTCACGGCAAATAAGGATATAGGGCATTACCATGCAGAGTGGTACGGATACAATAGTCATGCTTTGTTATGTCTTCTATAATAAAAAGGGACATCTCATCTTTTAAGTTGCATAAAATAAAGATATGTTATGAATTGGTGACTTTGGATGGGAATTAGTATTTCTTGATATTCACCATTAATCATCAGCAATTTCGGGACCGGATGTCCCGAAAAGACGCAATTGAGCCATGGATGGCGAATTTGCGTCGTTTGCGTCAGAAATAATTACCTGCGGGAATATCTTAGAAATACTTATTCCCGAACAACGGAACCAATTTATAGCATATCTTTATTTTATGCAAATGAGAACTGCAACCGTCCCTTTTCATATAGAAGACATAACCCAAACATGACTATTCTCATAAATATTCTACTTTATAACGACTGGTCTCGATTACAGCATCTCTGCCCTTAGCTCTTCCCCGCTCTTAGGACTTAAGTATGCCGGTGCAATATCAAATACTGTTTTGCAGCCACTCTGCCCTTCCTTTGCCAGACGGTGTGCCGCTCTTGCATAGGCAATCAGCACACTGGCAGTAAATTCCGGGTTGGAATCCAGCTTCAGACTATATTCCACCAGATGCTTATGTTCCTTATTTAATCCCGTCACTCCACTTCGCAGTACAAAGCCACCATGCGGGATACCACTGTGCTTCTCAAGCAGCTCCTCCTCACTGATAAAATGAACCGTTGTATCATAATCTGCAAAATAGTTGGGCATGGTTTTAATCTCTTCTTCAATCTTTGCAGCATCCGCACCCTCTTCCAAAACAACAAAACACTCTCTCGTATGCTTTTCCCGGGTAGTGAACTCTGGATTACTTCCGGAACGCACTGCCTCCAAGGCACTCTCAATAGGAATGGTATACTGCTTTGCATTCTTTACTCCTTCAATACGTCGAAGGGCGTCGGAATGTCCCTGACTGACACCCTTTCCCCAGAAGGTATAGTCCTTACCCTCCGGCAACAGTGCATTGCCATACAGACGGTTTAAGGAGAACATTCCCGGATCCCAACCGACAGAAATAATCGCCACATGGGAGCTGGCAGAAGCAGCTGCATCCACATTAGAGAAATGCTCTGGAATCCGTGCATGGGTATCAAAGCTGTCAATGACATTGAAGTCCTTCGCATACTGCCTGGTCTGCTCCGGCAAATCTGTTGCACTGCCTCCACACAGTATCATTACATCAATCTTGTCCTTATAGTCTTTTACCTCATCCACATGGCAGACCTTTGCCGTATCTGTAAGAATCGTCACGGTAGAAGGCTCTCTTCTTGTAAATACTGCCACCAGCTCCATATCCTCATTCTGGCGGATTGCACACTCCACCCCTCTTCCTAAATTACCATATCCTAAAATACCAATTCTCGTACTCATCCTGTTACTCCTTCCTATTTTTTATTTCTTAGGTAATTGCGAAACTCGTAGCCACTAGGATTTAGTTCCTATTGGTTTCGCAAATACCTATTTTATTCCTCGGGAAAATTATATGGATATCCTAGCTTCCCCATAAAGTCTGCCATCTGCCAGCAGTCACAATACCCTGACTCATCCTCCTCATAAGCAAAGGCTTCCTCTTCGTACATCTCCTCCGACCAGGGCATCAGATACTTCTCAATGCTTTCCCTGGGAACACCAAAGCTTTTTGCAATCAGCTCTGCATTACCGGTGCCGCCCATCTGCTCCTCGCCAAAATAATCCGGTTCTGCCATAAAAGAATCCAGCTCCTGTCCCTTGTCATAAAAGTAATAGCCCCAGAAATCATCATCATAAATATAGGGGTACAATACTTTGCCATTAATGGCAATCGACAAACAGGCTGCCAAACTATTATAGCCTACAATTCCCTCGTTAAATAGTATAACCGACCCATTGCTCTGTTCTATGTACTGGCACTTAGCTGGTTCAATATAAAATTTATCGTTGGCATCCGCCGCCTCCTTAACCGCCTTGATTGCCTGTTCCTTTGTACATCCGGGTAAAATGGCAAGGTCTAAAAACAATCCCATATATTACACTCCTCTCTCACTTTATATTGTAATTGTAAAATTCAGGTTTTTTTAAGCCCCGTTGTGCAATTGAAACATTGTTTCAATTGCACAACTTGAGTTTATAGAACTATTAGTTTCACAATATCCTATTTTATTAATAGGGAAATTACTCAATATCATGAAATATTAATTATTGCTTCGCAATGACATATCCAACTGCCATTATATAAGATTCTCAAAAAAATGTAAAGATATGGGATTTTTTGTAACGCAATTGTGTTGTTGGGAGGGCTCAAGTTTTGCACATATTATAATTCCTAGTGTAATATAAACTTCATGTGCGAAGTTTGGGTTATTGATAATTCACAATAACGGATGCTCTGCCCTTGCCTTTAAACGCTCCCATCTGTAATCAATCTCCTGTTGTATCTCCTGCACCAGCCCCTGATAGCAATCCTTACCAAGATGCTTCGTCCGCCCCATCATTAAAAACCAGTCAAGCACCGGACGTTTTTTATTATTTTGTTCCGGATTATAGCTTAAGGAGGTTTTTCCCTGTTCTATCTCAAACAGAGGGAAATAGCAGCAATCCACCGCAGCACCAATCACACTTCGTTCCTGATTCGGCTTATCATTCCAGTTGAGAGGACAGGCTGATAATGCCTTAATATACGCTGTTCCGTACTCCGTGGCATAGTGCTGTGCCTTCTTTGCCTTTTTTATAAAATCTGTTGGGTTCGATTCCACCACCGTTGCCACATAGGGAAGTCCTGTAGCCGCCATTAGCATAGCAGAATCTTTATGGAAGAATGTTTTCCCATAGGAATGCTTACCTAGATGCGAGGTAGCACTTTTCGCACCCTTTGGTGTGGAGTAGGAAAGTTGGTAACCGGTATTCATATAGCCGCCATTATCGTATTCGAACAACAACACCCGGTCCCCCCGAAGGGCAGTTCCCAGTGCGGAACCCATACCAATATCCATTCCACCATCTCCACTCACCATTACAAAAGTAATCTTTCCTTCCGGATACTCCCCTCTGTCCTGCCTCTGATGAAACATTTCTGAAAGTCCTGCAAGTGTGGCAGCTCCATTCTGAAATAGGTTGTGTACATAGGGAATCTTAAAGGCTGTCTTGGGATATGGAGTCGTTACGACCATGCCACACCCCGTCTGAAATAAAATTACTACATTGCCAGCAATACCCTTTAACAACAGATTGACATTGACAGGAATACCACAACCCGGGCATGCACCATGTCCGGGTGCTAACCGGTATGGCATGGCAGTCAGTGCATTTAATCCACTTTCCGTCCTGCTAACCTCACTCTCCTGTGCTGCAATAGGAGCAAAGTACTGTGTCTGCCCGGACGCTTCCTTACCCCGATACGCTCCATAATAATCAAAGTCCGCACACTCCTTCTCATAACCGAGAGAGAACAACGCACTGGCATCCTCCTCATAGAAATCCAGACCACCAAGTCCATAAATCCGGCTGAACACTCTTCCCTTAAAATCGGTCTCCAGCAAGGCAGCCTTTAATTCTAATGTCAAATTACCGCCTCTTGCACCATAGCTATCCTGACGGTCAGCGATAATGACCGTTTTAGCATTTTTACAGACAGCAGAAAGCTCCTTTCCCGGAAAGGGCCGAAGCAGTTTAGATGTTGCAACCCCTACCTTTTTTCCCTCCGCACGCATCCGCTTTGCTGCAACCTTAGCCGTATGATAGGCAGAGCCTAAAAGCACGAGAATCACATCAGCATCTGCTGTTTCATATTCCTCTAAAAGCCCATATTCCCTGCCGGAAAGGTCAGCATAGTCCTTCATAATATCAAGCACCTCAAGACGTGCCTTCTCCATCGCCTGATAAAGCTGGTATTTGTTGTTAATCAAATCCGGCTCATTCATATACGTACCAATGGAAGCCGGATGCTCAAAATCTAACGCACTGTAGTCAGCATGATATTCTCCCAAGAAATCCCTAACCACCTCATCTTGTGCAAACACAGTAACATTTCGCTTCTGATGGCTGGTAAAAAAGCCATCATACGCTACAATCAGTGGCAGCTTTACCCGCTCTGCAAGCTTTAATCCGATAATATTAAAATCATAAACTTCCTGCGGCGTATTGGCAAATAAGATAAGCCATCCTGTATTTAACGTATACATGATATCACTATGGTCCCCTTTAATAGATAAGGGACCGGAAACCGTTCTACAGGCTACATTCATAACCATTGGAAAGCGGGTTCCCGATTGCACCGGAAGCTGCTCTAAGGCATAGAGCAGACCATTGGCACTCGTAGCATTAAACACTCTTCCTCCTCCAGTGCTGGCACCATAGCAGATTCCGGCAGCACTATGCTCACCCTCTGCCGCCATAAGGGAAATCGTATGCTTCCCCTCTGCCTTCATCTGATCTAGCTGCTCTGCAATCTGGGTGGAAGGAGTAATCGGATAATAACCCATCACATGATAATTAATCTGCTTTGCCGCATACGCTGCCAATTCATTGCCACTTTCAAACAATGCAACCTGTTCTTCCATTATACTAATCCTCCATCTACCCTCTGCTCTGTCAAATACGCTTCACTCGTTACATAGGAATTTGCTCCTACCTCCTCATAACTCTCTGGCTGTTTCAGCACCCCTCTTGTTTCCATCGTATGTGGAAGGCTTTCATAATCTGCTTCTAACACTCTTGTCAGGGCATTTGTTGGACAAATCTCCACACAACGCAGACAGCCCTTACAATGATGATAATTCAAGCCCTGATTTACCATGCATTCCTTCCCTTTATAAATACCTTTTGCAAAATGAAATACATAATCGGGACATGTACTTTCACACAAAGCACAATTAATACATTTTTCCTGATTAAAATAAGGTACATAGCCCTCCCGGCTGGCAGACAAATCATTGGACACCGTAGAACCAAAGCAGGGATTGACACCACCAATAGGAGCGTTATCATATCCCCAATCACTGCGTGTACGCACATAATCCAATGCATCCAAACCTTCTTCACCTACAAAATATTCCTTTGTTTCTTCCTGATACCCCCTGATAATTCCCTTTAGGTTGGCTTCTAGCAGTGCAGGATATTTACTTCCCAAAGCTTCCTTAGAAACCTCTATCGCCGCCTCTAAAGGCAAAAAACCAGATGCACGAACTAATGCCCCAAGCATAACCATATTGATGCGGGTCTTTTCCTCCATGGCAATTCCTAACGCATCAATACAATAAATTGTCCCCGCAGGCAGCTTTAATGCCTCCCGCATCTGTTTAGGGCTCTTTCTCGTATTGATCACAATACAGCTCTCCTTCGTTACCCCTGCTGCCACATTTGCCTTTCCAATCATAGCCTCATGAAACAGACCAAGCAGATGAGGGGATTCTACCGGAGAATTAATGCCAATCTCTCCTGGTTTTTCACAGTATCGGACAAACGCTTTTACCGGAGACCCCCTCTTTTCCGAGCCATAGCTTGCAAAGCTCATTGCGTTCAGGTTAAGCTTCATCGCCCCAAGCTCACCGAGTAGCTTGCCACATAGATTGGCACCTAAGCCTCCGATGCTTTCCAAACGAATTTCATAATAAGAATTTTGATTTGTAATAGGTAAAATTGAATTCATTTTGCTACCTCTCTCATGGATTTGCAATCAAGTAATTGAGAAACTATTTTTCAATCACTTGCAAAAAACATTAAATATAGAGTTATTATTCAAGAAAAAAAGGAAATTTATACTCTTTTTTTACAATTGCATTAATAGTACAAGTAATAAAATTTTTTATTTTTTACGTAAAGTTAACTTGACATTTTTCGAAACAGGTGTATACTATAATGTAAAGTAAGCTTTACGTTTTAGATTTAGAAAGGAGAATACTATTTGAAAAATCGTTTGGAAGAGCTGCGAAAAAAACATAACTTAACACAAGAGGAGCTTGCTGACCGAATGGAAGTCTCACGGCAATCTATTCACTCTTTAGAGAGTGGCAAGTACAATCCTTCCATTTTACTTGCCTTTAAGCTAGCCCGCTATTTTCATGTTACTATCGAAGACATTTTTATTTATGAGGAGGACGCATTATGAAACAGAAAACAAAACATATATTATATCTATTAGCAATTGCTATCTGCTGGGTAGGTGGAGTAACCTTGATTATAAGCGGAGGAACCAATGTACTTTTTCATCTGAAAGGAGCATTAAAGGTTGGAGTTATTCTTCTGGGCGTGCTACTGCTGCTACTTTCCTGCGTACTGTGCTATATGCTGCTCTCATTATATATCAAGGAGAATCGGGAGCTTAGAATTGAAGAAGAAGACGAACGCAATCAAATGATACGGGGAATTGCTGCACAAAACACCAATCTTGTATTTGTCTTTTTGCTCGTAGCTGCTATGATTGTATTATCGGCATTAAACTATACGCTGGCTGCAGTTATTTTAATGGCAATTATATTGATTGGTAATTTAGTTAATTTATTGTTTATTGGTTATTATGATAAACGGTTGTAAGAGATAACAATACCATTCATTAACAAAACCTGATTTCCTAATAGAATAGAGACATAACAGTAAATGCCCCCATAAATAACAGTAAATGCTATTTGTGGGGGGAGTGTTTACTATTCGAACTCCCTAATAATTAACTTATTTGTTAATTTTAGGCATATTCCCTACTATTTTATACTGCATATTTCGTATATTATCCATATTATTTTGGTTTTCAGAGCAAACAGGTATCATATGGGTATCATTAAACTTTACAACCCAAATGTCCGATACAGCCATGCTTTACTATCAACTAACATATGCAAAATCCTAACTATGTAAATGGTGTCCCCCTCTATCACATAATAAATCTTGTAATTGCGATAATAATCTTTTCGGACACCCAATCCAGCAAGCAACTCATCTTCGTCCAACTCGTTTCTCTCCGGAAAATTTACCAAAGAATTTATCTTTGCACGAATTCCATTTACTGTATTTTCAGTGGCAGACGGATTTTTCAATTCGTAGGCAATGTAATTGCCAGCATTTTCCAAGTCTTCCTCAGCTAAATCCGTAATTCTAATTCGATATTGCCTCATCTCTGTATTTCTTCTCCAATCTGTCACACACAGTATTAAAGTCTTTTGTCTTTCCCTCTTTTATCTGTTCTAACCCAGCCATCACGAGTTCTCGGACTTCTTTCTTTTGTTCATCCAAAGCTCTTTGGTAATCTTCTTTTAATGCCACAGCCATAAAATCAGTCCTTTCTGCTTTTATTTTCGGTATTTCATCAACAAAAACTTACTTTTACTACTTATATGATACCTCGTCATAATGATGTTTGCAACAATTTCTTCACTTCTGTAAAAACGGTACTTTTTCCTTTACATAATCTACCATTCATCTTCCGCTCGTCTTCTTTCCCTATCCGCCTGCCATTTATATGAGGCACTTAAATCAAAATAAATTTCGGCTGTATGAGGATATTTACATTGAAACGCTTCCGCATTATTCCTATATTTATGATGTAACTTCATTTCTGAGCGCCCAGCATCGGCTGTATGAACTCCTCGCTTGTTTTCTTCTGCAATAACATATGAAGTCTTTAAAGATTCACTATAATATTCCTCAATAATAACTCGAACCGCTTCACAAGGCATATACCCATCTTCTCCAATAGGCGAATATGCCAAAAGACGCCCTATTAAATTTCCAAACAATTTGTCTTGTTTTTGCAAAATCAACAGCTCCTTAAACTTATCCAGCCATTCTTTAAGTAACTCATACTTTACTTTTCCATCCTTCTCCGCCGGACAGAATTTTGCTTTATCAAAACCCGAATACACTTTATTCGCTAAATCACTTTTTTCTTTATCTACTACATCTCCATCCTCCTCTGATTTGTAAATTATTTGAACTAAATTTGCATATATAGACGGATCTATCTTCATCATATATTGCATACACTTCATTTGCTCCCATTCAAGAATATTTCTACACAGCCACTCTAAAGCTGCAATTTTAGAACACTTTTCTAAATCATTTAAAAAAGTTTCTTGTATAATCTTGAGAAGCTCACCTAAATAATAGTGTGTCATAGAGTCTGGAATACCACTATTCATTTTCTCAATTGCAAAAATAAATTCATATAACTGAATATCTTGTAATTTATCTTTTAAATCAAACAACATTTCTAAGTATGATTCTAATGTACCATATTTTTGACATTCACTTAATGCCCACAAACACACTTTTTCACTTGCTTTTTCTGAAATTCTAAATCTCAAACTCCCACTCCAGTATGCTCTTTTAATTGTATCATTTTCATATGCAATAATAGCATTACTTTCATCTTCTATTATCTCCAAAGATATCAAATTAACAATTAAATTTTCATTATCTGATACATCTTTTACTTTTTTTAAAATATCGTTCAGACATGCATTTCCTTTCCATATCAAAAATCTTATATAATCATATACATGATTACCCACTGTATCTTCTTTCAATAAAATCCCAAGAACATCTTCATCATAGACCCCTCCACAATAAAACTGTGCCAAAACTTCACCTACTAATTTTTTATTTTCTTTTATCGCCAACGCTACCAATTTATCCAACGAGTATTGATGTTCCTTGAAAATACTAATTTGAGTTTCTATTTCTTTTTCTCGTAATAATTCATTTTTATTTCTTGTCTTGCCAACACCATCTTCTTGATTGAATGAAACTGGATGTAACAAAGGAAACTCGTAACTAGACGAAAACAAATATAGGAACTCATATATTCCGTCTTCCATTACAATTTCATCAAGAATTTTCTCATACTTTTCTAATTGTTTCTCTCCCATACACCAATCTGCATCTGAAAAATATCTATGTCGATAAATTAAATATCTTATTTCATCCTTTATTTGTATTTTTTCCGAATCAGACATGCCGTTACAATCAATGCTAAGTTTTTCCAATACTTTTTTCTGAGTTTCCTCATCATACCAATGCAAATGTTTAATAATTTTTTTCCATTTATCTGTATCCCCTTCGAGTGCATTTACACACATGTATAAATACTCTATATATGTCCGGTTCATTTCATCTACATATAAAATATCCGGTTCATCAACCCTTCTATATTTAGGTGTACTTAATGTAGAACAAATTCCGCCACCACCATTAGGCAATTTTGAAAAAATAATATCCCATGCATTTGAATAAGTCTTTATTGCCCTCTTTGCCAAATTAATCTTTTCATCAACAGATAAAACACTCGGATTAAGCCACGCACAAAAGACAACTTCCAAGACACTTTTGGGACTATTGCTAATGCTGTATTTGATTTCATAAGAATTTACTTTCCAAAGCCATTCTACTGCCCTAGCTACATACATTTTTTGCTGTAACAATTGTTCAACTGCCCACAAAATATGAGTATAATAATGTCGACCTGTCATAAAATCACCATCATTTACTGCAAACAATTCTATCAACCCCGTAGAATTTGAAAGTTCATCCTCCAGTTTCTTTATTACAGCTTTTGGAGATGCCTCACACAAATTTGTAATATATTGCGAAATATACCCCCAACGTTCTTTTGTTGTAATCGTCTGCAACACCTGCTCTACTACATTATCTATCTGTCTTTGATATTCATCGTGTCCCCTATAATAAGCACGCATTATGAGTGTCCTAATCATCCCCCGTTTCAATGCAGGCGACCATTCCGGCTTTTCAGCATAAATGCTTGCTTCAAAGTGCTTATCAAAAGGATATTCAAAAATAGGTTCTGACACAATTAAAACTTCATAAAATAACTTTACAAAGTTATCCCACATTTCATCAGATATATATGCATCTAGTTCCTCCCATGCATCCTCAATACTGGCGAGTTGCATATTTTTCCCATTATATCCTTGAATTGTAACTATATATGGATTATCTCCTTTCGTATAGTTCTCCAATTCCCTTTTATAATCACTATATTTTTTACCAGAAATCTCTTCAAAAATTAATATATCACCATCTGAATCTGTCCATTTACCGCATAATAACGCTGCCATCACTGTGCCTGAATGTTCCTCTATCCATTTCGGTCTATTATTATGTATGGCACCATTAAAAAGTCTCTTTTTTAATGGAACATATAAACCATGTGTATTATCCACCATATTATATGCTTCACTTGCATTAACTCCTATTTTTTCTAACGAATGAATGATACTTTGCTTGGTTCTCTTTCGTAATTCTAATTTATTATTGTAATAACATGGCTCGTCTTCTCCATAAATAAATATATTTGTATTATTAGGTACAACTGCAATACTATCTGCTAAAAAAAAGGGAATTAATATATTACCTGTCAAATTCTCTTTGTCTATTTTTTTCCATTCAGCCTCACTTTTAATAATCAGAGTTACTCTCTCTGGATATTTCCTTCTTAATTCATTTAATATGCGGTATATTGTTTCCTCTCTCGATTTCCCAACAACAAAAATCCGCTCATCATTTATTTTCTCTTGAAGTTTTGTCTCAAATTGCTCATCATCAAGTTCAAAAAAATCCAAACTCATTCCCTTATATAAAGACTCTTTTCTAATTTGAGCATCTATATCAATTATAGAGCAAGACGAAATCTCTGCTTTTTCTAAATAACTAATTTTCTTTATTATAAAATCCAATTTTCTTCCAACATCAAAAAAGTTTTTTTCTTCATCTTTCCTCCACTCACCCAAATATATTTCCAAAGTTTTATAACAATCATTCTTTTCTAAATAACTAATAATTATTTGTGTAAAATGATGTATATATGTTTCCGCATCTTTCGTGGATATCTCATATCGAACCATTAAATCATATAATTCATCATGCAATAATTGCGGAAATTCATATCCTCTTATATCTCGCAATTTTCTTGATATTTCTTTCATATTATCCTTCGAAAAAACAAGATACAAATCGTTTCCAAAAGACTTTAATGTATCTTGATTATCACTCAAAAACGCACCTGAATCTATAAATAGTTTTTTCCATTCATAATTATCTTTTACTTCTGTTATCTTTTTTTCTACTCCTCCTAGTAGTAAATCTAAAGTTGCATCCTTAAGCATTTCCTCCATAAATATCAACGTCCTTTCCCCTTATGTCGCAACATATACTTCTATAATTTACTTTACACGACATATGATTTATAGACAATTTCATACTTACTGAAATCCCCCCGTAGCAAGCCGTGGGAAATGTACCCTCCTATGATTCAAATATCCTCGTACTCTCCGCAATTTCCTTCAAATCTCGCACCAACGGTGCGAGATACTCTTTAGCCTTTGCAACATCAAATTTCCCTTTATAACTGATTCAAATATTTCTGCAATTTATCAGCAAACCACCCAATATGTATTCCATCCACAAAAGAATGGTGTGCCTGAACCGACACAGGCATAATAACGCGACCATCCCTTTCATAATATTTCCCCCAATCAAACAAGGGTGTTGCATTATCCTTCTTGCCTGAATTCGTATGAGAAATATGGGTGTATGTCACCCAGGGCATTGGTGAGCATTGAAATACATCATTGCCAAGCGGTCCGGTAAAATATTCCTTTTGTTCTTCTGCGGTTTGTGCTGCCAATTCCACATATTCCTTCATCGTGTCCTGCATGGGCACATTAACTACCTTAAATAATTCTGTATCTTTGTTTAAATATGTAAAAGCTGTATCAATTTTATCAAATAAGACGATATTACCATCTAAAAAACGATAACGAAATGCTTCAATTTCATTTGCACATTTACATACCGCATAAACAAACGCAAGTGTAAAAGAAAAATTTTGTTTTTTAATTTGTTGCAGAAAATTTGTGATATCTGCATCAAAAGTCACGCAAAATGCAGGCTCAACACTGTTTCTGAAAATCATACAGTGCATAGCTCTTTCCCATGTCTGTTCATCTATAACTTTGTAGGTATTTGCCATAAAGTTAACCCTCCAAATCCTTACTTTCTAAGTTCTTACTCATTTTATCATATATTTTCTCTGCACGAAAGCAAAAACTGACATTTTTCGTCAAAACAAAGAAAATCTCTATTTTTAAATAATATCCATAACATTCCCTTTATTAGTACTCATTTTTGCCCAACTAGAAAAAGTCTCTTAAACAGGAACAATATCTTCCCATTGGTCTGATAATGATATTCTATCATTTGCTGGCATTTCCTCAAATAACGGTATCTGTGTCGCAAAAATTCCATTTTCATTCAGCATAGAAAACGCATTTGATATAAAGTCCTCCTGATTTGGCAGCCATTGTACAAAAGCATTAGAAAATAACAAATCAAATGTACCCATATCGAAAAGCGGTTTACTGCAATCCCTTTGTATAAATGTAACTGTCGGCAGAATCTCCCTTGCTTTTTCCAACATTTCCTTTGACAAGTCTACTCCTATGATTTCAGCACTTTCCCATGCCGAAACAAGCGGTTCTGTACTCATTCCCGTACCACACCCTACATCTAAAATCCTTTGAAATTTCATATCCTTAATTCTAGCAACCAAGTCAACCGATGGTTGTATCCGCTCTTTGCCATAACGATTATAAATTTCAGCATTCCACATACTCAAGCTCTCCTTTTTCCGTAACTTTATACTTTCTCCATATACACAAATCTCAATTCCTCTGTAACCTGCTTCTCATCAAATATTTTATAGCCAAGTTTCTGATACAACGCTATATTCTTTTCACTTCTGGTACTGGTAAACAACTCATATCTCTGATTCGGATATTCATTCTCTATTTCCAAAAGAAGTTTTGTTCCAATTCCCTTATTTTGCATTTTAGGATGCACCATCAATTTTCCGATGTAAACAGTTCCGCTTTCTTGATAGGCTCTGACAGAACCAATGATAACCCCGCCATCATCTACTGCCTTTAAAATGACTCCTTTTTGAAATTCATCATATACTTTTTCTATCGTTTGCTTTAAAGGTGGAATATCCATATTACCAAAAAGTTTGGCTTCACTCTGATAAGCCAAATATTGTAATTTAAGTATTTCCTCCAAATCTTCTTTCTGTGCTTTTTTTATCAAAATCACATTCCTCCGTCCTAATTCAAACTCATAACAACAGATTTCAAATTCGCACCCTCCTTTGTTTTAACAATTTCACACCCAAACAAAATACAAATGCACCTAATAAAATAAAGAATCCCCATACTATGTTCCAGTATGAAGAATTAACATCAAACATAAACAATAATAAATCATTCCATATTTTCCATTCGATTGCTATTGCAAATAAATCAAACAATAAATATCCTCCACCGAAAATGTATATCCATCGCCACCAATAATTGTTTTTTATATTCTTACAAAATATCACTATTCCATATATGCAAAGGAATGCCAAAATACCCATCAGAACAAAATAAAACACACCTTTGTTCTCTAATATTCCAATCCACTCCTGTACACACCTTTTTTTCATCAGAAAAAAATCGAAAACAACTATATATGTGCG
>JAGATQ010000034.1 GCA_017621205.1 Lachnospira sp.
AAAAAGCGAGAGACTAACTATGGCAATTACCAAAATAAAAGAGCCTGCTTTTCATATAACAGGAAAAACAGGTTGGATAAATGACCCTAATGGATTAATATACTATAACGGTCAATACCACGCATTTTTTCAGCATTATCCGCATGATACAAGGTGGGGACCGATGCATTGGGGACATGTTGTCAGCGATGATTTAACCAACTGGCAATATTTGCCTAATGCGTTGACACCCGGCGACGACTGTGATAAAAACGGTTGTTTTTCAGGAAGTGCAATCGTACACGACAATAAGCTGTGGCTTGTGTATACCGGCTTTATTGAAAATCAAGGTGGCGATAGCATAAGACAGGTTCAGTGCTTGGCAGAGAGCTCAGATGGCATAACCTTTAAAAAACACGGCATAATTATCGGAGAGGGTGATTTACCTGACGAATATGCACCCTGTGACTTTCGTGACCCAAAGGTTTGGCTTCACGATAATACCTTCTGGTGTCTTGTTGGGGCAAGAAGGGTAAATGGCAGAGGCAGAATTCTACTATATAAATCAAAGAATTTGTTTAAATGGGAGTTTGTCAATGACCTTTTTGGAGCCGATTCAGCTGGCACAATGATTGAATGTCCCGACTATAATGAGGAGGGTGGCTATCTGCTGTTTTGTGAACAGTTTCAGCCTAGCGAAAACGGAATTCATCTTAATATACATACCTGTCGCTTCTGCACAGGAAAAATTGATTATTCCACGGGCTTGTTCAAGGAGGAATCACGTGGAATCGTGGATTATGGCTTCGATGTATATGCCCCACAAACATTTACTGGCAAGCATATAATTATGGGTTGGCTCAATATGTGGGATAGGAATATCCCCTCTGAAAAATATGGCTTCGCAGGTATGCTGACTGTTCCAAGAAGGGTACTTGTTAAGGACGGAAGGCTATTCCAAGAGCCTATTGTAAGCTGTCACGAGGTATATAAGGCTGTCGGATGCGAAACGCTTCAAGATAAGATTAAAAGGGGTGTAATCACCATAAAGGCAAAAGACCTTGAAGCCTTTGAAATCAAAATGCGCTCTAACGGAGTAAATTACACCACTATGTCCTTAAAGGATGGTGAATGGGTATTTTGCCGCGCTATGTCTGGCGAGGCTATCAGTGGCGCAGAAAAGGATTCAGATTCATTAAACGGTATTCGACGTATGCCATACTCAGGCAAGAAAGAAATAACGGTAACTATTGTTATGGATGAGTTTTCTGTGGAAATTTTTGAAGATGGCAGAGCACTTACCTCCACAATATATCCACCAGATGATGCAGATGGCTTGGAGCTTACTGTTAAAGCGGAGAGCTGGCAATACGAAAGAGCTGATATCGTATTAAAACCATAAAACAATGCCACGCAGATATTTAAGCTTATCTGCCCTGTGGATTGAAATTATGAGCTTTATTATGGCTTCTTTAAAAACTGGCTGATAGATTAAGAAGCCTTGTATTACAAGCAAATTTAAGCCAAAAAAGCATAACCACCAGTAT
>JAGATQ010000035.1 GCA_017621205.1 Lachnospira sp.
AATCAGACTGCCCTATGGATTGGTTCCGTTGTCCGGGAATAAGTATTTCTAGGATATTCCCATATTAGAAGCAATACGTGACGCAACCGACACCAACTCGCCATCCTGGCTCGGTGGTGTCTTTTCGGGACATCCTTGTCCCGAAAAGACGCCGCTGAGCCATGGATGGCGAATTGACGTCGGTTGCGTCAGCATAAACTATCTTACGGGAATATCCTAGAAATGCTTATTCCCGAACAACGGAACAAATGCTATAGCGTGTCCCCTCCCATGCCATACATACCATATATAACACCATACATATCAAACAGAAGCACTTCAGTACCTGCCCATCCTATAATGCCTCATTGCCAAAAATCCCAAGCATCACACAAAGCAGATATAACAAAATAATATGTAACGGATAAAACAGATAAAAGAAATATTTTAAGGAAATGCCACGCTTTCCATTATAATACTTAATTGGCACGAAAGCGAACGGGGCAGTTACCTCCCAAAGAAAGGTAAGTACTCCGGCGGTCAGCATTTGTTTTCCCCTGCCATAAAACAGATAAAGTATCCATACTGCAAATACGCCAAATGCACCATAATCCGTATGCAAAAGCTGTGCCACTACCATCCCCAAAAACAGGCATCCAAGCTGAAGCAGACACTTAATTATAGGCTTCTTCGTTGTGCTTTCTGCTATCTTCCTGCATGCTGCTATGGTAACCAATGCAATTGTTAATGTGAAAAAAACATTCTGATAAGTGAATTCAAGAAACGTATTTTGAAATGCCAAATCAAAGGGTATCTCTGACAAAAGGGCAAACAATGCCATACGAATACCATATTTTTTGACACTTTTTGTATGGTAACACCCCTCCACCAGCAAAAAACAGAAAATTGGGAACGCAATTCTCCCAATTCCTCTTGTAATCCAATATAAAAGGTAGAGCTCCCCATAAGAGGCTTTCCATGTGAGGAAGGTATTCTCACTTTGTATTGCTGTTAAAAAACCAACACCTGTGAGATACCTTCCAAGCACCGCTGCCCCAAAATGGTCAATTAACATAGAAATCATTGCAATTATTTTCAGCGTACTCCCTGTCAACCCCTGTTTCACACTAATCTCCTCTCATCCATACCTTATTTCCCAAAATATCCGGCAACCTCACGCAAATGCTTTATAATCGGCAAATGCTGCGGGCATGCCTTCTCGCATTGTCCACAGGCAATACAGTCGCCTGCCTTACCGAAAATGTTCGTTAAACGGTCATAATATTCTCCCTGCGGTGTCCAGCCCTTTTCCTTAACTTCCTGCTTATCTGCATTGTAAAGGGAAAAGTATTTCGGAATCGCAATTTTCTTTGGACATCCTTCCACGCAGTATTCACAGGCAGTACAAGGAATGGCAATATTGCCATTAATGATGTCCACCGCCTTGCCAATCAGCTGCTGTTCCTCATCATTCAATGGAACAAGCTCCTTCATGTAGCTTAAGTTATCCTGGAGCTGTTCCATATTACTCATACCACTTAACACCATCACTACATTTTCAAGGCTTGCTGCAAAACGAATCGCCCATGAAGCCACTGACGCTTCCTGATTATAGCCTTTCAACATCTCTTCCACCGGCTCTGGTACATTGGCAAGCGTACCACCCTTTACCGGCTCCATTACGATGACCGGAATGTTATGCTTCACGGCTGTCTCATAGCATTTTCTAGACTGGATTCCCTCACTGTCCCAATCAAGATAATTAATCTGAAGCTGTACAAATTCCATTTCAGGATGTTCTGTAAGTACCTGGTCTAACAGCTCAGCGTTATCATGATAGGAAAAGCCAATATGCTTCACCAAGCCCTGTTCCTTCTTCTCCTTCAGCCATGTAAAGCAATCCAGTTCATTGTATATCTTATAGTGGTCATAACCAATATCATGAAGCAGATAATAATCAAAATATTCGACTCCGGTCTTTTTACGCTGCTCTTCAAAAATCCGGTCTCTATCTTCCTTCCCCTGTAAAAACCCAGCATGAAGCTTCGTTGCCAGCGTATAAGAATCTCTCGGGTGCCGTTCAACCAGTGCCTCTTTTGCAGCATTTTCACTGGCAAAGCCACAATACATCCATGCTGTATCAAAATAGGTAAAGCCCTGCTCTAAAAAAGTATCTACCATCTGTTTTGTCTGCTCCAAATCAATACTTGCCGCATCCGACGCATCAACTAACGGCAGACGCATCAATCCAAATCCCAGCTTCTTTTCACCAAATTCCATTCTATCTCCTCCTTAATATAAATATATTAATCTCCATCATCTATTCTTCAATGTTGCCATCCTGCAGACGTTTGAAATAGCTCCTCGTCTCTTTCACAATGACTCCACTCAACGCAAGAATTGCTACTAAGTTTGGCAGGGCCATCAAAGCATTAAATATATCTGCAATCGTCCACACTGCAGCCACAGTCAGGAACGGTCCTATAAATACTGCAATAATATAAAGCCAGCGGTACACCGTAAGTGCTTTCTTCTTACCACCAATCAAATACTCAAGACAGCGTTCAGAATAATAATCCCAGCCAAGAATCGTTGTAAATGCGAAAAATACAAGACAAAGCATTAATACAAAGGCACATACCTGATTGCCAAAGGGAAGCCCGTTCTCAAATGCGTAGGTGGTTACTGCCACCCCTTCCAGATTCTGTTCATGTGCTCCCGTCAATACAATTGATAATCCAGTCATTGTACATATCACAATAGTATCAATAAAAGTACCTGTCATGGAAACCAGTCCCTGACGCACCGGCTCTTTCGTCTGTGCCGCTGCCGCCGCAATCGGTGCACTACCAAGTCCTGCCTCATTGGAGAAGATACCCCTCGCAATTCCCTTCTGCATCGCAACAATAATTGCCCCTAATGCTCCGCCGGCTGCTGCCCGGATACCAAATGCACTCTCAAAAATTTCTACAAATGCCTGTGGAATTGCCTTGTAATTCATAACAAGCAATAATACACTAAACAGGATATAGATACCCGCCATAAATGGAACGATAATCTGGGACACTTGAGATATACGCTTGATTCCACCAATCACAACCAAGGCAACACATACTGTTACAATAATTGCTGCAATCACAACCGTCCATGAATAATCTCTGCCAAAGAGAGAAACCGTCCACTGATTGCTCCCATCAAAGAAATTATTGACAGCGGTAGTAATACCATTTACCTGCGTAATTGTTCCAATGCCCAATAATCCGGCACCAATTCCAAAAATAGCAAACAGCTTGGCAAGCCATTTCCATTTTACACCCATACCATTTTCTATGTAATAGAAGGGACCACCCAAGGCATGATTATCCTTGTCAATCACACGGTACTTAATGGCTAATACTCCCTCCGAATATTTCGTTGCCATACCAAACAAGGCAGCAACCCACATCCAGAACAGGGCGCCGGGACCACCCGCACAAATCGCAGTCGCAACACCAACAATATTACCAGTACCAATCGTTGCAGACAATGCTGTACAAAGAGCACCAAAGGAGCTTACCTCTCCCTTTCCGCCATCCTCATTCTTTACCATGTACTTCAATGCCTTGGGAAGCTTGCTAATCTGCAGCCCCCTTAGGCGGATTGTCATAAAGATTCCCACCGTCAGAATAAGAACAATCAGCGGTACTCCCCACACTAAGTCATCAATCTTTGTTACAATCTTTGTAAACTGTTCCATTTTCTGCTCCTTTCCCTACTAAAATAAACATCATAAAAGGACCAGTATTGCTACCAGTCCCGAAAGAGTTTCATCTAATACTTCCTGCACATCTGTCCTTTTGCCTGAGAGATTGGCTGTTATGCCGTACACCTTCGGCGCTCGTATATGAGACTCTCCAGAGTTAGTGGCTTAATACCATGGTTAAAAGCGTACCATAAAACAAAGCCAGATGCAACAAATTTATCAATAAAATAACATCAGCAGCTATTTCATTTATCCACCAATGACACCAGCCAGCAATCCGGAATGGTGGAAATAATATCCGGCACGAGATTAATCCAGCTTTTGCATTTATTTAATATTATGGCATCCCCGGTTATCACACCCGGCAAGCGTTCCAAAACCCGGTCTACATCATGAATTACCTCTACGGATACATGAAAGTCGTATTCACTGGCAAGCTGTAAAATCAACATTTTCAAACGCCCGGAATTGGACACAGGGGCATCCAGATAGAACGTAGCCTCCCCGATGGCAAGCTCCTGTAAACGATTTAAAATCAGATATACCGCCTGCTTCGTCTTATCAATCACACGATATGTCCCCCGAAGTCCTGCCAAATCCCGAATCGTACCATCACAGCACTGTAATAACAGAGAACCGGAAAGAGCAACCTCCAAGGTAATAATCGTATTAAAGCCGTCTATGTGCACTGACATTTTCTGCGTCCCCCGGGTAATCTGTTTCTCTCTCCGTTTCTTCACATCCTCCTTGGAAGAAACACTCCTTGCCAGTGCCAGCCGCTGCCTTTCTGAAAACATATAATGATTACCTATAAATGTAGTCGCAGGCTTTATGGCATAGCCACGGTCCAATAAATAGCCGGTATCCTTCGCCGCCTCCTTCAAATGCTCTAGCTGCACTCCACTAAATTGTTTTTCATCCTCTTTCACATATCCGCGCCTTGTTACTTTCTCCATAATCGCTCCCACTTTAAACTTATGTTATACTGTCTGGCATTTCATCAGTGCCTTTTATTATTTTATGTAACCTGCCTTACCTGCTATGCATCCGTACACTAATCTATTCCTGCCTTAAAATTATAAATCGGTTTAATAACAGTTTCAACCTCTACCGTATCTCCGATATTATTTACAATATCGTCCATTTCCTTATACGCCATCGGACACTCATCTAAGGTTCCTTTATTTACCGAAGTAGAATAAATCCCCCTCATTTCCATCTCATATTCCTCCACAGAAAACAGCTCCTTTGCCTTAGAACGGGACATCAGACGCCCAGCACCATGGGGCGCAGAATAATTCCAGTCCGCATTGCCCTTGCCTGTGCAAATCAAACTTCCATCCCGCATATTAATCGGAATCAACAGCTTCTCACCCCACTGTGCCGAAACCGCCCCCTTTCGCAAAATCATGCTCTGGGTGTCCAAGTAATTATGTATCGTCGTAAAAGACTCTTCCACATGCACACCCATTCCCTGAACAAGCTCATCCATCATCGCCTTACGGTTCAGCATGGCAAAATCCTGAATCAACTGCATATCATAAACATAGTCATCAAACAGTTGTCCCTCCACATAAGCAAGCTCCTTTATAACATTCGTGGTCTTGGTTGACCTAAGCTTCTTAACCTCACGTTCAATTTCCCGTTGCCTGCCCTGCTTTTTCAGTGTCTGAATCAGCTTCTGTACATCCTCATCACTGCTCCAGTTAAGCTTTCGGTATCCCGCATTCTGATAAAATTTTGCAACCTCTAATCCGAGATGCCGGGAACCGGAATGAATCACCAAATAAAGATTACCTCTCTCATCCCGGTCTGCTTCAATAAAATGATTCCCGCCCCCAAGCGTACCAAGACTTTTCTCTGCCCGCAGCAAATCAATATGCTTAAAACATCTAAGCTCAGTAAGCTTTAATTTTTTTACATAGGGATGATTCTTTTCCCGAATCGCAAACCCCGATGGAATCTTATCATAAATCAGCCGGTCAAGCTTTCTTACATCAATCTCCTTCTCCTGCAAACGCACTGTCTCCATTCCACAACCGATGTCCACTCCGACCAGATTCGGCACAATCTTATCCTTAATTGTCATCGTGGTCCCAACGGTACATCCACTGCCCGCATGCACATCCGGCATCATACGGATGCATAATCCCTCGGTAAATTCCTGGTTACACAACAAAATAATCTGTGCAATAGACTCCTGGTCAATGACATCAGTAAATACCTTTGCTTTATTATATTTTCCTTGTAATTCCAACATATTTTTTCACTCCTTCCAAATCTAATAGATAATTGCAAAACTTCCAATTACTGATACGATAGTCATAATAGTATATAAATTCGTTTCGTTGTCCTTGCTTCGCAAGGTACAAAGGCACTCATTTATATACTATTATGACTATCTGTCCAAAAGTTATAAGTTTCGCAATTGTCTACCAAATCCAAACAAAAAAAGCATCTTCTGAACAAACAGAAAATGCCGTCTTCCAACTTTTCTTTCAAATTCAACGTTGCCTGCTGCCCTTTATTAAGACGTCACCTTAGTAGTATCAAAGCACCAAAGGTCTCACAGGCTGCTTCCTCTTATAGGACAAGTGGACAAAATGCTATCTGTTTCTCATCATTCAACACATAATTTAATTGACTCTTTATTCTAGTTATATTAATTCTGCTTATGTGTTTCATATTGTCCACCTTCCTCGTATTATATAGTAGTAGTGTTTAGAGACCCTCTCCAAGGTCTATAAATATCATATTGGTCATAGTCATTCTTTACCTTTTCTATAGGTTGGACTATGATATTGGAGATACTGTGGAGTGTTTTCACCTTCCTACCACCTGATGGTTTACGAAAGGATACATCCACAGTCTCTTTGTATATTTGTTAATTGGTTAGATACCGCATGACGGTTTATTTAGAACGAGGTTACAATCGCAAAGACTACCTGTGGCTCTAAACAGTATCAAATATTTATTTAAAGGAGAATTATTATGATTTATGTTGGAATTGATGTTGCCAAAGACAAACACGACTGCTTTATCACTAACTCAGATGGTGAGGTATTATTTAACGCCTTTACCATCCCTAACAACCGCGAAGGTTTTGACACCTTATTTCAAAGAATCGAATCCATTTCCGATGATTTAGACAATGTAAAAGTAGGACTGGAAGCCACCGGGCATTACAGTTACAATCTTCTGGGATTCCTTCTTGATAAAGGTCTGACCACCTTCGTTATCAATCCGTTACATACTAATCTTTACAGAAAAAGTCTCAGCCTTAGAAAGACGAAAACGGATAAAGTTGATTCCCGTACCATTGCTGCCATGATAATGTCCGATATGAACTTGAAGTCCTACTCAGACACATCATACCACAATGAGGAATTAAAGTCACTAACCCGTTATCGTTTTGATAAGGTAAAACAAAGGGCAAAGCTGAAGCAATCCATTTCAAGGCTTGTAACTATCCTGTTCCCTGAACTGGAAAAGCTTGTTCCAACGCTTCATATGGCATCTGTTTATGCACTCCTCTCTGAATTTCCAAGTGCATCGTCCATTGCAGCGGCACATCTTACAAGACTTACCAATCTGCTCTCTGAAAGTTCCAAAGGCAGATATGGTAAAGATACCGCCACAATGTTTCGTGAAGCCGCCAGAGCTTCCATCGGCTCATATATACCTGCAAAATCACTTGAATTAAAACACACAATTAAACTTATTCAGGAACTGGATGCAGAGATCGAAGAAATTGAATCTGAAATCAAATCCATTATGGATAAAATAGATTCCCCAATCCTTACCATTCCTGGTATCAGCTATCGGATGGGAGCCATGATACTTGCCGAAATCGGCGATTTCAACAGGTTCCGTTCCGCAGATAAGATTCTCGCCTATGCTGGTATGTCTCCCTCTACTTACCAATCAGGGCAGTTAGATAACTGTTATTCCCACATGGAAAAACGAGGTTCAAGATATCTGCGGTATGCTCTTTACAATGCAACAAAATACGTCTGCCATTGGGATGAAACTTTTGGTGCTTATTTGGCAAAAAAGCGAGCCGAAGGCAAGCACTATAATGTTGCTTTATCCCATGCAACCAAGAAGCTTGTAAGAACTATCTATGCAATGGAAAAATCAAGGAAGCCATATATAAGCGCATCTTAATTTTTTCAGTAAATAACTCCTTTTTTGAGTGCCTGTAAACGACACTCTATTTGTCATGCAATTTTCAAGGTACAGCTATATCTGAAATGCCATTCGGCAATTCATTCAAAAAATTTCATTTTAGGACTTGACTTTTAATAGTTAGTCTTTCTATAAATTTATTTATAGGTAATTGTGAAACTATTAATTGCTGATACGATAGTCATACTATTATATAAATTTACGCCTTTGTACTTTGCGAAGCAAAGACAACGAAGTGAATTTACAGATAATCTTGACGATGGTACAGAGTACATTTTATTTCGCAATCAAAAAACCAATTGACTTTGAAAGTATAACCCTTATGCTTTATGTTTGTCAAGAAAAATACCGCCAGCCACAACTATGCAACCGACGGTATGCTAACCCATTAAAGTTTATCAACTCCATTGTCTCATTTGATTCACCAGTAACAGATATCAGGGAACACCTCTACCAAAGCAGAAAACATCTATATAAACTACCTTCCCCTCAGCGTGTAGACCCACTTACAAGTAAAGACCGCCCGCCTGCTTTTTATCTGTCACTGGAAAATCTCATGAGAAATCAAGAACGAGGTGTAAGTATGCGTCCACACCTACCCTCGTCATCTATCATAAGGTATTCAAATCACATGGATACAAACACATATTACTTGTAAAGAAAAAACAATTCCATTATAATAACAATGTGTGTATCGCAGATTCGTCTGTATTGTGTGGTAGCCCTAATACCATACCCTGCCTGATACTGTGCCAGCAGCATCAGGCGGTACACCGTTAAGTTCTTGAAATCTCAACCATATTTTACCATACCCCCTTTTTTTGTACAAGCGTAAAATATGTGACCATACTACTTTTCAAAAGGCAGTGGAGCATCCGTCCATGGGCAAACCTAAAAATAAAGTACCCGTAACTATACAGGTACTTTATTCAAACTCTTTATACAGTTACCTATTCTGTTCCACCAGTTCCAATGGAATCCACATCAATCACCTCTGGTGCCTCGATATTAATCTCCGTATTATCGGCTGCACCTTGTGGGTCGTATTGCTTCTTCTCTTTGTCATCATCCCACAGAGAGTCATACTTCTGTCTATCCTTCTCCTTTGCCAAAACAGCCAGATTCTTAGCCGACATATAAAGCTCCATACTGTATTCCATCAGCTTCTTTTCATCCTTATACGGAACAATACCACCCTTGGATATCCGCCGGGCAATTTCCATAATCTTCGCCATATCTTCTCCATATTCCTTCATGGCATCACCTTGCTGTTTGGATACTTCGGCATTCCACGCCATGGTATGCGCTGCCATTACCTTTTCAAAATATGCCTTTGTTTCATCATATCTGGCATTGACCTCATTTAAGGTAAGCTCTATCGTTGCCGCCTCTTCGGCATATTGTTCCCCTCCATCTGCCGAATGAGCCCGTTTTTCCTGAAGCTCCTTCTGCTGTTTAGTCAGAGAAACCTTCTTGTCCCATAACGCATTAAGCTGGGGACGATATGTGTTAATCGCTTCACCAATCTTCATACTATCACTTCCTTGTGTAATTTAAGGCTGTCCAACGCCCCAGAAACTGAAACCTCAAGTTATTCATTATATCGGCATGGGCATGCAGGGAAATAATAGACAGTTTATGCAACATACTCCATTATATAATCCTTTCCCTCATCGAACAATGCTTTTACCGCATTTTCATCAAAGGGAATCTTCAAATCCAAAGGCATATCAGAAACACGGGAAGCATCAGAATCAATAAAGATACTTCCATCCTCATTCAGACAGGGAACCGCAGAAAATGTAAGCTGTCCATAACCAAGACTTATCCCTCGCACTCCCTGTGCCGAACCGTTCGACGGCGTGAAACCTGCAATCTTTACATTATCATATTCGCTTAGCAGCTTGACCAGATGGTCTCCGGCACTGATGGTCTCCCCATTTACCAGCACGATAATCCTGCCACCCTCCAATAAATCCTCTCCGGTATAAGTAAAGCATTTGCCCGTTTTATAGCGTCCGCTCGCCTTATCTATTGCATAATTACCTGCCTTCTCATCCCACACACCATCATAGATAAATGTATGCTCCCCCTTTGGTGCCAGAAGCTCTGCAAGAGCAAGAATAAATTGCGGGGAGCCTCCACCATTGCTTCGCAAATCAAGTATAAGCTTATTCTTTCCTGCCGCCTTATATTCCTCAAGCTTCTTTCTAAGCTCCTCCTTCATTTTACTGTGGTCGCCATTCTGATAAGAGCTGCTGTCATACATCATTTCCCTCAGCTTTAAACAAACCGTATTATTATCTGGTTCACTCCATGACAGGTTGTCACCCTCCACACTCTGGTTAATTATAGAAAGTGTCTGCTTAAGCCGGTCCGTATAAGCTCCTCTCCTAGAAAGCGTCACCGTCTGTTTTGTTCCTCTCTCATCAAGAAAAGAGACCTCCACCTGTTCCCTGCCAACTCCTGCCACTAACAGTGTATCATAGAAGGCTTCATTTTCTGCATTGGCAAAACCCGTAAGCTCATAGGTGAGTCCTTGTTTTCCTTCCTCTATCGTCCTGCCGTCCCATGCAGTCACCTCTGTTCCATTGCGAATACCCGCCCGGTATGCTTCACTGTCTTTGTCCACATTGACAGCTACCGTTTTTTGATTGTCCAAGGTCATCAGGGAGAGTCCATAGTCATTACCAAAAACACGGTCAGACACCTTTTCCTCCACTTCCTCATTTGCTGAAAAACTAACATGTCCATCATGGAATGCATGACTGAACTTCTTCCACACAATCACCGCTTCCACTTCATCATGGGACCTATCGGCTTCCTCCATCATCGGCAGATATTTCTGATACAGACCATCCCAGTCAATCTCCTTATGCTCTGATAATATATAATGCTCCTTCAATGTCGCAAAGCTTTCTTTAAAATCCTTTGTATAATCTGCTGCCCGGTAAGCAGGATTGAATAGACAGATTGGGATGGATACGAGCAATAATACTCCTGCCAGCAAGGCTGTACCTTTTCGCAGCTGTTCCTTCTCCTTGAAAAAACCTGCCATCACCAATACCGTCCCCAGATATGCCAAAAACAGCGACTGCTCCACTCCCATGAATGCGGTAACAAACATCGTTACAATAGCGGGCAGCAGATAACAGAGCCTCCATTTGGAATTCAATGCTTTTGATGCGTAGCCTGCCAGTAAAAAAAGCAGGAGGACGCTGATAAGCTCCAATATTATGTAAATGACATCACTATATTGCATTGTCTCCCCTCCTATCTCAAATCATCCTTTTTATAATAGACAAAACCCGCATATAAAAACAGTGCACCAAACACGAGGGACGCTGTAATCGTCATAATAATATCTCCCATGGGAAGAGCGGATTCATAGATATAATATTCCTTTAAATCTACCACTGTATAGGTCATAAAGGAGGGGAACTGAAACAACCCTACTATATTAGCAGTTCCGAGCAAAACAGAATAATCCGTAATAAGCCCCGTCCCGCCCACACCAAGAACATAGGACACAAAAAAAACTATATAGGCATTTTTTACTATAAAGCTTAAAAAAATAAACTCACACGTCACCCTGAGAACGGGCAGCAGTGTAAACACACACCGAAGCAGTACATCAGACAATGCAATGGTATCTCCCCAGTCTATTACTCCTGCCAGAAATACAAAAGGGAAAAACAATAAAACTACCGTTCCCAACAGCCCCCCTGCCAAGCTGATAACCGCTTTGCTAAAATATATCTGGTATCGCCTATATCCAGCCATAACCTCATAGTTTGCTGTCCTGTCAACAAAGTCCATACCGCATACATATCCCGCAAACAATAACGAAAATACCAATGCAATCATTGCCATATAAGCACCATTCCCCTCGCTGGCGATATACTCACTGCCACTAAGTGATTGGTTCACTCCCCACTCACTTATAATGGGGCAAATCTGCATAAAAAACAGCAAAGCAAAAAAAATGATAATAACGCGCTTACTTTTCTTTAATTGATAAAGCTGTGCCTTCATTAAATTTCTCATATCCTGTCTCCCTTCTAGCTCAGGTCCCGTTTACGAAACACAAGATAGCCAATCGCCAGACAAATACCTCCAACAAGGACGGAAGCTGTTATCGTTCCAATCACTAATGAGAAATCCAGATTATTCTGAAAAACCATAACCTCTTTCCCGGAAATCTCTTCAAGATGATAATTGTCAAACTGAAATAATGATATAATATTGGTAGCAACAAAATGAAAGGTCAAATCAATGTTTGATAATCCCTCCAATATCATACTGCCTATCATGGAAAAACAGAAAATCATCCAGCCAAGTATCATCGCAGCATAACAATTATTTACCAGAAAGGTCAGTAATACCAGTTCACATGCCAGACGCAGCAACGGAAATAGCAATAACATATAATGCAGAAAAACATTTTTCAAGGAAAACGTATCGCCAAAACCATTTATAATACTAATTACCAGAATTGGGATAACAATTAACACCATGCAGAAGAGCATACTATAGAACAGGCTGACGAACACCCTGCCAAAATAAATCTCTGACCTTTTATGTCCGGATAAGACTTCGTAATTAAGTGTTTTATCCGCCAAATCCCAACCACAAATACGGCATACTAACACTAATGTAACAATTAAACTTAATATAAAAACAGTCCCACTACCGCTCACGATAAAATACATGCTGCCGCTTATCTTATCCATGTCATCAAGGACATCTAAAAAGGGCAAAATCAATCCAACTATTAAAATATAAATATTTATATTATCTGACTTTGCCTGATAATTTTGTGCTTTCATTATGTTCCACATTTTGCTCACCTACCATATCCATATAATATTGTTCCAGATTTGCCTCCATAAATCTAAGCTCCAAGGGAACCACTCCACCTTCATATAACGTCTTTGAAACCTCACGGACATTGTTTAACTGTTCATACAGACGTACACTCCCGTCCTCCTCTACATCATAATCTGAAACATGCAGCCGTTCCTGTAAAACAGCCAGTGCGAGAGCATCATTATCCGTATGGATATGATAGCATTCCTTACAAAGCTTTTTTAATTCCTCTGCCCGAATTGACTCCTTAAGCTTCCCCTGATGGATAAAGAGGTAATCCGTACAGAGCAGGGATAGCTCGCTCAATATATGGGAGGAGATAACGATAGTAATATGCTCTTCCCGATTCAGCTTTAACAATAACTCACGAATCTCTACAATCCCTTCCGGGTCAAGTCCATTGATTGGCTCATCCAGTACCATAACTTCCGGTTTCGTAAGCAGTGCATTGGCAATACCGAGTCTCTGACGCATACCAAGGGAGAACTTTTTCACCTGCTTTTTTCCAGTATCAGAAAGTCCTACAATATCTAACACCTCGTCTACTCTGTTCTTATTAGGAATGCCCTTTTGAATCCTCTGTTTTTCCAGATTTTCTCTGGCACTCATCCCCTCCTTGGCATAGGGCGTTTCAATAATAAAACTCATGCGGCTTCTGGCATGAGCCAGACCCGCCTCCGTATCACTGCCATAGAGAGCCATCTGCCCGCTGGTCGGCAACACAAGTCCGCCAAGCATCTTCATTATCGTCGTCTTTCCTGCACCGTTCGGACCAATTAAACCACATATCATGCCTTCCGTTATCTGAAAGGAAACATCATCCACTGCCTTTTGTTTCATAAATTGCTTCGTTAGGTTTTTGATATCAATTACCGTATCCGCCATAAAAACCTCCTTTATTTTATATGCCTATGTATCTGCCTGCACTTACAATCATTCTAAACAGGATTCACAGGAATATGTATTCCTCCTCACGTTTATGAGGATAATTATATACTAAAAAAGAAATATAAAGAATTCCTTAAATTCTTTATATTTCTTTATACTGACCTGTATGCATCTATCTAATATTCTTATACACATCACCACGGTTATCAGCAGCTACCACATATACATATATGCAACTTTCTATTCTACCGTAATAAAAAATCCCTCATAAATCCCGGCAGGAACCGACATACCGAAAGAATATTCTTCCGTTGCTTCTTTTTCAAAGTTGTATACTGTTACACGCTCCTTTTCAGGATCAACAATCCAATATTCCCGTACTCCTGCTGTACGATACTTAAACAGCTTGGAAAAATAGTCCATTCTGCGGCTGCCCGGCGATACAACTTCGATAATCCAATCCGGAGCACCATTGCATCCTTTATCTGTGAGCTTGTCAGCATCACAAATAACGCTTATATCGGGTTCAACATAGTTTTTATCGTCTTCATTTAAAAATACAGCAAAGGGGGCTATATCAACCTCACAAGAACCATAATTGCTTTCGATATAATCCGCAATTTTCCTGCTTAAATTTAAAACAATTCTTTGATGTTTTCTGCCCGGTGGAGCCATATAATAAATTTGCCCGTCGATTAATTCAGCCCGTTCCCCATCCGGCAATGTGTATATATCATCAATCGTGTATATTCTTTCTTTTTGCAATGGAATCTCAAAACCTCCTCACACTTGATATATTACACTCTTTTAATGCAATGCATTTGCATAAAATCAATAATATCTGCATCATTATCCGTTTCGTAGAATTCTATCAGCAACGTCTTGAACTCTTCCAATTTTTCAATAGGTATCTGAAAAATTCCTATATCGTTTTGAATCAACACTTTATTTGCAATTAGTTGTGCCACACGTTTATTACCATCAATAAACATCTGGCTTCTTGCAACATAACAGAAATATCTTAATGCCTTTAATTCAATATCCTCTATCTGTTCAATATTTTCTAAAGTATCTATTATCAGAGCTGTATTCGGCATTTCAGGTTCCCAGGAAGTACCACCAATCTGTACCGGAATTGTCCGGATTTCACCTGCATAATTGAATAGCAGCTGCCCAACTATTTTATTGTATTCCCTTAATAACATCAGATTATTACCAAAATCCAAATTGTCTAATAGGAATTGCCATGCCCTTTTCATATTGATAATAAACAATACTTCTTCCGTTTTTGTGGTTGTTGGTGCATTAGCAAGAATTGCTTCTGTTTTAGGAAAGGTTGTTCCTAATCCCTCAAGATTGGCACTTTTCCAAATGCTGTCTACAAGCAACCTTTTTGCCATTTCTATCGCTGTATCTTTCATCCAGACTTCCCCCCTAACCCCTTTTGACATACTAATCCCAGCGTTCATCAATATTGTATTCGATGAATATTTCAGTACTATGATAGATATATTAAGTATAACATCTCTCCTCCTCTTTTTCAATTAGCACTGGGAAAAGTAATCCGCGGCATTAGTTGGGGGGGCAAAATACCTCTTGCCCCCAACATCATATAATGACCTATCAAAACACTTGACGTACAGGAAACTGTACGTTATAATAAATTAAAAGAAAAAATATTAAAAAGGGAGTTGATTATATGCTAGCTGTTAATTACACAAACCTGCGTGATAATATGAAAAGCTATATGGATAAAGTAACAGATGACTATGAAACAATGATAGTTACCAGAAAGAATAATAAAAATGTAGTTATGCTGTCTGAAGAATCCTATAATAATCTTATTGAAAATATTCATGTAATGGGCAATAAGGATAATTATGACTGGCTAATGGAATCAAAGGCACAATTAGAGAAAGGAAAGATTGCTACACATGAACTTACTGAGGTAGATGATTATGAATAAAATATTTACGGATAATGGCTGGAAAGATTATATATATTGGCAAACGGAGGACAGAAAAACACTAAAAAAAATAAATCAGCTAATCGAAGATATTTGTAGGAATGGCAATAATGGAATCGGAAAGCCAGAACCCTTAACAGGTAATCTGTCGGGATTCTGGAGCAGACGCATCAACGACAAGGACAGATTAATTTATAAAATTGACACAGACAATGTGTATATATTAGCTTGCAGATATCATTACGATGACAAATAAAAATCAACATGAATCGACAGCTTCCCCTCTTCCTTCTCTGCACACACCAAAGCCCCCTGCTTTATTGCCAGAAGCTTTACAATATATAAGCCAAGTCCTGTGCCTGTTCCATGACGGGCCTCATTGCCACGGTATGTTCGCTCAAATAGCTGCTCCACATCCAGATTACTATCCTCCAACACATTAGAAAACGTAATTCTTACATACTTCCCCTCTTCTTTTTGCAACTGTTCCATAGAGACAAGGAAGGTCTCCTTCGCATATTTTATAACATTGTTTAAAAGATTGGTAAGCATCCTTAGCAGAAGCTGTTTATCTGCCAGTATCATCACACTCTGTTCCGTAAGGGAAATCTCCGGCACAAGCTGTTTCTCCCTGATTAGCTCCTCATGGTCAATAATAAACTGCATTAACAGCTTTGTGGCATCTATCCGTTCCAGCTCCACTTTTGCTGTATCACTCTCCAACAGTGACATCTCAAAAAACTCATCTATCATATGCGACACCACCTGCGTTTTGTCAAGACACCGTACCAGATATTCCTCACTCTTGTTGTCGAAGCCCCCCTTCCGGTAAAGCTGCTGTAAATTTCCACGAATCACCGTAAGCGGTGTTCTTAAATCATGGGCAATATCAGATATGGATTGCCTTAGCTTAACTTCCATCTGTTCTGCCTTAAGCTTTAAATGCTTTTGATAATCCAGATTATCATTTATCTGAACTGCAAACTCTGTCAAATTTCTGTCAAATAAAGATACAGTAAGCTGACGGTTATAATTCTGTTCCTTAGTATGAATAAGCTCCTTCGTAAGACGTTGAAGCTCCCGTCTCATACTAATACGCCACAACAGCAAAAAGAAAAAGAGGGCAACAAGCACCACAATGATAGTAATATATATAATATCCCTCATACCTGTTCCCCCTTCAGCCGATAACCGATTCCCCATACTGTTTCGATATAATCCTGCCCAGTTACCTTTTTTAATTTGCTTCTTAGATTGCTGACATGAACATTGATGGTGTTATCCTCACAGAAATATTCACTCTGCCAGACTGACTCATAGAGATTCGCTTTGGAATAGGTTTTGGATGGGTTTTCTAAAAAAAGCTCTAGTAACTGCTGTTCCTTTGCGGTCAGGGCAATCTCCTCTCCCCGGTATTCTACCCGGTGCTCTAAAGGATAGTACCGCAAATCACCACAGGAATACACCTTTTTTCTGTCCTCTTCCCTGGCTATACCACTATCCTTGCTCCTGCGAAGCACAACCTCCATACGCACCAAGACCTCATCCAAATCAAAGGGCTTTAAAATATAATCATCCGCCCCCATCTTTAGTACCTCCAGACGGGTGTCAATACCCGATTTGGCAGACAGACAGATAACCGGTGTATTGGAATGGGTTCTAAGCTTCTTGATTAACTCTGCACCACTGATATAGGGAAGCATCAAATCCATCAGTATAATGAGATACTCCTTTTCAGAGAGACAATGGGCTGCTGCTTTTCCATCAGAAGCACACTCCACCTCATATCCATGCTCCTCTAAAAAGGCTTTGAGCATATCACTAATATCCTTATGGTCCTCTACAATTAAAACTACTTTCTTGTTCATACTACCGTCCTTCGCTACACTGCTTTTCTTTCAGTCTATCACATTTCCTTTCTTTGCTCAATTCCATTCTTCCCATCCATATAACGTCTTTGCTTCCTGTGCCTATATACAATTATCTATCTCCATATTCCAGCCGTGTTATCTTAAAAGAATATTTTTTTTCATTAAGATATTCACAGGTTTTTAGTACAATTGCCCGGTCATCCATGGAAACAACTGCATCTGCCCAGTTCTGGGACACATCCTTATATAAAAGCTGATCCGTCACAACCTTCCCTTCTTTCAAACGCAGAATTCTCACTTCAAACCGTTTTGTCCCTTCCTCCTGCTTCAATACAAATAAGTGGTCTCCATTTTCACATACATAAATACTCTCGTAATCTATCTCATCCACAACATTTATCCGAGGAGTTTCCTCAAGGTTCGTAATTAGATAAATTTTTTCCCCCTCGCCATATGCAAACAATCCCGCCTCTGTAAATTGGATTGGCAGAATAACTTCTTCCGGAAGATTTAACAGCCTCTGTGAAATAGCTGCTTTACCTTCAATCGCCATATTATCTTGTACCATAAAATCATCTATCAGAAACAGCCAATCCTGCCTGTTTGTATCCATATTAGCATTTTCATAACCTACATAAATCTCAGAGCCATCCCTGTTCGGCACAATATTTTTTGGAATTCCTATATCCCCCTCTACATCAATTATCATTGACGCATCATCCCAAGGATATGCCGTATCAAAACAAGATAAAACCCATGTTGTATTCGCGTCATAATCTGTTCCACCCTCATCAACAAAAGTATAAAATAATCTCGTTCCATCACCACTCCATGCAAAAGAGCATCCATATCCCGCACCAAGCGTAAGCTGACTCTCATCCTCAACAAAATACATAACCAATTCTACTCCAAATGGATATTGTCTCTCATAAGCAATGTATTTTCCACCAGGAGCAATCTTTACCTGCTCAAGTGGTTCCGTTTCTACCACAAGACTTGAAAGAATTTTTTCCTGTCCAATATCAATTTTCTGATATTCGTATCCATCCTCTATATACTTCAAAGCATATATATATTCGGAATCCTGTTCTACTGCAATCCAGCCCTCTTCCTTTTGCACTCCTTCATAAAAATATTCCTTAATATTTTTTACGACATATTCATTCTCCGCAGATTGCCCATCCTTTTCTTCTAACACAATCGTTTTTGTTATTTCCCTTTTGGCATAGCTGTCTAATAGCAGTCCTCCAATCAGACAAAGAAGCAAACAAAAACAAAGCCACATATACCTCCTCATTCTCTGTCCACACCCCTCTCCTCATCCGGTCTATGATGCCTGTCCAAAGTAAATGCCTCCTCATCAACCCTTGGAAAGGAAACAGAAAAAACGGTATATTCTCCCGGTATGCATTCTGTAGTAATACGTCCATTATGCTCATTTACAATTTTTCTTACAATAGATAAACCAAGTCCGGCACTGCCAAGCTCCCTTGAACGCTCTTTGTCCACACGGTAGAATGGCTCAAATATCCGCTCAAGCTCCTGCTTATTAAGTCCCTCCCCATGGTTGACAACATCGACTCTTATCATTTCATCCTCCGTTTTCATTTGAATCCGAATTTCCTTTCCCGTTTCCCCATATTTAATCGCATTATCTATAAGGTTTATCAATACCTGCCGAATCCGGTCCTCCCTGCCGTTCATGATGTATTCTCCCTCTTCAATATGAAGTGTAATCGTATTGTCATATCGCTTGGCCTTCATTCTCATCATTTCTGTAACATCCATTAACACACCTATCATCTCAATCGGCTCCAGCGTGTATTCTCCCTCCATATCCTGCATATCTAACAACTGCACCACCATCCGGTGCATCCGTTCGCTCTCACGAAGAATCTGTGCCATTCCGCGATGAAATAATTCCGTATCTGCAAGACCGTTTTCCCCTATCAGCTGTGCATACCCGGAGATAACTGCAAGCGGAGTTTTTAGCTCATGGGTAATGCTATTATAAAATTCCTGCCTGCTATCCAACAATGATAGTATCCGCTTTCTGTCCTGTTCTATTTTCTCAAACTGCTCCTTTGTCACCGTAAGCATCTTCTTATAATTGCCGGCAAGCTCACCGATTTCATCCTGCCGCCGATAGAATTGTTCCTCACCAAGCAGTTTGGTATCCAGCCTTCCATCCTCAAAATGACTGGAAATATCCTCCGATATGTCTGCCAGCCTACGAATGGGCTTAACCATTCTATTTACTATCAGCCATATAATGATATAGCTGACCCCCAGAACCAGTATAATCCCATAAATCATACTGTGCAATGCATTTCGTTCACGCTCATATATCTCATTGTAATCCAGATAGAAGCGGATATGTCCAAGCAGTTCCCCACGGGCCTTGGCAGGCATTGAAAAATAAACATCACATGCATTATCCTTGCCATAATGTAAGGTAAATGCACTTTCCCCATTCATTGCCCTGCCAAAATCCTCACGGTTTTTTAAACCTACAAACCGTTCGTTACCAGTACCGATTGGTTTCCCTTCTATATCATAAAATGCAACATTCCGGTATCCCGCATTTTGAAACTGTTCTTCTATGTCGTTAATAAACTTTTCAAATCCTTCCTTATTTATCTGATTGTCATGAAGCATTAAGACCTGACACACATAAAGCTGTGCATTTTCCTTTACCCGCAATAACTCTTCCGTAATTTGTTTTTCTGTATTCAGACGCATCTGTATCTCCATAGAATAGGAAACAGCAGTAACACCGACGATTCCCATCAACAGAAACCAGACACTGATACGAAATAAAATACTATTAAAAAATTTATTATTTTGGAACATACTTATACCCCACACCAAATACAGTAAGAATCCTATCTGCTAAATCCAGCTTTTCCCGCAGGCGATGAATATGAACATCAACTGTGCGGGTTCCTCCAAGAAAATCATATCCCCATATCTCAGTAAGCAGGGAATCTCTCGTAAATGTCTTCCGTGGATGTTTTATCAGCCACAAAAGCAGGTCAAATTCCTTCACCGTCAATTCAACCTGCTCATCATTCATAAATACAATACGCTCCTGTTCTAAAATTACCACATGCCCGACATGGATTTTATTCTGGGGCGTCTGTGTTTTTTCCATTCTACGCAGGATGGTCTTAACCCTCGCTGTAACCTCCCGCAGTTCAAAGGGCTTTGTAATATAGTCATCTGCCCCGGAAGATAAGCCACATACCTTATCGTCAACCGTCCCCCTTGCTGTCAGCATAATGATTGGAATATTATATTGCTCTGTCAACATTTTACAGACATCCACACCGCTCAAATCCGGCAGCATCCAGTCCAGCAGCACAAGCTGGGGCTCATATTCCTTCACGAGCCTGATTCCGTCTGCTCCATTATAGGCACTCTTCACCTGAAACCCTTCTTTTGTAAAATGATATTCTAAAATGTCAGCAAGGGATTTCTCATCTTCTATTACAAGTAACCGGGGTTCTGCCATTGTACTCATCTCCAAACCTTCTACCTCCGCTGTTTTTCTCATCTTCCCCCAAAAAACACATGCTACCCTCCTCAAAGCGTATTTCGTCGTATAATTTTTTGTTTTTATCTTGTGTGGAATTCTACTAGCAACCCGGAAAACTTCGCGGTCCAAAAATGGAACACGAAGCTCCAATGAGTGTGCCATACTCATCTTATCCACCTTCTGTAAAATATCTCCGGGAAGCCAGTATTTTAAATCTATAGCCTGCATCTGTTCCAAATCTTTTAGATGCCCAAGCCCACTATACTCCTCCTTGTATCCAATCGCCCCACAGATTCCACACATTTTGTTATCACCTCTTTCATTTTTTCTTCTAGTACATCATAAATTAAGTTCTTGATAGTAAAGCGAAGGATAAATTTTTATTCTGCAAGGCAGATTTTCGACGGTGTAGTGGTGACTACAGCTAGAAAATCTAACACAGCAGATAATAATTTAGACAAGCTTAACTGCAAGAAACTTAGTTTATGATGTACTACTACATACTATCAGATAGATATTTCCATCTGATAGCAAAGATGTTTCAAAAATGTAAAAGATGATATACAATTGCTTCCTTGTTTTCTATTACTTGTGGTAAGGTTCTTTATTGATAATACGGTATCCGCGATAGATCTGCTCCAACAAAATCACCCGCATCAGCTGATGGGGAAATGTCATCTTAGAAAAACTAAGCTTCCTATCCGCCTGTTCAAGCACTTTGCTATGAAGCCCAAGCGACCCGCCAATCACAAACTGGATATGACTGTTCCCCTGCACAGCAAGCGTTTCCATACACCTCGCTAACTCGATGGAATCAAGCATGTTACCCTCAATCGCAAGAGCAATGACATAGGCATCGTCCCGAAGGGTTTTTAAAAGACGCTCCCCCTCCTTCGCCTTAATGATTTCCTCCATCGCTTCACTGGCACGCTCCGGTGTCTTCTCGTCTGCCACCTCCAAAATATCCAGCTTACAATACCGGCTAAGCCGTTTGCTATATTCCTCAATCGCCGCTTTAAAATACTTTTCCTTTATCTTGCCGACACAGCTTATGGTTATTCTCATTTCTTACTCCTCCGTAAATAACGGAGTAGAATAATAGCGGTCTCCTGTATCCGGCAGCAACGCTACAATCGTCTTACCCTCATGTTCCGGTCGTTTTGCCAGCTCAATGGCTGCCTTTAAGGCTGCACCAGAAGAAATACCCACAAGAATTCCCTCCTTTTTTGCCAGCAGCTTACCTGTGACAAAAGCATCTTCATTTTCAATCGTGATAATCTCATCATATATCCTGGTATTTAACACATCCGGTACAAACCCGGCACCGATTCCCTGAATCTTATGTGCCCCCGGTGTTCCCTTGGAAAGCACAGGAGAAGTCGCTGGCTCCACAGCAACGATTTTCACATCAGCCTTTTTCTCCTTTAAATACTCTCCGACTCCGGTCAGTGTTCCACCAGTTCCGACGCCTGCAACAAATATATCCACCTCGCCATCCGTATCCTCCCAAATCTCCGGGCCTGTGGTAGCCTTATGAATTGCCGGATTGGCAGGATTCACAAACTGTCCCGGAATAAAGCTGTCGTTGATTTCCTTGGAAAGCTCCTCTGCCTTTTCAATGGCTCCCTTCATTCCCTTCGCACCATCGGTCAGAACAAGCTCTGCTCCATACGCCTTTAATATATTGCGGCGTTCCACACTCATCGTCTCCGGCATTGTGAGAATAATGCGATAACCCTTTACCGCCGCAATCGCAGCAAGTCCGATTCCGGTATTGCCAGAGGTCGGCTCGATGATAACAGAGCCCTCCTTCAACACTCCCTTGGCTTCTGCATCCTCAATCATTGCCTTGGCAATTCTGTCCTTCACACTTCCTGCGGGATTAAAATATTCCAGCTTCACTAACACCTTGGCCTTGAGTCCCAACTCCTTTTCTACATTTGATACCTCAACCAAAGGGGTCTTTCCTACTAAATCTAATGTTCCTTGATATACCTTTCCCATAGCTTCTACCTCTCTTTTTATTCCTACTTGATTAGTATGATTTATTTGTGATAACTATACTCTTATTTCCTTTTTCTGTCAACCACTTTACCTAACTATATTTTTAATAACCAGTTATAAAAACTATCTTTAACAAGGCTGTTAAGATTAGCCAATTATTTTTGTTGTTGAGATTAGCCGATTATTTTTCTATTGAAATTATATCAGGAAATCCGTATACTGAATAATGATTCTATAATTAAGCAGCAATATTGGCTTTTTGATAAAACAGGGAAAGAAGAATGGGTATGAAACAGTTAGAAAATGAAAATCGGGAAAAGAAAATATCAGATACACAACCAGGCAATAACAAAAAAACGGATATTAACCAGCGAGCTTATGACATTGAGTTAAGCATCCGAAAAAAATTCCACAAGGCGTTGTTTTCCCGTTTTACCAAAGCGATTAAAAATTATGAGCTGATACAGCCAGGAGACCGGATTGCAGTATGTATTTCCGGCGGAAAGGATTCTATGCTGATGGCAAAGCTGTTTCAGGAGCTGCAAAAACACCGCCAGATTCCCTTTGGGCTGGTTTTTCTTGTAATGGACCCGGGCTATGTCAAAGAAAACCGTCTGCTAATTGAATCCAACGCCCGCATGATGAATATTCCCATTACCATATTTGAATCGGATATTTTTGATACAGTCTATGATATTGAAAAGTCTCCCTGTTATCTCTGTGCCCGCATGCGTCGGGGACACCTCTACCACCAGGCAAAAGAGCTTGGCTGCAACAAAATCGCACTGGGACACCATTATGATGATGTCATTGAAACCATTCTGATGGGCATGCTCTATGGTGCACAGGTACAGACTATGATGCCCAAGCTCCACAGCACCAATTTTGAAGGAATGGAGCTGATACGACCGATGTACCTGATTCGGGAACAGGATATTGAGCATTGGCGTGATTACAATCACCTTTCGTTTCTACAGTGTGCCTGTCATTTTACCGAAACCTGTTGTACAACTACGGATGAAAGTGATAGTGCATCTAAACGGATGGAGGTTAAAAAGCTGATTGCCGAACTGAAAAAAGTCAATCCTTATATAGAGGGCAATATATTTAAAAGTGTTGAAAATGTCAATGTGGATACTGTGATTGCTTATAAAAAGCATGGTATAAAACATCATTTTCTGGAGGAATATTAAAGGGGCTGCCAACGCAGCCCCTTCTTATACTGTATTATAAAAAGTATTTCAATTGTCCCGCCAGAGCCTTACAACTATCGCCTACACTTGAAACTGCTCGATACGTTCCATGAGCTTACCGGATTCCTTCTCTAGCTCTACCGCATTAGCAGCTACCGTATCACTGTCGGTAGTAACCTCCTTTGTCAACTCACCAAGCTTCACAGAAGACTCTGTAATCTGTTCCGTAGCATTGACCTGAACCATAGCAATCTGTTCCATACGTTTTGCTACATCGTCTACCTGTCCAATCAATTGTATCATGCATTCCACTGTTTTCTCTGTCTCACCAACCTTATCAAATACCGTTTCAAAGGTAGTACTGGCTTCCCCAATTTTCCTGGTGCTATCCTCAACCTCCAAAACACTATGCTCCATGTGACTGGTCGCTTTCAATACTGTATCCTTAATCTGCACAGTAAGCCTTGCAATATCGTCGGCTGCCTCGGCACTATTGGCCGCCAGTTTTCCAATCTGCTCTGCTACTACAGCAAAACCTGCTCCCGCCTCTCCTGCTCTTGCCGCCTCAATAGACGCATTCAGAGATAACAATTCTGTTTCGTCTGCAATCTCAACAATCATATTTACCATATCACCAATCTTTGCCGTTGCCCCTTCTGTTTCCTTTATCTGCTCTGCCAAAGAGGTAATTGTGGCTGCCATGGCATCCATCCCTTCCCGGATATCCTCCATTGCATTTTTACCATTTTCAGACGCTTCCACCGTCTGATTCATCATCGTACCGGCGTAAGCCCCCTCCTCTCTCGTTGTACGAATCACATGGGCAAGCTGTTCCATCTGCTGTGCCACCTGCTCTGTCGTCTCAGAAAGCTCTGTAATCATAGACTCCATTACTGCCATTGCCTCCGCCTGACTTTTAGAAGAATCAAGCAGGGAATCGGATACCCGTCCATTTTCTTCGGATTGCCTTTTTAACCACTCGGCAGTATTGGCAATATCCGTAATTACTTCTCGCATACGACTTAAAAACATCTTCATATTGCCCCCCATCTGGGCAATTTCATCATGTCCCTTTACCTCAATCTCCCTTGTAAAATTGCCCTTTGCCACATCGATTAGCACATCGGTCACACTCTCTACCGGTTTTACCACCCGATTCATAATACGAAGGGAAAAGAAAATCATCAGCACTGCTGCAACAAAAGCAATCATCCCCATGAAAATCTCCAGCCTTCTAAGGTCAGACAATACATCTTTCCTACTAATATAAGTTATCAGACACCAGTCCGTATTATCAATCGGATTCACACAAGCATAATAATCCCCCTTATCTCCCTTCACTTCCAAAAGGCCTGTCTTATCTGCCTGCAACGCTTTACCAATCTGCTTATAAAGCCCGTCATTACCATCGGCACTAAGCTTCACATCCAGCATGTCCTTATCGGGATGTGCCAAAATCGTCTCACTGTTTTTGGTAACCAAAAATGCTCTACCCGTATCGCCAATGGAGATATTCGTCATTAATTCCGCAACATAATCAAGATAGACATCCACCGCTAACACTCTGGTTGCCTTTGCATAATCCATCAGACATGCCGCACTTACACATACCTGTCCCGACTGGGAATCGTAATATGGCTCTCCAAAAGTAATCTCCTTGGATTCCTTCCCCTGCACATACCAATCCCGCTCCGTAAGTACCCAGTCATCCCCCGGCACCCATCCGGATGCATCCAGATAAATCCCTGAATCATCGCCCATATAAAGCCCAATAGGATAAGCATCATTTTTATCTACACTGCTTTTCATAAATTCAAGGATTTCCTTATCATCAGCAAAACGGTTCTCATTAATCGCATCCCTGTATATGGTTATCTCACCCAGTATCTGATTCACCCACGATGAAATATTCTCTGTATAAGCTGTAGATTCCGCTTCAAGCTCCTGCTTAGAGAGCTTAATAATTGTATTTCTTGAAAGAGCAAAAAAGGCAACTATTACCAATAACATTATCGGTAAAATCATTACAATCGTCTTAGTACGAATACTCATCGTTTTGTTCATAACGTTTCTCCCTTTCGTGGATTATAAGCTTATCCCTAACTATCGTGTCGTTGCTTTTATATTATTTTATGCATCCTCGTTTAACTTACTGAGCTTTGCCGCCTGATCTGCCGCAACAAGTGCATCAATCAGCTCATCTAAATCACCACCGAGTATCGCATCCAGTCTGTGGCTGGTCAATTTAATTCTATGGTCTGTACAACGTCCCTGTGGAAAATTATAAGTACGGATTTTCTCTGCACGGTCTCCGGTACCCACCTGACTTCTTCTCGCTTCCGCCTCCTTATCCTGTGCCTCCTGCATCCGCATATCCATAATTCGGGAACGCAGCACCTTCATACCCTTTTCCTTGTTCTTAATCTGTGACTTCTCATCCTGACAGGACACCACAATACCTGTCGGAATATGGGTAATACGGACTGCGGAATCCGTTGTATTGACACACTGTCCACCATTACCGGAAGCACGGAACACATCAATACGCACATCATTCATATCAATATCCACATCCACATCCTCTGCCTCTGGCATAATCGCTACCGTGACTGTAGAAGTATGGATTCTTCCCTGTGATTCCGTTGCAGGCACACGCTGGACACGGTGTACCCCGCTTTCATATTTCATCTTGGAATACACACTGCTTCCATTAATCATGAATACAATTTCCTTAAATCCACCAATTCCATTTTCACTAAAGGAAATGGTCTGTGGCTTCCAATGATTCTTTGTCGCATAGCTTTGATACATTCTCGCAAGCTCTGCTGCAAATAATGCCGCTTCATCGCCGCCCGCACCGGCACGAATCTCTACAAATACATTTTTGTCATCGTTCGGGTCCTTCGGAAGCAGCAGCACTTTGATATCCTGCTCCAGATGCTCAATTGCTGCCTTGGCATCGCTAAGCTCCTCCTTCAGCATCTGACGCATCTCCTCGTCCGACTCCTCCTCCAGCATCACCATGCTGTCATCAATGGTTTCCTGTGCCTTTTCATATTCATGATACTTCTCCACCAAGGGGGCAAGCTCTGACTGCTCCTTCATAAGCTTCGTATACCGGACAGCATCATTTGCCACATCCGGCTGGGCAAGCTCACCCATCAACATCTCATAACGACCAACTACATCCTGTAACTTATCTAACATATCCATTTTCTAATCCTCCAAGTAATGATTATAATAAACCTGCACCGCAATACCGGGCACAAACAACCCGGTCAAGACCTGCCAGATCCGCTACAACCCGTACATTCTCATATCCAGCTTCATTACACAACGCTTTCACTGCCTCTCCCTGATTATAACCAATCTCAAGGAAGAACAGTCCCTCCTTCTTCAAATACTCTCTCGCTTCCTTAACGATTCTTCTATAAAAATAAAGCCCGTCCTCCCTGCCATCCAATGCCATGCGCGGCTCGTGCTCCAAAACCTCCTTGGACAGTGTCTTAAGAACCGCACTCTCAATATAGGGCGGATTCGACACAATCACATCAAAGGCAGCTTTAAACTGCTCAAAAGGAGCAAATAAATCTCCCTGTCTAAACTCAACCAAGGAACCGTGAGCCATATTATTCTGTTCCGCCACACATAGCGCATCCTCTGAAATGTCAGAAGCCCACACTTTATCCCATTTTAACACATTAGCAAGGGTTATGGCAATACACCCGGAGCCGGTACATAGGTCCAATAATGTTCCCGCTGTCATCTGCTCTTTTCTTAGCAGCTCCTGTGCCACCATCTGTTCGACACACTCAATCAATACCTCTGTATCCTGCCTTGGAATGAGAACACGTTCATCCACATAAAAATCATAACCATAAAAATTCTGTTCATGGGTAAGGTACTGCACAGGAATTCCACTTGCCCTTTTTTTTAGCAGTTCCTTATATTGCTGTAAATGTGTCTCATCCTCTGCGCTCATCTCCTGCCATTCAATACAATTCATTAAAAAGTCAATCCAGCTCATACAAAAGCAGTAGGAAAATAATATCCATGCACAGGATTTGGCTTCTGTCTGTTCGATACCACTCTTATGTAATTCCTCCTCACCAAATGCAAGTATTTCCTGATAACCAGACATCCTACACCTCTTCGATTAAATCATTCACACCAGTTCTTTCCAAACTAACTCTCTTAGTCTTCTATCTCTCCGTTTTTCATTGCCTCCTGATAGGCACGCCAATCCATCACTGCCTCGACGGATTGAATGGCAACCTCTGCCATCTCACTATCCGGTTCCCTCGTCGTCATTTTCTGAATCCATAACCCCGGCTTACTTAGGAGATTGACAAACCAGTTATTACTACGTCCTGCCAGCCTTATAAATTCATAGGAAACACCTGCAATAACAGGAACTAACAGCAAGCGGTAAACAAGCCGCAGCAGTTTATTATCCACCCGGATAAACATAAAGAAGAAGATACTAATCACCATCACAAGAAACATAAAACTTGTACCACAACGCTTGTGCATTCTCGAATGCTTTAATACATTCTCCGGCGTTAGTGCATCCCCACTCTCCAAACAATTAATGGTTTTATGCTCTGCACCATGGTACATATATACCCGTTTAATCTCCTCCATAAAGGAAATGAGATAGACATAAAGTAAAAAGATGGCAATACGCACCACACCCTCCACACAAGAAAAAAGAAGCTCACTTTTCGTATACTGTCTCAAAAAATTGGTAAGCAGGTTAGGAACTACCATAAATAATAATAAAGAAAATGCCAGAGAAAAAATCACTGTTCCAATTATCATAGCATTATCCATAGAAGATGCTGCTTTCTGCGGTGCCTCCTCCTTGATAACGTTTTCCTCTTTTGCACTCCCCTCTTCTTTGACCGCTTTTTTCTGCTTCTGCTGTTCCTCTTCCTCATCCTCAAAGAAGCTGGCGGAATAGGTCAGGGTTTTTACCCCTATCACCATAGATTCGATAAAGTTAAACACGCCTCTTACAATCGGAATCTTATTCAAATGATGCTTTTCACTAAAGCTTTCGTAATCGGTCACCTGAACATCGATTTCTCCGTCCGGCTTTCTGATTGCGGTGGCATACTGGTTCAGATTTTTCATCATTACCCCTTCCATCAGGGCTTGGCCACCAATTGTTGTTCGCTTCATTTATTTCTTCCTTCCTAAACTAACCAAATCTTGCAGATAATGAAAAGGCAGGTTGAAGTATTACCTCAACCTGCCTCACAATTGTCCTTGGCTTACTGTGTAACGCCATACTTACGATTGAACTTATCAATTCGTCCACGGGCCTGTGCAGCCTTCTGCTGACCAGTGTAGAATGAATGGCACTTAGAACAGATTTCCACGTGGATTTCAGGCTTGGTAGAACCGGTTACGAATGTGTTACCACAGTTACAGGTAACAGTTGCCTGATAATACTCTGGATGGATTCCTTCTCTCATGATTTTCACCTCTTTAAAAATATAGTCTGATGTCCAAAATGGCGTAAGGCTTCCGACCTTCTCGTCACTTCTATTCTTTTCATAAACAGCGTGTCAATTGTATCATAGACAAATAAAAAATGCAACAATTTTTTTATTTTCTACGATGAGATAAAGACTGGGTAATCAAATGAATAAACTCCTCGTTGTTCTTTGTTCTGGAAAATAATTTTAAAATCTCCTCCACAACATCCTCTGTCTTACTCAGGTTCATCTCGCGGTGCATCAATGCATTCGCCTTCTGCTCCTCTTCATTTAACAGTAAATCATCCCTTCTCGTACCGGAACGGTTAATGTCAATCGCCGGAAAAATACGTCGCTCAGAAAGTGTCCGGTCAAGCACCATCTCCATGTTACCGGTTCCCTTGAACTCCTCAAATACTACATCATCCATCTTACTTCCCGTTTCCACCAATGCAGTTGCCAGAATGGTAAGGCTTCCGCCATCCCGCATATTTCTGGCCGCACCAAAGAATTTCTTTGGCATGTGCAGGGCAGCCGGGTCTAAACCACCAGACAGGGTACGCCCGCTCGAAGGCACCGTCAGATTGTAGGCTCTCGCCAATCTCGTCATGGAATCCAATAATATCATGACATCCTTTCCATGCTCTACAATACGCTTTGCCCGCTCCAATACCATCTCTGACACTCTCTTGTGATGCTCCGGCAGCTCATCAAAGGTAGAATAAATCACTTCCACATTGGGACCCTCAATAGATTCCCTAATATCAGTAACCTCCTCCGGACGTTCATCAATCAAAAGCACAATTAAAAACATATCTCTGTAATTTCTACTCACACTCTTGGCTATCTGCTTTAGTAAGGTAGTTTTACCCGCCTTTGGCGGAGACACAATCATACCTCTCTGTCCTTTACCAACCGGTGAAAGCAAATCCATAATACGCATTGGCAACGTTCTGGAATACTCATTTTCCAGATGAATCCGCTCATCAGGAAAAATTGGAGTCATATCCTCAAACTTTGTACGTTTCATTGCCTCCTCCGGCGTATAACCATTAACCTCTGTTACCCGAAGCAAGGCACTGAACTTCTCGGTAGGCATCTGAATCTTGATTTTGCCTTTAATCATATCGCCTGTCCGAAGATTCAAACGACGAATCGTAGCCGGAGATACATACACATCATTCTCCCCCGGCAAATAATTGTCACAGCGGATAAAACCAAAACCGTCTCCCATAACCTCCAGAATACCATTCGCAATCTTACCACTATCAAGCTCCTCAAAGTTCGGAATCATTCCATCCGACCTTCCCCCCACTGGTCTGGTACTTCTTGCCGCTCCGGTTCGTGCAGAATATGGTCTTTCTTCCTCCGTCCCTCTCTCTCTTGGTTCCTCCCTTGTGCTTCTGACCTCCCCAATATCTCTGTTGCGGACTTCTGTTCTACTACCTCTTGTCTCCTCGGTATCCCTGCTGTACCTTTCTGTTCTGACACTTCTCGTTTCCTTCGCAGTCCTGCTGCGGCCCTCCGGCTTAGCAGTACCCGTTCCCTCCATAGCTTTACTTCGGCTACCAGATTTTACAGTTCTCGTTTCTCCCACCACTCTGGCACGTCGTTCTGTCCTTACTCTTCCTGCCGAATCGTCCGTCACAGGCTCTGTCTCCATAAGCCTTACAATTAAATCTGCTTTTTTTAAGGCACTGACCCCCGTCAGCTTACGCTCCTTTGCCACACTTTTCAATTCAGCTAATGACATCTCTTCATAATTCATACTGAAAACATCTCCTTTATACATAAAACCATATTATCTTTATCCGCCACCATTATATGGGCTATCTCTTCACAATTAATAAACTTATAGGGATTTTGCAACGGAACCTGTCGCTTTGTACGGTGTTCGCCTAGAAAGAAGTGCAAAATTATCTACATTATGTATAGATAAATATTACCATATTAAAAAATAGAAGTCAAAGAATTATTTTTTGTTACTACCTCCCTCTGTAACAAATGTTATTGTAAACTGTGTTCCTAAAGACAGTTCGCTATCCACATGAATTCTCCCCCCCTGCCCTTCTATAATAGATTTGGCAAGAGAAAGTCCTATTCCAACACTATTAGAATTCACATTATTACTGCCACGATGAAAACGTTCAAAAATATGAGATAAATCCTCTGGTGAAATACCCATACCAGTATCTGCAATATAAATTCTTGTATAAATTTTATTTTGTTCCACTACAATACGGATTTCTCCCTTCCGTGGCGTATAATCAACCGCATTTTTCAAGATGTTTACTACCGCTTCCTGCATCCAGTCCCCATCCATCACCAATACAGCATCCTCTGGACAAGACAGGGTTACCTGCTGCTCCTTATCCTCATAGCGGGGTCTTAGACTATTTATGCTGCCTAGAAGCATAGGGTACAATGGCGTTTTTACCGTCTCAAATACGATAGCCCCCACCTCCAGCCGTGCCAGCTTCAGCATGGATAATACCATCCACTCCATTCGCTGCAACTGGTTTTGTGCTTCCCGTAACACCCTTTTTTCCTCCTCTTTTTCTGGGAGTTTTTCTTCTATAAGCAAATCAAGAAATACGGTTAGCGATGCCAGAGGGGTTTTTAGCTGGTGGGAAATATCCGATATCGTCTCCTTCAGAAAACACTTCTCCTTCATCTCCTGCTTCTTGGCTTCTCTGAGAGCCTGCACCAACAGATGGTAATTACTAACCAATATGCCAAGCTCACCCTCTGTAAACTCGTATTCCCTAGTCATTGGAAAATCAACATCTGTTACTGTACATTTACCCATCTCCTTGGAAACCGCAGAAAGCCGCCGATAAAGACAAGAAAAACAAATATAACCAACAGCATATCCCAAAACACCAAACAACACTGTTATACCGAAAAAAACCAAGGACAATTCCATCACCTGACTACGGCTTCCGTACTCTCTTTCCTGCCAGTAAAACCAGTTTACCCCTTCAAGCAGCAGCAAAAAAAGCAGTACCATGCACCAATATCCAACTGTAAATTGCCGGAACTCCTTGTTTTTAAACATGCTCTCTCCCATCTATTCAAATCGGTAGCCTACTCCCCGTACCGTATGAATTCTCTCCTTTATTCCGGGCAGCTTGTCCCTAAGCCGCTTCATATACACTGACAGCGTATTATCATCCACAAAACTGCTCTCTACATCCCAAATCCGTTCTAAGAGCTGTTCCCGGCTAAGTACCTGCCTCGGATGTAATAACAGCTCCCGAAGCAGGCGGAATTCACTTGGAGTACAATCAATTCCGACACCATCCCGGTACACACGAAAGTTATCAAAATCAATCCTATAGCCCTCAATATCTATTTGACCTTTATGATGCTCATCTGCATCATGCCCAATACCAAAGGAATCTGTTTCATACCGATATTGCCGCTCCCTCCTTAGAGCGGCATAAATGCGGGATAATAGTTCCTTGACCCGGTAAGGCTTTGTCACATAGTCATCTGCCCCCAAATCCAGTCCTTGCACAATATTTGCTTCTTCTGCCACCGCTGTCAGAAAAATAACCGGAACATAAATCTCTGCCCTTCGTACTTCCTCCAAAAAAGCATAGCCATTACCATCCGGCAGCATCACATCTAAAAGCACGAGAGAAAACCATTCCTTATCCGTCAGCAGATGCTTTCTTGCTTGGGCAAGATTTATCGCATGAACCACCTGATAACCCTCTGCCTTTAAAGAATATTCCGTCCCTAACGCCAGTGCATAGTCATCTTCCACTAATAATATCTTCGCCTGCTGCTCTTTATCTGTTGGCATCTACATCCCCCTTGCCGTTATCACATTTCTCATTCTCTATCTACATAACTAAATAAAAACCCGATTTCTAACATGCCATTCCTAATATGATGTCAGGGTCAAAAGGTCAAAATGCCGTTCATGCTTGCATGACAAGGCACTTGACCTTTTGACCCGCTAAAACATGAGAAAGGAGCAATTTACACAGTAATTAGCGGATTTCGAATGTTTACAGGATTGCAGGAGTTGTGAAACAACGGAGCAATCCGTGACATCAGTTGGAATCAAAAGATTATGGCACTACAATTTTGCCGGCAATTGCAGAGCTGGCGGCTGTTGCCGGAGAACCAAGATAGATTCCCACCTTTGAAGTACCCATGCGTCCCAGAAAATTCCGGTTGTTGGTTGCTAATACTGTCTCCCCATCACAAAGAATTCCACCAGAACGTCCACAGCACAATCCACAGCCCGGCTGGGTAATAATGCAGCCAGCCATTGCCAAGGTTTCCATGTACCCTGCTTCAATTGCCTCCATGTAAATTTTACGGCTCGCTGGAGTGATGATACATTTGCAAGCAACCGTTTTCCCATCAAGAATCTCTGCTGCTACCTTCAAATCCTCTAATCTGCCATTGGTACACGAGCCGATAAATACCTGATTAAGCTCTGTCCCTGCTACCTCTTCTACATTATGGATATTATCCACCTGGGATGGACATGCCACCACAGGAGTTAAATCCTCCGCCTTATAAGTTAATACCTTGCAATACTGTGCATCCGCATCCCCATAAATCCAATCAACATCCGACAAAGGAACACCGGAATATGCACAGGTCTTTTCATCTGGACGAAACAGACAAGCCTTTGCCCCTGCTTCCACCGCCATATTGGATATGGTCATACGGGATGCAACACTCATATTATCCACAGTGGAACCACATAACTCCAATGCCTTGTAGGTTGCACCGTCCGCCCGCAAATCACCGAGTAGCCGGAGAATTACATCCTTCGCATAGACATTATCGGGAAGGGTTCCATCAATCTGCACCTTAATCGTTTCCGGTACACGAATCCACATCTCCCCTGTTCCAAGAATGGCTGCCATCTCTGTATAGCCGATTCCAGAAGAAAAACAGCCAACACAACCATAGGTTGTCGTGTGGGAATCCGTACCAAACACAATGTCACCCGGCTTTGCATAGCCCGCCTCCGTCATTAGCTGATGGCAGATACCATCACTGCGATGCACATGCTTGACACCAAACTTTTTCACAAAAGCATCACCAATCTTAAAATGCCTTACATCCTCCACGGCACTCGTTGGCACCAGATGGTCATAGATTAACACAACCTTATCCGTATCCCAAAGACTTTGAAATCCCATTTCCTCAAACTTGTCTGCCACAAAGGGAATAAAAATATCGTGAATCATCACCCTGTCTACATTCACCGTTACAATATCACCTGGCTTCACTACGGCAGCCCCGGTATTTTTTTGTATAATCTTTTCAATCACTGTATGTCCCATGTCCTGCCCTCCTAAATCACACCGTTTTTCTTCTGCATTGCCTTTACCAGACCACCCGCATTAAGAATGTCCATCAGATTGTCAGGAAGAGAACGAATCGCATACGATTGTCCATCATGTACCAGGGACTCACCCACATTGACAGTCAGCATATCCCCTTCCTTTACTACATTCTGAATCTCGCTATTCTCAATTAACAGCAACCCATTGTTAATTGAGTTACGGAAAAAAATGCGGGCATAGGACTTGGCAATGACACACCTCACCTTCAAAGCCTTAATAATCTCCGGTGCCTGCTCCCTTGAAGAGCCACAGCCAAAATTCTTTCCTGCTACAATGATATCTCCCTCACCGATTTGCCCTGCCAATTCCGGACGCAGGGGAGAAAATCCATATTGTTTCATATCCTCCACGGTCGGAAGTGCCAGATATTCCGTTGGAATGATAATATCCGTATCAATATCGTCCCCAAGCACCCAGACCTTACCTGTAAATTGTTCCATGTTATCTTCCTCTTTCTTTAAAAATAGATTAGGCAATTATGTAACTATTTATTACCAATGCGATGGTCATAATTACAAAAGTACCTAAAAACATATATTAACTCTCTGATTTTCATTTCACACTTTCCACTCCCGTAATATAGCCTGCCACCGCACTTGCCGCTACGGTCGCTGCGCTCGCCATATACACCTTGGAACTCGGATGCCCGGAGCGTCCTTTAAAATTACGGGTTCCGGTCGAAATTAATACCTCATTTTCACCGATAACACCCTGACAGCTTCCCCAGCATACGGAGCAGTTGGCATTCATAATCATGGCGCCTGCCTCCATCAGCGTGGTAATGACCCCCTCCTTCAGTGCCTCAATATAGACCTCGTTGGACGCTGGAGCAACAATAAAACGTACCGTATCGGCAATCTTCTTACCCTTTACCACCTCGGCAGCAGCTCTTAAATCACAGAGACGTCCATTGTTACAGGAACCTACAAAGGCCTGGTCAATGGCAATTTTCTCTTTGCTGACATTAGCTAAGGTATCAAAATTATCTACAAAGTCTGGACGAACCACCACTGGCTCAATCTTGGATAAATCATAATCGTAGACTGCGGCAAACTGTGCATCCTCGTCGCTTTTAAACATAAACTCTGCTTTTCTGCCCCGTTCCTTACAATAGGCAACAACCTTCTCATCCGGCTCTACAATTCCAGCCTTCGCACCCGCTTCCACTGTCAGATTACAAAGTACAATTCTTTCATCAATACTTAAATTGCTCGCTCCGTCTCCTGCAAATTCCATGATTTTGTAATTTGCCCCGTTAGCTCCGATATCTCCAATAATGGTAAGAATTAAATCCCTTGCATAAACACCCTCTCTTAATTGTCCATGCAGATTAAACCGCAGCGTCTCTGGCACCATGACCCACGATGTTCCAGTAGTCATAGCATACAAAAAATCGGTACAGCCAACACCAGTACCAAATGCACCAAGAGCACCATAGGTTGTAGTATGGGAATCCGCACCAAAGATTAATTCACCGGGACACACATAGTCCTCCATCATAATCTGATGGCACACTCCCTGTCCCTCATAAAGCTTAATGCCATTCTCCTTAGCAAAATTACGCATTTTCTTATGAGCTTCTGCGGTCTTTGGATTCTCCGCCGGAACATTGTGGTCCATAATGAAAACAACCTTGTCTTTATCCGCAATTCTTGGATTTTTAAGCTTATTATGATACATATCCACAGTTAAATGTGTCGTTCCATCATTGCTCATCATCCGATCCAATGTAACTGTATGAATATCATTGGGCTTTACGCTTGAAACACCTGCTGCCCTCGCAATAATCTTCTCACCTAATGTCATTCCCATGGCTACTGACCCTCCTTATTTAATGAAGCGATTAAGCCTCCAGCATTTAATATGTTCTGCATGTATTCCGGGAGCTTGGTACAGGAAAAGGTCTGCCCCCCTGCCGTAACCGTTCCGGCAGTCAAATCAAGTTCTGCTTCACCGCCGTCCTCCACAGCATCATATAATTCCTTACAAACAATAACTGGCAATCCGATATTGATAGAGTTGCGGTAAAAAATACGGGCAAAGGATTTTGCAATCACCGCCTTCACCCCCAACGCCTTAAGAACACTTGGTGCCTGTTCCCTTGAAGAACCACAACCAAAATTCTCATTGGCAACTACCAAATCGCCCTCCTTTACCTCACTGGCGAAGGAAGGGGAAAGCGATTCAAAGGTGTATCCCTTCATTGCCTCAATATCCGGTAACAATAAATATTGTGACGCAATAATCTGGTCGGTATCGACATCATTTCCAAATTTATATACTTTACTCATGCTTATCCTCCTAATATGTTCTTATGTTGCAAGTGGTTCTGTGAAATGAATACTTGCTTTTTGCTTTCAATAGTATATAACAAATCTTTTAAAATGTACAGATTGGTTAAAAGGGTTTGTATATGATACGATGTATGGCATGGAAGGGGCACACGCTATATTATTGGTTCCGTTGTCCGGGAATAAGCATTTCTAGGATATTCCCATGGGATAATTGGGTGTTGACGCAACCGACGCCAACTCGCCATCCAGGCTCGGTGGCGGCTTTTCGGGACATCCCTGTCCCGAAATTGCTGGTTACCAGAAGGGAATATCAAGAAATGCTAATTCCCTACCATAGTCACCAATAATATAGCGTGTGTCCCTTCCATGCCCCCCAAGGTTATAGATAGACTAATATGTATAGCTTGCATATAAAATCAAATAACAAGTTATAATTTCAGATAAAATAAAAATGTTTTACATGAAAAATTTTTACGATTAAACTATTTCCCGTTATGGCAAAACCCTATCTACACCACCTAATTACCCTAATCAACCTCACCCACTTTGTTTTTAAAGAAAAATACTATCCGTAACTTCAAGAGGGGGCATAAAACCGGAATGTGCTATGGATTTGTGACTTTGGCAGGGAATTAGAATTTCTCGATATTCCCATCAATCTACAGCAATTTCGGGACTGGATGTCCCGAAAAGACACCACTGAGCCATGGATGGCGAATTGGTGTCGCTTGCGTCACACATTAATTCCAACATGGGAATATCCTAGAAATTCTTATTCCCGAACAACGGAACAAATCCATAATACATTCCGGTTTTATGCCATTCCAAACTACACTAAGTCTTTTTCTTAACAACACACACCTAGCATATCTCCTCACTATCAAGAATAATCGTAAACGGCCCATCATTCAAAAGCTCCACCTTCATATCCGCACCAAAGGAACCCGTCTGTACCTCAGGAAACTCCTCCCTGCATTTTTCAATAATATATTCATACATCTGTTCTGCTTCATCCGGTGCTCCTGCCCGGATAAAGGAGGGGCGGTTTCCCTTTTTACAATCTGCATAAAGCGTGAACTGGGATACCAGCAACAGATTCCCTCCCACGTCCTTTAAGGAAAGGTTAATCTTATCATTTTCATCACTAAATATCCGCAGACCAATCATCTTTTTTACCAGCTTATCAGCCATAGCTTTCGTATCTTCCTGCCCGACACCAATCAACACCAGAAATCCTCTGTCAATCCTGCCAATGACCTCTTTTTCCACTGTTACACTTGCTTTTGTTACCCGTTGTATTATAAACCGCATTGTATCCCTCCCAATTATTAAGTTATCATTGCAAAGCTACTTATTGTTACATTCATACAAACATTCTATACAGTTTTTTCCAAAAACGATAATACAATAATTTAGTATACTTTTGCTATCCGCCATGGTATCAAAAAATGTACAGAAAAGCAAGACAACCTCTTTTCATTTACAGCCACAAATGATAGAATGATATTATGCTGTTTCAAACGGAAAAACAGAGTACTTATTTACCAGAGTACTACAAAATAGGTAATCACCTATATTTAGATAATTGATAAACTCACAACTACTGCAGAGATAGTCATAATAGTATATAAATTTACGCCTTTGTACTTTGCGTAGCAAAGACAACGAAGTAAATTTATATACTATTGTGACTATCGTATCAGCAATATAGTATTTATCAATTATGTAAATAAAAATAAATATAAAGGAGTAGAATTATGACAACGAACGAACAAGCCTTAAAGCTTCATGAAGAATGGAATGGTAAGCTAAACACAGAGAGTAAATGCAAGGTTGCATCCAAGGAGGATTTGGCACTTGCCTACACTCCGGGAGTAGCAGAGCCCTGTAAGGTGATTGCTGACAATCCGGAAGCTGCATATACCTATACCATTAAAGCAAATACGGTAGCAGTCGTATCCGACGGCAGTGCTGTTTTGGGTCTTGGCAATATTGGTCCACTGGCGGCTATGCCGGTAATGGAAGGAAAGGCTGTACTATTTAAGGAGTTTGGCGGTGTCAATGCATTCCCTATCTGTCTGGATACACAGGATACAGAAGAAATTATTGAAACGGTAAAACGAATTGCGCCTGCCTTTGGCGGAATCAATCTGGAGGACATTTCTGCCCCACGTTGTTTTGAGATTGAAGAACGGTTAAAGAAGGAATTAAATATTCCCGTATTCCACGATGACCAGCATGGAACTGCCATTGTAGTTTTATCCGGTGTGATTAATGCACTAAAGGTAACCGGTAAAAAGAAAGAGGATTGTAAGGTCGTGGTAAATGGTGCCGGTTCTGCAGGAATTGCGATTACTAAGATTTTGTTAAACTACGGATTTACCAATGTTACCATGTGTGACCGGGAAGGAATCATTTCCAAAGATTATCCAAATTTAAACTGGATGCAGAGAGAAATGTGCAATGTAACCAATCTTTCCGGTGCTACTGGAACTCTCGCAGATGCACTACAAGGTGCTGATATCTTTGTCGGTGTCTCCGCACCCAATATCGTATCCAAAGAAATGGTTGCTTCCATGAATGAGGATGCTATTTTATTTACCATGGCAAATCCTGTCCCAGAGATTATGCCAGACCTCGCTAAAGAAGCAGGAGCCCGTATTGTTGGTACCGGACGTTCCGATTTTCCAAATCAGATTAACAATGTAATTGCCTTCCCAGGCATCTTTAAAGGGGCATTGGAGGGGCGTGCCACACAGATTACAGAAGAAATGAAGCTGGCTGCTGCCCTTGCGATTGCAGGCTTAGTACCTGATGAGGAATTAAACGAGGATAATATTATGCCACAGCCCTTTGACCCAAGAGTATGCGAAGCCGTAAGCAATGCGATTAAAGCACATATTAAATAGAAAACTTAATAGATAATTGCGAAACAAGTTTTTCCTAAAGCCCCGTTGAGCAATATAGACAGTATTGCTACAGGGCACGCTCTCGCTACTTGTCGCTCGTAACGGTACATAAGGTGCTAAAATACAGCACCTCACGCAAGGTACACTTTCACACTAAGTTCGTGTTAAAACACTCACTAAGTGTTCAATGCGAAGTACCGACGGCTCCAAAGTACCCTGTTAGCAACATTGTCTATATTGCTCAACTTGAATTCTCAGAATAATGAATTTCGCAATTACCTAGAAACATGATAATTAAGTTAGGAGGAAAATAATAACAATGGAAAATGATACCCAGACAATCTATCGGTTAGTAATTTTATTTATGCTAAAGAAGGTGGAATTTCCACTGACAACAGCACAGTTTTCCTCTTTTTTTGTAGACCGGAATTATACGGATTTTCTGACACTGCAGCAGACCTTGTCCTCGCTGCTTGACAACCGCTTTGTTACCAAGGAAAGCGTTCAAGGCTCTTCCCTCTCCACAAACTATAGCATTACCAAGGATGGAGAGGAAGCATTGGAGATGTTCCAATACCGCATTTCTGAGGGATTAAAGGATGATGTACTGGAATTTTTCGCCGAGAATCAATACCAGCTTCGTAATGAAGTGGAAGTCTATTCTAATTACATTCCCGCATCAGACAATGAATATATCGTCGAATGTATGGTAAAGGAGCGAAACTCCATCGTGCTGCAGATTAAATTAAATGTGGCAACAAAGGAAATGGCAATCAACGCCTGCGACAATTGGAAAAAACAAAATGATAGTGTGTATACCTATCTGATTAACCAACTGGTACTCTCCTCTGAGGATACCCCAAAGGAAGCAGACGAAGAATTGCCTTGATTTACCTTTACTTTTATTATTTACTTCTATTCCTCATCTCTCTTATCAAGAGGAACATAATCGTTATGCTTACAAACTGCCTTATATGCCGGACGGATAATCTTACCAGCATTAATCAGCTCTTCCATGCGATGTGCACTCCAGCCTGCGATACGTGCCAGTGCAAATAATGGTGTATACAGCTCATGAGGCAGGTCGAGCATATCATAGATAAATCCACTATAAAAATCCACATTGATACAAACACCTTTATAAATCTTTCTCTCTCTTGCAATTACCTCCGGTGCCAGACGTTCTACTGTCTTATATAAGCGAAGCTCCTTATCAAGCCCCTTCTCCTTCGCCAAATCCTCAACAAAGATTTTCAGTTGCCTTGCTCGTGGATCAGACACGGAATATACCGCATGTCCCATACCATAAATCAAGCCCTGCTTATCAAATGCCTGTTTATGCAGCAGTGCCTTTAAGTAAGCTGTAATCTCTTCCTCGTCCTCCCAGTCCTTTACCTGTTCCTTCATATCATTAAACATCTCGGTCACCTTGATATTGGCACCACCATGCTTCGGTCCCTTCAGAGAGCCAAGAGATGCAGCAATCACGGAATAGGTATCGGTTCCAGAAGAGGTTACTACATGAGTAGTAAAGCTGGAATTATTACCACCACCATGCTCTGCATGAAGCACCAGTGCCAAATCCAAAATCTTGGCTTCCAGCTCTGAATACTGATTATCTTCCCGAAGCATATAAAGAATATTCTCCGCAATCGACTTACCTGGGTCGGGAGAATGTATAATCAGACTTTTATCATTATAGTAATGGTTATACGCATGATACGCATACACTGCCAGCCGTGGAAAAACAGAAATCAAATGCAGACATTGGTCTAATACATTCGGCAGAGAGGTATCATTCGGATGCTCATCATAAAAATAGAGAGCCAGCACGCTGCGACTCATCGCATTCATCATATCCCTGCTTGGCGCCTTCATAATGATATCTCTGGTAAAATCCTTGGGAAGCTCTCTCTTCTCCACCAGTATCTTTTTAAAATCATCCAGCTCCGTCTCGGTAGGCAGCGAGCCAAACAACAATAGATATATGGTTTCCTCAAAACCATAACGCTTCTCATTCATAAATCCGGTTACTAAATCCTCCACATTCACACCACGATAATACAATTTACCATCACATGGCTTCATATCCATATCGACAACGGTATAGGAAATAATCTCTGATATCTCAGTAAGTCCTGCTAACACACCCTTACCGTTTAAATCACGCAATCCCCTCTTTACATCATATTTGGTAAATAATTCCGGATCAATATTCCCATTCATCCTACTCTTTTCTGCTAATGCATGTATCTCGCGATTCGTTTTTGATACATTATTATCTAACATGAAATCATCCTTTCTCAAATTGAATGCTTTAAACAGAGGACGACAATCCCTTCTTTAAAACACTCGATATTTTTACTAAAAGTTGCTCGAAATAATATTATAGCATATTTTCATGAATAAGGGAAGCATTTAAAATACTTGTCTTCCGTATAAAAATCTTGTATGATGTGAGATATAACATTAACAATAAGGAGAACTATATTCCCATGAAACACATCAAGCTATCCATTACTCTCGAAACCATTATTACCCGGCTATTTACTGCATGGATTATAATTAGTCTGTGCAATAGCCTCTACTCTGCCGATTTTTTATCGCTTGCCTTTGTAGAACGGGAAACACTAGCATTTTTTTTACTTAAGGTCTTCTGCTTATTCATCGTATTAACACTAATTTCCGGAGTGCAGCGGTCAACACTCGATGTAGCACTTTTATTCCTTTCTACATTATTGTACAGTACCCGTGTAGTAAGCGGCAGTGATAATGTCTATCTGCTTGCCGGGGTCTGCCTGTTCAATGTGTTTGTGCTCGCCTATTATTATCCTGTTTTAAAAGAAATTCTGTCCCGACTCCCCATGCCAAAAAATATTGTGTGGATTGGTATTATCTTATTAGGAATCGCTCTTACTCTGTTTATTTTCTTTACTACGCTCTGTCGTCATCAACTTGGCAGAACCTCCACCTTCGATATGGGAATTTTTATACAAATGTTTCATAATATGAGAGAACATGGCACCATGATAACCACTTGCGAACGCAACGAATTACTTTCTCACCTCAATGTCCACACCTCACTATTTTACTATATCCTGCTACCTTTTTATGCAATTTTTCCCTCTGCCGGCATCCTGCTATTTTTACAGGCGGCTGCCATTTTGATTGGATTTTTCCCATTGCTCCTGCTTTGCAGACAGTTTGGCTTTTCCAAAAAATCAATGCTGCTAGTTGCTTGCATATATGGTCTTGCACCAGCAGTTTCCGGAGGATGCTTTTATGATTTCCATGAAAATGTATTTTTGATTCCACTACTATTGTCTTTGTTTTACTCTTTGGAACGCAGATACTTTATCCGAACCCTGCTGTTTGCACTATTGGTATGCTCGGTAAAGGAGGATGCCTGTTTATTTGTAATTATTCTGGGAGCCTTTTCCCTATTTAGTAAACAATATTATAAAGAGGGAGGATGTCTCCTCGGCATCGGAGGCGGGGCAATGGCAATCAGCTTTTCCTATCTTTCTTCCCACGGTGAAGGACTAATGACCAATCACTATTCCAACCTTGTTAGCGAATCTGAGGAAGGACTACTTGCAATATTACATACTTTAGTCAGCAATCCTGGCTACCTGTTTACCCAGATGTTTCAGGAGGAGAAGATTCCCTTCCTTATCATTGTGCTGCTTCCACTACTCACATTAATCATCTGTACCAAAAAATATAGCCGTTTTTTACTACTGATTCCTTTCCTATTTATCAATGTGCTGCCCAGTTATTCCTATCAGCATTCGGTATTCTACCAGTATGTTTTTGGACCTTGTATGTTTCTCCTCTACCTTTGTATGCTCAACGCTGCAGATTTAAAGAATACAGAACAAAACCGCCGTATGCTTTACTGTGCCGTGTTTGCCTGCTATGCCTTTGTCAGCCAGATTATACCAAAAAGCTACTATTTAAAGGATTATAAGGAATACCCGAAGCAGGTCGCTGCCATCAAAGAGCTTTCTAACATACTGCCAAAGGAGGCAAGCATCTCTGCCAACACCTTCCTTGTGCCACAACTTGCAAAACGAGATACCATCTACATGATTGATGGCACAATCGTAGAGCGGGATACCATATATGATACGGACTATGCTGTTTTTGACACAAGAAGTGGCTATCAGGACGACAACATGGAAGACGAAATCAAACGATATGAGCAGGAAGGCTATACAACTTACCTGGAAAAGCCCGGAGTCTATATTATCCTCCAGGCTTCTACTTCCAAATAATAATATTATTTTATGATGCCAGGGTCAAAAGCTCAATATGCCGTTCATGCTTGCATGATAAGGCATTTGAACTTGGGACCCGCCAAACATGAGAAAGGAGCAATTTACGCAGTAAATTAGCGAATTTCGAATGTTTACAGGATTGTGGGAGTTGTGAAACAACGGAGCAATCCGTGGCATCAGTTGGGGGACAAAAGGTTTTTGACCCTAGCATCATTTTATTTCAATCTGGGAAAATACCTCTCCAATCGGCTCGTTAATGGTTAGTGTCGCACGCACACTCTTTTGTGTCTCCGACTTATTAATCACAATGAGATGCTCCCCATGGAAATAGTCGATAAAGCTTGCTGCCGGATAAACCGCCAGAGAAGTTCCACCAATAATTAATACATTCGCTTCACTGATTGCCTTAATACTTTTGGTAATGGTTTCAGAATCAAGCCCCTCTTCATAGAGTACCACATCCGGTTTAATCAGTCCTCCACAACTACAGTGGGGTACTCCCTCCTGTTCCATAATCTCCTGTACGGAATAAAACCCGCCACACTTCTGGCAATAATTTCTATGTACGCTTCCGTGAAGCTCATAGACCTCCTTGCTGCCTGCAAGCTGGTGCAACCCATCAATATTCTGGGTAATCACCGCTTTAAGCTTCCCCACCTGTTCAAGCTCTGCTAATTTCTCGTGGGCAGCATTGGGCTTCGCCCATAAAGCAATCATTTTATCCTTATAAAAATCATAGAATTCCTTTGTTTTCTGAACAAAAAAGGTATGGCTTACAATCGTTTCCGGTGGATAGGCGTATTTCTGGTGGTACAGTCCATCCTGACTGCGAAAATCCGGAATTCCGCTCTCTGTCGAAACACCCGCACCACCAAAAAACACAATCCGGTCATTTTCATTGATAATCCTATTTAACTCTGCTATCTTTTCATTCATAAACACTACATCCTTTCATGATTTCTTTTTTAATTCCTTAACAAGATTTTTCTTTTCGGTCTTCGCCTTCGAGCTTAAAAAACTTCTGTAGGTAAAGAAATAAAATCCATCCACCTGTTTCGTCTTTCTGGCATAGGAAACAGAACGCTTCATAATCGTTTTACTCTTTTTCCACTCACTGCTTCCATAATATACGGTGCGGTACATAGCAAGCCCTATATATAGCTTCACATCACTTTCTTTACAAAGAGCAGTCCAGCGTTTTAAAACCTTGTCATACGAATACTGCCCATTCTGAAAGCCCCAGTATATCTGTGGGCAGATATAATCAACATATCCCTCTTCCAAAATCCATCTGTCTATATCTACATAATGGGCAGTCTTGGCTCTCAAATTATCCAGATTCCCCGCCGGGCTAATACCAAACTCTATCTCCGGATTACTCTCCTTTACCGTCTTATAAAGCAGCTTCACAAGCTGATTTACATTACTCCGCCTCCAATTAACAATACTCTTATAGCCCTCCCCCAAAGCCTTCTGTTTCTTGACATAAGCTTTATATTCCGGTGCATCAAACACCTTCTTATAATTCCAGCTCGTCATAGACGGATAAAAATAATCATCCATATGTATGGCATCTACCTCGTAGTTATCTACAATTTCCTTCACGCCATTCGCAATAAGCTGCCGCACTTGCTGTTTTGCGGGGTTGTAATAAATCTGTCCTCCATATATCAGGACATTCCGCTTTGTTTTCTTTTTGCTATACCACTTTCTTGCCGGATTATTCTTGGAAAGCTTTGATATCTTGGTGGAACGAAGACTTACACGGTAAGGATTAATCCAAGCCTCCACCCGAAGCTTTGCAGCATGTGCCTCCTGCACCATAATTTTTAATGGGTCATATCCCGGATTTTTTCCCTGCTTTCCGGATGCAATCTTGGACCATGGAAAATAATCCGACGGATACATCGCATCTGAAAAAGGACGTACATGAACTACCACCGTATTCATACCCATGTCTGCTACATTTTGAAACATAGTTTTAATATTTTTGGTAAAGGCTTTCTCGGTTTTCTTATTAAAATCCAAATCCTCAAAGGAACACCATACTGCCTTTCGTTCTGTAGTACTAACTGCCTTATTATCCGCAGTCGTCTTTTTTTGCGTTGTCTGCTGCCCGGTTGTTGCCTCCTGTAATGCCGTAGTATCCATATCCCCTGCCATAACAACAGACATGGTCTCCGCCTTTATAGATGCCCCCCCTGTAAGCGGCATCGCTGTGAGTAAAAGCATAGCTGCCATAAAAAATGCCACTACCCGTCTGGCTTTTCCTCTGCTGCTTCTTTTTATCTGCTTGTATTTTATCATTAAACTTTTCATCCTTATACTCCTCAATCTGTTATTCCTGCCATCCTAAGGATGTGCAATGCATTGGTAGTTGTACACCGCCCCTCCTTAATCTGGTATTCAAATTTCAATTGTTCCTCTTCAAAGTATTCATCAAAATGGTAATTGCAAATCATCTGTTCCTGTTTCTCCAGCTTACAAAGCTCAAAATCATGCGTAGATACCATACCAATAATCCAGTTGTGACAAAGATTTTTAATCACTCCGGTCGCTCCCACAATCCGGTCTGCTGAATTTGTTCCTTTAAAAATCTCATCAATTAAAACCAACATTGGCTTTTGCTGCTTGGAATAGGTAATCATATTTTTGATACGAAGCACCTCAGCATAAAAAGTAGAAATACCCTGACTTACATCGTCCACCACCCGCATGGAAGTAAAAATCTGCATCATGCTTGTCTCTGCCCGGTCAGCACAAACCGGTGCACCTGCATAAGCTAAAGCAAGATTTAATCCCAAGGTGCGTAAATAGGTTGTTTTTCCTGACATATTGGAGCCGGTAACTAATCTAAGCTCTTTCACAAGAGAAACATCATTCCCCTTTACCTCACGCTCCATTATGAGCGGATGACGCATGTTCTCCATCGTAATTACGGGTTCAACGCCTTCCACCAGTTTCGGAAAAGAAACCTCTCTGGTTCTGCCAAGCACTGCAAGACTTAACAATGCCTCCAACTCGAACACGCTATTCATCCATGCATCTATTCGCTTGCTATAACGCTGTTTCCAACGAACAAACGCAACAAACAAAAACATATTGTAAAGGCATAACATACATAACAGACCATACACCAATGGATTATGGCGAAATTGTAATGCTTCCCCAATTGTATTGAGCTGCTTGATTCCCTTCGCAGCATCCGTACCAATCTCTTCCCTCAACTCCTTTAATAAGTCAGCCTTGGCATCCTGCTTCCTTACTGCGTCTAAAAACGGCTGGTATGCCGCCAGATACTGCATATAGGAAAATGCAGTATTGCTGTGGGCAGATAATATCCCATCCACTGCCTGACTAACAATCAATTGCAATATCAGCATAATAACAAACCAATCATAGGATATTATCTGAAACACCGCCAATGTCAGGCTTACAAGTGTCAGCAGGATACAACTACCTGCAAAAACAAGTGTCAGCACTGCCTGTTTATTCTCATGACCATCCTCCTGCTCCATTGATGGACCAGAAACCTGCTGCAAGTCCTTATGCCTTCTTCGGAAACATTTCGACAGAGTCTCCAAATGCAAGCTATATTCCTCCTGTTCTATGAGCTCCCCTACAGCCTGCTGCCTCTTTATAATATCCTGTTGTACCAGATTACATGGGATATTTCCAAAGGCTGTCGTCAAATATTTTGCGAGCCTGCCCCGCCCCTTGGCAGAACCTGCCACATTCATATACTGGAACAGGGATGCATTTCCAAACAAATCTAAATCTAACGCCCCTTCATAATAGTCTGCACCAGCACTTAAAAAATCCCTTCCATCATCCGGGAATGTCTTCCAGTCCTCACTGAATCTAGCAATATACGCCTTCAGCACCTCCTGCTTACCTTGAAGATAAGTAAGCCTTTCCTGTTTCCTTGTAAAACAAATAACAAACCAGAAAAAAAGACCTGCGGCAAAACCTCCTGCCACCAACATTCCTCCTTTGTGGTCTGCTACTCCGATTGCAATCAAACAAAAGCTAATAATAAAACTTAACAGACGGAATATACTGTAACGATTCACAATCCGCTCCGTCACTGTAATATCCGTCTGTATTTCATATTCCATTTGTAAAAAATGTTCTGCCATTATTCCTCCTCAGGAACTTCAAAACGGTAGCCAAAACCATGTACTGTTTTGATGTATGCACACTCTGACGTCAGCTTAGATCGAAGCTGCTTAATATGTGTATCCACCGTTCTGGTATCCCCTACATAATTATATCCCCAAACCTGATTTAGTATGTTTTCCCGAAGCACAACGATATTCTGATTATCCAAAAAATAAGTAAGCAGACTATATTCCTTTGCCGTCAGTCCAATATCCTTGTCATGTAAGAAGACCCGTTTATTTTCACTATCCACACGCAAAAGCCCAATTGTCTGCTGTTTGCCGGAACCAACACCGACACTGCTTCGTTTTAAAACCGCTTCGATATGTCCCAGCAAAACCGCATTTGAAAATGGTTTCAGTATATAATCATCCGCTCCCAAATCAAAACCATCCAACTGATCCTGTTCGCTATCCCTTGCAGTCAGCATAATTACCGGAACCTCCGACATCGTACGAATATCCTCTAACACACCATAGCCATCCAGCTTAGGAAGCATTACATCTAACAAAACCAAATCAATAATCTGATTATTTTCATAAAATAGTTCTAGTGCCTCCTCACCATCAGCCGCCTCTAATACATAATATCCCTTCAAAGTCAAAAAGTCCCTAAGCATCCGACGAATACGGCTTTCGTCCTCCACAATAAAGATACACTCTTTTGCATTCTTCAAACTATCACCTCATTATGACCTATCCTCATACATATCCAGTTATCAAGCTAACATCATATTAACATCGTATTATGGTTTTTCTGTGATAGGTAGTTAACTTACCAATTACGCATAATGGTCTTTCGCTCAATCGGATCCAGATTGCGGATTGCCGGGTCATCATAATAGGAATCACTTTTCACATGGGTTGTAGATACTTCCTCGAAAATTGCTCCTGTCCTAGAGGAAAAACTATGCTTGACCCCACGCAATACCGTCTGGATATCACCCGGCAGCATCGTTTTCTTCTCTCCCTCCACTTCTACATCCAATTCCCCGTATAGAAGCTGGAAGGTTTCTTCTTTTACCTTATGGGCATGCGACGGATGCTTCTGTCCCGGTAACACAATAATCAACTTTTTACAGTATTCCCGGTTAATTATATTAATAATCACTGCTCCTACCTGCCGGAAATTCTGCATACCATAATGGTGGGACAGCTCGACCTCAAAATCACTTCCTAGTGCTATCCCTGCCTCATAAAGCATACCTTTCGCATCATGTACCACACTCCGGACTAAATTAATATCTGTAAACTTCCGCTTCTCATGTATCTCTGCATTGACTTCATAGTCCCTGCTGGCAATCATGCCCTCATGAAATTCGCCACTATTCATCTGCTTATCATGACATGGCATGGCAAAAAATACATCTTCCCTAACTAATGATTCCCCCTCCTTAATTGGTCGGGCAGCATACACTCCACGCATCAGAGAATTCAAAGAATCTATCTCCGCCTGAGAAATATATTTACCGTTGTCCTTCTTGAGACTACACATCTGCTTAGCATCCTCTGCTGCCTTAACCCATGCATCCGCCTGCGCTGGATTCATGGAATAGGCATTTAGGGTAATTGTCTCTGTCGGTAGCCCTACATGCCGTTCAAGTATAACAGACCCCTTTGCCACCGCCATCATCGCCACCATATTATTATCCGGAGCCTCATGTCCAGAATAACCAATTGGAACATGTGGGTAACGCTTCCTCATCTTATCAATAAAATCTAACTGCAAATGCTCCATCGGTGCAGGATACTCTGCAACACAATGTAAAAAGGAAAAATGAATATGACGGTGGGAAAAATAATTGTAAAGCTTGTCAATATCTGATAAGGTTTTTCCTCCCGTTGAGATAATAACCGGCTTTCCGGTAGCTGCCACCTTTGTAAGAAGTGGCCAGTCCAAAGCAGAACAACTCGCAATCTTAATAATATCAATCCCTTGATCCATACACCACTCTACTCCATCCTCATCAAAAGGAGTGCTCATTGCCAGCATCCCCTCTTCACGAATACCTTCAACAAGCTGGGAAAACTGCTCATAGGACAAACAAGTACTCTCAAATCTCGGAATATGCGGAACATCCTTGCGTCCTTTATAATCTGGATGAATAAACTTCTCCAAATTACGGTACTGAAGCTTAACAGCAGCCTTCACATTGTACTTTCTGGCAATCTTTCCCATCTCGTGAATAATGTCTAAACCATGATCCACACTACCTTGATGGCTGTTTGCCATCTCAAATATATATAAATCCTCAAAAATGTCTTTTTTCTTTTCCATTATCATGCTCCTCCATTCCTTTGTTATTTACCAAAAAAACTCCCGGTTCACCCATACCGGGAGTTTTCTAGTTTTCTTAATATATTCTCAGTACGGATTTCTTATTTGCCAGCGACCTCTGTCAAAGACTTTGCAAGCCCTGCCAATCCTTGAATCTCGGATGGAATAATAATCTTCGTCGCCTGTCCGTCTGCCGCCTTAGCAAACGCTTCCAAGCTTTTCAATTGAATCACAGCCTGATCTGCACCAACCTCCTTGATAAAATTCAAGCCATCTGCATTCGCCTTTTGAATCGTGAGAATCGCCTCTGCCTGACCTTCTGCTTCCCGGATTGTTGCCTCCTTCTTCGCCTCAGCTCTGAGAATGGCTGCCGCCTTCTCTGCCTCTGCCTCCAAAATAGCCGCTTCCTTTTTACCCTCTGCAGTAAGAATCGCAGACTTCTTCTCACCCTCAGCACGAAGAATTGCCTCACGACGTTCACGCTCTGCCTTCATCTGCTTCTCCATGGAATCCTGAATCTCTGCTGGGGGCATAATGTTCTTAAGCTCCACACGGTTAATCTTAATTCCCCATGGATCCGTTGCCAAATCGAGTACAGAACACATCTTAGTATTAATTGTCTCACGGGATGTTAAGGTCTGGTCTAATTCCAAATCACCAATAATATTACGAAGTGTCGTAGCAGTCAACTTCTCCACTGCCAAAATCGGATTATCTACACCGTAAGTAAACTGTTTCGGATCAGTAATCTGATAAAATACTACTGTGTCAATCTTCATGGTTACATTATCCTTCGTAATAACCGGCTGTGGCGGAAAATCCAATACCTGCTCCTTCAAATTCACACGCTTACTGATACGGTCAATAAATGGTGTCTTAAAATGCAAACCAACAGACCATGTATCCTGATAGGTTCCCAAGCGTTCAACAACATAGGCATGTGCCTGTGGTACAATTTTAATACAGGATAAAATCACCCCGACAATTAACGCAATCAAAAGAATTACAACAAATACTACAAACGCATTCATACTACCATACATACTAAAAATCCTCCTATTATCCTACTCTTCTACCGGTACTACCAAACATTTTACACCGGAAATCTCTTCAATCCTAACTCTTTTGCCCTTGGCAATCATCACATTGTCATCTGTGCTTCTTGCTGTCCAGTAGCTTCCCTTAATCTGAATCTGACCCTCCGACTTAAGATTATCCACTTCCATCGTAACAATCGCAATTTCTCCCACCAGACTTTCTGCATTGGTTTTCACCGTCCGGTTATTAAGGAAACGCATCGCCCATGGTCTTGTAAAAATCAAAAGCAGGGTAGAGACAACAATACATAGCACAATCTGTACAAACAATGATGCTCCAAGTGCCGCCGCAATCGCAGCAATCAAGGCTCCACCTGCAAACCAGATTGTGGTCAACCCCAGACTAATACACTCAATCACAGTCAGAATCACCATAGCAACCAACCAACAGAGTGCTGCCGTCATACGCTTCTCCTCCTTTATTATTTATCAAATTCATTACTATTATATTTTACAACATATACGCACATAACACAAGAAATGCTTTGTAAAAAATCATTATCCTGATATAATACAATATAGAGATGTTGGAGACGAACGAACTCTGGCATCATAATAAATAAGTAAAGGACAGTGTCATGGAAAAAACAACTTTTGAAAAAATATATGATGTAGTAAAACAAATTCCTTATGGGCAGGTAGCAACCTATGGACAAGTGGCAGCAATTGCCGGCAACAGACGCTGGGCAAGGGTTGTCGGTTATGCTCTGCATGTAAATCCAGACCCGGAAGGTATCCCCTGTTACCGTGTTGTCAAAAAAGATGGACAGGTTTCTGAGGCATTTGCCTTTGGAGGTAGTAACCGTCAAATAGAGCTATTAAAGGCAGAAGGAGTGGAATTTATTGACGGACGTGTGGATATGGAACAGTACCAGTGGGAACGTCCCGTGTTTTAGGTATAGCATAATTCTTCCCATATGGCACATAACAATAATAAAAGCATGACTAAAAATTATATTAGCAACTAAAAAGGATTCAGCCAAAAAGCTGAATCTTTTATATTACGCATACAATGGCAGCGACCGGAATCGAATTCAATTTCGTTGCCAAAACTATGAAAGAAGGGAGCTTTGGGAACTTCGTCTATGAAAAGTGTTCAAAAAGGTGTTCCAACAGTTCATTGCCTGCAATAGTAAACAATCTATCTATTTACTTATCCGGATATGTATAATCTTTCTTTTTCCTAAAATACTTCTCCAATTACGCTCTTCTCTAAGCACTCTAAGTATATGTATCTCTTACTCTTTTACAATATAAAAAATAACAGAAGGCGGAAAAGGTTTCTTATGAATCACATTGTTATACTTTAAGATTATCCTAATAGCATGTGTAGGTCAATTAAAATTTATACCACAGGCAATCAGAAAATCGGGTACACAATCGGGTAGGAGGTAGATAATTATTTTATCTACCGACCTCCCACACCATATTACATGTCTGGATTGATACAAATTTTGAGCGGGTGCTATCGTTTACACATTTATCTCAAATGCCCGAAAATTAACACTTTTCAAAAAGGCAGATGCACCCAAGTGATTATTGTAATTTTCAACCATCCAAATCAAAATTTATCTACATTTCTCCAAAATAAAATTTGTAAATTTCCATTTCATAAAAATTTCTGACAGCACTGTTATATCCATACAGTTCGACAAGACCGAACAGAATAACAACACAGCCCGTAAATGACAGCATATCCGATATGCTCCTTCAAGTATGCTTTTCTGATAGGCTTATTTCGAGGCAAGCGAAAACTGGTCCACAAGTTCCTTCATACAAGCTGCTTCGGCAGAAAGCTGCTCGCTTGCCGCTGCGCCTTCCTCAGCAGTAGCGCTATTATTCTGCACAACCGCCGCAATCTGATTAATGCCCTCTGAAACCTGATCGACCGACTCTGACTGCTCATTGGATACTATTGCAATATGGTCGATAGCCTCAACCACAGACTGGATACTAGTTACGACATCATGCAGGACATCTGCCGTATTTTGGGCAATTTCTGTACCGATATGTACTGCGTCCGTAGAATTTGCAATAAGGTCCGATGTATTTTTAGCTGCCTCTGCAGATTTACCGGCCAGATTACGGACTTCCTCGGCCACAACTGCAAACCCTTTCCCTGCGCTGCCTGCTCTGGCTGCTTCAACTGCCGCATTCAGTGCGAGTATATTTGTCTGGAATGCAATATCGTCTATAGTCTTAAGAATCCTGGTAATCTGCTCGGAACTGGTACGAATCCTTTCCATGGCTTCTACCAGGTTCTGCATCTTCTGATTACACAGCAAAACTTCTTCGCCAGCCTGATGTGTCTGACTTCTGACACTCAGCGCCCCTTCCGCCGTATCCTTTACCTCCTCGGCAATCATGCTGATCTGAGATGCCAGTTCCTGTGCTGCGCTGGCCTGCTCTGTAGTTCCCTGGCTAAGTGTCTGTGCACTTACGGATAGCTGTTCACTGGCACTGGCCACTCCCTTTGCAGACTGATTAACCTGACGCATGGCATCATTCAGCCTAATCCTCATATTGCGCATGGAAAGTAAAATATCCTGAAAACTGCCAACGTATACGTCTTCATGCTTTGTGTGAACATCCAAATTCTGATTTGCCATTTCATTAAGAAGATAACTAATATCATTAATGACGGTACGCAGTCCCTCTACCAGAGCCTCCGTAGATCTGACAAGCACCCCTGTTTCATCCTTATTTGTAATCCTGGGCATCGGTGTATCCAAATCACCCTCTACAAGTAGCTTCATCCGATTAACACAGGCTTTCATCGGTTTGCCGATATTAACAGCCAGCGCCAGCGCAACAATAATGGAAATCAATATGGAAATGACAATCACCCCTATATTAATAACCATCGCATTTCTCGTAGATTCCAAATAGTTAATCTGCGGGACAGTCACTGCAATGCTCCAGCCGTCCGTACCCGGCACAGGTGCATAGGCCGCGAACATTTTATCTTCCCCGTTTATGTAGCTTCCAAATCCATTTTCCCCCTGGCGCATCCGTGCATGAATCGCCGCCAGCTCCTGCAGCCCCGCGTCATTCTGCGCTTCCTCTTCTATGTTTTGGACAGTAATCGTATCAAGCGTAATATCAGCAATCGTGTCACCGGACTTATTAATTATGTATGCCCTGCTGTTTTCACCAATCTGAATGGCTGACACAATATCATTCAAAAAGGTTTCATGCGGGACAAAATATACAACACCGGCAATGGATTTCCCATTGTTTCCCTCGGAATATAAAGGCGCCGCGACCATAATGGACAATTCTCCTGTAATTTTGCTGATCAGCGGCTCAGATACAAAAACATTTCCCTGCATTGCCTGCCGTACATATTCACGGTCTGAGTAATCCTTTCCGTCAAAAATACTGATGCCATCCGTACCAATAATATTCCCCCGCTGGAAGTCATGCATGGAAACGCGCCCATCTATGATTGCCTTTTTTTCTTCCACCGACACTTCCGAATCGGACAACTGCGGAATACATCCCACCTCCATAACAACATTCTTATATATTTCCAGCTCCTGCTGGGCACGTCCTGCCGCCAGAACTGCTGTCTGACTCATCATCCGCTCGACGGTTGACATCGTATTGTTATAGTTTAACATAATACTCGAGTATCCAGACGCGGTCAGTCCAATCAGAACCGTCAGAATAAGGCTTAAGGTGATTTTGGTTCGAATACTTTTCATATCAATATTACCTCCTGCTCATATGGCTGAATATAATGTATTCGAATCATCATATTCAGCCATTTGTATAATGCAATATTATAAGGGATGTTGTCACTGCGTGTCAACTAGTGTATCGACATATTGATAATCGGATTAATAAACAACCTAAAAAAGTTAATTCCGAATATGTACATAACGGAGCTTGCAGCATTTTTGCGTTTCTCGAACCCTTGGGCGGTCATCATCGTGTCAACGTGATAGAGCATCGAACCGCTACCGATTGGGCAGAGGAGATCCAATATCTCGTTGATGAGATGTATCCCGATGCAGAGAAGATTATTCTGGTAATGGATAAATACCCATAAGCCGACATCCCTATATAAAAAATATCCGCCAGAGAAAGTACGCAGCATCATCAAAAAGTTAGAGATCCATTACACACTCAAGCACGGAAGCTAACTTTTTCTTTCTCCAAACTTATTTTATCTTTGCCACCGCTTAATGTCTAATGCTTATTTCGATTCCATTCCATACGCAGGCTTTATTGGATAATGAGCTGAATGATGATTTGTCCTTTTCAAGACGCAAGGCAGTTATCTCCAATCAGATAAAAGGCGGTACTTCCAGAGGTTATCGGAAAGAATATTTGACAGATGAAGCCATCAAGATTCTTGAGAAAGCCAGAAAGCTAAATCCTACTGGTGAATACCTGTTTGAACCAGCGAGAAAGCTCATGTCTACCGACCGCTTTAACAGGCGTTTAAAGAAGTATTGTGAGGAATGTGGTATCAAATATCACTCCTCCCATAAAATACGCTTCTATTGTGCTTCTACTGCCTATGATGGTAAAATCTTACTACTATCAGTAAGCTTATGGGGCATAGTGATATTTCCACTACCCTGCACTACTTACGCAATGTAGACAAGGACAATGACCGCATGAAAGCATTTGAACACCTAGGGCTAGGGGCAAAATCCAAGTAAAGTGTTCAAAAGGTGTTCAACACTTTTCGAAACAAAAAAATAAGCAAACCCTCATAAACAAAGGATTTGCTTATCAAAATAATAATGCCTACCATTCGCACTAAGCTCGTCAATACCTCGCTAAGTGCTCAGGTGGACTTTCTTGCTAAATTCGTAGCTCACTTCGTTCCTACTCATTAAGCATTCAATGCCGGCGACCGGAATCGAACCGGTACGGGTATCACTACCCACGGGATTTTAAGTCCCGGGCGTCTGCCAGTTCCGCCACGCCGGCATATATAATTAGTATAATACAATTAAATGTATTAGATGGACCCCCTGGGGCTCGAACCCAGGACCGCCAGGTTATGAGCCCGGTGCTCTAACCAACTGAGCTAGAGGTCCACATTATATTTTGAAAAAACAAGCAGATGTTCAGTAACCTGAATATCTGCCTAAAAGCTCCCCGAGTAG
>JAGATQ010000036.1 GCA_017621205.1 Lachnospira sp.
GGTACCCTTTAAATTGGATTCAAACAATCTGTTAAATCCAAGCCATCCTGTTTCATTGGTATTTTCCATAATCTCCGTAAAGGTCTGCAGCTTGGCATCCGTATTGTCCGCATAGCTTAAAGCAACAGCCTCCATAATAGCAGGTTTTTTGGGAGAACCGAATTCAAATTCTCCGTGATGGGACAAAATACAATGCTTTAATTCGCTGGCAAGTACATTCGGAAACCCGGGAATCTGTCGGATTTTTTCACCAACCATTTCAACACCCATAACAATATGGCCGAGGAACTGTCCGTCATCCGTATAATCATTTTCCGGGAAAAGAGAAATCTCTCTGATTTTGCCCATATCATGGCACATAGCTGCTGCCAGAAGCAAATCCTTTTTAAGAAGCGGGTACAAGGTACAGTAATAATCACACATTTTTACTACACTTAAGGTGTGCTGCAACAAGCCTCCCACAAATCCGTGATGAATTGTTTTTGCTGCGGAAGATTGTTTAAATGCTTTTACAAAAGCCTCATCCTTAATAAAGAACTCCTGCAACAATTGCTTCAAGTATGTATTTTCCGTGCGGGAAATATATCCCAAAAGCTCCTGATACATCTCCTCAATGTCAAACTTACTGACAGGCAAATAATCGGCAGGATTAAACTCACCTTCCTGACACTTACGGATTCTCTTTACATTCACCTGTAAAGCCCCCTGAAAGCTGGTAATTTCACCATAAACCTCGATATAATCCAGTGCATCAAAATCTGCAATTCCCATGTTATTAGGATCCCAGATTTTAGCATCTAATGTGCCTGTTTTATCCTGTAGAATTACGCTGTCATAAGGCTTTCCATTTTTAGTCACGGCAGAAGTTTTGTGCTTGCAAAGATAAATATCAAATACTCTATCGACATCTTTATAATCCTTAATATATTTCATGTTTCTTTACCTTCCCTGATTTATTTCATGCCAAGTACTACTTCCAGCTTCATTCCGCTATATCCATCCGGTCCCTGACGCAAAAGGCCGATACTGATTTGCTGCTCAGGTCGTTTATCAGCCAGATAAGTGACAAAATCCTTGTAATTTTCAACAGATGAATCATCAATTCTTATAATGACGTCTCCGCTTTGGATACCTGCTTCCATAGCCGGTGAATCCATATCTATTTCTGTAACATAAACACCAAAAGGTACTCCCATTTCACGGTTAATTTCCGGCGTCACATCGCTTCCGTAAATTCCAAGATATGCAATGTCTCTGTTATTGGACATATTTTCGATGGTTTTTTTCAGCTCCGAAATTCCAATGGCACAAATCATATTTTTCATATTATTGTTATGATTATCAATATCGATAATGCCTATCATTTGCCCCTTCAGGTTAATAAGAATACCTGTTGCATCCGTGCTTCCGTAAATGTCTGTAGTAACCAGCTTATATGTCGAATCCGGCATATGAATATCGGTTCCCATAGATGTAACAAATCCATAGCAGAAGGAATCCGTCATACCCATGGGCTGTCCTACTGCAATAATCGGTGAACCAAGCAGGCTGCTTACCGCAGAACTTCCCAGCTTAATAATA